>NZ_BAAGIB010000003.1:0-735035 GCF_054658235.1 Roseibium sp. LAB1 | reverse complement strand
CCCCCGAAAGAGCCTGAGATCGCAAGGCCAACGCCGCCTACGCTTCCCTTCCTTCAATAATCAAATTGTCAAAGAACCATTCGCTTGTCAGCAAATGCGGCTTTAAAGCCTTCAACCAAAGACGCCAAGCCATTTCCCTGTTGCCAGGTCGATGCGGCAAAGTTGTCTGGTAGAACCAACAGCGAGGAGCGCCGTGTTGGCGGCGCCGCCGTCGATGGAGGGCGTTATACGCAGGGCCTGAAGATGAGTCAACACACTTTGTCAAAAAAGATTCACACAAGCCAAAACGCCCGGAAATCCTAGGTAAATTCGACATCCCACCCCTCTCGGACCTCCAATACCCTTCATTTTTCCCAATTCTTTTCTGACCTTTTTTCGCCCGGGCTGCGGGCAAGCCGGGAGGTCACGCCAGAAGATCCCTTATAAAGAAGACAAGCGGCCCCGTTACGACCACAGAACCGACAAAATCTGCTCGTACCCCACGATCCGAATGCGGTGTGTCCGGTGGGCAGCCGAGCAGAAACAATTGACGATTTAAATCAAACACTGCATGTAGCAGGATCTGTTATGTTTATCGCCGCTGATACAAACTGCCGTGCCCGAGGGCTGCGGGTTTCGGATTCATGCGATAGCTTAAAAGGACCGGACAGGTATTAATGCATTTTGGGCCCTTCCATAGCGCGCAGACCCTACGAATAGAGTTAGGTGACGAGCCGCCGCTGCGCGGCTACGAAGGCCGCAGTGGTATGTCCGACCGGCGTCAGGTGTCCCTGCGCTGGTTTGCCGGCACTGTTCTGACAGGAGTCACATCACTGGTTCTGATGGGTGGAGCCCTCATGGCGGCACTCGATGGTCAGTACAGTGTAGAAGCTGCGCCCTCGTCCGATGCATTTATGAACGGATTTTCCCTGTCCAGCGGCGGCACCAAGGGTGACCGCGTTCTGCGCACCGCCGCCGAATATTCCAGCAAGCATGTCATCGACGTCAATGTTGTCACGCGCGAGGGCGACCGGGACCATATTCGCGTACAGCCGCATGTCTTCGTCAGCGCAACGCTTGCGACCCGCAAGGATCCGGAACTCGCGGAGCGTATCCCGGCCTTCAATCCGCTGAACATGTTCGCCGACAACACCGACGATGACGGTGCGGCCAATGTGGCGGAGACCGGCACACCGCTTCCGGCAGATTCCATCTATGGTGCGAAGCTGGAAAGCGAAGTCAGCATTTCGCTGGCTCCCTTCCCGGCCGAAAGCGGGGACATCGATCTGGATCGGACCCCGTCCGAGACCGAGGTCGAGCTGGCCGTCCGCGAAATCGCGCGCACGCTGTCCATCGACGCTGTCGAAATGGCCGCAAAATCCCTGGTCGATCCGGGCCGGTTCGATTTCAATCTTGCTCTTCAGCCGGATCTGGAACGTTACGCGGTGCGCATCACACCGGAAAACGTTTCCTTTGTCTCCAAGCAGGACGAGGACATCCGTTTCGCCGGCATGGACGAAAGCATCGTTCCCGTGACCAAGGACCAGGACCTGGCCGACGTCATGATGGATTACGACGCGACAGAAGACGAAGCCATTGCCATCTCGACCGCCTTCTCGAAACTGTTCGGAATTACCGATCTGACCGAAGGCCAGCGGTTGCGGATCGCCTATGCGCCGTCTCCGGACGATCTGGAGCGGATGCGCCCCGAACGCGTCAGCCTCTACGAGAACACCGAACACCAGGCTACCGTCGCCCGGTCGGACAGCGGCACCTATATCGAGGCCAAGGAACCGAGCACGTTCCTGGCAGATGCGTTCGAGGAAGCCGACAGGGTTTCCTACGGCGGTCCGACGCCTGCCATTTACGACAGCCTCTACCAGACGGCGCTCGAGCAGGACATGCCGGAAGAGATCATCAACGATCTGGTGCGCATGTTCTCATTCGACGTCGACTTCAACGCGCGGGTCCAGCCAGGCGACGCCCTTGAGCTGTTCTTCACGGAAGGTGACGACAACTCTCCGCCGAAGATCCTTTATGCGGCGCTCAACACCGGCAACACCACGCGGGAATTCTACCGCTTCCGCACTCCGGACGACGGCGTCACCGATTTTTACGACGACACTGGCCAAAGCGCTAAGAAGTTTCTTATTCGCAAGCCGCTCAACGGTGGCAAGTTCCGCTCCGGTTTCGGCATGCGCCGGCATCCGATCCACGGCTACACCAAGATGCACCGCGGCGTGGACTGGTCCGCACCGCGCGGAACGCCGATCATGGCGGCCGGCAACGGCACCATCGTCAAGGCCGGCTGGAGTTCAGGCTATGGCCGCCGCATCGAACTGCAGCATACCAACGGCTACACCACCACCTATAACCACATGAGCGGCTTCGGCAGCGGCATCCATGAAGGGTCCAAGGTCACTCAGGGCCAGATCATCGGTTACGTCGGTTCCACCGGCCTGTCGACAGGCCCGCACCTGCACTATGAAGTGCTTGTAAACGGACGCTATATGGATCCGATGCGTATCAAGCTTCCGAAAGGCCGGACGCTGGACGGTGAAATGCGCACCGCGTTCGAGACCGAGCGCTACCGTGTCGACACCCTGCTGGACCGCGTCCGCAAGCCGTCCCGGATCGCGGCGATCAACTAACCCCCTTCAACGAACCGCACGTGACAAATGTTCGGCCGGGTCTTTCTCACCCCGGCCGGCCTTGCGCGGCATCAGCATTCCTGCCCGGCATCTGCCGACAGACGGGCCGGGGAGCCCCCGCCCATCAGCGATTTTGTACGCTACCTTTAGATAGAATGGGTATAGCGGAACAACTTCCGACCGGCCGGAATCCGGCCGCCCTTGGGTACCTCTTGTCGCTCCCCCTTGGCCGACCGGGAATTAGCCGATCAGCGTCTGCCAAGGCAGTACTTGCGCTCCGGCTACTCTGCTTGGGAAGCCGGCACCTTTGGTGCCTTCCCCTGGCGCAGAGCCATGTAGATCGCGGGAATGACCAGAACCGTCAGGATCGTGGACGAAGCCAGGCCGAACAGCAGCGAAATTGCCAGCCCCTGGAAAATCGGATCACCCAAGATCACCGCCGCACCGATCATTGCGGCGAGCGCTGTCAGAAGGATCGGCTTGAAGCGGATCGCCCCGGCTTCCAGAAGAAGGTCCAAAAGCGGTCTGTCAGGCGTGCGCAAATGCTGGATGAAATCGACCAGCAGGATGGAATTGCGCACAATGATGCCGGCAAGTGCGATGAAACCGATCATCGACGTCGCCGTAAACGGCGCTGCAAACAACCAGTGTCCCAGCATGATGCCGATCAGCGTCAACGGGATTGGCGTCAGGATCACGAGCGGCAGCTTGAAGGAACCGAATTGGGCGACCACGAGAAAGTAGATGCCCAGGATCGCCACCATGAAGGCTCCTCCCATGTCCCGGAAGGTGACCCAGGTGACTTCCCATTCGCCATCCCAGAGCAGGGTCGGCCGGGTTTCGTCTTCAGGCTGGCCATGAAACGCGATCACCGGCTCGCCCTCCGGCCCCCACTCCATATCGCGCAGCCGCTCCGCAACCGCCATCATCCCGTAAACCGGTGCCTCGAACGCGCCAGCAAGTTCACCGGTCACCATTTCAATCGCACGTCCATTGTGGCGGAAGACCGGGAAGGAAGTCTTTTCACGCCGGACCGTCACCACGTCGCCAAGTTCGATCACGCCCCGGCCGCCGGGCAAGGCATTGGCGGGCACCGGCGTTGCAAGCACGGCCTCTCCCATCACCATGTCGCCCTTGGCAAGGTGGATCCGGATCGGAATCGGATACCGTGCGCGGCCGCGATGTGAGTAACCGACTTCGGTTCCGCCATAGAGGTGACGGACGGTATCGAACACATCGCCCTGTTCGACCCTGTGATACTCCAGCCGGTCCTGATCGATGGCTATGCGCACCCGCTCGGCCTGTGTGCCGAAGGAATCGTCGACATCGACAACAAACGGCACGTCCTCGAAGGCCTGTCGCACCCTGCGTGCCACAGCCCGCCTGGTGTTTGCATCCGGTCCGTAAATTTCCGCAAGCAGCGTTGCCAGAACCGGCGGCCCTGGAGGCGGCTCCACCACCTTCAGAACGGTGCCGGCGGGAAGTTCCAGATCCGCAAGCCTCTCACGGAGCCCGAGCGCGATTTCATGACTGGACCGGTCCCTCTCACCTTTCTCGCTGAGATTGATCTGAACGTCTCCCTGCTCTGGAGATGCCCGCAGATAGTAATGGCGAACCAGCCCGTTGAAATTGAAAGGCGAAGCGGTGCCGGCATAGGTCTGGAACGACAGGATTTCCGGAACATCCCCAAGGCGGGCCACGATTTCCTGCAGCACCCTGTCGGTGTCTTCAACCGAAGCCCCCTCGGGCAGATCGGCAAGCACCTGCAGCTCGGACTTGTTGTCGAACGGAAGCAGCTTCACGGTGACATCGGTTGTGTAGAACAGTGCGAGAGAGCCGATCGTGCAGACCCCGACGATCAGCAGGAAGATCCAGGAGCGCAGGCGCGATCCGATCAGCGGTTTTGCCACCAGTCGATACACCCGCCCCAACACTCCGCCATGGGCTGCAGGCACGTGCGGGTGCCCGCCGCTGCGACCTGCGAATTTCATCATGAGCCAGGGTGTCAGCATCACCGCAACGAAGAAGGAAAACAGCATCGCCGCCGAGGCGTTGGCGGGTATGGGTGCCATGTAAGGCCCCATCAGACCCGAGACGAACAGCATCGGCAAAAGCGCGACGATGACCGTCAAGGTGGCCACAATGGTCGGATTGCCAACTTCGGCGACTGCCTCCACAGCGGCCTGCATCCGGCTCCGGTCATCCGACATGCCCCAGTGACGGGCGATGTTCTCGATCACCACGATGGCATCATCCACCAGGATGCCGATGGAAAAGATCAGGGCGAACAGGCTGACGCGGTTGATGGTGTATCCCATCAGATAGGCGGCGAAGAGTGTGAGCAGGATCGTCGTCGGGATGACCACCAGCGTGACCAGTGCTTCGCGCCAGCCTATCGCAAGCGCGATCAGGACAACGATGGACACCGTCGCAAGACCGAGGTGAAACAGCAGTTCGTTGGCCTTTTCGTTGGCGGTCTCGCCGTAGTTCCGGGTGATCTCCATGTCCACGCCTTCGGGAAACAGATCCCCACGGATTGCCTCCAGCCTTGAGACGATTTCATCGGAAATCACCACCGCATTCGTGCCCGGGCGCTTGGCGATGGCCAGCGACACGGCTGGCGCCATGACCAGCGTTCCTTCCTGTTTACGTATATTGGCAACCCTGTGCTCTGCCGAGTGAGTGGCAAGGTCGATGCGAGCAACATCGCGCACATAGACGGGCCGGGCATCGCGGGCGGTCAGGAACAGGTTTCCGATCTCCTCCGCCGATTGCAGCGTCTCGCCGGCCACCAGCACGCGCTGCTCCCCCGCTTCGCGCACATAGCCGGCGCGGAAGGACTTGTTCGCCCCTTCGATCTTGGCCGCCAGTTGCTGCAGCGTGATCCCGTAGAGCGACAGCTTTTCAGGGTCCGGTTCGACCCGGATAGCTTCCGGTTGTTCGCCGACGATGAACGTCAGGCCAATGTCAGGCAGCTTGGCAATCTCGGTCTGGAGTTCGCGCGCAATCCGGGTCAACCCGTTGGCAGTCCACCGGTCGGCAGCCTCCAGCGTGGGTGTCAGCGTGACAACGACAATGGCAACGTCGTCGATACCCCGGCCGACGATCAGCGGTTCGGGAATACCGACCGGTATCCGGTCCATGTTGGCGCGAATCTTCTCATGCACGCGCAGGATGGCCGCATCCGCGTCTGTTCCGACGAGAAACCGCGCCGTCACCAGCACCCGGTCGTCCTGGGTCTGCGAATAGACATGTTCGACACCGTCGATCGCCTTGACGATCGTCTCGAGCGGTTCCGTCACAAGCTTGACCGCGTCCTCCGCGTTGAGACCGTTCGCCTCCACGTGAATGTCGACCATCGGCACGGAGATCTGCGGCTCTTCCTCACGCGGAAGGGCAACAAGCGCTATCAGCCCCAGGGCCAGGGAAGCCATCAGAAACAGCGGGGTGAGCGGCGACCCGATGAAAGACCGGGTCAGCCATCCGGCAAGTCCGAGTTTCATGGCACCATCACCCGGTCACCGGCGCGCAGTCCGGTCAGTATTTCAACCAGAACCGTCCCGTCATGAATAACTGGCGCACCCGGAACGACGGCGACATCCTGAGCGCCTCCGTCACCGGCGACCTGCACATAATCGACACCATGACGGATCGAGAGAGCTGCTTCCGGTACCGCGATGACATGACGCTCGCCCACGGGAACATGGACAAGGGTACGTTCGTTGACGAAATAATCTCCAATACCGTCAACATCGACATCTGCCGTCACGCGGCCTTCCGAGATTTCCGGATAGATCTTGACGATGGTTCCAAAGGACTGCGGCGTGCCGGCGGTCTCCGGCTTCGGATCAAGACCGCGCCCCCCCAGCAGCACCTTCGCACCCGAGGTGATTTGCGCGGCGTGACGCTCTGGGATGGACAAGCGCAGGAAGTAATGACCGCTCGCAATCCGGGCAATTGCCTCGCCCGGCATAATGACCGACCCTTCCGTGACGGGCACCGTCAGGACACGTCCGGAATTGGGTGCAAGTACCTCGCCTTCACTGGCCCGTTGGCGAACGACCGCCATGTCCGATTCCGCTGCAACGGTCTGGTTTGTGACCACATCAAACTGTGTGCGCACCTGATCGAGCCGGCTCTGCGCCGCGCTGCCGCGTGCGACAAGCTGCTCGACCCGCTCAAGTTCGGTCCGGGCATTCTGGAGCTGGGAGCGCAGAACCTCGATCCGGGCCCGGGCAGCATCCAGTTCAAGCGCGATTTTTTCATCCACGACCATGGCGATGACCTGATCGGCCATCACCTCGTCGCCCTCACGCACGGAAATGGATTTGATTGTGCCGCCGATCCGCGCGCGAGCCGGCACAACTGTGCGGCTCTTGACCTCGGCAAACACGGCCTTGGTTTCCGGCACGGTGATCGGCTGTGCCAGATATTCACCGGCACGAGCCGACGACGCGGCACCGGACGCTGTTGCCAGCATCAGCAGGACGAGAAAGCGGATACCGCGTCTCATTTTGACCTCCACCTTACGAGAAGGCCACTCCCGGTTTCAGACCGAGCTTCTTGAAGAAGATCGCCGCCGGACAAAAACTGGTGACCGAGGCCTGTATCAGGTTCAAGCCGACAAAGGCGTTGAGCAGAAACCAGTAGGATGAAACATAATATCCCAGCGCCAGGGACAAGAGCACCATGGCACCTGCGAACATCATTACGGCACGGTCGACTGTCATTTGAGCCTCCTATTCCGGATTTGCCACCCAGGGCCGTTCCGGCACAGCTATTATTTCATTACTATGAATATATGAATACCACACCTTTCCCGGCCCCCGTTTGACAAAACGCAAATGCCTTGAGGAAGCGAGGCGCAAAACAAAAAACCCGCGGAAGGGTCCTTCCGCGGGTTTCCGATCTGTCCTTGAGGCTTGCCGCCAGTTGGTTAGGCGGCAGCGCTTTCCGAGCCTTCCACCTGGAACATCAGGCGGTCCGAACCGGCCGAGACCTCCACTGTCTGGCCGTCCAGGATTTCGCCGGCAAGCAGCTTTTCGGCGAGCGGATCCTGAACATCCTTCTGGATCACACGTTTCAGCGGCCGGGCCCCGTAGGCGGGGTCGTAGCCTTTCTGAGCCAACCACCCGAGGGCACCGTCGTCCAGTTTCAGTGTGATCTTGCGATCAGTGAGGAGAGCCCGCAGACGCTCCAGCTGGATCTTGACGATATCGGCCATCTGCGCCCGCTGCAGGCGGTGGAACAACACGATCTCGTCGAGGCGGTTCAGGAACTCGGGCCTGAAGTGAGCCCGCACGGAACTCATCACCTCGTCTCGAACCGCATCGGTGTCCTGACCTTCCGGCTGGTTGACCAGATACTCGGCCCCCAGGTTCGAGGTCATGATGATCAGCGTGTTGCGGAAATCGACGGTTCGGCCCTGACCATCCGTCAGACGGCCGTCATCAAGAACCTGCAACAGCACGTTGAACACGTCACTGTGGGCCTTTTCGATTTCGTCGAACAGCACGACCTGATAGGGCCGCCGCCGAACGGCTTCCGTCAACGCCCCGCCTTCCTCGTAACCGACATAGCCGGGAGGAGCGCCGATCAGCCGGGAAACCGAGTGTTTCTCCATGTATTCCGACATGTCGATCCGCACCATTGCGCTATCGTCATCAAAGAGGAACGACGCAAGCGCCTTGGTGAGCTCGGTCTTGCCGACACCGGTCGGCCCAAGGAACATGAACGAGCCGATCGGCCGGTTCGGGTCCTGCAGGCCGGCACGCGCGCGGCGCACGGCAGTGGAAACCGCATGAATGGCTTCCCCCTGGCCAATGACCCGGTTTGCCAGCATGTCTTCCATCTGAAGCAGCTTTTCGCGCTCGCCTTCCAGCATCTTGTCGACCGGGATCCCCGTCCATTTGGAGACGACCTGGGCAATATGGGCCGGTGTCACGGCCTCATCGACCATGGCATCGACATCCTCGGAAGCTTCCGCTTCCGCGAGCTTGCGCTCCAGCTCCGGAACCACGCCATAGGCCAGCTCTCCGGCTTTCGCCAGATCACCGCGCCGCTGCGCGATCTCCAGGTCGATGCGGGCCTGTTCGAGCTGTTCCTTGATCTTCTGTTCAAGGTTCAGCTTTTCCTTCTCACCCTGCCAGCGATTGCTGAGTGCCTGCGATTTTTCCTCAAGATCCGTCAGCTCCTTTTCGAGCCTGGACAGGCGATCCTTGGATGCCTCGTCGCTTTCGGCCTTCAGCGCCTCACGCTCGATCTTCAGCTGGATGATCCGGCGATCCAGTTCGTCCAGTTCCTCCGGCTTGCTGTCGACCTGCATCCGCAGCCGGCTGGCGGCCTCGTCCACAAGATCGATTGCCTTGTCCGGCAAGAACCGGTCGGTGATATAGCGGTTCGAAAGGGCGGCCGCCGAAACGATGGCACTGTCGGTGATGCGAACCCCGTGATGCAGCTCGTATTTCTCCTTGATGCCACGCAGGATCGACACGGTATCCTCAACCGTCGGCTCGCTCACGAACACCGGCTGGAACCGGCGGGCGAGCGCAGCGTCCTTTTCGACGTGCTTGCGGTACTCGTCCAGCGTGGTTGCCCCGACACAGTGCAGTTCGCCGCGCGCCAGGGCGGGCTTCAGCAGGTTGGAGGCATCCATGGCGCCGTCTGCCTTGCCGGCTCCGACCAGAGTGTGCATCTCGTCGATGAACAGGATGACCTTGCCCGCGGCCGCCTGGACCTCGGACAGCACACCCTTGAGGCGTTCCTCGAACTCGCCGCGGTATTTCGCACCGGCGATCAGAGAGCCCATGTCGAGCGCCAGAAGCTGCTTGTCCTTGAGCGATTCCGGCACGTCACCGTTGACGATACGAAGAGCAAGGCCTTCGGCGATGGCAGTCTTGCCGACGCCGGGCTCACCGATCAGGACCGGGTTGTTCTTGGTACGGCGCGACAGAACCTGGATGGTCCGCCGGATTTCCTCGTCACGGCCGATCACAGGGTCGAGTTTGCCTTCCCGGGCGACCTGCGTCAGATCCCGGGCGAATTTCTTCAGCGCGTCATACTGATTTTCCGCGGTTGCAGTATCGGCCGTCCGGCCCTGACGAAGCTGGTTGATTGCCTCGTTCAGCGCGTTGGGAGTAATGCCGTGCCGCTTCATCAGCTTGCCGGTTTCGCCGTCGCTGTCCATGGCAAGGGCAAGCAGAAGACGCTCGACGGTGACGAAGCTGTCTCCCGCCTTGTCGGCAATCTTCTCGGCCTGCTCGAACAGGCGGGCGGTAGCCTGCCCCATATAGAGCTGGCCGGACCCGCCGGAAACTTTCGGCATCTTGTCCAGAAGGCCTTCAAGGTCGCCCTTCAGTGCCTTGGCGTTGCCACCGGCACGGTCGATCAGGCCGCTGGCCATGCCTTCCGGATCATCCAGAAGAACTTTCAGGATATGTTCAGGCGCGAATTGCTGATGGCCCCGCCCCAAGGCAAAGGTCTGAGCGGACTGAACAAAACCGCGCGCACGCTCAGTGTATTTTTCAAAGTTCATAAGTTACCTCCTACCCGTTCGCACCACCCGAAGCGTGGGGAACGATCTGGAATACGGACCCCTGATACGGGCATCCGCACAGCCTTTTGCAGTGCTGCTCCTCTAATATAGTGTTGCATATTCACCACAAAAGCCCCTGCGGCATCTTATCTGTGCCGTTCGGAACGGATATCTGCAAGACAAACAAAAACGGCGCCCATCATGGACGCCGTTTTATCTATTTCAGCTTTATCGAGGCTGACTATTCACCGGCTTATTCGCCAGCAGGCGCCTCGGCCGGAGCTTCTTCAGCCGCCTTGGGGCGGCGCGGGCGAGCAACCCGGCGCCGCGGTTTCGGCTGCTCTTCCTGCTCGGAACCACCGGCAGCTGCTTCGGCACCGTCCGTGGCTTCCGCCGCGGTCTGGCCTGCATCCGCCTGATCGCCGGATGCCCGACGCGGTGTGCGGGCACGAGGGGTCCGGGCCCTGCGGCGCGGCTTTTCGTCCGCATCGTCGTCACCGGCCTCGGCCTTGTCTGCCTTCTGGGAAGCGCCGTTGACCTTGCCTTCCTGATCGATGACAGGCATGTCGTCGATAAAGGGCTGCGGGCTGTCGGCATCCATCAGGTCGCCATCCGAGGAAGACATTTCCTGGGAAGGCCGTTCCGCACCATTGGAATGTGCAGAGCCATTGGTTGCCCCAGCTTCGAAACCGTCTTCGGCCTCGTTGCGGGAAGAGGCATGCGCCATCGGCTGCTGTTGCGGCTGCGCAGCAGCCACAATGCGCAGATAATGCTCCGCATGCTGGTTATAGTTCTCGGACATCACCCGGTCGCCCGATGCCTGGGCATCGCGTGCAAGCTGCTGGTACTTCTCTGCAATATGCATCGCAGTACCGCGGATCTTCACATCAGGACCGTTGGATTCGTAAGTCCGGGTTAACGGATTAGGGCCCTTGCGGCCCCGTCCGCGCATACGCTTATTGCTTTGATTTCCTGGTCTCATCCTGCCGTTTTCTCTTACGGAACGGCGGTCAGCTTGACGCTGACCCAACATCGGAATTGCCTAAAACCGACACGAAATACCTGCCGAAACCAACAATGCTGGTTAGCGGCTGTCATTGAAAACATACGCAGCGCGCTAAAGGCCGCTGGCCAACGCGATTGTCTTTTTCTTCGACAGTCCGAAACACCGGATAGTCCGATTTGCAACGGTTTCCAAAACGCTGAAGTTGCGCCGGTTCCCAGCTGCCGGATGCGTATGCCCCGCTAAACGCTGATAACATTTCCGGTCTCGGCAAGAGGAACGTACCCGTTTCCGTTGCGATTTCCAAGTGCTTTTTCGTCTTTGGATCAAATCCGCAAAATTAAGACCTGCGCCCCAACACGACACGGTCGTTGCCGGAAAGATCCTGAATGACTTCAATCCCTACAAAGCTATGATGACGCAACTGTTTTTCCAGATCAACCGCCTGATCGAAGCCGATTTCAAGTGCGATCCAGCCGCCTGACCGGAGCAACTTTTTTGCATCCGTGACAATACGGATATAGGCGGTCAGGCCATCCTCGCCACCATCAAGCGCGAGCTTTGGGTCATGCTGAATCACCTCGCGCGAGAGCTCTGCAAGCACTGCACTGCGGATATAGGGAGGGTTGCTGACAACCCAGTCGAAACCACCTTCAGGCCGCAAGGCAGAGGTATAGTCCGCTCGAACCGGCAGCAGTCGCCCCCCCACACCATGAAGGAGCGCATTGCCGGCCGCGCATTCCAGTGCCTGTTCCGACAGGTCCACCGCAATCATACGGCTATTGGGCAATTCGGCTAGCAAGGTGACGGCAATGGCTCCCGTGCCCGTGCCGATATCGCAGATCAGCGGCGCTTCATCCGGGGCGCATCTTTCCAGCACGGCGTCGATCAGGGTTTCGGTGTCCGGCCTCGGTTCCAGTGTCGCCGGATTCAACAGAAACCGCCGGCCGTAGAACTCCCGCTCGCCAAGTATGCGGCCGACAGGCATTCCGGCCAGCCGTTTTTGCGCATGGGCTTCGACAAGTTCGGCAGCGCCGGGCGCAGCCTCATCATGTTCGCGTAAAAGAAGATCTGACAGGGGCAGATCAAGCGCCGCTCCGACCAGAAGCCTCGCGTCCAGTTCCGGCGTCGGCAGCCCGGCCGCTCGAAACCGGTCACGCACAGACCGGTAAAGCTGGCCGATGCTCACCCTCAAGCCTCTTCGGAAGCCAGAAGATTGGCCTGGTAATCCAGGATCAATGGTTCGATGACCTCACCCAGGGCTTCGCCGGACAGGATCTGTTCCAGCTTGTAGAGCGTCAGACCGATGCGATGGTCGGTCACACGGCCCTGCGGGTAGTTGTAAGTGCGGATGCGTTCCGAACGGTCACCGGATCCGACCTGAAGCCGGCGGGCCTCGGTCCGCTCGCTTGCCGCCCGCTCGCGCTCTTCGTCATAGATGCGAGCACGCAGCAGCTGCATGGCCCGCGCCTTGTTCTTGTGCTGGGAGCGTTCGTCCTGAACGGCCACGACGATACCGGTTGGCAAGTGCGTGATGCGCACCGCCGAATCGGTCGTGTTGACGTGCTGGCCACCTGCCCCGGACGCACGGTAGGTGTCGATCCTCAGATCGCTTTCCTGAACGTCGATGTCGACGTCCTCGGCCTGGGGCAGCACGGCGACGGTTGCCGCGGACGTGTGGATTCGCCCCCCCGACTCGGTTGCCGGCACCCGCTGTACTCGGTGGACACCGGATTCGAATTTCAGCTTGGCAAAGACATTGTCGCCGGAAACGGAAGCGATCACTTCCTTGTATCCGCCGACTTCACCTTCGCTGGCGGACAGGATTTCGACCTTCCATCCCTGAAGTTCGGCATAGCGCTGATACATGCGGAAGAGATCGCCGGCAAACAGGGCCGCCTCGTCGCCGCCTGTCCCGGCCCGCACTTCCAGAATGGCATCGTTGGAATCCGCCTCGTCCTTCGGCAGCAGCCCGATGCGCACATCCTGGGCCAGCTCCTCGACGCGCTCTTCCAGTTCGTCGCGCTCCATTTCGGCAAGTTCGCGCATTTCCGTATCGGAGGACGGATCCTGCAGCAGCGCCTTCGCACCGGCCAGATCCTGTTCCACCTTGATCAACGCACGGATCTTGCCGACCAGCGGTTCCAGTCCGGCATATTCCCGCGACAGCTTGACGTAAGCGCCCGGATCCGGATTGGCGGACATCATGTGTTCGAGTTCCGCGAACCGGTCCAGCAGGGTATCGAGTTTGTGACGCGCCAGCATACGCGCTGATTCTCCAGAAATTATCGCTTTGACGGTGAGTTACGCCCGTTAGCGCTAAAGGGCAACATCGGTTTCGGCGGCGAACCGCTTCAACACGTCCCGAATGTTGCTGTCGTCGTGGCCAGGTTCCAGCCGCGGCAACAGCCTGGCGGACAGGCGACCGGCATCAAGGGTCCGCAGCATGGCCTTCACCGGACCAAGGGATGCGGGTGACATGGAAAGGTCCCGGAAGCCCAGGCCGATCAGTGCCATCCCCTCCAGCGGCCGCCCGGCCAGTTCCCCGCATAGTGTTACGGGAACATGAGCTTTATTTGCCGCATCGACGATGGATTTCAAGGCCCGCAGGAACCCGACCCCTAACGTGTCGAACCGGTCGGCGACACGTGTGTTGCCCCTGTCGACCGCACAGAAAAACTGGAACAGGTCGTTGGACCCGACCGATACGAAGTCGACATGACCCATCAGCTCTTCGAGCTGGAACAGCAGCGAAGGCACTTCCACCATCACGCCCAGACGGATGTTTTCCGGCGTGGCGTGACCATGGCGGCGCAGGTGTTTGACTTCCTTGTCCACCAGGGACTTGGCCTGCAGGAATTCATCGACCACTGCCACCATCGGGAACATCAGCTTCAGGTCCCGGCCGGCAGCCGCATGCAGCAGCGCCCGGATCTGTGTCCGGAGCAGGCCCGGCCGATCGAGGCCAAGGCGCAACGCGCGCCAGCCCATGGCCGGGTTTTCCTCCTGGATCGAGCGCAGATAAGGCAACACCTTGTCACCGCCGATATCAAGCGACCGGAAGGTGACCGGACGGCCCGCCGCTGCATCGAGAACCTGGCTGTACTGTGACTGCTGCTCGCGCATGCGCGGGAACGAGGACGCCACCATGAACTGCAGTTCGGTGCGGAAGAGACCGACCCCGGCCGCCCCCGCCTCGTCCAGATGCGGCAGGTCGACCAGAAGGCCGGCGTTCATCTGCAGCGAGATGTCGATACCGTCCCGGGTGACGGACGGCTTGTTGCGCAGGCGCCGGTACTGGGCCTGACGCCGCGCCCGGAAGCGGACCTTCTCCGCATAGGCGTTTTCCAGGTCGACAGCCGGACGCAGATGCACTTCGCCGGTATCGCCGTCCACGATGATGGCATCACCGCCATCGGCCAGACTGACGATATCATCGACAAGGCCAACCGTCGGAATGCCGAGCGCCCTGGCAACGATGGTCACGTGGCTGGTCGGCCCGCCTTCTTCCAGAACCAGGCCGCGGATGCGGTCCCTGCCGTAGTCCAGCAGCTCTGCCGCACCCATGTTGCGGCCGACGACGATCGCATCCTGGGGCAGTTCGTCCAGGCCCGGGCCGTGCTCGCGGCCCATGAGTTCGCGGATCAGCCTGTGGGCAAGGTCGTCAAGATCGTGCAGGCGTTCGCGCAGGTAAGGGTCGGTCTGGCGCAGCATGCGGGCACGCGTATCGCTCTGCACCTTTTCGACAGCCGCCTCGGCAGTCAGGCCGTTGCGGATCGCTTCCTCGATCTTCCGGATCCAGCCGCGGTCGTAAGCGAACATGCGGTAGGCTTCCAGAACCTCGCGATGTTCGCCGATCGCGGCAATTTCGCCGCTGGCCAGCAAATCGTCGATTGAAAGCCGCAGCCGGTTGATCGCCGCATCCAGGCGGCTCTTTTCGCGATCCGTATCTTCCGCGATCAGGTTCGTGACGACGACACGCGGCTCGTGCAGAACCACATGCCCCAGGCCGACGCCTTCGGCCAGGCCGACACCGTTGGAAGTGATCGGCCGGGAAAGATCGAGGCCCGTGGCCTTCTGGGAAATGGCTTCCAGCTCGCCGGCGGCCACCATTTCGGCGATCACCATCGCAGTCGTCTGCAGCGCTTCGACTTCATCTTCCAGATAGGTCCGGTGGGACTGGTTCTGGACGACAAGGACGCCGAGCGTGCGGCCGGCCCTCAGGATCGGCACACCGAGGAAGGAGTTATAGGCTTCTTCGCCCGTTTCCGGCAGATAGGCAAAGCCCGGGTGGGCACTGGCGTTGGGCAGGTTCAGCGGCCGGGCTTCGGCCGCGATCAGGCCGACAAGGCCCTGGCCGACGCGAAGCGATGCATTGTGAACCGCTTCGCTCTTCAGACCTTCGGTCGCGTAGAGCTCGAGAACGCCATCGGCGCGCAGGATATAAACGGAACAGACTTCGGCGACCACGTTCGAGGCGATCAACACCACGATCTTGTCGAGTCGCTCCTGCGCCGTGATCGGCTCCGCCATGACTTCGCGAAGCCGACGGAGCAGAAGGCGCGGTCCGGCTAGGTTGCTGCGCATTGCGCCCCCGTTGATCCCGCTTCAAACAGACCCCTTTTCAGCAAGGGCCTGCCTCCCGGATGAACTATCCGTCCAACCCGTATAGCGAATGCAGAGTCCGCACCGCAAGTTCTGCATATGCTGAATCGATGAGCACAGAGATCTTGATCTCGGAAGTGGTGATGGCACGGATGTTGATGCCCTTGGACGCAAGACCGCGGAAACACTGGGCTGCGATGCCTGCATGCGAGCGCATTCCAATGCCGATGACGGAGACTTTCACCACGTCCCGCGCACCTTCAAGGTTCTGGAAACCGATGACGCCCCGATTGTCTTTCAGCACCTTGTTGGCGCGTTCGAAGTCGCCTTCGGGAACCGTGAAGGTGATGTCGGTGGTCTTTCCGTCCGGCGAAATGTTCTGAACGATCATGTCGACGTTGATGTTGGCATCCGCCAGCGGCCCGAACACGGATTCGGCGACACCCGGCTTGTCGGCAACGTCACGGAGAGAGATCTGGGCTTCGTCCTTGGCATAGGCAATGCCGGTGACAACCTGCTGTTCCACGAGTTCGTCCTCGTCGCAAATAAGAGTTCCAATCGGAAGGCCGTTCTCGCCGACCTGGGGCGCATCCGGATCGTCAAAGCTGGAGCGCACGAAAGTTCTGACGCCATGAACCATGGCCATTTCCACGGAGCGCACCTGCAGCACCTTGGCACCGAGAGAGGCCATTTCGAGCATTTCCTCAAACGACACCCGGTCAAGACGCTGCGCCTTGGGCACGATGCGCGGATCGGTGGTGTAGACTCCGTCGACATCGGTATAGATATCACAGCGGTCGGCCTTGATGGCGGCGGCAATGGCAACCGCACTGGTGTCGGAACCACCGCGGCCCAGGGTCGCGATCCGGTTATCCGGCGCCACCCCCTGGAAACCGGCGAGCACGGCTACCTGACCCTGCTCGAGGCGTTCGCTCAGGAAGCTGCCGTCGATATCGCGGATACGGGCCGCGCCATGGTTCTCGTCGGTCTTGATCGGCACCTGCCAGCCCTGCCAGGATCGGGCATTGACGCCCATGTCCTGCAGCACGATGGCCAGGAGGCCGGAGGTCACCTGTTCGCCGGAAGCGACAACGGCATCATACTCGCGGGCATCGTGGAGCGGTGATGCCTCTCGGCAAAACTCCACCAGCTTGTTGGTCTGCCCGGCCATGGCCGAAACTACCACCGCGACCTGATGGCCGGCGTCCACTTCCCGTTTGACATGGCGGGCGACATTGCGGATGCGATCAAGATCGGCAACCGAAGTCCCGCCAAATTTTAAAACCAGTCGGGCCATACCACTCGTAATCTTTATAGTCGTGTCTGGAAGCGCCTCTTGCGCCTCCGGGATCGGCGCACATGCATACAGTCTGTGTTCCGTTGCCGCAACTGGGTCTCTTGACAAATAGTCTCAGACCTTGGATCGACTTCGAACCGTTGAATGACCAGGCGAAGCGCGAGGCCGCTTCACGTTCTTGAAAGGACCGTCCGATGACTGGCAGGGCTCAGGAAACCAAAGGCACGATCGACAGCGAGGAAGTCGCGCGCTTTTCCGCCATGGCAGAAGAGTGGTGGGACCCGACGGGCAAATTCAAACCCTTGCACAAGTTCAGCCCTGTGCGTCTGGCCTACATCAAGGATCATATCAGCCGGCATTTCGGCCGCGATCCGAAGGCGTCGGATGCGTTCAAGGGCCTGCGCTTCCTCGACATCGGCTGCGGCGGCGGCCTTCTGAGCGAACCGATGGCAAGGCTCGGGGCGGATGTGGTCGGCGCGGACCCGTCTGAAACCAACATCGAGATCGCACGCCTGCACATGAAGACCTCCGGCCTTGAGATCGACTACCGGGCAGAGACGGCGGAAGCCCTGGCGGCGGCGGGTGAGACCTTCGACGTGGTGTTCAGCATGGAAGTGGTCGAGCATGTGGCCGACGTGCCGCTGTTCCTGGAATCCAACGCGCAAATGGTCCGTCCGGGCGGACTGATGTTCGTTGCGACCATCAACCGCACATTGAAAGCCTATGCGCTTGCCATCGTCGGCGCCGAGTATGTGCTGCGCTGGCTGCCGAAGGGCACGCATTCCTATGAAAAGCTGGTCCGCCCCTCGGAAATCGAAGGTCCGCTCCAGGCCGCCGGACTGACCATGATCGACCGCTGCGGCGTCACCTACAATCCGCTCACGGACAGCTGGACGAAATCGCGCGACATGGACGTGAACTACATGATGCTGGCGGAACGGGCGAAGGAGATCCGATGAGCGATCCGATCCTGTTTGTTCCGGGCCTCCTGTGCACCGAGGCTCTCTACGCCCCGCAAATCGTTGCCTTTGCCGACCGGCCGATCATGGTGGCGAACCACCGTGAACACGACAGCATCAAGGCCATCGCCGCCAGTGTCCTGGAAAAGGCCCCTGAGCGGTTTTCCCTCATCGCCCTGTCCATGGGTGGCTACATCGCCATGGAAATCTTGCGTGAAGCGCCCGACCGGGTCGGCAAGCTCGCCCTTCTGGACACCAATTCGCGGCCTGACACACCTGACCAGTCCGAACGCCGTCAATTCCTGATTGACCTGACCCGCAAGAAGGGCTTCTCCAAGGTTCCACATCTGCTTTACCCCGGCTTTGTCCATGAAAATCGCGAAGATGACGAGGACCTGAAAGCAGCTGTCGTCGACATGGCACATGAAACCGGACCAGAGGCATTCATCCGCCAGCAGACAGCCCTGATCAACCGCATCGATTCCCGGCCCCGGCTTGGGGAGATCGCCTGTCCGACGCTGGTGCTGGTTGGTGATGGCGACCGCCTCACTCCGGTTGAAGTCTCGCAGGAGATCCACAGCCACATTCCCCAAAGCGAATTGGCCGTGATTGAAGGCAGCGGGCACCTGTCCCCGCTGGAAGCTCCTGAAATGGTGACCGCAACGCTGCGTGATTTTCTAAATCGCCCCTGAGCCGGCGGTAAGCCCAGCCGGGTCTGCGGCGCTTGCGTCTTTTACGTAAGAATCGGTACGCGATTTGATCCGTGTCAAAGCTTGGCCTTGATGCAAGGGTACAGTTACGTCACCTTTGGAGCGGGGCCCTGTGCCGGTGACGAAACCGTTCACGGGTCAGGGGACGGTAAGCCGGCGGAAAACCGCCATGGCCAGCCGCTTTATGTCACACGAACAACCGGAGGATCTTTCATGCCGACCAAAAGCAATACGGGTGCCTTCGACCTGAGCGCCATGATGGCCGAATGGCCCAAGATACCCGAGTGGCCGACGCCAACCCAGTGGCCGATGCCCACCTTTTCCAACTGGGCGTTCGCCGAGCGCGAAGACCGGATTGAAGCCAAGGCCATCGAAAGCTTCCAAAAAATGGGTACGACCATGTGGTCCCATGCCGAAAAGGCATTTGATGACCACATGAATTTCGTCAGCCATCGACTGCATCAGGATTTCGAATGCGCCAAATCCCTGAGCCAGTGCGCCGCACCGGAAGAAACCATGGCAACGCTGCAGGATTTCTATTCCAGAATGGCGAGTGAATATCAGGATCATTTCGAAAAGCAGGCAGCCCTTTTCCGAAACAGCTTTTCCGAAAGCGCTGCCGCGGTTGAAGAACTCAACGAAACGGCAATGGAAAGCGTCAACGAATTGAGCAAGGCTGCGGAAGAAAGTCTGGAAGAAACCAAGTCGGCGATGAAACCGGCGGCAGCCCGGCGCAAACCGGCCGCCGCGAAGTCCTGACGTTACTGTCGGCCCGGACCCGCTGGAATAACCTGCTTCATCCATAAACGAATGAGGCAGGCTTTTCCGTTGCTTGTTGCAGCCGCTGACAGTCGGCAGATCCATGCCCGAAAGAGTTGCTTTCGCTCTCCGGCAGACCGGCCTTGCTCATGATCTTTTGAGGAGTGTCCGGGCCGTTTCGACGGCGATCTGGAGCCGCTTCGGGTTCGATGGCTTTGGCACGACCTCAGCGCCTTCATACCGGCTCTTTAGGTCCACCTTGTCCGGGTTGGCAGTGTGGAAGATGATCGGAATTTCCTGCGCGTGCAGCGTGTCGGCCAGCGGATAAACAACGCCGTCGGCCAGATCGACATCCAGAAGTGCCAATTCGGGCGTTGCCGAAGATATGCAGGAACTTGCCTCGGCAACGGTCGAGAACGGCCCGACGACCATCAGTCCCATGCCCGAAAGGATGTCTTCCAGCATCCAGGCGATCATCGGCTCGTCTTCCGCCACCATCACGCGTATAGAATCAGGCATGTTCATTTCAGCTATCGACATCGGGAACCTCGGCACAGCGTTCTGCTTATAAAGATTTCTTGTAATATTCAACTCGGAAAACACTCAAAAGTTCCCAAGGCAATGCAAGACTTAAATAATGAAATAAATTAACAATGATTAACACTACGTAAGAAATCATCCAAAACATCAGCACTACGCAGAAGCAACAAACCACCTTTTGACTGAACGCTGCCAGCAATAGACAAAAGAGAAAGGTTGCATCTGAGAGAAAAGGTCCTCTCGGCGACAGCTCTTGAGGCATGAGGCGGCATCAGTCATCGCCCATGGCTCGGGCCTGCCCCTCCTTCAGCGGATCATGCTTTTGCTGCCCCTCAGCAAACCATGCGGGCAGCAAAGCCCGGCGAACGGTTTGCCAACGATTGTCCGGGAGCACTCGGGACCGTCGCCAGAACTCAGTTCTTGTCGTCAGGCAACTCTGGAAGAGCGAACACCTGGATACCTTCGTCCAGCAGCGCCTCGACATCCTTGGGCGACGTCTCGCCATAGATGCTGCGTTCTTCAGCTTCGCCGTAGTGGATCTTGCGGGCTTCGGTCGCAAAGTTCTGGCCGACGTTTTCCGAACTCTCGATGATGCGCGCCCGCACCAGCCGGAGCGCCTCCAGAACTTCCTTCTGCTGCACATCTTGCGGCAGGAGTGCCGACGGTCGCATGTCGGTCGTGGTGGTGCCAGTCGGCGTTTCGGTTTTGGGAGCGGTAGCCGCGGCTACCGCTTGCATTTCAGCCTGCGTGGCACTGGCAAGCGCGTCCCGCTTGCGTGCGGTCGAAACTGCCGGCGCCATCAAACCTTTCTGAACGCTGGTTGCTCCGCAGATCGGGCAGACAACCAGTTTTCGCGCACACTGCGCGTCGAAATCATCGGAATTGCGGAACCAGCCTTCGAAGGAATGCGCACTGTCGCAAACGAGCGTGTATTTGATCACGCTGAAATCTCCTTCAAACCGTCCGCATGATGACAGACAAAATCCCGCTCGTTGGCAATTGCAGGGATACGCGCCCGCGCATCGGCCACTTTCTTGGGTTCGATCTCCGCGAGAACGTAGCCCGGTGCATCATTGTCGAGTTCGGCGATCACGGCACCCCAGGGGTCCACGACAAGGCTGTGACCATAGGTTTCACGGCCATCCTCATGGGCACCGCCCTGGGCGGCCGAAATCACGTAAGCACCGTTTTCAATCGCACGGGAACGCTGCAGCACGTGCCAGTGAGCCTGGCCGGTCTGGCGGGTGAAGGCCGCCGGCCCTGTCAGAACCTGCGCGCCCTGGCGGGCCTGGGTTCGAAATATTGCCGGGAACCGGATGTCGTAACACACTGCCATACCGACCTTGGCAAAGGGCAGATCGGCGATCACCGTCTGTGTGCCCGGTTCATACGTTGCCGATTCTCGCCAGCTTTCACCGTTCGGCAGGTCGACATCGAACATGTGTATCTTGTCGTATGTCGCGAGGATGTTGCCATCCGGCGCAATCAGAAACGCACGGTTGGCGACCTTGCCGTTGCCGGCAAGCACGGCCAGTGACCCGAGGTGCAGATAGATGCCCAAATCGGCCGCAAGTGCGCGTGATCGCTTCAGGAACTGGTCGTCATCCGCATCGGAGATCCGCTCCAGCAGTTCTTCCCGGCTGCGCACCAGAACGTTCGACATTTCGGGCGTTTGAACATAATGCGCGCCATCCTTTGCTGCTGCCCGGATAAGGCTTTCCGCAGCATCGGCGTTGTCCGAAATCGTCTTGCCGCTACGCAGCTGAATGCATGCTGCCGTGAATGAGGTCATCCGACCGCTGTCTCCATCCTGTGAGAAGAAATTGTGCCTTCAGTAAATCAGGACCCGAGCAGGGCGTCCAGTTTGCCCGCACGCTCCAGATCGTGAAGATCGTCGCAGCCACCCACATGCGTCGCGCCGACGAAGACCTGCGGAAAGGTCGAATGCCCGTTGGCTTTCTGCACCATTTCCTTGCGCAGGCCCGGATCGAACGTGGCATCGTGTTCCGTGTAGGCAACGCCCTTCTTGTCCAGCAGCCGCTTGGCCGCTGTACAGAATCCGCAGAGCTGGCGCGTATAGATCACCACTTCAGCCATCAGGTCTATTTCCTTGTTTTTTGGCAGCCGCACGCTTTTGCCGCACCGCCGCACACCAAATCCGGGCGTTATATGCGAGCGCACAGCGAAAACTCAATAGACGAGCGTTGCGATCAGGCCGGAATACCTGCTCGCTGGGACGGGTCGACTTGCGCAAAAGTGAGCACGTCGACGGAGGCTGCGCCCGATGAAAGCAGGCATTTGCAGCAGGCGGACACTGTCGAACCGGTTGTCAGCACATCATCGATCAACACAACGTGACGCCCCTGCACCAGATCGGCCCGATCGGCGTCGACCTTGAAGGCGGAACGGACATTCCGGTGACGGTCCTTGGCCGAAAGGCCGACCTGCCGGCGGGTACGCTTCTGCCGTCTCAGGATCTGTGGTTCAAACTGCCCACCGCATTCGCGGGAAACCTCTTTTGCAAGATCGGCGGCCTGGTTGAACCTGCGGGACAACAAGCGCAACCAGTGAAGCGGCACCGGCACAAGCAGACTTTCCTCGCTCAGCAGTTCGCTGCCGGAGCGAGCCATCCAGCGCGCCATCGGGCGGGCCAGTTCACGCCGATCGGAAAACTTCAGCGCATGAACCATCTGGCGGGCAGGACCTTCGTAAAAGGCGACAGACCGTAACCTGCCGAACACGGGCGGCGCGGCAATTGCCTGCGGGCTCCAGGCACCTTCGCCGACATCGTAGGAAAACGGGATACCAAGCCGCTGGCACCAGGGCCGTTCCAGGAAAGGCATCTGGGACCAGCATTCCGCACACAGCCCCGTCTGCTCCGACACCCTTGCATCGCAGCTTAAGCAGCGCTGCGGCAGCACGAAATCGAGCCCGAACCGCGCCGCGAATTCCGGGATACCGGCAATGTTCATCGCAAGGCTTCGCAAAATTGCTCCTGAATTATACCCTCAAGGACCGCGCTGCCACAGCCGTCTCGGCTGTGGCAGCGCAGTTTATACCAGGCAACGCAAATAAGAAGCTGCCTGACGGTGCCTGGAGACAGCCGTCCGGAAGCACGACGCAGGGCGCGACCCTTGCGCCTTTGACCTTGGCGCACGGATATCATATGTGACCGCGTTAAGTTCGACGACAGCCGAGTTTGCCGTGACCGCACAACCAGATCTCTTCGACCGCTCCTTTTTCCGCAGCTGCCGCCTGCGGGCGCTGAAAGCTGCAAAACCGGGTGCGGATTTTCTGCTGAAGGCCGTCAGTGACGATCTGCAGGACCGATTGCTGCTGGTCAACCGACGGTTCAAGGTTGCCGTCGATCTTGGTGGTCATTGCGCTCATGTCAGCGAGGCGATCCGGCAGTCCGGCAAGGCTGATCTTGTGCTTCGGGCGGATCTGTTTGCCGCCGACCCCAGCCTGGCCGCGCCTGACCTCGTTTTTGATGACGCCCTGATCCCCTTCGGTGACCAGACGGTGGATCTGATCGTCTCCGCGCTCAACCTGCAATTCGTCAACGATCTGCCGGGCACTCTGGTGCAGATCCGCCGCGCCCTCAAACCGGACGGCCTGTTTCTGGCCACCCTGCCCGGCGCCGGCACCCTGAGTGAACTGCGCGACAGCCTCACGCGGGCAGAGCTGGAAGCAAAAGGCGGCGCGGCTGCAAGGGTGTTGCCGTTTGCCGACACGCGCGACCTCGGCAGCCTGCTCCAACGGGCTGGCTTTGCGTTGCCGGTAACGGATCTGGATAGTCTGACGGTGCGCTACGACACGATGTTCGCGCTGCTGGCGGATCTCAGGGCCATGGGCGCAACGTCCGTGCTGAAAGACCGCAGCAGGATACCTCTGTCGCGCCAGGTGCTGCTGCGTGCAGCCGAGCTTTATGCGCAGAACCACGCCGATGCCGACGGCAGGATCCGGGCGACATTTTCGATGGTAACACTATCGGGCTGGGCGCCGCACGAAAGCCAGCAGAAACCGTTGCGGCCAGGATCAGCCAAGACGCGGCTTGCCGACGCCCTTGGCGTCCCTGAACGGAAAATCGGCGACTAGAGGCACCAGAACGGCCGGATCAGCTGGAACCGAGCGCTCCTTGAAGGGCGGTCGAAATTGCACCGAAAATATCGTTGCGCATGGCTGAACCGATTCCAGTCATCGCAACCAGAACGACAACACCGATCAGCCCGACAATCAGACCATATTCGATAACGGTGGCACCGCGCTCGTCGCGAGCCAGCTTTCGGGCCATGCGAGCAACAAGCCCTATGCGGTTCGCGTCGGAAAGAAATCGAAACTGCATGAGGCCTCCGGCGCCAAGAAAACTGCCCTAAACTGCGTCCAGGAGATGCGGTATCAGAGGCTCGTCGGCGGCCGGCATAGGGTAGTCCCTCAACCTGGCTGCGCGCACCCATTTCAACGCCTGGTCTTCCCTGCCTTGTGGAATTCCACCCCACCTGCGGCAAATGAACAATGGCATAAGTAGGTGAAAATCTTCGTAAGAATGGCTGGCAAAAGTCAAAGGCGCCAGACACGCTTCGTTAACCTCAATGCCCAGCTCTTCGTCCAGCTCACGGATCAGCGTCTCTTCGGGGCGTTCGCCTTCCTCGACCTTGCCGCCGGGGAATTCCCACAATCCGGCCATGGATTTGCCTTCGGGCCGCTGTGCCAGAAGAATGCGGCCATCCGCATCCACAAGGGCGCAGGCGGCAACAAGCACGATCTCGGTCATTGGCAGATGTCCAATCCTGAAACTCTGGTTTAAGGCACGGTTAAGCACGTTGGCGGGCAACACCGTCAGAACTGCGAAGGAGCCTCAGCTCCGGTAGTCGCCGTTGATGGCGACATATTCCTTGGTGAGATCACAGGTCCAGACCGCCGCCTGACCGTCTCCCAGGCCGAGGTCTACCCGGATGACGATATCTTCCTGCTCCATCACTGCAGAGGCAGCAGCTTCGCTGTAGTCGGGATCCCGCTCGCCTTCCACGGCCACGCGCACATCGCCGAACCAGATGGCCAGCTTGTCGCGGTCGGCCGGCTCGCCGGCCTTGCCGACAGCCATCACGACGCGGCCCCAGTTGGCGTCCTCGCCGGCAATTGCCGTCTTGACCAGCGGCGAATTGGCAATCGACAGCGCGATCCGCTTGGCGGACGCATCGCTTTCGGCGCCTTCCACCCGCACTTCCACGAATTTGCGCGCACCTTCGCCGTCCCGGACAATCTGATGGGCCAGATCCAGCATCACGTCGCCAAGGGCTGCCCGCAGAACGTCGACGCGCGGATCTTCAAGCGAGACTACGCTCTCCACGCCCTTTTTCGCGGCCGCGCCGGTCGCAAACAGAAGAACCGTGTCGGAAGTGGAGGTATCGCTGTCGACGGTGACCGCATTGAAACTGCCGCCGACTTCGCCGCTGAGCAGCGCCTGAAGAACGGCCGGAGCAATCGGCGCATCGGTGTAGATGAAGGACAGCATGGTGGCCATGTCCGGCGCGATCATGCCCGCGCCCTTGGCAATGCCGTTGATGGTCACGGTGACGCCATCCAGTTCGACGCTTGCCGTCGAAACCTTGGGATAGGTGTCGGTGGTCATGATGGCCTTGGCCGCATCCAGCCAGCTTGCGCTGCCCTGGTTGGTCTTCAGCTCTTCGATCACGCCGGAAAACCTGTCCGCCGGCAGCGGCTCGCCGATCACGCCGGTTGACGCCAGAAAGATCTCGCCATCGCTGCACCCCAGCGACTTGGAGACGATCTCGGCAGATATTTCAACAGCTGCTCTACCCTTCTTGCCGGTGAAAGCGTTGGCGTTACCGGAATTGACCAGCAGCGCACGGGCCTTGCCGCCGCCGACCCGGTCCTTGCACCAGTCAACCGGAGCGGACGAGCATTTGGAGCGGGTGAACACCCCGGCAACTGCCGTCCCTTCGGCAACCGTTGCCAGCAAGACGTCGGTTCGCCCCTTGTACTTGATCCCCGCAGATGCGGTCGCGAACTGAACGCCGTCGATCTCCGGCATCTCGGGATAGGACTTGGGCGCAAGGGGAGATACGGTCGTCGACATCGAAGCGGTCCCGGTCAGAAAAAACAAAGGTTCCGGATCACTGGACGCTCAATCGAGATCGTTCGACCGTCCGGAAACTGATCCAATCAAATGCGTGCGAGCACCTTGTCCGCGCTCGCCAGAACACTGGATGCTCTTGCCGTAAGCATGGGACAAACGCAAGCCTTTTCAAGCCCTTTCAGGCGTGGTGCACAAGGCCTGCAAAAAAGCCCGGCAGCGTGGCTGCCGGGCTGGTCGTTAACAGGCAGGGTTTGCCTTATTCGGTCTTGGCCGCGTCGTCTGCCGCCGCACCGTCTTCAGCAGCAGCGCCTGCTCCTTCGGCCTTGGCAAGGCTTTCGTCGAGGATCTCGACGGCAACCTGATCCTTCAGCTCGGCCATGCGGGCATCGTAGCGCTCGCGCATCAGCTGCTGACGCAGACCATTGGCAACCTGATCAAACGCCGGTTTTTCCTGCTGACGCTTGTCTTCAAGCTTGATCACGTGCCAGCCAAACTTGGATTCCACCGGCTCCTTGGTGTAGGTGCCCGGCTCCAGTGCGAAGGCCGCGGCTTCGAACGAGGGAACCATCTGTCCCTTGACGAAGTAACCCAGGCTGCCGCCATTCGGACCGGACGGGCCAGTGGATTTTTCACGGGCCAGTTCAGCGAAATCCGCGCCACCGTCAAGTTCCGCGATGATGGCTTCGGCTTCGGCCTTTTCCTTCACCAGGATGTGACGGGCGTTGATTTCTTCCGGACCTTCGAAGTCGGCGAATTCCTTGTCATAGGCTGCCTGGACTTCTTCATCGGTGACCGCGCCGTCGATTTTCTGGGCCAGGTAGGCATTGCGCAGGGCACGCAACTTCAGGAAATCGAGCTGGCGCTGGAAGTCCGGATCCTTGTCCAGGCCATCCTCACGGGCAGCGTGCGCCATCAGTTCCATATCGACCATGACGTCCAGAAGAAGCTTGCGCCACTGCGCCGGCGGGAACCGCTGCAATTCCTTGCCCAGGTCCTGTGCGGCGAAGGCGAGATCGGCTTCGGTGATCTCCGTGTCGCCAACTTTCGCGACCACATCGTCCGGTTCTGCGGCGGACAGGACGGTGGATCCGAGCGACAGCGCCAGGAGAGAAACGGCAAGCGCCTGAGCCGGCCTGCGCATCGAAATTCGGAACATGAGAAGTCCTTTACGTATCGGAACAGTAATCTTTCTTTCCCCTGTCTTGCAGGGGCGTGGCTACATTGCGCATTCCTGCGGCGTTGACAAGCATTCAGCCCCCTCTTATCTGTCGGGCGTCCTGGCCTAGCGCCGGGAAGGCATCTTTTCGGCCGCGGTTACCGGCCGGCGCTCTGCGCCAGGCGGCAACGTGGACAGCAATTGAGACGATTTCATGGGCAGGCGCCTCTTTGCCAGTTGGCGCCGCCCGGTAGGGAAGGACCGCCACATGGCTGGCCTTGGCGCTTTAGCACGTAAGATTTTCGGTTCGGCAAACGACCGGAAAGTGAAGGCATTTCGGGCAACGGTCGATCAGATCAATGCCCTTGAGCCTGAAATCCAGGCTCTTTCGGACGAGGCTCTCAGAGCCAGGACCGACGAGTTCCGAAACCAGCTGAAAAACGGCGCAACCGTCGATGATCTCCTGGTTCCCGCCTTCGCCACCGTCCGCGAAGCAGCCCGCAGGGCGCTGGGTCAGCGCCATTACGATGTGCAGCTTATCGGCGGCATGGTGCTGAATTCCGGCCAGATCGCCGAAATGCGCACCGGTGAGGGCAAGACGCTCGTGGCCACCGCGCCGGTCTACCTCAACGCCTTGACAGGAAACGGCGTTCACGTCGTCACCGTCAACGACTACCTGGCGCAGCGCGACAGCGACTGGATGGGTCAGGTCTACAAGTTTCTGGGCCTCACCGTCGGCTGTATCACCCACGGCCTGAGCGATGAGGAACGCCGGGCGGCCTACGCCGCCGACGTCACTTACGGCACCAACAACGAATTCGGCTTCGATTATCTCCGCGACAACATGAAGCATGACCGCCAGTCGATGGTTCAGCGCGGACATGCCTATGCCATCGTCGACGAAGTGGATTCGATCCTGATCGACGAGGCCCGTACGCCTCTGATCATTTCCGGTCCGCTTGAAGACCGGTCGGAGTTCTACAATTCGGTCGACGCCTTCATTCCGCATCTGACCGACGAAGATTACGAGCTGGACGAGAAGCAGCGTTCGACCACCTTCACGGAAGCCGGTAACGAGAAACTGGAAAAGCTGCTCGGTGAAGCAGGTCTTCTGAAGGGCGATTCGCTCTACGACGTCGAAAACGTCGCCATCGTGCATCACTTGCAGCAGGCGCTGAAGGCGCACAAGCTGTTCCAGCGCGACAAGGATTACATCGTCCGCAATGACGAAGTTGTGATCATCGACGAGTTCACCGGCCGCATGATGCCGGGCCGCCGTTTTTCCGAAGGCCTGCACCAGGCACTGGAAGCCCGTGAAAAAGTGCGTATCCAACCGGAAAACCAGACGCTGGCTTCCATCACGTTCCAGAACTATTTCCGTATGTATGGCAAGCTGGCCGGCATGACCGGTACCGCGTCGACCGAAGCCGACGAATTTGCCGACATCTACAAGCTGGAAGTGGTTGAGATCCCGACCAACGTCGCCGTCAAACGTATCGACGACGACGACGAGGTCTACCGGACCGTTCAGGAAAAATTCAACGCCATCGTCAAGCTGATCGACGACTGCAAGCAGCGTGCACAGCCGATCCTGGTCGGCACGACCTCGATCGAGAAGTCGGAGTATCTCGCCGAGATGCTGAAGAAGCACGGCTACAAGCAGATCGATCTCAGCGATCCGGCTGCCTTCGCCGCCGCGCAGAAGCAGGACGGCGGCAAGACCAAGGTCTTCGCGGTGCTCAACGCGCGCTACCACGAGCAGGAAGCCTTCATCGTCGCACAAGCCGGTCTGCCGGGCGCCGTGACCATCGCCACCAACATGGCGGGCCGCGGTACGGACATCCAGCTCGGCGGCAACGCCGACATGCAGATCGCCATGGAACTGGGCGACATGCCGGAAGGCGACGAACGCACCGCCAAGGAAGCGCAGATCCGCACCGAGGTCGAGGAGCTGAAGGAAAAGGCACTGGCTGCCGGCGGTCTCTACGTCATCGGCACCGAGCGCCACGAAAGCCGCCGTATCGACAATCAGTTGCGCGGCCGTTCCGGCCGTCAGGGCGACCCGGGCCATTCCAAGTTCTTCCTGTCCCTGCAGGACGACCTGATGCGCATCTTCGGGTCCGAGCGCATGGATTCCATGCTGCAGAAGCTCGGCCTGGAAGATGGCGAGGCCATCATCCACCCGTGGATCAACAAGGCTCTTGAAAAGGCTCAGCAGAAGGTCGAGTCCCGCAACTTCGACATTCGTAAGAACCTTTTGAAGTTCGATGACGTGATGAACGACCAGCGCAAGGTGGTCTTCGATCAGCGTATCGAACTGATGGACAGCGAAGCGATCCAGGACGCGGTTTCCGACATGCGTCACGACGTGATCGACGATCTTGTTTCCGCGCATATTCCCGAGCGCGCCTATCCCGAACAGTGGGATACGGAAGGTCTTCAGGAAGAGGTGCGCAAGTACCTCAACCTGGATCTGCCGATCAAGGACTGGGCCGCCGAGGAAGGCATCGCCGACGAAGAGGTCAAGGATCGTCTGCGCAAGGCCGCCGACGCGGCCATGGCCCAGAAGGTTGCCAAATACAGCCCGGATATCATGCGTCAGGTCGAAAAGGCCGTGCTGCTGCAGACGCTCGACAATCTGTGGCGGGAGCACCTGGCCAATCTCGACCACCTGCGGTCCGTCGTCGGTTTCCGTGGCTATGCCCAGCGCGATCCGTTGCAGGAATACAAGACCGAGGCCTTCACGCTGTTTGAATCCATGCTGACCCAGCTGCGCCAGATGACCACCGCACAGCTGCTGCGGGTCGAACTGGTGACGGAACAGCCGCCGCAAATGCCGGCCGAGCCGGAAATGCACGCCCATCACATCAACCCTCTTACAGGGGAAGATGAAATGGCCGTGGCTGATGGCCAGCTGCCGGTACCGCCGGCACAGCGCGACCCGAACGATCCTTCAAGCTGGGGCAAGGTCGGTCGCAACGAGGCCTGCCCCTGCGGCTCGGGCAAGAAGTTCAAGCACTGCCACGGCGTGCTTGTCTGAGAACAATCGGCTCAAATAGCCATGACGAAGGCCAGCCTCTTCAAAGGGCTGGCCTTTTTCGTGAAATTCCGGCAGGTTGCCGCCGACTTCAACCGGCTAACGAATGTCCATGCACACAAATGCGGATAACAATGTTTATGTCTCCCGGCGGGAAAGCGCCCGCCCGCAGGCACCGCTGCTGAGCGTCATCGTCCCGGTCTACAACGAAGAAGAGGTCATTCTTCACTTTCTTCAGGCGACCCGCCCGGTGCTTGAGCAAAGCGGCCTGCAATACGAATACGTCTTCATCGACGATGGCAGCCGTGACAGGACGGCCGATATCCTTTCCGAACAGCTCGCAAACGGTCTTCCCGGACGGCTTGTGGGCCTGTCCCGAAATTTCGGCAAGGAAGCGGCCCTTTCTGCGGGCCTTGAGACCGCAAAGGGAGACATCGGCATCATCATCGACGCCGACCTGCAGGACCCGCCGGAGCTTATTCTGCAGATGCTGGACGGCTGGCGCGCGGGCTACGATGTTGTCTATGGGCTCCGGGTCGACCGTTCGTCCGACACACTCATGAAGCGGTCCACCGCAGGCATGTTCTATCGCCTGTTCAACCGGCTGGCCAATATCGACATGCCCGCGAACGCCGGCGACTTCCGTCTGATCGACCGCTGCGTCATTGACGCCCTGCTGCGCCTTCCGGAACGCAACCGGTTCATGAAAGGGCTTTTCGCCTGGGTCGGCTTTCCGGCCATGGCGCTGCCTTATGAGCGTCCTCCTCGCCTCGCCGGTACAGGCAAGTTCAACTACTGGAAACTCTGGAACTTTGCGCTGGACGGCCTGACCGGCTTCACCACGCTGCCGCTGCGCGTCTGGTTCTATGGCGGCGCGCTGATCTCGGTTGGCGCATTCACCTATGCGCTCTATCTGACTTTGCGCGTTCTTATCGAAGGCATCGACCTCCCGGGCTATACATCGCTTATGGTCGCGATCCTGTTCTTTTCAGGCGTGCAACTGCTGTCCATCGGCATGATCGGGGAATATGTCGCGAGGCTCTTCAACGAAGCCAAACAGCGGCCGGTCTTTATCGTTCAGGATGTCATCGAGGGCGAAAGCACTCCGCAACCCGCCAAGCAAACGGACGACGCCGCCAATGGCGCCTGAAGCCCGTTACGGCAAGCTGAAGATGGAAACCGTGGCCGCCGGCAAGTTTGCCGTAATCGGCGTGCTGGCGACCCTTACCCATGCCGCGGTCGCCGGCAGCCTGCTGCAATCGGAACTGCTGTCTGCCTATCCAGCCAATGTCTGCGGTTTCCTGGTTGCCTTCTGCGTTTCGTTCAGCGGTCACTACTTCTGGAGCTTTTCGCATCTTCGCCGGAAAGGAACCGCCCTCAAAAGCATGGTCCGCTTCCTGATGATTGCCGTCACCGGTTTCCTGCTGAACACCACCGTTCTGGCCCTGTGGCTGACCCTGACCCCCTGGCCGGATCTCATAGGCCTCCTGTTTTCCATCGCGATCGTGCCCGCCCTCTCCTTTGCCGGTGCCCGGCTCTGGGCCTTCTCGCACCATGCCGCCGGATCCTGACCCGCAATGCGCCTGATCGAAAACGCCCCAGCACGGGCTGCCCTCCTTTACGCTGCGGTCCTGTGCCTGCTCTACGCTCTGGTGCCGACCCTGACCTTTCCCAATCCGCCGCTGGATGTCGTGGAAGGATTTGCCTGGGGCCGGGAACTTCAGCTCGGCTACACCAAGCACCCACCGATGCAGGCCTGGCTTCTGGAACTGACCTATCGCCTGACAGGGGGCCTATCCGGCGGCTATTGGCTGAGTGCCGGTTCGCTCGCCCTTGGGTATCTGTTCATCTGGCAGCTTGGCCGCCGCCTTGGCCTGTCCGGACAGCAAGCCTTCTGGTCGCTCGTCCTGACCAGCGTGACGTTCTACTTCACGCTGCCATTGCCCGAATTCAATCCGAATATCCTGCAGATCCCGATCTGGGCGGGCATGATGCTGGTGTTTCACCGGGCATTGGAAAAGGGCCGTTTGCTCGACTGGGTGCTGCTCGGCGTCCTTGCCGCCTTTGGCCTCTACACGAAATATTTCGTGCTACTGCTGATCGGTACAATCGGTCTCTACGCACTGGTTTTCGCCGATGCCCGGCGGCACGTTTTGTGTCCGGGCCCCTGGGTGGCGGCAGCCGTCTGTCTTGTCCTGCTTGTGCCGCACGCCGCATGGCTGCTGGAAACGGACTTCCTGACGTTGCGCTATGCCGCCAGCCGCAGCAATCCGGCAACCGGTATCTTCGACCACCTGTTCAATCCACTGAACTTCCTGGCCGCGCAGATCGGCAATCATGCAGGCCTGTTCGTGGTTTTCCTGGCCGGTCTGGGCTGGCGCGGAGTGAAACAGGTGCGACAGCACAGGCGCGAAACGGTCGAGGTTCTTCCCGTACCTTCCGACCGCTTTCTGCTCTGGTTTGCCATCCTGCCGCTTGCCGTCGTGCTTCTGGCCTCAGCCGTGACCGGCAACGAGTTCGAGCATATGTGGGGCACACCCATGTTCGTGCTGTCCGGCGTCCTTGCGGTACGGTTTCTGGCCTTGCCGAACCTGTGGCCTTTTCCTGCCCGAGCATTTGCAGCGGCGATCGCGATCCAGGCGATTTTCCTCGGCGTTATCTTCGGGCAGGCGGTTCTCGAGCCCCATTGGAAACACAAGCAGACCCGGATCCACTATCCCGGCAAGGCAATCGCGGACGAGATGGCTACCGTCTGGAAAGATCGCATGGGCACCGACCTCGCCTATGTGGCCGGCGACATGTGGTCGGCAGCCAACGTCACCACGCAGGCGCCCAGCCGCCCGTCGATGTTTTATCTGCATGACCGGACCCTCAGTCCCTGGATCGACCCGAAGGATATCCAGGAAAAGGGTCTGATGATCGTCTGGCGCGGTGACGAGGAAACACCAATTGCGGAAATTCGCCGCTATTATCCGGATGCTGTCCGCGAAGGATCGCGGACGTTCCGGTACCAGACATCCGGCAGCCTGCCGGATGTCACGGTCAACTGGGTCATCATCCCGCCAGGCCAAGTGGCTGTCGAACCTGCGAATTAATCGCGAACACCCCCACAAGCCGTCTGGAATCCCGACGAAAACAACACTAACTTGGCGCCATGATCAGTATGGCGGAAATTGACGGTGTCGAAGACTGGTTGATCGACCAGTCTCTCGGCTCGCCCGATCTGGGGTCCATGTTCGGCGAGATGTGCGAACGCCTGCGTGCATGCGAGGTTCCGGTGGACCGCGCGATGATCGGCTGGTCGACGCTCCATCCTTTGATCGAGGCCGAAGCCGCCATCTGGGAAAACGGCATCGAGATCCAGCGCGAACAGATCGCCCACAATGCGGAAGAAACCGACGAATGGCTGCAAAGCCCTGTCCGCGCAGTGCTGGTCAACAAGGAACCCGCCCTGCGACGGCGTCTCAAGAATGCCAATGCCCCGCTGGAGTTTCCACTGCTCACTCGCCTGAGGGACAGCGGCTACACGGATTACATCGTGATCTTGACCGAATTCGACCTGCCGACCATCAAGGACCAGATCGCCACGTCCGGCATCGTGATCAGTTGGGCAACGCGGGAAACGGACGGCTTTTCCGACGATGCCCTCACCGCGATCCGCTACATTCAAAAACGCTTTGCGCTTGCCGCCCGTGCCACCATCCAGGGGCAGATCAACCAGACGATCGCGGAGACCTATCTCGGCAAGATCGCCGGCGGCAAGGTACTGAGCGGCCAGATCCGCCACGGCGACGGACAGACCGTCGACGCGGTGATCTATTTCAGCGACATGCGCAATTCGACCGCCATTGCCGAACTGCTCGGCCCAGATGCCTACCTGTCGTTTCTGAACACCTATTTCGACGCCACAGCCGGTGCGATCCTGGCCAAGGGCGGTGAAGTTCTCGACTTTATCGGCGATGCCGTTCTGGGTGTCTTTCCCATCGGACAACAAAGCCTGGACAAGGCCGTTGCACTGGCGCTTTCGGCGGCGGACGAAAGCCGGAACCGTCTGAAGGCGATCAATGCCGACCCCGCACTGCCGCACGTTCTGAAGGCGGGCATTGCCCTGTCCGTCGGCTCCGTCATGTTCGGCAATATCGGCGTCCCGCACCGGCTCACCTTTTCGGTGATCGGCCAGACAGTTCACGCGGCCGCGCGCATCGAAAGCCTCACCAAGACCGTTGGCGCCGACGTGCTTATGACCGAAGACATCGCCCGCTTTGCCAGCGAAAGATCCAATCCGGCCGGATCGTTCGAACTCAACGGCTTCACCGACCCCCAACCCCTGTTTACCCTGGACCGGCTTTCCTGAGGCCGACCGTCCGGCGGATTTTTCCTCATTTTCTCGACAAGCAAAGACCGACATGACCGATCTACGTCCAGATGCCCCTTCCCACCTGCCCTTCAGAGACCAGCAAGCCACCGGCCCTGACCACGGCGCGCCGATCGTGCTGCTGCACGGCTTCGGAGGCGACCGGCAGACCTGGCTCAACATCCAGACTGCGCTGGCCCCGAAGAAACGCTCGATTGCGTTTGATCTGCCGGGGCACGGTGAGGCACTGGACTGGCCGCGGATCGGCAATGCGGGCATTGCCGCAAAGGCGGTCAGCCAGTCTCTTGATGCACTGGAACTGACCAGGGTTCATCTCGTCGGCCATTCCATGGGCGGCGCGGTCGCCGCACTGATTGCCCTGCGCAATCCCGATCTGGTGGCCAGCCTGACGCTGCTGGCACCCGGTGGTTTCGGCCCGGAGATCAACCACCGTCTGCTGCGCCGCTATGCGGCCGCAACGGATGCGGACACCATGGAAACCCTGCTGGAGCAGTTCTTCGGCTGGGAGTTCAAACTGCCGAAATTCCTGGCCAGAACGGCCGCCGAAAGCCGGGCCCGCCCGGGCGCGGCCGCAACACTGGAGTCGATCGCCGACGAGATCATCGACGGCAGCGTGCAGAAAACCCTGCCGCGCGACGAGCTGGCCGCCCTGCCCATGCCGATCAAGGTTCTCTGGGGCACGCAGGACCGCGTCCTGCCGACACGCCAGGCCCACAAGCTGCCAGGTATCGTTGCCACGCACATCTTCGAACGAACCGGCCACATGTTGCATCTGGAACTGCCGAAGGACGTCACCCGGCTCATCCTTCAGAACGCAGGATGCTGAGGCGAACCGTCCTCCGCGGTTCCAGAAATTTTCGCCCTGATCTGGCCCCCCGGCGCGGTTTGGGCTAGGTAGCAGGCCGAAGCCCGGCCAGCCTGTCGCCGGGGCCAGTTTGAACCGAGCCGGAGTGCGCATGTCAGCCGAAATGTCTTCAGCCAACGATGTCATCGTCACGGCGGTTTCGGGCTATGAGCCGAAACACATGGCAGCCTGGTACAATTCCCTCAAGGCAACCGGATACCGCGGCCGCACGGTTGCCGTGGCTTACGATGTCAGTGAAGCCCTTGTGGAGTACATGAAGCACATGGGCTCGCTCGTCATCACCTTCAATCATGACGCTGGCAAGAAGCGTTATTCCTATTCTCAGCTACAGGAAGAGATCGCCGACCATTCCGATGACGGCAAACTTTACACCGACAGACGCTGGACCTGGAACAAACGCATCCTGCGCTTCAAGGACAAGATCTACGACCGGCGCTTCTTCCATGCCAGCCACCTGGTGAAGCAGCGGCTGGATGCCCTTGGCGAACCCGTCCGCTTCGTTGCTTTCTCGGATGCCCGGGACGTCGTCTTCCAGTCCGATCCATTTGCCTGGATGGAAGACAATCTTGCCACCGGCAAGGATCTCCTGATCGGTGAGGAAAGCATCACCCATGAAGACCCCTGGAACCACAGGAACGTCCTGAAGACCTACGGCCGCCACGCTTATGACCGGGTGGCCAAGGTTCCCGTGTGCTGCGCAGGTTATTTTGCAGGCCGCTACGAGGCCATGATGGATTTCATGCTGGCGGTCTACTATTTCGACCAGACCAAACGCAGTGGTGACCAGGCAGCCTTCAACCAGCTTCTGACCTTCTGCGGCTGGAAGGAAAAGGCCGAGAAAGTGAACTGGCAGGTCCCCTGGTTGCTGCATGCGGTCAGTGCGAATGTCGGCCCGGATGCGCCGGGCTTCTGCATGCCAAGGGAAACCGCCCCGGTGTTTGAGGACGGGCTTGTCAAAACCTTCGACAAGCAGCCCTACGCGATCGTGCATCAGTACGATCGCAACAAGGACATGACCGCATACTTTCTGGAGAAATTCGGCAAGGTCGAATAATCGGCCCTGTTGACAGCGGGCATTGAGACCGCGTCGATCCAATGCCCGCCTGCGTCAATCGTTTCAGACCGTGAGCCTCAGGCTTCCGGAAGCAGGTCGTCGCGCCAGGTCTCGCCGATCACCCTGCGGGCCATCATGTGCGAGCGCGGCGAATTGATGCTGTCGACGGCAATAAGCCGGCCGTCGTGCAGGTAGGCGACATAGAACTTGCTGTTCTCGGTCGAACCGACGACCCTGGTGTCGTCATAGCCTTCCGACAGGCCCGCGATCTGAAGCTTGATGTCGTACTGATCGGACCAGAACCACGGCAACGGGTCGTAGTCGACCTCCTGCCCCAGCAGCGCCTGGGCAACCGCCTTGGCTTGATCGATGGCGTTCTGGACGCTTTCCATGCGCACCGACCGCTGGTAGCGATTGGAATAGAACCGAGTGCAGTCACCCGCGGCGAAGATGTCCGGGTCGCTGGTCTGGCCGCACCCATCCACCAGGATCCCGTTGTCGACTTCCAGGCCCGCTTCGGTGGCCAGGTGATCGTTGGGTTCGGCGCCGACAGCAACCAGAACAAGCTCCGCCGGAACCGTCTCGCCCGTCGACAACCGTACGCCGGTAACACTGTCACCTCCCTCGATGGCCTCGATGCCCGTATTAAGACGCAACTCGATGCCCCGGGCCTTGTGCAGGCCGGAGAAATAGTCGGAAACAGTCTGGCTGACCACGCGCTTCATCGGGCGGTCCTGCGCCTCGATAACGGTCACCGTCTTGCCCAGCCCCTTGGCGACGGCGGCAACCTCCAGACCGATATACCCGGCACCGATAATGGCAACCCTGTCGGTAGACTGCATGATCTCCCGCATCACGTTGACGTCGGCGATCGTGCGCAGAGTGACGACGCCCTTCTTGTCGGCGCCGTCGAGTTTCAGCTGTCTGGCATTGGTGCCGGTTGCAAGAACCAGCTTGCCGTAGGGCAGCGTATCGCCGTTGGCCAGGGTCAACCGCTTGGAACCCCGGTCGATGGCAACGACCCTGGTGTTCGGAATGTGATCGATGTTGTTGGTGGTGAAGAAAGCCGGCGGGCGCAACCACAGGCCTTCGGCACCGATATCGCCGGCCAGAAATTTCTTGGAAAGTGGCGGCCTCTGATAAGGAGGATGCGGTTCGTCGCCGATCAGCCGCAGCGGTCCTTCAAATCCGCCCTGCCGCAGGGATTGGGCAACCTGGGCACCGGCTTGTCCTGCTCCGATGATGACGATGTCTTCCTGCATTCCGCTTCGCCCTCTTTGCGCTTGGCCGGTCCGGCGGATTGCGTGCCGGCCGAATGTTTGTGTGCATGGCTAGCACGAAGAAACGCAAGCCGCCAGAATGGCGAAACGCCGCGTCGGGTCCGACACGGCGTTTTTTTTCGATTTCTGTGCTTGGTGCGATACAGTTCGGGATCAGGCGCTGCGCACGCCCTGCAGGAACTCGGCAACTTCCTGCCGTATCAATGTCCCCTGCTCACCAAGCGATTCTGCAAGCTGCTCCACTTCTGAACTGTTGGAGCGCGCAAGCTCGGCGGCCGATCCGACCGCTTCCATGCTCGACACCCCTTGCTCGGACCGGGCCGAAGCGCTGGACACATTGTGCGAGATCGCCTGAACGGCTTCGTCCTGCTGCTGCACGGCAGATGCAACGGCCGAGGCGAGGCCTTCCATGTCGGAGATGATCCGGTTGACGTCCTCGATCGCCTGCACCGCCTGGCCGGAAGAGCCCTGAATGGCCTCGATCTGGGTGGCGATATCCTCTGTGGCTTTCGATGTCTGGTCGGCGAGCTGTTTCACTTCGGCAGCAACCACCGCAAAGCCCTTGCCGGCCTCGCCCGCCCGGGCAGCCTCGATGGTCGCGTTCAGTGCCAACAGGTTGGTCTGGTTGGCAATGTCCCGGATCAGCCCCATGACCTCGCCGATCCGATCGGCTGCGCTGGAAAGCTCCTGCATGGTGGCAACAGTCGACGACGCACTCCGCACCGCCTGCTGAGCCACTTCGGTGGACTTGTTCGCCTGGCCGGCAATCTCGGCAATCGACGCGGCGAGTTCTTCGGCGGAATGGGCTGCGGAGGTGACATTTTCCGCCGCCGTGCGCACTGCTTCAGCCGCTTCACCGGACTGGTTGGCAACGTCGTCGGCCGACTGCTCCATGGACTGAGAGGTCTGGCGCAGCTCGTCATTAGCCCGATCCAGACTGTTGAGAGCCGCGGACACCGTACCTTCAAAACGCCCGATCAGCGCATCGAGACGGGCAACTCGTTCTTCGCGCCTGCGGTTTTCCTGGTCCTGGGCCGACGCAAGTTCTGCCCGCTCCACAGCATTGTCGCGGAAGACCTGGACCGTTCGGCTCATTGAGGCCAGCTCGGTGTTGCCGCTATCGTCCGGCAGGTCGAGATCCGTCTGTCCACCGGCGAGCGCTTCCATGGCCGTCTGAAGGCGCGCCAGAGGACGCGAGACCGACTGGCCGATCAAAAGAGCGATGGCCGGCAGCAACAACAGCAGGACGAGGATTGCCCCACCGATTGCGTAGGTCGCGATCGACCGGGCTGTCTCAAGCTGGCCGGCAGCTTCGCTCTGGATCGCATTGGCGGCTTTGCTGAGGGAGGCAATATGCGGCGGGACAAGTTCGAAAAGATTTTCCAGCAGTTCCGAATGTTCGGCCCGCTGCGCCTTGGCGACGGTGTAATCGTCGAAGGTCGTCTTGTATTTGGCCATGTTTTCGGCCAGCTCCGCCTTGACGGCGTTGGAGATGTACACTTTTTGCAAGAACTCTTCGAAGGCGGTGTACTCGCTTTGAAACGCCTCCTGCGCGGCCTCTGTGTTGGCGAGCGTGAACTCCCTTTCGGCCAGTTGTACGGCCAGAATGGCGCGGGCCAGCTTCTCGAAATCCGGACCGCCGCCGAACTTCATCTCTTCCGACAGGCGATGCTTGAACGCCCCGGCGTAATCGTTGAGACCCGCCAGATAGCCCTGGGTGGCGTCATACCCGATCTTCTGCTGGGCAGCGTCAAGCATTTCGAATGCACCTCTGGTGCCTTCCAGCGTGTCCTTGACGTCGGCGACTTCCGAAGCATAGGCGGCCGCCGCAGGATTGGCCGCGACTGATTCCAGAACTATGCCCGCCTCATCAAGCTTGGCGTTGAAGCTCTGGTACGTCTCAACAGATGGGTTGCTGTGATAGCGCTCTTCGATGGAGCGAAGCGCCGCCGCATTTTCCGACAAGGTGCTGACCTGAGCTGCCAGCTTCGAGCTGCTGCTCATGCGCGCGAAGGCCGAGTTCAGTTCACCCTGGCTCCAGAAAAAGACGCCGCCGATCGCCAGCAGTCCGACAATGGTGAAAAGGCTCAAGGCCAGAATTCTGGCTTTGACGGACAAATTCGTGAAGATCCGAAAAGATGATTGAGATCTGAAGGCCACCAGCGTATGTCCCCTGGATCAACGGACGTGTCATCGGGATCGATGTCTACATCCATGCGTTGATCGATCTGAAAGTGTTCGGACATCTTGTCTGCTGTTTTCTCTCACGGCAGGACGCACGAACACTCATGTTTGCGCCGTAGATTTGACTAGAAATGCCAATTTACGGTTAACATGCGCGCAACCCCGCCGACCTGACGCGACTCTAACCTTGCGTCATCTTCGACTTTGTCATTGAGGCTGCAAGTGAATCTCCTCGCAAGAGCGGCACCGGCCATTTTTGTTCTGCTGTGGTCGACAGGTTTCGTCGGTTCAAAACTCGGCGCACCCTACATCGATCCGATGGTGTTTTTGACGATCCGCTTCGTTGCGGTTCTGCCGGTCCTGATTCTGCTGGCAATGGTTCTGGCGAAATCCTGGCCGAAGGATCCTGCCGCAATCCTGCATTGCATCGTTACCGGAATGCTGGTGCATGGCATTTATCTCGCTGGCGTCTTCTGGGCGATCAAACACGGCATGCCGGCGGGCGCATCTTCGATCATCGTTGGCCTGCAGCCCGTGCTAACCGCGTTGATCGCGGTGGCGCTGCTCGGTGAAACCATCTCCCGCAGGCACTGGCTTGCGATGGCCATCGGCGCCATCGGCCTGGCGTTCGTGCTGGGCCCGAAACTCGACCTGGCCGGATCGGGCATCACGATGGTGACGATTTTCGTCGTCCTGCTTTCCGTTGTGGCCATCAGTCTGGGAACCGTCTACCAGAAACGTTTCGTGCAGCAGACCGACCTCATGGCGGCAACCGTCTGGCAATATGTCGGCGCTCTCCTGATCACCATACCGCTGAGCCTCACCGAAAGCTGGCAGATCACCTGGTCGGGCGAATTGATCTTTGCAATGGTCTGGCTTGTGCTGGTCCTGTCCGTCGGTGCAATCCTGCTGCTGATGCTGCTGATCCGCGAAGGCGCTGTCTCCCAGGTTGCCAGCCTGTTCTTTCTGGTACCGGTGGCGACAGCGGTGGAAAGCTATTTCCTGTTTGGCGAAGCTCTGACGCCGGTTCAAATCGCCGGCATGGTGCTGGTGATCAGCGCGGTTCTGACAATCCGCAAGAGAGCCCGAAAGAGTTAGCCAAAGCCACTTGTTCGAAAACCGGCGGCATTGGCCTGGCGCCAAACGCAACGGGTCCGTTTACACGTCCGTGTCGAGCGCAAGGGCAAGTTGCTCCTGACGGCGCCGCCAGTAGCGCCGTTGACGGGAGATCGCGGCATTCAGTTCGCCACCCAGAATGAACACGAGCGCGCAGATATAAAGGAAGATCAGCGCAGTCATGATCCCCGCCAGACCGCCATATGTGGAAACGTAATTGGCGAAGCTGGCGAGATAGGCACCAAAGGCACTGCCGGCAATGATCCACATGAACAATGTGGCGAACACACCGGGCCACAGATCGCGAAAAGTGCGGTGGCCAGCCGGCAGCAGCCAGTGGGTGATGAAAAGGCCGATGATCAGCAGCGATCCGGCCAGCGTATAGCGGGCGACATTGATCGACAGAAGGAATGTCTCGATCTTGGGCACAAAGACCTTCAGCCCTTCTATGGCGAGCGGTGCCAGAACCACAAGGAACGTGTAGGCCAGAAGAATGCCCGCCCCGAGCAGCACGAGCCCCAGCGATTGCAGACGCAGCAGCACGATTGAGCGGTGTTCGTGCTGCCGGTAGGCCCGATTGAGCGCAGTGCGCAGGGCCTCGACCCCATTTGAGGAAAACCACAGGGCAGCCACGGCACCGAATGTCACGAGATCACCGCGACGGATGGTCAGGACGTTCTGGATTTCGCGCACGACCGGAGCCGCGACACTCTCCGGCCAGGCGTCAAACATCAGCTCCGACACTGTGTCGGCAGCACCGGTCATACCGAGAAAGGCCGCCAGCGAGGCGATGAAGATCAGCAGAGGAAAGATCGCCAGCAACCCCGACAGGGCCACGTGACTGGCCATTGCAAAGCCATCATCGCGGGCGAAGTGACCAATGGCGTCTTTCAGCACGGCGTAAATCACAAGAACTGTCTGTCGGGCGCTCATGACCCAAGATGTGGCCCGCACCGACACAATTCGTCAAGCCTGGGTGGTGAAAACCGCATCCGCCAAAAGGTCTATAAATTCACGCTCGACAAATGATGGTGTGCAACGCAACATAGCTTCAACAAGAAGCGCTGCTGCGCAACAAATGAAAACGGAGATCGCCATGTCCACCGCAGCCCTTTCGGCCGCAGAAACGCCAGCCAGCCTTCCCGAGCGCACGGAAGCCGCCATCGTGACGCTCGACCGCCTGCTCAATCTCGCAGCGCAGCGGGTGCGCGAGCTCGTGAGCGAGGACGGACGCATCTCCTCTCGCCGGATGGAAGAAGAGCAGAGGGCAACACACGGACTGGCCTGGTTCGCAACCTATGTCGAATCTCTACGTCAGCTGGACGCCTATGCGAAACGGCTGAGTGCCGAAGGCCGCTACGGCGCGCTTGAAGACCACATCGTCCAGCTCGGATTTGGGGAATATCTGGCCCAGATTTTCGGCGGCATTCCGATGAACCAGGGCGAGATCGTTCGCTTGTCCGATCTTGGTATTTCCTTCGAAGAGGCGCAGAGCTTCCAGACAGCCGAGATCCTGTCGTTGATTGAGACCGGCAGCCGCCCGGAAATCCGCAGCGAGATCACGCGCCTGATCCGCGACCAGGCAGGCCATTCGACCTTCGGCGATCCGGGCCTCGACGAGACCATGGAGCAGATCCGCAATGAAATGCGACGTTTTGCGGAAGACAACGTCGTGCCAAACGCCCACGAATGGCACTTGAAGAACGAATACATCCCGCTTGAGATCATCGAACAGATGTCGGAACTCGGCGTGTTCGGCCTTACCATTCCCGAAGAATACGGCGGCCTGGGCCTTGGCAAGGAGGCCATGTGCGTCGTCTCCGAAGAGCTGTCCCGCGCCTATATCGGCGTCGGTTCGCTCGGCACCCGGTCTGAAATCGCAGCGGAACTCATCCTGTGCGGTGGAACAGAAGAGCAGAAGCAGCATTGGTTGCCGAAAATCGCCTCCGGCGAGATCCTGCCGACAGCTGTCTTTACCGAACCCAACACCGGCTCCGACCTTGCGTCCCTCAAGACCCGTGCCGTGAAGGACGGCGATGTCTGGAAGGTATCCGGCAACAAGACCTGGATCACCCATCCGGTCCGCGCCGATATCATGACCCTTTTGGCCCGCACAAACCCGGATGAACCGGGCTACAAGGGCCTGTCCATGTTCATTGCGGAAAAGCCGCGCGGCTCCGACGAGGAGCCGTTCCCGGCGCAAGGCATGAGCGGCGGCGAGATTGAAGTGCTCGGCTACCGGGGCATGAAGGAATACGAAATCGCTTTCGACGGCTTTGAAGTGAAGGGCGAGAACCTGCTCGGCCAGGTCGAGGGTGAAGGTTTCAAGCAGCTTATGCAGACTTTCGAAGGCGCTCGCATCCAGACCGCGGCCCGCGCTCTGGGCGTAGCCCAGTCCGCGCTGGATCTGGGCCTGAGATACGCAGAAGAACGTGTCCAGTTCGGCAAGGAACTGGTCAACTTCCCGCGTGTTGCCGACAAGCTGGCCATGATGACGGCCGAACTGATGATTGCCCGCCAACTCACCTACTTCTCGTCCTGGCAGAAGGATTCCGGCAAGCGCTGTGATCTGGAAGCCGGCATGGCGAAGTTGCTTGGTGCACGTGTTGCCTGGGCAGCAGCGGACAATGCGCTGCAGATCCACGGCGGCAATGGCTTTGCACTGGAATATGCGATTTCCCGCGTCCTGTGCGACGCCCGCATTCTGAATATCTTCGAAGGTGCAGCGGAAATTCAGGCTCAGGTGATAGCGCGCCGCCTGCTGGAAACCCGCGGCAACGCCTGATTTTCAACAAGGCGCTCTTCTGGACCAAAGGAAGCGCCCGGGAAATTGTCGATGATATCAGGCTCGCGTGTCCGGGGTGCTGCCCCGGACATGAGAGCCGAGCCGGCGTTCCAGACGGCCGATAACGGCCAGGACGATCACCACCATGATCGTCGCCAGACCGGCCAACCCGATCTGCCCGACGCCACAGGCAGTGCCGATCGCTCCCGACAGCCACATGGATGCGCCGGTGGTGACATTCTGAACCGAACCGTTGCGAGAAAAGATCAATCCGGCGGATAGAAAAGCCACGCCCGCCGTGACGGCTTCAACCAGCCGGAGTGGATCCACGTTGACATTGCTTGCCCCGGAAAAGGGAAGCTCGGCAAGCGCCTGGCTGATCAGCAGGAACAGGCAGGACGCAAACGCAATCAGCATATGCGTCCTGAGCCCGGCGTCCTTGCCGCGCCTTTCCCGTTCGAATCCGATCACACCACCCAGAACGATGGCCGCAATCATCCGAAGGACCAGAACTTCGATGGGCAAGGCCCCGAAGCTGAGATCCATTTCTGCGGCAAGACGGTCTGCCATGGTCGTTCCTTGTTGCGGGTCGGTCTGCATAAGGGAGCAACGCCGCAACAAGTCGTTCGTTCCGGAGGGTTTCCGGTGCTGGCAACCCTTACTCGACAGTCACCGTGATTTTTTCCGACATGACTGGCGGGTTATGCGGAATATGGGACCAGTCTCCCAGGACCAGTTGCAGCGTGTGCGAACCGGCAGGCAACTCGATTGTGGTTTCGGTCTGTCCGCCGCCGAAATGCTTGTGGTTATCATCCGCAGGAATGGCTTCGTTCAGCTCTTCACCCTCAATGCTCTCGTCGATGATCAGGTGATGGTGGCCGGTGTTTTCCTTTTCCGTGCCGGCAGGTGCAACGCCCATGCCGGCAAGGCCAAACTGGACGGTCACCGGGCTTTTGACGGTGTCGCCGTCCTTCAGATTGATGAAATAGAGCTTCACGCCTTCCGGGGCCGGTGTCTCACCAGCCTGGGCAACGGCGCCGCTGAGGGCAAGCACGGCAGCCCCGAACCCGATTGCAAGTTTCTTCATGATCTTCTCCCTTTCAAGAACGGTATTCTTGTTTGTTCCGCACGACCCCTCTTCACTTAGGGCGTCGCGGTCTGTTGCGGTAGGCCTCAGGATACCATTCCCGCACAGGTAGGCTTGCAAACTGTCCAATTTGTCACAGCTATCATCAGGAACGCTTCAAGTTGTGCAGCGTTCACTCCTAACGGACCCTAAACTGCAGGAGTGCGACATGAAGGATTCAATCCGACTGAAACATGACGGCTGGGTTGTCGTTGCCGACGGTACCAAGGCGCTTTTCCTCACCAACAATGGCACGGAGCACGTTCCGGACCTAAAGGTCTTCCGGAAGGAAACTCAGGACAATCCTCCCAACCGGGACCAGACGTCCGACCGCCCCGGCCGCAAGAGTGACGGCCCCCAAGGGCACCGGAGCGCCGTTGAGGAGGCCGACTGGCACACGCTGGCGGAAGACGATTTTGCCGCCGATCTTGCCGACATGCTCTACAAGCGCGCCCACAAAGGCAAGTTCGATGAAATCGTGCTGGTCGCCGCCCCCTCGGTTCTGGGTCAGGTACGCAAACGCCTGCACAAGGAGGTCAGCGACAAGGTGGTCGCGGAGATCGACAAGGACCTCACCAACCACCCCGTTGACCGTATCGAGAAACTCGTCTTCGGAATGTAGAGCTTGTGGCAAGTTGCCGGTTGGTCCGATGATCCTTGAAGAACAGGATACCGGATTGATTTCCCCCATGAAAACGGTGGCCGCAGTCTGCGTCTTCGGTCCGCGGTCACCGAAACAGGAAAGACCATGACTGCTGATCCGGGAACGGACCGGCCCCTGACAGATATTGTCGACCGGGTCGAAAACATCACGAAAGAAGGCACGGTCTCGCTTGATCGCGTAGTCGGCGCTTTTGAGCAAACCGGATTTGCGGCGATGCTGATCGTGCCCGCTGCAGCGGCCGTGACACCGCTGAGCGGCATCCCCCTGTTCTCCAGCCTGTGCGGGCTGACCATCTTCCTGATTGCAGCGCAATGGCTGATGAAACGTGACCGGATCTGGCTTCCCCACTGGCTGGGCCAGCAAAGCCTTGAGGGCAACAAGGTGCGAGTGGCGCTGAACAAACTGCGACCCGCCGCACGCTGGCTGGACGATCATTCGCGCGCGAGGGCGCGGTTTCTCTTCCGGCAACCGCTTCGGGTGCTGTTGCCGCTCGCATGTCTCCTGTTCGGCGTCTTGATGCCCTTTCTAGAACTGGTGCCGTTTTCATCGTCACTTCTTGGCGCATCGGTGTGCCTGATCGCCTTCTCCCTCCTCACCCGGGACGGACTTTTTGCCCTGGCAGCACTTCTGCCCCTCGCGGCCGTTGCCTGGGCGCTGATCGCCCTGCTCTGAGGCTGCCACCAGGGCCAGCCGGCTATCCGAGAGCCTGAAGAGCGATGGCACCGCCATAGACCCCGATCAGACTGACACTTTCAAAGCCAATTCCGCCGGGCCCGGACTTTTGGCGCACGAGCAGTCCCAGAAGAAGGATCGCCGTCATCACCAGTCCGATGGCAAGCCAGAAATAATCCTGGGTGGAGACGGCCTGATACAGCGAGCCCTCGCGATAGGCGATATCGGACAGGGTCAGAAACAGTGTGTCGAAAGTGTTGCCGCCGACAATGCCGCCAATCGCAAGCTGCAGAGCACCTCGATGAACGGCCGCCAGCGTCGTCACCAGTTCAGGCAGGGATGTGACCACGGCGGTCATCAGGGCCCCGACCAGCGACGCATTGAGATTGAACCGGTCCGTCAGCTCACCAGCCACCTCCGCCAGGACCCAGCCCATTGCGCCCAGGACGAGCATGAGACCTGAAAACCCGGCCATAAGTGCCAGATTACCGCGCAGCTCGTGCGGTTCCTCGTCGGGAATATCCTTGTGGGTCACAGACGTATCGACCACCCGCCACATGGGCTGGTCACGCACGTGCCTTTGGGCCAGCAATCCACTGCCGTAAACAATCACCAGGGCATAGGAGGCCGGGTGAACGCCCAGGAATGTGATTTCCGGTGCAGTGTAGGCAACGACAGGAATCGCCAGCAACAGCATAAGCAGTGCACATTGAAACAGGCTGGAAATGTCGGCAGCCACATGTTCCAGGTTCGCCCGCCGATAAACGATGTCCGCGATTGCCAGAAACGCTGTCTGTGCGGCAATGCCGCCGACGCCATTGGAAAAAGCCAGCGACGCTCGACCGTCCAAGGCCGCGGTGACGGACACCACCGTGCCGGATAGGGACGTTGCCGCACCCAGAAGAACGCCGCCGACCAGAGCCTCGCCCAGACCGGTCCGGTCCGCGATGCGGTCCGCCTGGCCGGTTAGCCGGATGCCGCAAATCAGAATAACACCCCCGGCCCCGGCAAACAGCGCGAGCAAACCCCACAGCGGCAGGCTGTCTAAACCCATATTGTCGTTGTCCCCTCTTTGGCAGCGCCGGACGTGATGCCGGGCGTCTTCGGGGAAACGGTTGCAGCAGCGGGAAGTTCCTTCAGGGAACGAACCGGGACCTTGCACGTTTGCTCAGTGGAGCAGCCGGTATCCCGGGCTGACAAGTGGCAACATCGCGAGGTAGTGAATATGATCTATCACGGCTTTAACGACGATGCAGACCGGCACCTTGCCATCCTGCGCGAACGGATCAGGGACAAGGAAGCCTCAAGCTGGAAACAGCTGGCACTCGGCTTCGGATTCAGCGGCATCATTTTTTCTCTGCTCGCCCTGATTTTCTTGCTCAGCTATTGATCAGACAGGTTCCTCGGAACGCTGTTGGCGTTCGAACGTTGCTCTTAAGAGCGCTGGCGCAGACACGTTCCAGCGTTTCTCCAGACCTTCAATCCAGCGAGGTAGACATGACTTATCACGGACATACCGGCGAACAGGACGAAGAAGTCGTTCTGGGGGAGAAGGACGCAAAGCAGGGCCTCGAACTGCACGAGATGCGCTACGTTCTTGCTATCGGCATAACCGGAGCAGTGATTGCCCTGGCGGTCGTTGGTTTCATTCTGCTGTGATCGTGCATACCTGGAAGGGGTGAACGCCCCACAGGGTACAAAACAAAAGGGACGAACCTTCGAAAGGTCGTCCCTTTTGTTTATTTGTCCGGTGGTTTGAGCCCCGGGAAGCTCTATTCAGCCGGATTAGCTGCAGGCAGCTACATATTCGCGCCCATTGGCATCGCGGTAAATGCACTTGCCCGGCTCTGTTGCCCTGCCGACCAGCGCACCTGCGGCTGCCCCGACGGCCCCGCCAACAAGCGCGCCGCCCGCCTTACCGGTTGTTGCAGCGCCAATGGCAGCTCCCGAGGCACCACCGACCACCGCGCCCTTTTGTGTGTTGTTGCAGGCGGTCAGACCAGTCAGGGCGACCGCAACCAGCATGATTTTCCACATGATGAACTCCCTTCATGTTGCACTAGGCAAAACGGGGGAAGGACGGAAATGTTCCGCAAAAATATCAAAAACCCCAATCAGATCCTGCCTCGGGGGGCGGCCAGCCGCCCCGAAGCTCAGGAACTTCCAGCCGCCTCGCACGTTTGCCCGGTATCGGGTAGCCGGTGGTCCAAAAGCGGAAATTCCGGCTGCCGCACACAGGAGGACCCAACATGACCGACAGGACCAGGGAAGACATTGCCCGCATTCTGAAGGACGACACGCGCAGCAAGGACGATCGGGTCAACGAACTTCTCAGGATGCGGGAAGACGCTCGCGCCTTGCAGCGGGCGGCGACGGAGAGCCCAATGGGCAACGAAACCCCGGACACATCCGGCCTGCGAGAGATCGACCGGGCGCTTGAACGTCTCGGCCACAGCGACCTCACCGAGGCCGAGGAAAACAGCGCAGCGACGCTGTGAACGGCCATGTTGCGCATTCCGTCCACCACTGCGCCGGAATGCGCAACGTTGAAGCTGCCCGGCACAAATCCTATCTTTAGAGGCAATCACAAGCACAGGCAGCCCGATGAACACCACCTTTGAAGACCTTGGCTTCGACCCCGAGATCCTCGGTCCGGAGGAAGAGCAGAAGAAAACGATCCGGCAGAAGTTGATGTCGACGGCCCGCAAGGCTGCGCGTCAGATTCCCTTCATGGAAGATGTCGTGGCCGGCTATTTCTGTGCGATCGATACATCGACTCCGAGCAAGGTGCGGGCCACGCTGCTGGCATCCCTTGCTTACTTTGTGCTGCCTTTGGACACGATTCCCGATTTTCTGATCGGAATTGGATTCGGCGACGACGCCACGGTGCTCTTGGCTGCCCTGGCAATGATCCGCAGTCACATGCGGCCGGAACATTATCAGGCTGCGAAGGATGCCTTGAAGGACGGCGAAATCTGACCCCCCGTTACAAACTGTCGCTCTTGCCCTGATCTTCACGTTTCTGTCCAGATGATGCGTAGCCTGGCGTTGCCTGGCCGGGCATCTTCTCCCCATGCCAGCAGCCGGACGCCCTGCCTGCGATCAGCCAGTAGATCGCTCCGGCGATAAATCCCGCAGCCAGCGCCACAGCGCTTCCGGGTCGGAAGGCACTGTCCGCAGCCTCTGTACCAAGCGTCCAGACAGCGAATGCGATCAGACCCGCAACGCCGACATGGAACAGGAAACTGCGCAGCTTTGCGACTTCCGCCAGAACGATCGCGACGGCAGCCGGAGCCAGGGCCGTTGCACCGACCACACTTGCACCTACAAGGCCACTGCCGACCATTGTGGCAAAGGCGACCGGATCCGCCTCCGGATGCCCGGCCCGGAAAAAGCCCCAGGCAAGGAACAGGCCGCACGCAAGCACCGCGAAGATGAATCCGAACGCGATCCTGAAGAGCTGCAACATGAATTTCCCACCGTCCAAACCGGTATCCTTCCTTGATATGGGCTCATTGACTGCTTACTTGACCATCTGCCGGGTGGAATGCAACCGTCCCGAACCGGCAGTTGCCTGACCGGCCCAAACAAGCCGGCTGGAGCTTGAGTCCCTGAAAATGTGATCCGGCCTGTCGAAAACGGTGTTTTCGGTTGACTTTTCGCCGGTTTCGCAGGACGTTGGGGGATGGCGTTAGGCCTCGTTCATGTCAGCACCTTGGTACCAGCGTTCCGAGGTTTTTTGTGCATGGACCATACCCAAGCCCTAACACCACATTGAAACGAAAGAGGAGTTTGCGACCATTCGCCGTCCGTTCCGCGCCCCGCCTCCTACGAAGGAAGGCCCGCGCACAAACCACGAAATTCGCGTTCGCGAAGTCCAGTTGATTGATCATGAAGGCGCCAACCGTGGCGTCGTCCCGACAGAAGAGGCGATGGGCATCGCCGCCGATGCTGGCCTGGATCTTGTTGAAATCCAGCCGAACGCAAATCCGCCTGTCTGCAAGATCCTGGACTATGGCCGGTACAAGTACCAGGCCCAGAAGAAAGCAGCAGAAGCCCGCAAGAAACAGAAGACCGTCGAGATCAAGGAGATCAAGATGCGTCCGAACATCGACACCCACGATTACGAGGTGAAGATGAAGAGCATGTTGCGGTTCTTTGGCGAAGGCGACAAGGTGAAGGTCACGCTCCGTTTCCGGGGCCGCGAAATGGCACACCAGGATCTGGGCATGAACCTGCTCAACAAGGTCCGTGAGGAAACCAACGAAATCGCCAAGGTCGAATCCGCGCCGAAGCTGGAAGGCCGCCAGATGGTGATGGTGTTGGCTCCGATCAAGTAAGCTTCAACGTATTTCGAATGTCTGAAAACCCCGCCTCGGCGGGGTTTTCTCGTTTTCGGGTTCCTGGGGTGGGGACCCATTTTAAAAAATCGTCCCCGGCATGTCACATCGGCTGCCGCTGTCTTGTCATTACCTGCGAACCGCAATTGCGTGCAGGAGAAGATGATGATGGATGATGGGAATGCCCTGGCAGGCCTTCAGAAGACAAACACCACAAACAATCGACACACCGTGGATATTGCCGTTGTCTTTCACAGCGGTTACGGCCACACCGAACGTCAGGCGGCTGCGGTCAAGGCGGGTGTTGAAGACGTAGACGGCGCGCATGCGCTGCTTCTGACGGTCGACGAAGCCCTGACACGCTGGAGCGACCTCAATGCCGCCAGTGCAATCGTGTTCGGAACGCCGACCTACGTCGGCGCGGCATCGGCAGCCTTCAAGAACTTTCAGGAAGCCAGTTCACGCGAGATCATGTCGAAGGGCTATCTGTGGCGAGACAAGCTTGCCGCAGGCTTTACCAACTCCGGCTCTCGTTCCGGCGACAAGCTGGCCGTCCTCGTCCAGCTGGCGTTGTTTGCCGCCCAACATGGCATGCATTGGGTAAGCCTGGACCTGCCACCGGCCAATTGTTCCACGGAAGGGTCAGAGGACGATCTCAACCGGCTCGGCTTCTGGCTCGGGGCCGGGGCCCAGTCAAACACCGACGAAGGCCCGGTGACAGCGCCCCCGGCGGCCGATCTGGCAACCGCCCGCCACCTGGGCAGACGCGTTGCGAAAACAGCCTTGCTGTTTGCGGCCGGACAGGCACAAGCGCAGACCTCCGCAGTGCTGGCGTGATAGGCTGCTGCGGTCATGACGGAAACACCGGCCCTTGAAGAAGACACCGCTCTGCGCAGGCGGCTAACCCGCATTGCCTATCGAATGCTGGGGTCTGTCTCCGACGCGGAAGACGTGGTTCAGGAAGCCTGGCTGCGCTGGCTTGCCACCGACCGGGAAAAAGTGCGTGCGCCTGCTGCTTTCCTGAAAACCGTCGTCACGCGACTTTGCCTGAACGAACTGAAATCCGCACGCCGCCGCCGAGAAACCTATATCGGCCCCTGGCTGCCGGAGCCTCTTCTGACAACGTCAGATGCCGAATTCGCCGACGATATCACGCTGCCGGTGATGGTCGCTCTGGAACGGCTGTCCCCACTGGAACGGGCCGCTTTTCTGCTGCATGACGTATTCAGCATGGCGTTTGAGGACATCTCGGCTGCAATCAACCGGGAACCTGCAGCCTGTCGCAAGCTCGCCAGCCGCGCCCGGGCAAGACTGCGCGACGCCAGACCGCGCTTTGCCGTCACGCGGGAACAGGGCCAGAAGCTGGCGTCCGCGTTCTACGAAGCGTCGCGCAGCGGCGACATGGACGTGCTGCAATCCTTGCTGACCGAAGACATCGTCGTCTACGCCGATGGCGGTGGCAAGGTGCCTGCTACATCCGTCCCGACATCGGGACACGAAAGCTCTTTGCATCTGTTTGCTGCACTTGCCCGCTATTTCAGGAAAGCCCCCTCACGCCTGATCCGCTTTGCCGATATCGACGGACTGCCGGGATTTGTGACGGAGGAAAGCGGCGGCCTTGTCCAGACCACCGCATTGCAGATTCGGGACGGCAAGATCACGGCAGTCTATGTTACCCGCAACCCCGAAAAGCTCCGGCACCTGACGGCTGACTGGCAAGAGACCCTGCCGCAGTCCCATAACCTGCGCTAACAGGACCAGATCATACGTCGGTAAGGCGTTATCCGAGGAGCCGGTTCACATCGACAACAGGCATCCCCGCGTTGTTCGCAGCCTCGAGCCCCTGATGACTGTCCTCGAACACAAGGCACTGCGCGGCCGCAACACCGAGCCGCGAAGCAGCTTCAATGAAGAGATCGGGCGCCGGTTTGGCGTGGGCAACGTCATCGATCGTGACCACCGTGTCGAACAACGGCAGCAGCCCCGTCTCCTTCAAAGACGCCCGCACAACTTCCTTCGGACCACCAGAGGCAACCGCCATCGGCAATTTGCCGTGAAACTTCCGCGCGATAGAACTAATGATCTCGATTTCACCGACTTCCCCGATCCGCGCCAGTACCGCCGAGCGCATTTCGCGAACTGCCAGAGCGCGATCCACCGTAACGCCGTGCTCGGCTTCATAGTCGTCCAGCAGCACATGTTCCGACATGCCGGCCCGGGCGTGATACCAGTCCGGTTCCATGTGATGACCGGCGGCCTGGAACGCGTCCTGCCAGGCTCCGGCGTAAAGCGTCGGTGTCTGCACCAGCGTACCGTCGCAATCGAAGATCAGGGCTTGTGCCTGTTGGAGTAGGGTTTCCAGGTCGTTCATGTCGACGGGCTTTCGATGAGAATGGCGCGGAAGTCGTTGACGTTGGTGAGGGTCGGACCCGGCACCACCTGATCGCCAAGGGCCGCGAAGAAACTGTGGCTGTCATTGTCGTCCAGCGTGACGCACGGATCGAGGCCTAGCATCTTGGCTCGTTCAAGGGTCCCAGGGCCGACAACCGCCCCTGCAACATCCGCCGCGCCGTCGACACCGTCGGTGTCGCAGGCAATCCCGTAAATGCCTTCGGCTCCCTGGAGAGCGATCGCCAGCGCCAGCGCATATTCCGCATTCGGACCACCGCAGCCCGCGCCGCGCCGGGTCACCGTGCATTCACCGCCTGACAGAAGCAGGATGGGTTGGTCACCCGATTTCATCTCCTGCTGGCGTTTGAGCGCAAGCATGGCTTGCTGAGCGGCCACTTCCCGCGCCTCGCCTTCGATGGCGTCCCCCAGGACCTCAACTTCCACGCCCTCGTCAGTCGCAAGTCTTGCCGCAGCTTCAAGCGAAAGGGATGGCGCTGCGATGATGCGGTTTTCCACCCTCGACAACTTGCCGTCTTCGGGCGGCAACACTCCGCTCGCACCGTCCAGAACGGCGAGAACAGATGCCGGCACAGTCATGCCGTACCGCTCGATCACCGCACGCGCATCCGCCGGTGTCGTCCTGTCGCCGACCGTTGGCCCAGAGGCGATGAAGGCCGGATCGTCACCGGCAACATCGGAAATGATCAAGGCCGTCATCCGTGCTGGATAGGCCGCTGCTGCAAGCTGACCGCCCTTGACCAGGCTGACGTGCTTGCGCACCGTGTTCATGTCGGTGATTGGCGCACCGGACGCCAGCAGGGTTTCATTCAGGGTCTGAAGGTCGGCAAGACTGATGTCGCCAGCTGGCACCTCCAGCAAGGCCGAAGCCCCGCCGGAGATCAGCGCGATCACATGATCGGCTTCTTCAAGCGAGGACAACAGATCGAGCAGACGCTGCGATGCCTCAAGGCCACGCGCGTCCGGCACGGGATGCGATGCCTCGACGATCTCGATCCCACGGCACGGCCGGGCGTAGCCGTCGCGAGTGATCACCCCCCCCTCTGAAGCACCCCGGACGCTCTCCACGGCTTCGGCCATGCGTGCTGACGCCTTGCCGGCACCGATCACGACCATCCGGCCGTCAGCCCATTCCGGCAGGAAGGCAGGAACACACTTCATCGGATCGGCTGCTGCTACGGCTGTCTCGAACAGGCGCCGCAACAAGGCTTCACGAGAGCAATCTGTCATTCATCGAACCCCAGGGTCGATTGCCGTTTGATCAGCTCGACTGGATAATGCCTAGTGTCGGGCGGCCGCTTGCCGTCAACGATCCAGGCCAACATCGCTTCAGCGGCATTCCGGCCGAAAAGCGCGGTATCGCAGCGCACCGAACTCAGCCGGGGATAGGCCAGCGAACATTCCTCGATATCGTCGAAGCCGATGATGCGGAAATCCTTCCCGATCTTGACGCCAAGTTCGGCAAAGCCGCTGAGCATGCCGAGCGCCACCAGATCGCTGAAACAGATCGCAGCTTCCAGGTCCTGGTGGTCTTCAAGGATCTTCAGCGCAATTTCGCGTCCGAACTGACGCGAGGGCCGCCCGTGAAAGATAGTTGGTGTGATGCCGTTCGCCTGCATGACCTTGCGATAGCCGGACATGCGCTCCAGCGTGATCGGCCGGTCGGCGAGACCACCGGCAAAGGCGATTCTGCGGCAGCCTGTGTCTATCAGGTGCTGGGCCGCGGCCTCGCCTCCAAAGGCATAGTCATGCGAGGCGAAGGGAAAAAGATCCGTGCGCTTGTCCAGTTGACGCAGCACCTGCATGGTCGGTATGCCTGCCCGCTCGATCCGCTCGAACGGACTCTCGTCGCCGCCATAGGTCGGCGAAATCACGAAAGCCGACACGCCGTGCTCGATCATGCTGTCGATCACCTGCGCCTGGATCTCCGGATCCTCGTCCGTGTTGGCAATGACGGTCGAATACCCCTTGCTGGCAAAGGTCATCTGCGCGCTGGCGGCAAACTCGGTGAAAAAGGGGTTGCGCAGATCATTGATGATCAGCCCGATCAGTCCGGACGTCGCACCGCGCAACCCTGCCGCCGACCGGTTATAGACATAGCCAAGCTCATTGATCGCCTTGGTCACCTCATCCCGCGTCGACTGTTTCACCAGCGACGAATTCTGAAGCACCAGCGAAACAGTGGATTTCGAAACCCCCGCTTGCCTTGCAACATCCAGAATTGTCGGCCGCTTCTTCATGAAAGGTCTATCCGATCCCGTGCAGTTTCAGGAGCAGCCCCATGCGCTCCTCGGCGATCTCCGGCTTTGACAACAATCGAGCCTGATCCGCAAGCCGGAAGACTTCCGCATAGTGAGCAATCTCGCGCGAGGACTGGAAACCGGCCGGCATGATGAAGTGGCTCTGGGCATCGTTCAACCAGGCAAGGAACGCAATACCGGCCTTGTAGAACCGGGTCGGCGCCTTGAAGATTTCCCGGCTCAGCGGAACAGTGGGTGCGAAGAGGGCGTGATAGGTTTCAAGATTGCCTTCCGCCAAGGCCTCCAGTGCCTGGCTCGCTACGGGCGCAATTGCTGCGAAGGCCCCGAGCAAGGCATGCGAATAATGCTTGCCGTCGCCGGCAATCAGCTCCGCATAGTTGAAGTCGTCACCGGTATAAAGCCGCACACCGTCCGGCAGGCGTGCGCGGAAGGCCTCCTCGTGTGCCTGATCGAGCAGCGAGATCTTGATGCCGTCGACCTTGGCTGCGTGACTTTCGATGATGGCAAGAACTGCATCGGACGCAGCGGCAACATCCGTCGACCCCCAATAGCCGGTGAGTTCGGGATCGAACATGTCGCCCAGCCAGTGCAGGATGATCGGCTCCCGTGCCTGCGTGATCAGCCGGCCATAGACGTCGGCATAATCGTCCGGGCCGGCCCCGATGGCAGGAAGCGCCCGCGATGCCATCAGGATCGCCTGCCCGCCCGCCGCCTCTATGGCCTCAAGCTGAACGGAGTAGGCGGCGACGATGTCGTCGTTGGTCCTGAGCTTATCAAGCGGCACCTGGTCGGTTCCCGCGCCGCAGGCAACACGCGGCTTCAGCGGATGCGCCTTCGCCTCCTTCATGGTGCGTTCGATCAGCTCTTTCGCGGTTGCCCAGTCAACGCCCATGCCGCGCTGCGCCGTGTCCATGGCCTCGGCCAGCCCCAGCCCCTGGTCCCACAGCCAGTGTCTGAATTTCAGCGTGTTTTCCCAATCGACAGCCGGAGAGCCGACCCAGGGGTCGCGTTCGCGCAGAGGATCCGACACCACATGCGCTGCGGCAAAAGCGGTGCGGGTCAGCGGAACGCGCGGTGCGCGCGGGGTCAGGGCTTCGCCGGTGAGGCTGTAGGGTTCCAGCCGGTTTTCGTAAGTGGGCAGGGTCAGCATGAGACGCTCCGTGAAACTGTCGGCCGGTCAGGCCGAAACGGGAATATCCAGGACGAGAATGCCGTCGATCCCGCCGATGGCATTGGCGACCAGCCTGGCGCCGAGCGCCTTGTGGTCCGGATGGGTCTGGTAGGCTTCCAGCGCGTCCCAGCTGTCGAAATCAACGGTGAAACCGTGCATGTAGCCCCGTTCGATCTGTTCCGGACTTTCACTTCGACCCGAAACGATCTCGCCGATGCCTGACACCTGATTGCGGATGCTTCTGAGCTCCTGAAACAGGCCTTCGATAAGCTCTTCGGCAACATCGGGCTGGAACTTGATGAGAACGATATGACGGATCATGACAGCGCCCCGTGGTCTTCGCGGATCATGTCGGAGGCTTTCTCGCCGATCATGATGGCCGCGGCATTGGTGTTGGAGGAGATGACCGTCGGCATGATCGAGGCATCGACCACGCGCAGACCTTCAAGGCCATTGAACTTCAGGCGTGGATCGACCACCGCCTTGTCGTCGGAGCCCATGCGGCAGGTGCCTGCCGGATGGTGGGAGGTCTTGGAGTGTTCGCAGATGAAGCGGAAGTAGTCTTCATCCGATTTCACCCCGGGCCCCGGCAGATGCTCGGCCTTGATGAAAGGCTTCAGCGGTGCCTGCGCCAGAATTTCCTGGGTCAGTTTCAGGCCCCGGATCGACATTTCCCGGTCCTGACTGTCCTGCAGGTAATTCGGGTCGATCAGCGGCGCATCGGCCGGATTGGCGCTCTTGAGACGCACACTGCCGCGCGAGCGTGGGCGCAGATAACAGGAGTTGAGCGTCACGCCGCCATCGGGCATGGCGGCAACACCGGATTCGATCCCCGTCCCGAGACCGAGATGGAACTGCAGGTCCGGCGAGCGCGCATCCGGGTTTGCATACCAGAACCCGCCTGTCTCGAAGAGACTGGAGGACACGGGCCCGCGCCGGGTCAGCAGATATTGCAAGCCGGCCAGCACCGAAAGATGCGGCTTTGCATAGCGGTCGTAGGTGTGCGGGCCGCTGACCTCGCAAATGCAATAGAGGTCCAGATGGTCCTGCAGGTTGGACCCGACTTCCGGCTGGTCATAGGCGATATCGATGCCGAGCTTTCTGAGTTCGTCCGCCGGGCCGATGCCGGAAAGCTGCAGCAGCCTGGGCGAGCCGATCGAGCCGGAGGACAGAATGACTTCCGACCCGGCCGTCAGGAGAGTGCCGTCGTTCAGTTCGACCCCGGTCGCCTTGCCGCTTGCCACCACGATACGGCGCACCTGGGCACCGGTCTTGATGTGGAGATTTGGCCTGCCCTTGTTGGGGGCAAGATACGCCATGGCGGCGGAAGAGCGGCGAGCGTTGCGCTGCGTCAGCTGGTAATAGGCAACGCCGTCCTGCTTCTCGCCCGTCACATCCTCGTTTTTCGGAATGCCGAGCGCGGCGGCGGCTTCGAAATAGGCTTCGCAGATCGGCAACGGAGCACAGGGCCTGGAAACGCCGAGAGGGCCGCCCTTGCCGTGATAGCGGTTGTCGTAGGTGTCGTTGTCCTCGGCCTTGCGATAGTAAGGCAGGACATCTTCATAGCCCCAGCCCTCGCAACCCATCTGACGCCACTCGTCATAATCGAGCGCATTGCCACGGGTATAGATCTGCGCGTTGATGGCCGAGCCGCCGCCGATCACCTTGGCCTGGGTATACCGGAACACACGATTCAGCATGTGCTTCTGCGGAACCGTGTGCCAGCCCCAGGAGCCGATGCCCTTGGTCATCTTCGCAAAGCCGGCAGGCAGATGATAGAATGGATGCCAATCACGTCCGCCCGCCTCCAGCAACAGCACGGAAACGTCCGGGTTCTCGGTTAAACGCGCGGCAACAACCGAGCCGGCGCTGCCACCACCGATGATGATGAAGTCGTAGCCTGTTTCCATCTGAAGTCTCTCAGAACATTTCGCTCTAAAGCCGGGGGATCGACAGACCGCCGTCCACCGCAAAGGTCGAACCGGTTGCAAAGGCCATTTGTCCCTCGGCAATCGGCACAATGATTGAGCCGATATCGGCGGGTTGCCCCCAACGGGCTGCCGGCACCAGACCGCCTTCGATCCGGGCCGTGTATGTGTCTTTCACACCGGCAGTCATGCCGGTTTCAATGATGCCGGGACGCAGTTCGAAAACGCCGATGCCGTGCGGTGCAAGCCGCACGGCGAACAGCTCCGCCATCATGGCCGCACCTGCTTTCGACAGGCAGTATTCCGCCCGTTCGATCGACACCATCTCGGCGCTGACCGAGGTGATGAAACTCATCGAGCGATAGCTGTCGAACGGCTGGTTCAGCATGCGTCTGGCCACTTCCTGCGCCAGGAAGAAGGCCCCGCGCAGGTTGACACCCATGACGAAGTCGAAACTGTCGGGCGCCAGATCCAGCATGTCGCCCCGGATCCTGGCCGGAACGCCTGCGTTGGAAACAAAAGCGGTCACCGGCCCAAGATCCGCTTCCACCCGGTCAAGCAGCACCTTGCAATGGTCGATGTCCAGAAGATCGTGCCGGTAATAGGCTCCCTTGCCACCCAGGCTGTTCAAGGCTTCGACCACCTCCGGTGCCTCCGCCTCTTCCTGAGCGGCGATGGCGACCGTGTAGCCTGCGTCTGTGAGGGCCTGCGCAATGCCGAGACCAATGCCACGCTGGCCACCGGTCACAAGTGCGATCCTGCTCATGCCGCCAGATCCTTCCTGATGGTGTCCGCGGCCCGCAGTGCCAGGGCCGCGACTGTCAGGGCCGGATTGACGGCGGCAGAAGTCGGCAGCGCACCAGCATCGGCAACGAAGAGGTTCGGATGGTCCCAGGACCGACAGTCCGGATTGAGAACCGATGTTGCCGGGTCATCGCCCATGCGCACGGTGCCGCACTGATGCGACGGCACCCTGCCGTCGAACAGGCGAGACAGAACCAGCGGGAAACCGGCCTCGCGCAGGGTCTTGCGGGTCTTTTGAACCAGCTTCCTGTGTGCGGTCATGTTGGACCGCTGCCAGATGAGCTGGATCCTGCCGTCTTTCAGCATCACCCGGCTTTCCGGATCGGGCAGGTCTTCGGAAATGAGATAGAGATCGAGCGCATGCCCGGAAATCCAGCGGGCTGCGAATTTGGGCAGTTGAGGCACCTGGATCTTCAGGATGTCAGGCGTCACCCGACCCAGAAGCTGGACATTGCCCAATGGCATGCCGTCTTCGCCGTCATCGAGATACCAGTCATTCAGACCGAAGGTCTTCTGGTAGACGGAGGTATTGCGGAACCGGGGATCGATGGCGATCATCGCCGTCGCATTGTGGTTCATGAAGCAGCGGCCGACATAGTCCGACAGGTTGGCGACGCCGGACCGCAACAAAAGCGCCGCGGACTGGACCGCTCCCGCACACAGGGCAACGACACCCGGTGTCAGGCAAATCTCCTCACCGTCCTTGCGGTAGTGAACTTCATCGATACGACCGGACTTGTAACCGGTCCTGAGCGCGGTGACTTCGGCACCGGTCACAAGGGTGACGTTGTCATGGGCAAGCGCGGCTTCCAGCGCGCAGGTTTCCGCATCCATCTTGCCGCATCTGAGGTCGGGATAACCGTCCCAACCGGTGTGCCCGGCATCGAGCCAACGGTCGATATCAACCCCCAGCGGCAGGCTGAACGGGCGAACACCCGCCTGTTCCAGGCGCCGCCTGGCAATGCGGATCGCTTCTTCGTCAGGGATCGGCGGAAACGGATAGGACTTGCCGTGCGGCGGTTCTGTCGGATCGGAGGCGGCATCACCGCGGACTTGAAACAACTGCTCGGCCGCATCGTACCAGGGCGACAGCTCCGCATAGGAAAGCGGCCAGGCCGGCGAGACGCCGTCATAATGCTCCAGCGTGCCGAAGTCCTCTTCCCGGTAGCGGATCAGCACCGCGCCATAGAGCTTCGAATTGCCGCCGACATTGTAATAGTTGCCCGGCTCGAACGGTTGCCCCTGTTCGTCGAGCCAGGTTTCCGGCGCCCGAAAGGCGCTGTTGGTGTAAATGCGCCAGGGATCGCGGGCCGGAGCATCGTCCGGTATCCGATAGCCCCGTTCCAGGATCGTGATCCTTGCTCCGGACGGCGCAAGGCCCGCGGCAAGGGAGGCTCCGCCCATGCCGCTGCCGATGATCACGATGTCGGGCGCCGTATTCATGGATCAGGCGACCCGGTTTTCGGTTTTCGGGTCGAAGGCGACCGCCTTTTCCATGTTGAAGGCAAAGGGGAACACGTCCCCCGCCTTCACCGCAACATCGGCGCGGAAACGGCCGGTCACGTCCTTGCCGCCGATCTGGCTGACAACAAATGTGTCGGAGCCTGCCGGCTCGGTAACTTCCACCGGAGCATCGACGATGTGAATCGCCTTGGAGTTCCGGTCCGCGCCGTCCTTGTCGGTGATGGCCTCAGGCCGAATGCCGAGAATGATGTCCCGCCCGATACTGGAAGACAATGTTTCAGTGGCAAACGGAATGGCGGCCGTCTTGCCGTCGGCCAGTGACACTTCCGCTGCCGGCTTGCCGTCGACCGAGACGACCTTTGCCGGGAACAGGTTCATGGAAGGGGATCCCATGAAACCCGCAACGAACATGTTGGCCGGATTGTCGTAGATCTCTTTCGGCGTGCCGAGCTGCTGGACATAGCCACCGAACATGACCGCGATCCTGGTCGACAGTGTCAGCGCCTCGATCTGGTCGTGGGTCACATAGACGATGGTGGTGCCGAGCTTCTGGTGAAGCTTCTTGATTTCCGTGCGCATGTCGACGCGCAGCTTTGCATCGAGGTTCGACAGAGGTTCATCGAACAGGAACACGTCCGGTTCACGCACCAGGGCGCGCCCCATGGCGACACGCTGGCGCTGACCACCGGACAGCTGGCCCGGCTTGCGGTCAAGCAGATGGCTTATCTGCAGCAGATCGGCCACCTGGGCGATACGCTTTTCGCGGTCCGGCTTGGCGATGCCATGCATTTCCATGCCGAAGGAAATGTTCCCGGCAACGGTCATGTTGGGGTAGAGCGCGTAGGACTGGAACACCATCGCGATGTTGCGGTCCGCCGGCTTGACGCCGTTCATGCTCTTGCCCTTGATCGCGATCTCGCCGGAGGTGATGTCCTCGAGGCCGGCGATCATGTTGAGCAGGGTGGACTTGCCGCAGCCGGACGGGCCGACGAGCACGAGAAACTCGCCCTCTTCGATGGAGATGTCGGTTTCATGCAGGACCCGCATGGATCCGTAAGACTTGGTCGCCTGCTTAATGTCGAGAAAGCCCATTGTCTTATCCTTTTACTGAGCCTGCCATCAGACCACGCACGAAGTAGCGGCCCGCGACGATGTAGACGAGAAGGGTTGGAAGCGCCGCCATGATCGCGCCGGCAAAATGCACGTTGTATTCCTTCACACCGGTGGACGATTGCACCAGGTTGTTGAGGGCAACGGTCATCGGCTGGCTGTCGAAATCGGAGAAGGAAGCGCCGAACAGGAAGTCGTTCCAGATGTTCGTGAACTGCCAGATGACGCAGACCACGGCGATCGGCCCGGACGACGGCAGCAGGATGCGCCAGAAGATCCGGAAGAAACCGGCACCGTCGATCTGTGCCGCCCGGACCAGCTCGGTCGGGAAGGCCGCGTAATAGTTGCGGAAATAGAGCGTCGAGAACCCGATCCCGTAGACGAAATGCACGAAGATCAGCCCAGGCACCGTGCCGGCGATACCCATCAGCCCCAGCATCCGGGCCATCGGGATCAGAACCATCTGGAACGGAATGAAGCAGCCGAACAGCAGAAGGCCGAACAGGATGGTCGCCCCGCGGAACGTCCATTTTGTCAGCACGTAACCGTTCAGCGCGCCAACCAGCGTCGACAGGGCGACTGCCGGAACCACCATGATGATGGAATTGAGGAAGTAGGGCTTCAGCCCCGTCGCCTCGACGCCGACCTGCGCGCTCGACCAGGCGCTTTCCCACGGTGCAAGCGTCCATTGCTTTGGAAGGGCCATCATGCCGCCCGAGGTGATTTCGGCCAGCGGCTTCAGCGAATTGACCACCATCACGTAAAGCGGCAGCAGGTAGTAGATGCAGAACAGCGCGAGCAGCAGGTAGAGAATGACCCGGGCCGGACGCAGGGACGAAGACTTGGATATCGTCGACATCACTTTTTCTCCCTGAGTTCGGACCAGAGATAAGGCACGATGATGGCGGCGATCGTCATCAGCATGATCACGGCGGAGGCTGCACCGATGCCCATCTGGTTCCGGGTGAAAGTGTAGGAATACATGAAGGTTGCCGGCACTTCGGTCGCGGTACCCGGTCCGCCACCCGTCAGGGCGATCACAAGGTCGTAAGACTTGATCGCCATATGGGCGAGCACCACGAAGGCCGACATGAAGGCAGGCCGTAGCTGCGGGATCACGATCCGGCGATAGAGGGCGAACGTGGATGCACCGTCGATCTGTGCGGCTTTCATCATCTCGCCGTCGATGCCGCGCAGGCCCGCCAGGAACATGGCCATGACGAACCCGGAGGTCTGCCAGACCGCCGCGATCACGATGGTGTAGATCGCAAAGTTACGGTCCTTGATCCAGTTGAAGGTAAAGGTTTCCCAACCCCAGCCACGCACGACGGCCTCGATGCCGATGCCCGGATCAAGAAACCATTTCCAGGCGATCCCGGTCACGATGAAGCTGAGCGCCATCGGATAAAGATAGATCGTTCGGATGAAGCCTTCGGCGCGGATCTTCTGGTCCAGCAATATCGCCAGCAGCAGGCCAAGGACGCAGCAGACGGTGATATAGAGAACGCCGAACACCACGAGGTTCGAAACGGCCGTATCCCACGCACGGATCTTGAAGAGGTTTTGATAGTTCTGCCAGCCGACCCAGCCAAAGGTGGGCAGAATACGGCTGTCCGTGAACGACAGGTAGAGCGTGAAGGCGATGAAGCCATAGACGAAGATTGCCACGATGGCGATCGTCGGGCTCAGCACAAGTTTGGGCAAAGCATCACGCAGTCTGTCAACAACGGAACCGCGCGGGTTCGCCGTTTCAGAGAAAGACATCTTGAGTTCCCCGACCTAGAGCACCTTTGTCGGCGTTTCGTTGAACGCTCCTGGCGGCTCTAACACTTTGGATCCGGCCGGCTCCGGGACGGTCGTTCGCTACCGCTCGTCGGTCAGCCGAACCGGTGGGAGAGCGGTGACGGATCACCGCTCTCCGCGCGGTCGTTACTTGTTGATCTGAACGGCGGTCACGAGTTCCTCAACAGCGGTTTCGCTGTCGTATTCCCCGTTGAAATGCGCCGTGATCACGTCGTACATGGCATTCTTGATGGCAGCCGGGTTGGCGTGGCCGTGTGCCATGGAGCCGTAGAGGTTGCCGCTGTCGGCAGCCTTTTTCAGATCCACCATGCCCTTCTTGCCGCAGGCGTCAAAGTCATCGTTCGGCACGTCGGTCCGGGCCGGAACGGACCCTTTCACGACGTTGAACGCGGACTGGAAGCTCGGCGACAGGATAGCGGTTGCAAGTGCAGCCTGCTCCTTGCCGACTTCCGGACCCTGCGCGAACATCGCGAACTGGTCGGCGTTGAAGGTCACCTGATCCTGGGTGCCCGGGAAGCGGAAGCAGAGGAAATCCTCATCCGGCTTCTTGCCGGCATTCAGGAATTCACCCTTCGCCCAGTCGCCCATCATCTGGAAGGCCGCATCGCCGTTGATGACCATGGCGGTCGCCAGGTTCCAGTCACGGCCGGAGAAGTTGTCATCCACGTAGGAGCGGATCACGCCCATGCGGTCGAAAGATTCCTTCATGGTGTCGGAACCGAGCGCTTCCTCGTCCAGGTCAATGAAAGCCTTCTGGTAGAACTCGGGCCCGCCTGTTGCCATCACGACTGCGTCGAAGATGGTCGCATCCTGCCAGGCCTGACCGCCATGTGCGATGGCTGTCTTGCCGGATGCCTTCACCTTTTCCAGAGCGGCGACGAATTCGTCCCAGGTCTGCGGGGGCTCGATGCCGAGCTCGTCAAGAATGGCCTTGTTCGCCCAGACCCAGTTGGTGGAGTGGACGTTCACCGGTGCGGCGACCCATTTGCCGTCGTACTTGGAGAACTTCTGCAGGGCTTCGGGAACCACTTCGTCCCAACCTTCCATACCGGCCAGGATGTTCAGGTCGGCCAGCGCGCCTTCCTTTGCCCAGTCGGTGATGTCGAAGCCGAGCATCTGCACGGCGGTGGGCGGGTTGCCGGAGGTCACACGTGCGCGCAGAACGGTCATGGCCTGGGTGCCGCCACCACCTGCAACCGGCATGTCCTTCCAGCCGATGCCCTGGCTTTCCAGATCCTGCTTCAGAACGTTAAGAGCGGCAGCTTCACCGCCGGACGTCCACCAGTGCAGAACTTCAACGTCGGCGGCAGACGCCAGACTTGTGCTCATTGCGAGGGCGGCAAGGCCCAGCTTCAGCGATTTCAAAGACATCGATATTCCTCCCATATGGTGCCGATAGGCGTTTCGAGTGCCGGAACCCGGCAGTCGAGTGTCACGCAACGTTTATTGTAACGTTGCAAACCGGAGTGGTGTCAACGATTTTCATCACTCGCGAAAAACAATGAGTTTTGTTTGTTTTACATACTATTAAGGCGCATGTTTTGGCGCTGCGGTGCAGCACATTATTCTGTTGTAACGTTTTAAAAGCCCTGATTAGACTTGGTTGGCTTTTTGAGCTAGAAAGCTTCGGCTGAAGTGAACGGGCATGACGCGAAAAACCTATGAACCCATCGGCGGACGCGCCGCGGAAAAACTGCCTCGTCCAACCTTGCGCACGGTTGCGCAGGAAGCGGGCTTCGCGGTGACCACGGTCTCCCGTGCCCTTGCCGGGGACCCCAGGATCGCGGAGGCCACGCGCGAACGGGTTTCCGAAGTCGCTCGCCGTCTCGGCTATGTCCCCAACCGTGCAGCGCAGCGCCTGCGCACCGGCCGCACCAAGGTCATCAGCCTGCTTTTGAACACCCGGCACGAATTCCTCAGCTTCACATCCGAGTTTCTCGGCGGCATGTCCGAGGGTCTTGCCGGAACCGGCTACGCGATCACCATCACCGCGGACGGACTGGCAGACGACCGGCTGGAGGTGATCCGCAACATCCGCAGGCATTCTCTGGCCGACGCCATCGTTTTCACCCGAACCGAATGTTTCGACGACCGGGTCCGTTACCTGCTTGAACACGACTTCCCGTTCGCCACCCATGGCCGGACGGACTTCACCACGCCCCACCCCTATGTCGATTTCGACAATGAGGTCTTCGCCCGCATGGCCGTTGAGCGGCTGGTCGCCAAGGGACGCAAACACATTTGCATGGTGATGCCGAACGAGCGTTACACCTTCGGTCAGCATCTGCGGTTCGGTGCCCGTCAGGCCGCCATCGCCCACGGCGTTCAACTGACGGTTCCCGACGGTGTCGATCTCGACAGCGATCCCGATATGATTGCCGCGACACTGCGCTCGCTGCATGCCGGCCCCAACGGACCCGACGGCTATGTTTGCGTCGGCGAAGTCATGGCTCTGGTCACGCTGGCCTACCTCAACGACATGGGCCTGACACCGGGTGCTGAAGTCGACGTCGTCGCCAAACGCGCCTCGCCCATTTCCAATCATTTCCGACCGAGAATCGAGACCATCGACGAAAACCTGCGCGCCACCGGCCGGGCCATGGCCAAGGTTTTGCTCGCCAGGATCGACGGCGCCCCAATGGAGGACATGCAGGTCCTCCTGAAGCCCGAAGGCGCGTTCTCGATTTCCGACTAGCTCGCTCATCACGCCACCCAGGGTGCCCGTGTCTTGCCAATGCGCATGGTCACGGTCTTGGCTTCCAGAAATTCGTCCAGCCCGTATTTGCCCAGCTCCCGGCCCTGACCGCTTTCCTTCACGCCGCCAAAGGGAAGCTCGGCAAAGCCGTCCATCCAGGTGTTGGTCCAGACAGTGCCCGCATGTGCCCGGCGGGCAAATTCCAGGCAGGTGTGCACGTTCTCGCTCCACACACCGGCAGACAGGCCGTAATCTGCGTCGTTGACGAGATCGATCGCCTCATCCAGCGTCTTGAAGGTCAGCACCGAAAGTACCGGCCCGAACACTTCCTCGCGGGCAATCGGCATGTCGCTTTTCACATCCGCGACAATTGTCGGCTGGTAGAACTGTCCGGCAAGACCGGGCACCGTCAGGGCTTCCCCGCCCAGCCGGACAGTCGCTCCCGCATCCGCAGCATCCCGAACATATTTGTCGATCTTGTTCTGATGGTCGAGAGTGATGATCGCGCCGACTTTGGTCGATGGGTCCAGAGGATCGCCGAAGGGCACTTTCCGCGACAGGTCGACCGTCGCTTTCAGGAACGCTTCGGCGATGTCTTCGTGCACGATGATCCGGGATCCGGAATTGCAGCATTCGCCAGCATTGAAATAGACACCGAACACGACCGCATCGACGGCGCTTTCGAGATCGGCATCAGGGAAGATGACTTGCGGGTTCTTGCCGCCAAGTTCCAGCGACACCTTTTTCAAGGTTCCGGCCGCCGCCTTGACGATGGCCTTGCCGACGCCGGTCGAGCCGGTGAAGGTTACCATGTCCACACGCTTGTCTGCGGTCATTGCAGCTCCGACCGGATCGCCATAGCCCAGGACGATGTTGACAACCCCGGCCGGAATACCGGCTTCGACACACAGTTCCCCCAGGATGACCGTCGTGACAGGTGTCATTTCAGAAGGTTTGATAACGGCGGTGCATCCGGCGGCAAGCGCGAAGGGCAGTTTCTGCGACACGATCAGGAACGGGAAGTTCCAGGGCGTAATGATCGAGACGACACCAACCGGCTCCTTGAGCACAAGGCCGAGCATGTCGCTGCCGAGTGAATTGTAGCTTTCGCCGTGCATGGTGCGCGCCAGGGAAGCGGCAAAGCGCCAGATGTCAGATGCACCTTCAATTTCCGCCAAGGCCTGGCTGATCGGTTTGCCGGATTCCAGCGTTTCCCAATAAGCGATCCGCTCCCGTTCCCTGTCGATCAGATCGGCGATCTTCAGGAGAAGCGTTGCCCGCTCCTTGCCGCTGGTGCGCGACCAGCGCCCCTTGTCGAAGGCGAGCCGTGCCGCGGACACTGCGGCATCGACGTCGCGGGCGCCACCCTTTGCGGCCCGCGTGACAACGCTGCCATGGGACGGGGACACTCGCTCGAAGGTCGAACCGTCGGCGCTCTGGCGCCAATCACCATCGATCAGGTGGCGGGCAACAAAAGGGTCCGCCGGGAGCTTGGCTTCGCTGATGGAAACGACGTTCAGGTCACTCATGACTTAACTTCCAGAAAATTCGGTTTGCGCTTTTCACGGAAGGCGGTAACGCCCTCGTTGCGGTCTTCAGTCGGACTGATCATGCCGGAGCCAAGCGCCTCGATCATCGCGCTGCGATCCTCGCCGACGGCTGCATGGATCATGTATTTGGCCACTTCCACGGCCCGGGCCGACTTGCCGGCAAGCTTCTCGGCCATTTCGAAAGCAGTTGAAGCAGGGTCCTCGGAAATCTCCGCAGCAAAGCCCGCAGCAAACGCGCGTTCTGCGGATATCCGCCGGCCGAAGAGGACCATTTCCTTCACCATCGGCTCACCCAGCAGTCGGATCAGCCGCTGCGTGCCGGACCAGCCCGGCACGATGCCGACAGACGCTTCGGGCAGCGCCAGCGTCGCCCCTGGCGCCATCACGCGGATATCGGCCGTCGCGGCGAATTCCAGTCCACCACCAAAGGCGTGCGCGCCCAGCGCGGCCACCGTCGGCTTGGAAAGCCGGGCCAGCCTGTCGAAAACCCGGTGGCCTTCGCGCACCCAGTGACGGGCAAAATCGTAAGGCGAGAGCTCGGACCATTCGAGAATGTCCGCTCCAGCACAAAAGGCCTTGCTCTCTGCCGCCGTAATCACCACGGCGAGGATCGACGCGTCGCGTTCCAGTTCGTCGCAACAGGGCTCCACAGCTTTCAGCATGTCGAGCGTGAACGCATTCAGCTTGGCCGGATTGTCCAGCTTCAGCTCGGCGATCGCCCCGTGACGAATGAGATGCAGCGCGCTCACAGGCTCAGCTCCATCGCGCCTCTGGACAGCAGCGCCTTCGGCATTTCGATCAGCTCGTTGGCAAGCCGTACCCGACCCTTGGAAGCATCGACGATGTCACGCGCCGGATCGATGCCCGGCATGATTTCCGTTGCCACCAGGCCCGCATCGGTCAGGTGAATAACGCAGCGCTCGGTCACATAGATGACGTCCTGGCCGAGTTCCTTTGCCCTGCGGCCGGAGAAAGTGACATGCTCGACCTCGTCCACCATCTTGGTGAACTTGCCCGGCGTCCGGACTTTCAGCGCGTCTTCCGTCAGCTCCAGATCCGCGCCCGCTTCGAACAGTCCCGAGAACACGATCTTGCGCGCACTTGCGGTGATATCGACAAACCCGCCGCAGCCGGCCGTCAGATAGGGCTTCTTGCCAAGCTTGGAGACATTGACATTGCCGTCCAGGTCGATCTCCAGGAAGGACAGGAAGGAAACGTCGAACCCGCCACCCTGGAAGTAGGTAAATTGCTGCGGTGACGGCATATAGGCATCAGCGTTGGACGCGCAGCCGAAGGCAAAACCAGTCAGCGGCATCCCGCCGGTTGCACCCTGCTCGATGGCCCAGGTGACGGCCTGCTCCTGCCCGGCTTCCAGCAGCACGCGTGGCACCATGGCCGAAATGCCGAAGCCGAGGTTTGCCGTCTGACCGGACTTCAGTTCCATCGCCGCCCGGCGGGCGACAACCTTCTCAATGCCGTGCTCGGCCAGCGAGAAGCTGGACCAGGGCCGCATGATCTCGCCCGAGATCGCCGGATCGTATCCGGTTTCGGTGGTCTGGCGCTGATCGGGATCAACGACGATGAGATCGACCAGGTGACCGGGCACACGAACATCGTGCGGACGCAGCGAGCCCGAGGCCGTCACGCGCTTGACCTGCGCGATCACCAGGCCACCATGGTTGCGCACGGCGATTGCCTGTTCGAGGCCGCCGAGATAGGCGCCTTCGTGTTCATAGGTGAGATTGCCGCGCTCATCAGCGGTGGTCGCCCGGATGATCGCGACATCCGGCACGATGTTGGGAAAATGCAGCCAGGTTTCGCCGCCAAGCTCCAGCCGGGAGACAATCGGCCGTTCGGCGGCGACATCGTTCATGGCGCAGCCCTGGCGGATCGGATCGACGAAGGTGTCGAGACCGACCTTGGTCATGACACCTGGACGGCGCGCGGCAACATCCCGGTGCATGTCGAAAAGAATGCCGGAGGGCACGTTGTAGGCAGCCACCCGGTTCTCCACCAGCATCTGCCAGATCGCCGGCATCGGCAGGTTGGACGGACCTGAGGGGTAGGACCCTGCAATGATGGTCGACAACAGGCCATCCTTGGCAAGGTGGTCGATCCCCTTGATGCCGTACATGTCGCCGGCAGCAATCGGATGGAGCGTCGTGAGGTTTCTCGGATGCCCTTCGCTATCGAACCTTGCGCCGATGGCCTCAAGGATCTTGTCCGGGCACCCGAGACCGGAGGAAGAGGAAACCGTGACAACCGCGCCGTCCTGAATGCGGGCGGCGGCATCCGCCATGGAAACGATCTTGGAGGCCATGGGTCAGAAGCCTCCGTAATTGACGGCAACAGCCTTGCCGGATTGCGCGGCTTCGCGCACGGCAAGGGCAACGGCCAGGGACTTGACCCCGTCGACACCATCGGCAGAAGGGCGACCCTTGCCTTTGATCGCATCGGCAAAGAGGCCGAGCGCGCGGTGGTAGAGGTTATGCTTCTCGTAAGAGATCTCGTGTTCGCCATCCGCATCGACCAGACGAACTGCTCCGACAGGTTCCTGGGTCATGACATTGCGGGCAAAGATCGAGCCGTCGGTTCCGTGAAACTCGATACCGGTTCCGGCGAATTTATGCGTGAAGCTTTCGTGCGACTGCACCATGGTTCCCGACGGCATCGACCAGACCGACATCACGCTGTCCTCGACCCCTTCGCCGAGGCCGGAGGCTGCCGCCTTGGCAACGACCTCCTGCGGGTCTTCGCCCAGATGGAAACGGATGGTGTCCGCGTCATGCACGGTGATATCGGGGATGACGCCGCCACCGGCAGCCGCATCATTGATGCGCCAGCCGCGCAGCGCGTCCGGCAGGTTGACCGCGTGGAAGACGCGCGCGCTCAACACCTTGCCGATGCGGCCGGAAGCGATCAGCTCACGGATGGCCAGATGAGATCCCGCATTGCGCAGATGGTGATTGGTGGCAAAGACCACACCCTTGCCGGCGGCAGTGCGAACCATTTCACCGGCCTCATCCAGGGTCATGGCCAGCGGTTTTTCGCACAACACGTGTTTTCCGGCAGCGATCGCGGCCAGTGCCTGCGCATGATGCTTTTCGTTGGTGGTGGAAATATAGACCGCATCAACACTGTCATCCGCCAGGAGCGCATCCAGATCCGTGAAACTGTCGGCAATACCATGCTCACGGGCATATGCCTCGCCGCGGGCCGCATCCGAACTCAGGACGGACTGGATGTCGGCATTCTGCGAGCGGATCGCATCGATCATGTAACTCGACGCAATTCGGCTTGCACCGATAAGGGCCCAACGCATCCATTCCTCCCGAACAAGTCTTGTTTTTGGAACGTTCCAATTCTTGAGCGCAACAATTACTGGAACGTTCCAAATGAGTCAAGGGAGGAATTTTGTGCGGTGGAGAATTCGAGGTGGAAGTCGGGATCAACTAATGGGCTGGCAGGCAGGAAACCAGGTGTCCAGGCAGCCTGAAAATCCGAAGCATCCCGACTTTTCAACCGGCACGGTAGCCAACCACGAGCTCCCCGGGCATAGCACCACAACATGCCTCCAGCTCATCCCCCTCGTCACCCCGGGCGAGCCACGCGAGACCCGAGGCCCACCCGTTTCCAGAGCGTTTGCAAGGTGCAGCAACTATCCAAGAAAACAACAGAGGCTTCAGCAAGCGGATCCGCGAGCAGGCCCCGGACCTGCGCTTCGCTCGTCCGGGGTAACGCAGGTGGTGACGCGGTTGCGAAATACGATGAGCCAGGAAACGTTCCGCTGATGGATAGTCAGCGCCTCAGGAAACCGCTTTAACGCGTGGTGCTGTCGATCCAACCTCTTCCACGTCCTGAGGGAACCGCAGTTCGACTGTCGTGCCCTTGCCCGGTTCGGAAAAGATATTTGCCGTACCACCGCTCTGGCGAACGAAGCCATAGACGACAGCAAGGCCCAGCCCCGCGCCGCCTTCGCTGGTCTTGGTGGTGAAATAGGGTTCGAAGGCCTTGTCAACCTCTTCCCGGCTCATGCCGATGCCCGTATCGCGAACGGAAACCACAACCGTATCGCCATGCGAGAAGGTGGCGACCCGCACTTCGCCTCCCTCCGGCATTGCCGCTGCCGAATTCAGGCAGAGATTGAGCACGGACTGCTCGAACAGCTCCGGGTCCAGCACCAGAGGCGGCAAGCTGTCGTCCAGATCCAGCTTCAGGCAGCATTTCTCGCCAATTGCGATTTCCAGAATATCCGCCATGCCACGCAGCAATGAAGAAATCCCGGTACGGCTGAGATTGGCCGGCTGCTGGCGGCCGATGGTCAGCATGCTGCTGGCGAGCGAGCGGCCCCGGTCGGCCGCCTTGCGGATACGGGCGATATTGCGGGTCTGGCGTTCGCTGAACCCGCCGTCCCGTTCCAGCAGCCCGAGGCTTCCGGTGATAATGCCGATGGTGTTGCCAACCTCATGGCTGAGCTGGTGCGTCATGCGCATGATGCCGTCTAGCCTCTGTGCCTTGGCCGCCTCCGCCTCCTGCCGATCCAGGAGTGTCACGTCCCGGGCCAGCAACACAACACCGTCGTCGCTCTGCCGCGAGAGCGAGATTTCCGTAACCGTTCCGCTTTCAGAACGATGGCGCACGGAAAAGGGGGCGCTCAATGGCCGGCCGTCCGGGGCGCCCGGAAGCAGCTCTGTCCGGACTTCCGGAACAGGCTCCAGAAACTGGACCAGCGGCAGCTTGCGCGCCGAGCCCTTGTGGCCCAGCAGTTCGATGACTCTCCTGTTCATGGTCACCGGCTGGCCGTTGGCATCAAAGATGGCAATGCCTTCGTTCATGCTGCGGAACGTGGAGCTGATCGTCCTCGCAGCAGCCTCCGCGGTGCGCCTCAGACGGGTGACACGGTCGACGCTTTCCTTGAAGGCGAGGAAAGCCTGCTGCAGATCCAGAAGCTCGGTTTCGTCGCCCTGATAGACCGGTGGCCCGACATCCTTCTGCCCCTTGGCAAGGGCATTCATGCCGCTCGACAACGAGACGATCCCTTTCGACACACGGATGACAGACCGGATCGACATCACCGCCATGGTCAGCACCAGAAGCGACGCCACCGCAACGATGACCAGAAGCTGCTGCAAGGTGGCCGACGTTGACTGGAAATCCCTGTTGAGGGTTTCCGTCACGATTCCCGACTGGGTTTCCGTGGCAAGGGACAGCTCCCGCGCAACCGTATGCAGCCTGGCAATCGCACTGCGCACGGCGAACATTTCCAGGAGATAGCTGGTCTGTGCCTCGAAAACCCGCTCATAGGGCCTGAGATCTGACGGTGGCAGAGAGGCCGAAGCGGGTTCCGCCACATAGCGGCGCTTCAACTCGCCGAGCTGAAACAGACTGCCCGCACTCGACACCGAATGCACGATGGCATTGAGCCGCTGGCGTGGTTCTTTCTGGCTAGCGGTGTCGGCGACCGCGATCATGCCGAGTGCCGAGGAGACTTCTTCCTTGTAGTGCTGGGCGGTTTCGGCCTTGGCAGACAGTGCAAGCGTCTGCGCCCTGATCTGGCCGAGCAGCTCGAAGATCCGCGTGTTGGCGGCCCTGTAGGTTTCCTTGCCGGGCGGATAATCGGGCAGCGAACTCAACAGCTGGTCGACCTGCTCGACCAGCAGCCGGCTCTTGCCCGAGACCGTATAAGGTGAGGTCGCATTCATCAGGAAAGGCGCACTCGACACGAGGTCGGACACCTGCCTGGAGACAAGTGCTGCATCAGCAAGGCTGGTGAAGGCTTGCAGGCCGTAGGCCGCAGTTTCCTCGCGCGCCTTCAACAGCCCGTAAATCGCTATCGCCGACAGCGTGAAGGCGACGGCACAGATCAGCGCAATGGCGGCGGGCAGCCTGAAAGCGATGGAGGAAAGAACCGGCCGGCTGATCATTTAAGATACATGGGCGGGATCCTGATGCAGGATGTAGCCCTTCCCCCGGCGGGTCTTGATATGTTGCGGCAGATCCGGATTGCGCTCGATCTTCCGGCGGAGACGCAAGACCAGCACATCGACATTCCGGTCGATCAACCGGTCTGTTTCCGCACCCAGCTGCTCCAGGATCTTCGTCCGGCTGACCGGTTCGTTCGGCGTTGCGGCCAGGATCTCCAGCAGAGAAAACTCGGATGACGTCAGTGTGCGCGTGGGATGAGACGTGCACACGGCCTTGCGATTGACGAGGTCGATCACCCAGTCGCCCAGAAGCAGCGCGGTCGGTTCATGCTGAACGCTGATCGTGTCCCTCTCGCTTCCGCGCAGGGACGGATGCATGCGCCGCAGTACCGCCTTGATGCGTGCGGTCAGCTCAATCGGCTCGAACGGTTTGACCACATAATCGTCGGCAGCGGTTTCAAGGCCCAGCACGCGCTCTGCCGCACTGCCGGCTGCCGTGACCATTACGATGCCGATGTCGGTCTGCGACCGCAGCTTCTGCGCAAACACCCGGCCGGACATGCCGGGCAGGTTGTGATCGACCAGAACCAGGTGGAAAGCATGCTCCGGCAGGATCCTGGCGGCCTCCTCCGCCGAGCGCGTGGCAACCGGCAACCAGCCCTCGGCTTCCAAGAGGTCCGATATCAGTTCAGCCATGTCCTGATCGTCCTCCACGATCAGGATCTTGATGCCTTCGTTCAGCAAACCTATGTCCTCCCAAGTGACATCATATGCATAGAGGCACGTTATGCAAAGCCTTGGTTTTTCAATTGCTTGTCACATTTGTAAGGCTTGTAATATTTGTAACTCTTTTCTTTTGCCAGCGAAACAACAGTAACCAATCTCCTGTTGCGAACACTGCCTCTTCTGCCATGGTAATAGCTGTCCGGGACTTGGGTTCCGGATTGGGAGGAAACATGAAATTCACCACGTCACTCGGAGCGGGTGCGGCCGTCTGGCTGTCGCTGTCGCTCAACGCCGCTTCGGCGCAGGACCTGAATGTCCTGTGCGCTGTGCAGGTCGAGTGGTGCCAGATGATGGAAGCCGTCTTCGAGGAGAAGACCGGCCTTGATGTTTCCATGGAACGCAGAAGCACAGGCGAGATCCTCGACAGGATCCGGGCCGAGCGCGACGCACCGAAGATCGATGTCTGGTGGGGCGGCACAGGCGACACCCATCTGCAGGCAGCAGGCGAGGACCTGCTGGAGCCCTACCAGCCGAAGAACTTCGAGGACGCCCTGCCCTGGGCGCAGAACTTCTTCCTGATGTCGGGAGGCAAGGCCGCCGGTATTTACGCAGGCGCTCTTGGGTTTGGCTATAATTCCGAATTCCTGGCTGAGCACGGCGTTGAAGCGCCCTCCTGCTGGAAAGACCTGACCGCGCCGCGGTACAAGGGCCTTGTCCAGATGCCCAATCCGAATTCATCGGGAACCGCCTATACGATGCTGGCAACGCTCGTCCAGTTGCTGGGGGAAGACGAGGCTTTCGAGTATCTGGCAGCGCTCGCAAAGAATATCGACCGGTTCACGGTCTCCGGCGCCGCGCCCGTTCAGGCCGCCGCGCGCGGCGAGACGGGCATCGGCATTTCCTTCATCCACGACGCGGTGACGCAGAAACTCGCCGGCGCGCCCATGGTCATCGTCGCGCCCTGCGAGGGCACCGGCTATGAGATCGGCGCCGTCAGTATCGTCAAGGGCGCCAAACACCCGGAAGCTGCACGTCGGTTCGTCGATTTTTCACTCAGCCCTGAAGGGCAGGAAACCTGCGCGGCATCCGGCCAGAACCAGATCCCTGCAAACGCAAAAACGTCGCTGCCGCCGGCGGCTCCGGACATTTCACTCATTCGCATGGTCGACTACGACTTCGCCACATTCGGTTCACCTGACCAGAGGCGAAGGCTGCTCGATCGTTTCGACAAGGAGGTGCTGCAGACGGCAACCCCTGTAGTCACCCAGTAAGAGACCAGGTTCCGCCCGTCACCAGTGAGGGGGAGACCTGAAGTTCGTCATTTGAAATTCGATCGGCAACGGACCGTGGAGGCGGCTCCGAACGGGCAAGGTGTGCCTCAAGCCGGTCAGCACATCAGCCCACGGGCTGAAAGAAAAGCCTGCCCGTCCGGGCAGGTAACAGGCTGAAAGCCAAAAGTGGAGGAAACCATGTCTTTGAAAACACTCTCCGTCGCGCTGCTTGCAACGGCAGCAACCTATTCGGTCACCCCGGCCTTGGCAGCGGGCGATCTCAACGTCATCTGCTCGGCGGATGTCGTGATCTGTGAACAGCTGCAGGGCGACTTCGAAGCCAAGCACGACATCAAGGTCAACATGGTGCGCCTGTCATCGGGCGAAAGCTATGCGAAGATCCGCGCCGAATCCCGCAATCCGAAAACCGACATCTGGTGGGGCGGCACCGGCGACCCGCATCTGCAGGCAGCCTCTGAAAACCTGACCCAGGAATACAAGTCCGAAAAACTTGCCGAGCTTCATGAGTGGGCGCAGAAACAGGCGGAAAGCTCCGGCTTCAAGACCGTTGGCGTTTATGCAGGTGCCCTCGGCTGGGGCTACAACACCGAGATCTTCAAGGACAAGGGCCTTGCCGAACCAACCTGCTGGGCAGACCTGCTGAAACCAGAACTCAAGGCTGAAATTCAGGTCGCGAACCCGAATTCCTCCGGCACTGCCTATACGGCGCTTGCCTCTCTGGTTCAGATCATGGGCGAAGACGAGGCCTTCGACTATCTGAAGGAACTCAACAACAACGTATCCCAGTACACCAAGTCAGGTTCGGCACCAGTGAAAGCCGCAGCCCGCGGCGAAACCGGCCTCGGCATCGTCTTCATGCATGACGCCATTGCACAGGCTGCTTCCGGTTTCCCGGTCAAGGCCATCGCACCATGCGAAGGCACAGGTTACGAAATCGGCTCCATGTCCATCGTCAAGGGTGCCCGCAACCTCGACAACGCCAAGGTCTGGTACGACTGGGCGCTGTCTCCGGAAGTCCAGTCGCGCATGAAAGACGCGAAGTCCTTCCAGCTTCCGTCCAACAAGGCTGCCGAAGTGCCGCCGGAAGCGCCGAAGTTCGAAGACATCAAGCTGATCGACTACGACTTCGCCACCTATGGCAACCCGGACACCCGCAAAGGCCTCCTGGAGCGTTGGGACCGTGAGATTGGCGCTATCGCCAACTGACCCCAACACCCGAAGAAGCTCGCATCTGGCTCTGAAAGCCGGTGCGGGCTTCACCCGGATCGACAGCGCTGCAGGGCGTGCATTCCGCACGATGACACCTGCCGCCACCGGCATCTGACAGATCAAGGGCAACGCCGCGGCGGGTCCGCATTCTCGACCAGCTTCAGCGGCGCATCGCGACAGGGATGCGGCGAGGCTCGTCCGTTGTTCAAAAACCATAAATACAGGGGTGGCCATGCTGAGTGGCAACAAACGGCTGAACGCTCTACTCGGGCTGGGGATCGGTGCCTTTCTTATCGTGCCCTGGTACAGGGTGGACCGCGGCTTCTTTTCCTTTGAATGGCCATCGGAGTTTCCGTTCTCTTCCGATCTCGCGCCCGGTCTTCTGCAGATCTTTGCCGAAGGGCGTGTGTGGCTTGCGCTCGCGCTGGCGCTGTTTCTGATCGGCGGCAGTGCCCGCTTCATGTCCGACGCCAACAAGCGCGGCCGGTTGCTTGTCGTCACCGGCACCATCGGAATTCTCTTCATGGCCCTTCAGGGACTTGCCATCAGCTTCACCGGCTGGGCCTGGACCTTTCCCGAAACCACCTTCGGAGCCTTGCCGCTTGGCCAGCCCGCCATGGGGGCGGGCGCTATCGTCACTTCTTTGATCTTCGTTCTTTTCATCGCCTTCGGGCTCGCCGAGCGTGGCTTCATGAAGGGCGATGCCTTTGTCGTCGGATCGATCTCCATCCTGATCTTTCTGGTGACGGTATTCATCTTCTACCCCATCGGCTCGATGTTCGCCGGCTCGGTGCAGGATTTCGACGGATCCTTCAAGCCGGACGGGTTCATCCGCAACATGCAGGACCCGGCCATCTGGAGCCTCGACTGTGTCGTCGGCGGCAACCGCTGCGGCGTCGCGTGGCGCACGCTGTTCCTGGCCGTGATGACAGGCCTCGGTTCAACCTTGCTCGGCCTTGCCTTCGCTCTGGTTGCCACGCGCACGCGCTTTCCCTTCAAGAAGGGCCTGCGGCTCCTGACGGTCCTGCCAATCATCACCCCGCCCTTCGTGATCGGCCTGGCGCTGACACTGCTCTTCGGCCGTTCCGGCGTTGTCACCGAAGGACTCGACACGCTTTTCGGCATCGAGCCAAGCCGTTGGCTCTACGGATTGACCGGCATCTGGATCGCGCAGGTTCTGTCCTTCACGCCAATCTCCTTCCTTGTCCTGATCGGGGTTGTCGAAGGCGTCAGCCCCTCAATGGAAGAAGCCTCGCAGACCCTGCGGGCCGACCGCTGGCGCACCTTCTGGCGCGTCTCACTGCCGCTGATGAAACCGGGTCTCGCCAATGCCTTCCTGATCGGCTTCATCGAAAGCATGGCCGACTTCGGCAACCCGCTGGTGCTCGGCGGTAGCCACGGCGTGCTCTCGACGGAAATCTTCTTCGCTGTCGTCGGTTCACAGGTCGACCCCTCCCGCGCCGCCGTGCTTGCGATCATCCTGCTCAGCTTCACGCTCAGCGCGTTTCTCGCACAGCGTCTGTGGCTGTCGGGCAAGAACTTTGCCACCGTCACCGGCAAGGGCGACAGCGGCGCTCATGCAGGTCTGCCGAAAAGCCTGTCCATCACCGTCTACGGCATCGTGTTGCCCTGGATGGGCTTCACCATCGTCGTTTACGGCATGATCCTGTTCGGCGGCTTCGTGAAGACATGGGGCCTCGACAACTCGCTGACACTGGAACACTACGCCAGGGCTTTCTCGGTCACCTTCCAGGATGGCGCTCTTGTTTGGACCGGTGTTGCATGGAACTCCTTCTGGACGACCATGGAAATCGCGCTCATCTCCGCGCCATTGACGGCTGCGGTCGGCCTGCTGACGGCCTATATCATCGTGAGGCAGAAATTCGCCGGCAAGAACGCCTTCGAATTCGCCCTCATGATGAGCTTCGCCATTCCCGGCACCGTCATCGGCATCAGCTACATCATGGCCTTCAACCTGCCGCCCATCGAGATGACCGGCTCGGCCCTGATCCTGGTTGCCTGTTTCGTCTTCCGCAACATGCCCGTTGGTGTGCGCGGCGGCATCGCCGCCATGAGCCAGCTCGACAAGAGCCTGGACGAAGCCTCGCTGACGCTGCGGGCAAACAGCGCCCGCACCCTGCGCAAGGTGATCCTGCCGCTGCTGCGGCCCGCCATCACCGCAGCGCTGGTCTATTCCTTCGTCCGGGCGATCACATCCATCAGTGCGGTCATCTTCCTCGTCAGCGCGGAATACAACATGGCGACCTCCTACATCGTCGGCCTCGTCGAGAACGGGGAATACGGCATCGCCATTGCCTATTCCTCCATGCTGATCTTCGTGATGATCACGGTCATTGCCGGCTTCCAGCTCCTGGTTGGCGAACGCCGCCTGCGCCGGGAAAACCGCGTCTCCGGCATGGCCAAATCCAGTAAAATCCGTATCGCGCAGGAGAAAACTGCATGACTGACCTCAAACCCGGCTCCGTCGTTTTTGAAAACGTCCGCAAGGACTTCGGCACCTTCACCGCCATTCCCGACCTGTCGATCACGATCGAGCCCGGCACGCTGGTAACCCTGCTTGGTCCCTCCGGCTGCGGCAAGACCACCACCTTGCGCATGCTGGCTGGCCTCGAGCATCCCACCGCAGGCAGGATCCTGATCGGAGGACGAGACGTCACCATGGTTCCCGCGCATGAGCGCGATGTCTCCATGGTGTTCCAGTCCTACGCCCTCTTCCCGCACATGAATGCGCTCGACAACGTGGCCTACGGGCTGGAATCCTCCGGATACAAGAAGCGCGAGGCCCGCGAACGGGCAGAGGAAGGCCTTTCCCAGGTCGGCCTTTCCGGAATGGGGCACAGGCTGCCGGCGGAATTGTCCGGCGGCCAGCAGCAGCGTGTCGCGGTGGCCCGTGCGCTCGTCTTGAACCCGCAGGTGCTGCTGCTGGACGAACCCCTGTCCAACCTCGATGCCCGCCTTCGCCGGCGCGTGCGCACGGAAATCCGCGAGCTGCAGCAGCGCCTCGGCTTCACCGCCGTTTATGTCACCCACGACCAGGACGAAGCGCTTGCCGTATCCGACCGGATCGTCGTCATGAAGGACGGCAAGATCGCCCAGGAAGGCGCTCCGCGCGAACTCTACGAAGAGCCCGTTTCCGAATTCATCGCCGATTTCATGGGCGAAGCGAACGTCGTTTCCTGCGAGATCGTCGGCCGGGACGGTGACGACGCCCTGATCGATGTCGGTGGCCTGCAGCACCGCCTGCGCGCACGGCAAGCCACCAGCGGCAAGGCCAAACTGGCTGTGCGGCCCGGCTCTGTGATGCTCAATCCGGAAGGAGCGGCAGGTCTCGGTGGTGAAATCCTGACGGCTGCCTATCTGGGCGATCACGTGGAATACGAGATCGAGACCCCGGTCGGAAATTTCTTCGTTATCGATCACTCGGTCGAACGATCCTTCGCCCCACGCACCGCCGTCTCTCTCGGGTTCCGCAATCGCGGCCTTGCCCTGATCGAGGCATGAAATGACACTGGTTACAGAAGACATGACCCCATCGACCGACGCGCTGACGGCAAGGTTTGCACTCGCCCGGGAAATCGCCGAAGAAGCAGGTTCCCTGGCACTGGACTATTTTCGCCGACGCAAGGACCTTACCATCGAGATCAAGGGCGGCCTGCAGGACGTCGTCTCGATCGCCGACAAGAATGTCGAAACGCTCATTCGCGAGCGACTGCACGCATCCTTTCCGGAAGACAGTATTCTGGGTGAGGAACACGGCATCGAAAAAGGCACCAGCGGGTTCACCTGGGTGGTCGATCCCATTGACGGCACCTCCGCTTTCGTCCACGGCCTGCCGAGCTGGTGCGTCTCCATCGCGCTGCTGAGCGGAGCGGATCTGGTCATGGGTGTTATCCGTGTGCCCTGCGACGACGAGAGCTTCGCAGCTGTCAGGGGTGGCGGCGCAACACTCAACGGCGAACCGCTCCGGCTTGACGCATCGAAGACGCTGCAGAACAGCCTGACCGGGATCGGCGCCAACAATGCCGTACCGCCGGAAATGATCGGAGCGCTTATCACCGGCCTGATGGCGCGCGGCGGCAACTACATCCGCACAGGGTCGGGCGCCCAGATGCTGGCTCTGGTGGCTGCGGGCAGGCTGGCAGGGTTCTACGAACCTTCCATGCATGCCTGGGATTGCCTTGCCGGCTATTGCCTGGTTGTCGAAGCCGGGGGCAGTTACCGTCCCTTCCCCGTTGAAGGCGATGCCATACTCGACGGTGGCCCGGTTCTGGCTGCCGGTCCCGGCGCTTTCGAGGAGCTTTCGGCTCTGGCAGGCGAAAGCGAGCGCCTGCTGACCTCTTGAGAGCATGGTTGCCTGAACTGGCGCTCTTCAATCGGCAAGCTTGAGATCCTCCCGCCTGTACTGATCCCGGAACGCCCCCGGCGTCAGGCCGGAGAGACGGGAGAACAGGCGGACGAAGGACGGCGGGTCATTGTAGCCAATGGCAAAACAGATCTCCGAGACCGGCCGATCCGTTTCGATCAAAAGGTCTCTGGCTCTCTCGATGCGCAATTCCTGGAGATAGTGTTTCGGAGCCAGACCCGTTGCCGCCTTGAAGCGCCTTTGAAAGGTCCGTCCCGGCAGCCCGCTTTCGCGCGCCATATCGGCAACGCTCACATCGTCGCCGGACCGGATCTCCAGGAAATGCTGCACTTTCAGGATGGACGCATCACCATGTCGAAGATCCGGCAGGAAACGCCTGAACCGACGCTGGTCGCGGCGCCGGTAATCGACAATGAAATGCCGCGCCGTGGCAACGGCCACCGGGTATCCCAGAAACCGTTCGATGAGTGCCAGCGCCAGATCGACCCAGGCCATCAGGCCTCCCGCCGTGATCAGGTCGGAATATTCGATCAGCAGCTGGTCCGTATCCAGCCTGAGGTCCGGATACGCAGCCGAAAGACGCTGTTCCAGCCCCCAATGGGTCGTCACCTTGCGACCCGCCGCCAGACCGGCCGCTGCAACGAATGTCAGCCCGGTACAGGCCGAACAGATGATCGCCCCACTGCTGTGCAAGTGCCGCAAAAAACCAGGCAGCACCGGAACATCTTCCAGGCGAACCCTTCCCGCCGAAGGCGGCAGGATCACCGCGTCATAGCGTTCTGCCGCCGCAGAGAAATCTTTCAGCACGTCCAGCGTCATTTCCGCACCGCTGAGGCCCGCTGCATGGCCGAGCACGTCCTGCAGCCCGTAGACGGCGGATTTCAGGGATCCCGGATAAGCGAGGATGGCGATGGCAAGCGGCTGACCCATTTGGCTGATTTAGCACATTCTTTGTCATTTACGCCAATCGTTTGAGTGAACGCCCGAAGCTAGAGTCCGTCCGGTAAACAGACACGGAGACCCTGATGCTCGGCACTCTCGAAAGATCCGCTTCCCGTCTTGCACTTGGCGACCTCACGGTTACGGCCCTGTCAGACGGCTATCTCGATATTCCCGCCGCCTATTTTTCCAATACGTCGCCAGCGGAACAGGAGGCTGTCAGCCCAGGCACACGCTTCGGCGCCAATACCTGGCTGATCGAAACGGGAACCCGCAAGATTCTGGTCGACACCGGTTCGGGTGATTTTCTGAAGGACAGGTTTCCGGCTAGCGGTGCCCTGACGTGGCAGACCCCGGAAAAAGAAGAAGACCGCGCAGCGGTGACCGATATCATCATCACCCACATGCATGCCGACCACATCGGCGGACTGTCGGCAAGCGGCAGCAGCCTCTTTCCGAATGCGGACATCCATGTTCAGGCGACGGAGTGGGACTTCTGGACCGACGAGGCCCTGCTGGCCGCTGTTCCGGAGGAACGACGCCCGCTGGTCGGTCTCATACAGAAGCTGGCAAAACCAATCGGCGATCAATTGCGCCTACATCGCGGCGATGCCGATCTTGGCAACGGCATCAGTCTGGTTTTCGCACCAGGCCACACACCGGGACATCAGGCGGTCCATCTTGCAGCCGGCTCCAGGGAAATGATCCTGCTGGCCGACGTGGTGGTGTCCGATGCACTGCAATTTGCCAATCCGCAGGTCCACTACGCTCTCGACAGTGATCCTGATCTTGCGGTGGAAACACGCAAGGCATTGTTCAACCGCCTTGCGGCGGACAGGATCCCTTTCGCCGCAACTCATCTGTCTACGGACCGCTTCGGATGTCTGGAACCGCACGGCAACGGTTTCGGCTTTGTGGAGGTTTAAGCGCACGGCGACTTACGCGGCGCTACTAAACTTCCCCCGGCCTTGCGTCGGAGGTCTTCAAAAAACGCAGTCCCGGCTCAAGGCCGGGACTGCGTTGGTCGGAAAGCGGAACGTACAAAAGGATCAGCCGATGCTGACCCAGCCGCCTTTGTCCGCCGATGCGAAGATCGCGTCGAGGATCTTCATGTTCTGAACCGCGTCTTGCGCGCCATAGGGCAGCGGCGCTTCACCGGAAATCGCCCGGCCGAACACATCCACCAGTTCGCCATACTGGTCGCAGGGCGCGATGATATCCGACTGCATCGAGGCATCACCGAGCAGTGAGCCGTCGTCAAGCCGGATTTGCACTGCCTCGCCCTGGGGTGCATTGAACGGAATGACAATTTCCAGCCTCTTCTTCGTGCCGACCAGATGAATGCGCTGATAGGGCGTGAGCTGTGTCGAGACGGTGAAGTTGAGATGCCGGTTGTTGCCGAAGTCGAGCAGGGCACTGGTCATCCGGTCCGTGCCGAACTCCGGATCCCGGTCGATCAGCGACACCACCCGCTGCGGTTCGGCATCGAAGAAGTACCGACCAGCCAGCATGGTGTAGCAGCCGATGTCGAGCAGCGCGCCGCCGCCGATATCGGCCTTGTTGCGGATGTTGCCCGGATCGTCGTTGTAATAGCTGAAGAAGGTGTGGATGGCCTTGAGTTCCCCCAGGTCGCCTGAACGCACGATTTCGCGCGCCTTGATCCATTGCGGATGCGCCCGCACCATGAAGTTTTCGGCCACCAGCTTGTCTTTCGGCAGGTCCAGAAGCTGCGATGCCTCCTCGGCGTTAAGCGCAACCGGCTTCTCGCACAGCACATGTTTGCCGGCATTCACCGCCTGGATCGTCACGGGCACGTGCATGTGGTTGGGCAGCGGATTGTAGATCGCATCGATTTCCGGATCCGCAAGCAGATCCTCATAGGATCCGTAGGCCTTTTCGATGCCAAGCTCCTTGGCGGCTTCCTGCGCCCGGCCGAGATCGCGCGAGGCGATTGCATAGGCAATACCCGTCGTGGATTGCTGAATGCCCGGAATGACCTTCTCGAGACCGATTTTCGCGGTCGAAACGATCCCCCACTTGATAGTCTTTTCCGTCATGCCGGCATCCTTCCCATGATTTTGAGGTACGCACGCCAGATGACATAAAACGATTTAACTCCGCAAGGGCAGAAAGGCAGAAGAAAGGTCTGCTCTCGTTGTCAGCGCAGCATTCAGGAAACAGACCCTGCCTCATTTCTGCGTCACCCCGGACAAGCGGAGCACAGATCCGGGGACCAATCGCGAAACTGCTTGCTGAAACACGCGAATTTCCGGTCGACACCCGCTCCAGCCTCAACGCTCTGCAAACGAGTGGGCCACGGGTCTCGCGTTGCTCGCCCGGGGGGACATCGGTGGTATCCGGAAAGATCTAAACGAAGCCCGTCACCGCGCCGTGCAGGAAGCGGCGACCCGCGTCAGAATTTCTCCGGCACGTAGAGATGCTCCGGCAGCACCTTGCGCTCATAGTCGGAGTTATAGACGCGTTCGGGCAACTCGATCGGATCGTGCGGCACTTCTTCGTAAGGGATCATCGACAGTAGATGGCTGATGCAGTTGAGGCGGGCCTGTTTCTTGTCGTTGCCTTCCACGATGAACCACGGGGCTTCGGGAATGTTGGTTCGCTCGAACGTTTCTTCCTTGGCCTTGGTATAGTCTTCCCAGCGCACCCGGGATTCCAGATCCATCGGCGATAGCTTCCACTGCTTCAGCGGATCGTGGATGCGCATCAGGAAGCGCAGCTGCTGCTCCTCGTCGGTAATCGAAAACCAGTATTTGATCAGCCGTACGCCGGACCGCACGATCATGCGCTCGAATTCCGAAACGTCGTTGAAGAACTGCTCGACCTGGTTGTCATCGGCAAACCCCATCACCCGCTCGACGCCGGACCGGTTGTACCAGGAGCGGTCGAACAGCACCATTTCGCCCGCCGCGGGCAGATGCGGCACGTAGCGCTGAAAGTACCACTGGGTCTTTTCACGGTCCGTCGGCGCCGGCAGCGCAACAACACGCGCGACACGCGGATTGAGCCGCTGGGTGATGCGCTTGATGACACCGCCCTTGCCGGCCGCGTCACGGCCCTCGAAGATGATCACGATTTTCTCGCCGGTGTGCTGCACCCAGTCCTGCAGCTTGACCAGCTCGGCCTGAAGGCGCAGCAGCTCATGGAAATAGGTGTTCCGGTCGATGGAAGACTTGTGCTTCTTCTCCGAGATGAAGGCGAGATCCCTGGCGATGAGAAAATCGTCGATCTCCATTTCCAGCTCTTCGTCCAGGCTGTCGGCCCATTCCGCTTCAACCCAGGTTTTTGCACTCTCTTCGGTCATCAATCGGTTCCTTTGAAATACATCCCGGCGACACGCCCAAGATCGGCTGCGCATTCAATCGGACGCAGAATGCCCATGGACTGTGAACAGGTTATCCATGAAAGTTTTTTGACAGTCGCACCGGTTCCCCTCTCATTCTTTCTATCAACAACGCTTTCACACACAAATCACCCTTGCAAATGAACGAACGTTCATTTATTTTTCCTGGCAGGGAGGAACGAGATGGCAAGTGCAGCCGCAAGACCGCAAAGCCGCTCCAGAACGGGAGCCAAGGGCCAGGAGACTGCCGCACGTGTGCGCAAGGCCGCCCTTAAACGTTTTGCCGCCAATGGTTATGCAGCTGTCTCCATGCGCGAAATCGCCGCCGATGTCGGTGTCCAGCCAGGTGCGCTCTACAATCACTTCCCGACCAAGCAGGATATCCTGAAGGACCTGATGCTGGCCCATATGGGCGAGCTTCTGGCCGCCTGGGACGAAGCCCCCTTCCCTGTCGATATGGACCCGCTGGAGCGTTTCGTGCGCTTTCACATCCGCTATCACCTGGAACGGACGGACGAGGTTTTCATTTCCTACATGGAGCTGCGCAATCTCGAGCCTGACAATTTCGACACCGTCGAGACGGAGCGCCGCCGCTACGAAGGCATCCTGACGGATATTCTGGAAAAAGGCTCTGCGCAGGGCCGCTACAGCGTGCACGAACCAAGGGTCACGACCCGCGCGATCATCGCGATGCTGACCGCCATACCAAGCTGGTACCGCGAAGGCGGACGCCTTTCCAGGCAGGACATCGAAGAGCTTTACCTTGACCTGGCGCGCAAGGCCGTCGCGCCGGAGAACCGAGACATTCCGGCCCCTCTGGCGTGAAACCGGACGCTTGGGGAGCCAACACGAGAACGAGATCAACCGCCCAAAGGGTTGTTCCAAGGGAGACCGGGTGACATGAGCATCCTGAAATCGAGCCTATCGCCGAGAAGCGAACAGTTTGCAGCCAACCGTGCCGCCCATGAGGCGGCCATGGACACCGTCAAGGCAGCAGCCCAGACAGCCCTGGACGGTGGTGGCGAGACCGCCCGACAGCGTCATGTGTCCCGCGGCAAGATCCTGCCGCGCGAACGCGTCTCCCGCCTGCTCGATCCGGGCTCACCCTTCCTGGAAGTCGGCATGCTGGCCGCCCACGAGATGTATGAGGGCGCGGCTCCCGCCGCCGGCATGATCGCGGGCATCGGCCGGGTTGAAGGCCGCGAGGTGATGATCCTCGCCAATGACGCCACCGTCAAAGGTGGCACCTATTATCCGATGTCGGTCAAGAAACACCTGCGCGCCCAGGAAATTGCCTCGGAAAACAATCTGCCCTGTATCTATCTGGTCGACAGCGGCGGCGCCAACCTGCCCAACCAGGACGAGGTCTTCCCGGACCGCGACCACTTTGGCCGCATCTTCTTCAACCAGGCCAACATGTCGGCAAAAGGTATCGCCCAGATCGCGGTCGTCATGGGCTCCTGCACCGCGGGCGGCGCTTATGTGCCGGCCATGTCGGACGAGACCATCATCGTCAAGAACCAGGGCACAATCTTCCTGGCTGGCCCGCCGCTGGTGAAGGCTGCCACCGGCGAGGAAGTATCTGCGGAAGATCTCGGCGGCGGCGATGTTCACACGCGCCTGTCCGGCGTTGCCGATCATCTTGCCCGCGACGATGCCCACGCACTGGCGCTCGCCCGCCGCGCCATCGCCAGCCTCAACCGCACCAAGACCCCATCCGTCGCGCTGCAGACCCCGGAAGACCCGCTCTACGATCCGGACGAAATCCTCGGTGTCGTTCCGGCCGATCTGAAAACGCCCTACGACATCCGCGAAGTGATCGCCCGCACCGTCGACGGATCGCGCTTCGATGAATTCAAGGCCCGCTACGGCACCACACTGGTCTGCGGCTTCGCCCATATCCATGGCATGCCGGTCGGCATTATCGCCAACAACGGCGTTCTGTTTTCCGAAAGCGCGGTGAAAGGGGCCCACTTCGTCGAGCTCTGCTCCCAGCGCAAGGTGCCACTGGTGTTCCTGCAGAACATCACCGGCTTCATGGTCGGCCGCAAATACGAAAGCGGCGGCATTGCCAAGGACGGCGCCAAGCTGGTGACCGCAGTTGCCACCACCTCCGTTCCGAAGATCACCATGCTGGTCGGCGGCTCCTTCGGCGCCGGCAACTACGGCATGTGCGGCCGCGCCTATTCGCCCCGCTTCCTGTGGACCTGGCCCAATTCCCGCATCTCCGTCATGGGCGGCGAACAGGCCGCCGGTGTGCTTGCTACCGTTCGCCGTGACGGCATCGAGCGCAAGGGCGGCAGCTGGTCGGCAGACGAGGAAAAGGCGTTCAAGCAACCGATCGTCGACCAGTTCGAACAGCAGGGCCACCCGCTTTACGCCACGGCCCGGCTCTGGGACGATGGCATAGTCGACCCGCGCAAGACCCGGGACATTCTGGGACTGTCCCTGTCGGCAGCATTGAACACACCGATCGAAGACACACGCTTCGGTCTCTTCAGGATGTGATCCGATGTCCATCGACGAGCTGAAAGCAAGATATCCCGGCGCCGAAACCTTCAAGTTCGGCGACAATGAGGACCTGTGCGCCGAGCTTATCGCCCTCGTCCGCGCGGGCAAAAAAACCGCCACATGTGGCGCCTTGCAGAGTTATGAGGAAGGCGGCGAGATCCTTCCTGTTCACGGACGCAGGGACATCGCGCTCAACTGGGACGACACACCCGCCCTGGTGATCGAGACGCTTGAGGTTTCCGTCGTGCGTTTCTGCGATGTCACGGAAGACTTTGCCCTGGCGGAAGGGGAAAATGACGACCTTGCCGGCTGGCGACGGGATCATCAGGTCTTCTTTGAACGCAATGGCGGCTTTGACCCGGAAATGGACCTCGTCTGCGAACGCTTCGAGGTTGTTGAGGACCTGCAACCGGAGCTCAAGCCATGAGCAGGATCAAGACCCACACCGGTGACATCACCCACCTTGCCGTGGACGCCATTGTCAACGCGGCCAATTCGTCATTGCTCGGTGGTGGCGGTGTCGATGGTGCGATCCACCGCGCCGCCGGGCCGGACCTTCTGGCCGAATGCAAAACGCTCGGAGGCTGCGACACCGGCGATGCAAAGATCACCAGGGGCTACAAGCTGCCCGCTCGCCACGTCATTCACACGGTCGGCCCCGTCTGGAAAGGCGGCACATCCGGCGAACCAGACCTGCTGGCGTCCTGTTATGAAACCAGCCTGCGTCTTGCGGCTGAAAACGGCTGCAGGACCGTCGCCTTTCCGGCGATCTCCACCGGCATTTACGGCTATCCGGCCGACCAGGCCGCATTGATTGCGGTGGAAACAGTTACACGTGTTCTGGACGACTTGCCGGACATCGACATCGTCACGCTGGTCGCCTTCGATGCGGCCAGCCACGCCCAACTTCAGGAAGCACTCGGGAGGAAATCCCATGCAGGGTGAAGTCCGGTCAATGGTGGAATGCGGACCCGATATCGAAGCAGCGTTCCGTGAGCAGCACCCCGAAGTTCAACTCACGCAGCCACTGACCGCCATCCTGGTCGCGCTCGACGAAGGCAGCATCGACAAGGGCGATACGCTTTCCGTCGGCGGCCTCAAGGTGTCTGTGCTGGCAACCGGCCGGAGCGCTCTTCTGGCTGACGGCAGCCGGAACTCCGTCACGGTGTTCAGCGTACTGCCGATACAACATATGCCGGATCTTGCTCCGGACCGAATTGCCGACACCCCCGGCGCACCCGTCACTCCCTGGGAGGAGAGCTGAGAAATGTTCAAGAAGATCCTCATTGCCAACCGCGGCGAGATTGCCTGCCGGGTCATGGCTACCGCCAAGAAACTCGGCATCAAGACCGTGGCGGTTTATTCCGATGCGGACGCCAGGGCAAAGCATGTTGCCATGGCTGACGAGGCCTTCCGCATCGGCCCCGCGCCAGTGTCGGAAAGCTACCTGAAGGCAGACAGGATCATCGAGGCCTGCAAGTTGAGCGGCGCCGAGGCGGTGCATCCGGGCTACGGTTTCCTTTCGGAAAATCCAGACTTCGTCGACGCACTGGACAAGGCGGGCATCGCCTTCATCGGGCCGAGCGCCTCGTCCATCCGCGCCATGGGCCTGAAGGACGCCGCCAAGGCTCTTATGGAAAAAGCCGGCGTACCGGTGGTGCCAGGGTTTCACGGCGAGAACCAGGACGCGGACTTCCTGAAAGAGGAGGCTGACCGGATCGGCTATCCGGTCTTGATCAAGGCGCGCGCAGGCGGCGGCGGCAAGGGCATGCGCCGCGTCGATGACCCGAAGGATTTTGCCGACGCCCTGAAAGGCGCGCAGCGCGAAGGCGAAGCCAGCTTTGGCGATGGCCGCGTGCTGATCGAGAAATACCTCACCAAGCCGCGGCACATCGAGATCCAGGTCTTTGGCGACAGTCACGGCAATGCGGTACATCTGTTCGAGCGCGACTGCTCGTTGCAGCGCCGCCACCAGAAGGTGATCGAGGAAGCCCCTGCTCCCGGCATGCCGGAAGAAATGCGCCGAGCGATGGGGGAAGCTGCCGTCACAGCGGCCAAGGCCATCGACTATTCCGGTGCCGGCACCATCGAATTCATCGCGGACGTCTCCGACGGCCTGCGCTCCGACCGCTTCTACTTCATGGAAATGAACACCCGCCTTCAGGTGGAGCATCCGGTCACCGAACTGATCACCGGAGAAGACCTGGTCGAATGGCAGCTTCGGGTCGCCTCCGGCGAACCCTTGCCGAAACGCCAGGAAGACCTTTCTTTTGATGGCTGGGCCTTCGAAGCCCGTCTTTATGCTGAAGACGCGCCGAAGGGCTTTCTGCCCGCCATCGGCACGCTGGAGCATCTGGCCCTGCCGGAGGACAGCGCCCGGGTCGACAGCGGGGTCCGTCCCGGCGACGAAATCACACCGTTTTACGATCCCATGATCGCAAAGGTGATCGTGCACGGCCCAACCCGCCAGGCTGCTCTCGGCAAACTGCTGGCGAGCCTTGAGGCAACGGAAGTCGCCGGCTGCGTCACCAACGCCGGATTTCTGGCAGCACTCTGCCGTCATGAAGGGTTTGCCGCAGGCGATGTTGATACCGGCCTGATTGACCGCGATCTGGCCAGTCTCATCGAGGAACCGGCCTTGCCGGTGGACGCCATCGCCCTTGCCGCGCTGACGTCGCTCGGCCTGACCAGACCCGCCAGTGGCAACGACCCGTTCGACACGCTGGCCGGCTGGCGGATCTGGAGCGCATCGCGCCAATACGCACTGCTGGAAATTGCGGGAGAGCGTCGGGATGTCGAGGTGCACGCCCTTGGCCACCATCGCTTTGCCGTCCGCCTGGACGAAGGCTTGCGCGAATATGCGCTGGTGAAGGTCGAAGGCGACGCGATCACCTATGACTGCGGCGGCCACCGAGCACGGGCCGTGGTCGTGGAAGGCCGCAAGGGACTGACGGTTTTCCTCGGTGGCCATGCCTTCCCGGTCATCCTGCCGGACACCCTCAGCGCCGACGAGGAAGCCGGCGGTGCGGGCGATCAGCTTATTGCGCCGATGCCAGGCCTTGTGAAGGTGCTGAACGCCAAGGCTGGCGAAGCCGTAACAAAGGATCAGCCGCTGGTAATCCTGGAAGCCATGAAGATGGAACACACACTGAAAGCCCCGCGCGACGGTGTCATCGGTGAGGTTCTGGTGGCCGAAGGCGAGCAGGTGACCGACGGCACCATTCTCCTGGCGCTTGCGGAGGAAGCCGATGCTGCCGCATGACGCCACAAGCTACGACGACCTTTCCGGCCGTTTCAAATGGGAGATCCCCGACCGGTTCAACATCGGCGTTGCCATATGCGACGCCTGGGCCGAGCGCGAGCCTAACCGGGAGGCGCTGGTCTATACCGACGAGGACGGCGGCGCCACCAGCTACACCTATGGCGACCTGAGACGCCTTTCCAATCAGCTTGCCAACCTTCTGACCGCCCGAGGCGTCCAGCCCGGCGACCGGATCGGCGTCCTGATGCCCCAAAGGCCCGAAACCGCCTTTGCCCATATCGCTGCCCTGAAACTCGGCGCGATCACCATTCCGCTCTTCACCCTTTTCGGTGAAGAAGCGCTGGAATACCGGCTGAAGGATTCCGGCGCGAAAGCTGTGATCACGGACAGAAGCGGCGCGGCCAAGCTGGCAACCATCCGCGACCGGCTACCCGAGCTGACGACTGTTCTCTGTGCGGATGAGGACGTTCCGGGAGCGGAGAGCCTCCACCATCACATGGCTGGACATGAAGGCACCTTCCATCCCTTTGACACGGGCCCGGACGACCCGGCCATCATCATTTACACCTCCGGCACGACCGGCCAGCCGAAGGGCGCCCTGCATGGCCACCGGGTACTGCTTGGCCATCTGCCCGGCGTCGAGATGAGCCACGATCTGCTCGGCCAGCCGGGCGACCGGATCTGGACCCCGGCCGATTGGGCCTGGATCGGCGGCCTGCTCGACGTCCTGATGCCCGCGCTTTATCTCGGCGTACCTGTGGTTGCCTGCCGGTTCCGGAAATTTACCGCGGAAGCAGCCTTTCAACTGCTGCAAGACCAGAAGATCCGCAACACGTTCCTGCCGCCAACCGCGCTGAAGATGATGCGGCAGGTTGAGGCTCCTGAAAAACGCTGGCAATTCACGCTTCGGTCCGTTGCTTCCGGCGGCGAAACGCTCGGCGCGGAGCTGATCGACTGGGGTCGCCGCACGTTTGGCCTGACGATCAACGAGTTCTATGGCCAGACCGAGTGCAACATGATCGTTTCGAGCTGCGCCAGACTGATGGAAGCGCGCCCCGGCATCATGGGCCGTCCTGTTCCCGGTCACCACGTCAGCGTCGTCAGCGACAAGGGTGAGGAACTGCCCGCAGGCACACTCGGCAACATTGCCGTCCAACGTCCCGATCCGGTGATGTTCCTGAACTACTGGAGCAACATGGAGGCAACGGAAAAGAAGTTCGCCGGCGACTGGCTTTTGACCGGCGACACCGGCATCAAGGACGACACCGGATGGATCCGTTTCGTCGGCCGGGACGACGACGTCATCACGTCATCCGGTTACCGCATCGGTCCGGGCGAGATCGAGGATTGCCTGATCAAGCACCCGGCGGTTGCCATGGCCGGTGTCGTCGGCAAACCCGACGCGCAGCGCACGGAGATCGTCAAGGCCTATATCGTGCTGAAATCCGGCATCGAGCCGACCGACGCTCTTGCAAAGGAAATCGCCGACTTCGTCAAGACGCGTCTTGCAGCCCACGAATATCCGCGCGAAGTCGCTTTCGTCGACGCCCTGCCACTGACCACCACCGGCAAGGTAATCCGCCGCGAGTTGCGCGCCCGAGCCGAGCAGGAAGAGTGATCGTGTCAAACGCCGTTTAACGAATGCTCCGCGAGTTGCTTGGTGCCGTCCCCCGGACGAAGCGCAGCGAAGAACCGGCCTCACCTTTGGGCCTCACGAGAAGCTAGAGAAGAAAACATGTCTGAATTCGTCACCCTGTTTGAAATGGGCCCGCGCGACGGTCTGCAGAACGAGAAGATCTTTGTGCCGACCGCGCAGAAGATCGACCTGGTGGACCGCCTCTCCGCCTGCGGCTTCCGCAAGATCGAGGTGACCAGTTTCGTCAGTCCGAAGTGGGTGCCCCAGATGGCCGACGCCCAGGAGGTGATGGAAGGCATCTACCGGCACCCTTCCGTGACCTATGCGGTGCTGACGCCCAACGTGAAAGGCTATACGGCCGCCAAGAAGGTGTCGGCGGATGAAGTCGCCATTTTCGGTTCGGCATCGGAAGGTTTTTCCAGGAAGAACATCAACTGCTCGGTGGCCGAAAGCATCGAACGGTTCAAACCGCTTCTGGAAAAGGCCCACGAAGACGGCATCCCCGTGCGTGGTTACGTTTCTTGCGTCACCGACTGCCCCTATGATGGACCGACACCGCCGGAAAAAGTGGCCGAGGTTGCCAGCACGTTGTTCGATCTCGGCTGCTACGAGATCTCCCTCGGCGACACCATCGGAGCCGGAACGCCGGAAACCATCGGGACAATGCTGGACGCTGTGCTGGCCGCGATCCCGGCCGACAAGGTCGCCGGCCATTTTCACGACACCAAGGGCCGGGCGATCGAGAATATCGAGGTCAGCCTGGAGAAGGGCCTGCGCACCTTCGACAGCGCGGTCGGCGGCCTGGGTGGCTGCCCCTATGCACCGGGCGCCAAGGGCAATGTTGCAACAGAAGCCGTGCTCGACCTGATGACCCGCAAGGGCTTCGAAACCGGTATCGACAGGGCGAAGCTTGCTGAAATCGCCGATTTTGCCCGCACCCTCAGGAGTGTTGACGCATGAGCTTCGAAACAATCTCCATCGCCGTTGACGACCGGGGCGTGGCGACCCTGACACTGAACCGCCCGGACAAGCACAATTCGCTTTCCGCCAGGATGATTGCCGAACTTACGGATGCCGCCGCGCAGCTGGCGGAGGACGACACCGTTCGTGTCGTTGTCCTGACCGGTTCCGGTACAAGCTTCTGCGCCGGTGGCGATCTCGGCTGGATGCGCGAACAGTTCGAGGCAACCCGCGAGACCCGCATGGCCGAGGCGCGCAAGCTCGCCATGATGCTGCAGAGCCTCAACGAACTGCCGAAACCTTTGATCGGCCGTGTGCAGGGCCAGGCCTTCGGTGGTGGCATCGGCATGATGAGCGTCTGCGACACCGTGGTTGCGATCGACAGCGCCAAATTCGGACTGACGGAAGTTCGCCTCGGCCTCATCCCGGCAACCATCAGCCCCTATGTGCTGGCCCGTATGGGTGAAGGCAAGGCGCGCCGTGTGTTCATGTCAGCCCGCATTTTTGGTGCTGAAGAAGCCCGGGATCTCGATCTGGTGGCCAAGGTCGTGACAGAAGCCGACCTCGACGCGGCCATTGAAAAGGAAATCAAACCCTATTTCGCCGCGGCCCCTGCCGCCGTCGCCGCCTCAAAGGCGCTCGCCCGCAGCCTTGGTCCGGAAATCACGGAAGAAATCATCGACGACACCATCCGCCGTCTCGCCGAGACGTGGGAAACGCCGGAAGCCCAGGAGGGCATCTCCGCGTTCTTCGAAAAGCGGAAGGCAAACTGGGTCAGTTCGTAATTTTGCATCGGCCGGTGTCAGCACCGGGTCTTCGGCAGATCGCCCCTCCTTCCGCCAGTGCCCCCACTCGTCCTCATGCTGAGGAGGACCGTCAGGTCCGTCTCGAAGCATGGGCCAGGAGTTCCGTCGTGAGCGGCCCATCCTTCGAGACGCGCGCAAGCGCGCTCCTCAGGATGAGGATGAAGTTGTGGTTAGCAGATGGCCAAACGAGAAGTGAGGCGTAAACCCGGCCTCAATGCCCGGCGCTGCGCCTGGCGTGTTCGATCAGGGCCGCGATCCGGGCGACTTCCTTCTGTTCCGACTTGGGCAGCTCCGTCGGCGGACCTCCATACATGCGTTCGCGCCGCTGACGGATCTTCTTGCGCTGATATTCACTGATCCCATCAGGCAGCTCCATGCCGGCCCTGTCGATGTTGATCAGCACGCGCTGTAAATCCGGCACAAGTTCGGAGGAGATGGTGAAGGTCGCCCCGTCCTGACGCTTGAAGACCAGCGTCGTCGTCGTCTCGGCGCCATTGAGCAGGATGGCCGATCTCGGACCAAGTGAACCGATCGTTGACTGAAACCATGCCACCCAGCCGGAAGCCTGCCACACGCGTATGTCGATCCTCTTCAGCTCCTCGTAGATCACCCGGACACGGCGCCCGAACTGGGTGAATTCGAAACCGTTGCTGAAGAAACGGACCCAGGATGTCTCCTGTCGTGCGGAGACCGTGAACAGCACGATCGATATCGAGGCAGGCGCCAGGCAAAGAAGCGCCATCAGCGCCGCACCGCCGCCCCAGTCGGCCATCCCGATGAATGCAATGGAAAAGAAAACGACACCGAAACCAAAGCCTATGGCATCCAGCACAAAGACGGACGGATGACACACCGGCTTGACGGCACCGGACGGTACGTTCGGCCGTGGCAAGGCAGCGTAGATCCCGGCGGCAGCGACAACACAAAGCAGGCTGCTGAGCACCGACATGAAAAAATATCCGCCGACAATACCGAGCACGCAGAGGCCGAGAGGCAATATCCGCCGAAGTAATTCAAGTTTTGCTGTTTTGCCCACACCGCTCTCCATGCAGTCAGACAGTGGAACCGATACGAACTAGGGGGAGACTTCTGATTCTTTCATTGAATCAACTGAGCCACTTTAAATCAAGAATGCAGACAAACAATCCAGAAACAATGTAAGCGGCAATTAAACCGCACCCTCAAAATTTCGAAGAACATCGGCGGGGATACTTCGCCCCTTGCCGGCCCGGTTGCCACGTTGCCTCATTCTGCAAGCGCTCCGGTTTGGACCGGCTTGATCCGACCAGCGATCCAGCCGTCCTACGGCACAACCGCACAGACTCAGGACGCCTTGCGCTCACGTTCCATGAAGCTGAACATGTTGCGCACCTTGCCGAATTTCGGCGTATCGAGCTCCAGAAACTGGTGCATGATCGTGTCGATATCCCGAGCGGTGAACGGCTTTTTGAGAAAACCGGATATGCCGACAAAGGCCGCCGAGCGTTCCAGGTAACTCGTATCGTTGGTCGACATCATGTAGATGCCTATCTTGCTCGACAGATCCCGGATTGATCCAGCAAGCTCGATGCCGTCAACATCCGGCATGTGAAAATCGGTCAGCACCATCCGGAACTTGCCAGAGGCCAGTGCGCGAAGCGCTGCCTGGGCGCTGTCTGCTTCCGAAATTTCGAAATCGAACCGGCTGGCTTCCAGAATCTTGCGGGTCAGTTTGCGCATCGTCGCGCTGTCGTCGACGATCAGGATCGGATAGGTCGTCGTCATTGTCATGTAAGTGGCGACAATGTCCGAGACCTCTTCCTGGCTGTAGGGCTTTTTCAGGAAGTGATATGCTCCGAATTGCTTCAGCACATTGGCATTGTGCTGATCGAGACTGCTCGAGATCGCAACTGTCAGACAATCCGTCGACTTCGTCTCACTCATCGCTGCAATTACTTCCGGGCCGTTCAACCCGGGCATGTTTATGTCGATAAACGCGATGTCGATCTGTTTTTTCTTCAGAACCTCAACGGCGGAGCGGCCGTTGTCGACATTGTCGACTTCGATGTAGCGTTTGGCCCGGTGAACGGCGATGCCCATGTTGATGACTTCGCGGGCGATGCCGCTGTCGTCAGCAACAAGAATGCGGATCATTTTATGCAGCAATTCTCGTCACCTCTTGCGGGCACTCGCATCGTCAGTTGAGGCCATGTCTAAATTTACAAGCATAATAAGGAAACAATTGTATATTTTCAGTTACTGAAAATTTTGAGTAAAAATACAACCTGTGATCTACGCGCCAATACTCAACTCTTATTACAATAGTGATCGGAATACATTCCAAATATGATGTAAAGATCCCTTCTTCACCTCTAACTGGGAGACGATTTACAAGCGACGCTGAGCCCCACGGCGCAGGAAACACCTCCCCAACCGGTTCACGTTCGATTGCGTTTCGCCGGGCCCGAGGTTTCCAGGCGGGCCAATTTTTCATCAAAGTGGTGATTGAAGCGGTTTTTTTGAAAATTTTGGCGCGCTGACGACGAGATCTCTCAACGGAAAGACGGGTCGCGCCTGGGCAGGGCGAACTGCGGAACGATATCACCAAACTCTACGGAAACTTGCCTCATCGGTGACGAAGAGGCAGCGACACGCCGCCCCTCGATCAAGGGCTGCTCAGTCCCCTCCGGTCAATCCGGTTCCGACAAAGAGTGTCGCCCAGACCTTCATTCGCATGATCAGCGCTTTCTCCAGCGCCCAGGCCTCGATCACACCCCCCAGAAAGGTGCCGGCAAGGGATCCGGAAATGCGCGTCGTGTAGGCTTGCACCAGACACTTGCTGCCATCGACCAGCAATTTTTGCTGGTCGGGATACTCCAGCCGCACGTGCACAACCAGGTCGCCCGATTTCGGCCGGTCTGACGGCTGCAACAAGGTCCCGGTTGGTGCCAATTGGCCCGTAGAGATGACGTCCTGTATCCGAACGATCCGCGCCGGCAGCACCGAGTTGACCATTCCGCTGTTGATGTTGCTTTCACACGCGACTTCGGCAGGCATGCCGACATGCAGGATTGCGCTGTTGGTCTGGCTGAAACCCGCGACGATCTCGGCCGGTTCGTCGGCAGCCCGGTCGGGAATAATGACCATGGAGGGGCTGGCAACGAACTGCCCCGCCCTGTCTCCAACGTTCAGGGTAAGCTGCGCGATGCGCCCGTTTACGGAGGAATGAACCCGCGTCTTGTCCAGTTTGACCTGGGCTTCATGCAGGGTCGCCTCAGCCGTGGTCAATTGCGCTGGCAGGACCTGGCTCGCATTCAATTGCGCGGTCGTCACATTACTCTGGGCCACGGACACGTCCGCGGTGCGCGCCTGTAGATTGGATCTGGCACGCAGATATCTGTCTTCGGAATATGCAGGAGACTTCTCGTTTCGCAGCGTTTCCTGGTTCTTCATCGTTAAATTGGCGTCATCCAGCCCCGCTTGCGCCTCTTCGAGTTGTGCCTTGGCCTCAGCAACCTCGGACTTGGCAACTTCTAGCTGGCTCTTGACCTCTTCAACAGTCGATTGTGCGGTTTCGACCGCCGCCTGTTCGCTGGAATCGTCGACCGTGAACAACAGGTCACCGGACTTGACCGTCTGACCCGCACGAACGGCCACTTGGGTGACCGTGCCGGATTGTTCGGTCACGACCGGAACGACGCGGTAGGGAATAAGCGCATTGCGCGTGTCCGGGTGATAATATTCCACGGTGAAGATCAACGCGACGAACAGCACAATCCAGACGAACAGCGCACGGTGGACATTGTAAAGCGTGACGGGGCGTTTGCGGTAATGCAGATAGGCAATGCGCAGGAGCAGAGGGAAACAGGTGATGATCAACTCAATCATGCGCTGCCCCCCTCGACTGCCAGGTCTTTGTCAGCAGTCCTCTTTTCAGGTGGAAGTTCCTCGACCACACGCTTCGTGGGCGAGCTCTCCGTCGCGAGGCCTTGCCCGAAGGTCTTTTCTCCACCCGGGCCGCCTGCAGCTTCGCCCTCTTCGATTTGTTGCTCTTCAGGCGGTCCGTTTTCGTCTGACGACTTGGGCTTCAGCCATAATGTGATGTCCATTGCAAGCGCCGCGAGGATCAGCGTCAGCGGCAAAAGAAGGCTGAAGTCCTCAAGCACGGGGACAAGATCGTAGGCCAGGCCGATCGTGAGCATTGTCGGGATTGTCGTTCGAAGGGGCGTGGCTTCACCCTTGCGGGAGGCAAATCTGTCGAACGCCGCATAGAGGTAGACAACCAGAAACAAGATCAACAGCAGGGTAACGAGACCGGCAGTTGCGAAACTGTCGCTTTGGCCCGGCGCAGTCCAGGACGCAGGCGGTGGATCCAGTGTCTGGGAAACAGTTCCTGACTGACTCATGAAAAGCCCTTCAAGTTGGAGGAAAGGCGCCGACTTGTTTCACCGCGTCTGCCGTGTCGAAGGGCACGTGTAATGACAAATTGAATTTAACGGCTATAGCTGGAGCAAAAGCAACTCAGAAGAGACTGCCCTTTTCGGGCAGAATTGACAACCAGTCATGCAAAGGAAAAGTGGTGCCGCTGAAGGGACTCGAACCCCCGACCCCATCATTACGAATGACGTGCTCTACCATCTGAGCTACAGCGGCGTTCTCCGGCAGGTGCCGGGCATCGCGCGATTTGGCGCGGACACTCAGGTCAAGCCCGAGTGCGCCGCTAATTACCGGAGCTTTGCGTCAGATGCAAGAGCCTAAAACCGGTTCTTTCGGGAAGATCACATCTTCCGTTTTTCCAAAGTCCGGCAAACATCCGCTCACCGATACCGCAGGACCGCGCATGGAGCAGCGCTTCAGTTGAAAAAGCGCGGTCGTGGTGTCTTGGCAGCCTCGTTATCGTCGTCCTCGTCCGGACCGGGATCGTCCGGCATACGCGACAGCGGAAACTCGATCGGCCGGTTGAGATTCTCTTTGGGGCTTCCGGCCGTTGCATCGCCAGTTTTCGCGTCTTCGGCTTTGGAACTCGCAGACTTTGCGTCCGCATCTTTGGAAGCTTCCTTGACCTCGGCTTTGGCCTCATCCTGGGCATTGGACCTGGATGGCTCTTCCGCCCCGTTCCGGGTGTCAGCCTTCCCGGCTGCCCCAGCTGTCGCAGCGGCAGTGACGGCCTTTGCCGGTGCCTCCGCTTTTGATGCAGGTACCTTGGCGGATTCGTCCATGGAAGCCGCTTCCTTGACCGGAGGCGACTTTACTGCCTCTGCGTCCGGAAGATCCTTCAGCGCAGGGCTGAATTTGACGTCGTCCGTCGTACCTTCGTAGCCCTGCTTGCCAAGGGGAGCCGCAGCAGTCTCGGGGGACTTGCCGTCGCCGGCCTTCGTGTCACCGGCCTTCGCGTCGCCGGATTTGGGCTCGGCTGGCTTCGGTTCTGCGGTCTTGGCGACAGGTTCAACTTCCAGCACCACAGCGTCGTCATCTGTATCCGAAACCGGCCGAACCGGTTCGGCTGAGGTCGCGGACGGCAGGGCGGGTGCGTCGAACAGGCTGTCCTCAAGCAGCGGTCCATCCTCGTCCGACAGGCTGCCCGGCGTTGCCCACTGGAACGCGTCGAGCTTGCCGGTAACCGGTGACACGGGCTGCCACTCGGCAGAGATGATTCCGTCGGCCATCCAGACCTTGTCCAGCGGTGCGCTGACGGCACGGGCCAGCCAGTCGCGCATGCGGCCCTTGTCGCCATGCTCTGCCTCTTCCACTTCCGCCATCAGCAGAAACGCCTGTCGGGTGGGTTCGGACTGAAGAACCTTTTTCAGTTGCTTGCGCGCTTCCTCGAATTCGCGCGCCTCCATGGCCGCGCGGGCAATGGCCAATGCGCCTTCGGAGGTATTTGCCCGCTGTGCGGACAGCGATTTCACCCGCTTCAGGCGGTCGACTGCCGAATCGCCGGTGCGGACATGGGCATAGGTTTCCGCCAGATCGGGATGCGGAAACAGACGCCACGTGGCTTCCAGCACCTTGGACGCCTTTCGGATGTCGCCCCGGCGCGTCGCCAGGCGCGACGTCAGCACGGCAGCCGGCACAAGGTCGAGCGCCAGCCCGTGAGCTTCCTTGGCCAGCGAATAGGCCCGTTCCGGCTCGCCGTCCTCCAGCTTGGTGGCAAGGGCCGTCAGAATGACGGCGCGCTGACGCCGGTAGGTTTTCTTGTCGAGCATCTTGGCGGCGTAATTGCGCTCCAGCGTCTTGAGCGCCTCGTCCCAGTGATGGGCAACCGCCTGGTATCCAAGCACGGCCTTTCCGGCCCATTCCAGGCCAGGCGAGGTCTTGGCAGCTTCCTCGGCATAGTGACGCGCGGCAACCGGTTCCCTGTGCCGCTCGGCTTCCACGAAGAGGCCGTGCAGACCAAGCGCCTTGGTGGCCGGGTCCTCCAGCATCGCCTCGAACCGCTGACGCGCCTCGTCATCCTTGCCAGCAAGCTGCGCCGTTTGCGCCAGCAGCAGCTTTGCCGCCGGTTCGTCGTCCAGCAGCTTGTCGGCATCCAGTGCGTACCGGCGCGCCATCTTGGCGTTGCCCGTTCCCAGCGCGATCAGCCCTTGGGAAAGAGCATTGTAACCCTTGTCCTTCCGGCGGCGGCGGAAGAAGCGGCTGGCAATCTGCGGTGACTTCAGGACCACGCGAATGGCCCAGACAACCGCCAGGAAGATCGCCAGGAAAACGGCGGCGGCAAGGGCCACAATCGCGGGCGACTGTTCCCAGATGTCCGTCCCGACCTGCTGACCGCCTTCATACACCGGCCAGGAGATCTGGATTGTCCCCGGCAGGTCCGCCATCCAGGCAAAGCCCATGGCAACGGCAAACAACAGCGCGAAAAAGAACAGAACGCGGATCATTCAGTTCGCTCCCTGCGACGGCCGGCTCCTGCCGGCACATAGTTCCATTGACGGGCGGGCGAGTGGCCGGCCTGCATTAGCTATCCTTCGCAGCAAGTGCATTGAGCACTTCCTGCGAGGCCTTGTCCGTCAGGTCATCGACCTCGACACGGGCTTCTGCCCGGGTCGCCCAGTCGGCGGCCGCAGCCTGACTTTGTTCGGGCAGATCCTTGTAGGCGGCAAGTGCCGTCTTCAGGTCTCCCTTGTTGACGGCATTTTCCATGCGCTGCAGGGCAGCGGCCGGACCATCGCCTTCACCCGAGCCGGAACGGCGAACGGTGAAGAGCGACTGCGCACTGTTCATCAGGCTGTCGAGCACATCGCCGGACCGGTCCGGTTCGGAAAAGGTCTGGTAGATCGAGCGTGCGACCGGCGGGAACTGGGCAATCAGCACGGGCACCGGCTCGACACCGGTCTTGGCGTTGGCCTCCAGCGCCGAAAGGTCAAGACCATCCGGCAGGCCTGCCTTCACGGCGGCCAGCTCGGTTTCATAAGGGCGGCCGGAATCGACGGCGGACTTCAGCGCGGACACCGACAGTGCCCTTGCAGCAACTTCACGCGCGGTGGCATCGCCCATGGTCGCTTCGACAGCGGCAAGGCGCGTTGAAATCGTATCGAGTTCGGCGCGCAGTCCTTCCAGAGCCGATGTGTTCGCCGCCCCGACGGACTTGATGTCAGCGGCCAGCGAGGACAGGGTTTCCGTTGCCCGTGCCTGGCTGTCGGCAAGGGTTTTCAGGGAAACATCGGATGTCGACACGGCTGTCTGCGCGGCTTTGGCCGTCGCTTCGGTGTTGGAAAGACGGGTCTCGACGTCGGAGAGGGTCGATTTCAGTTCCGAAAGCTGGCCTTCAAGCCCGGTGACGGAACCGGACAGTTTGTCGGCTTCCGAAGAGGTTGAGGTGGTATCGCTTTCCAGCTTGGCGAGGCGCGTTTCCAACGGTGCCAGATTGACTTCTCCACCGCTCTTTGCCGCCTCTTCCAGCGCGGCAATCCTGTTTTCCAGCGGCTGGAGATCAACCGGCGTTCCGTCGCCGGTGCTTCCGCCCGCCGAAGTCACAGTGCTGCGCAAGTCGCTGACCTCCTGCTTCAGTGCATCGACGGCAGCTCCCAGATCGGAAGACGATGCATCCTGCAGCTGGGTTTCAAGCGCAGTGACCTTGCTTTCCAGAGCCGAGACGGCACCGGAGCTTGTCCGGTTGGCGACAGATGACGTCACATCGCCGAGTTTCTTTTCCAGATCGGAGATCTTGCGCTCCGCCGCGCTGAGCGCGCTGGTGAGCTGCTGGTTGGGTTCCGGCGACAGTTTGACCAGCCCGGCCTGATAGAGACCAAAGCCCCCACCGAGGACCAGAATACCGCCGATGACGGCGGCGATCAAAACGCCGAAGGCACCCACACCGCCGCGGTCTTCAGCAGCCGGCGGATTGGAAAAGGTTGTCGTGCCACCTGGACGGGAACTGCTGCCGCTCGTGGACGCGGTTCCCGATGTGCTGCCGGGAGACGCTGACGAGCTCGCCGGAGACGCCGGTTTGCTGGTGGCGGCTGACGATCCGGAGGTGCTGGTGCCCGCAGACTTGCTGGCAGCGGAAGAGGTCGAGGAATAGCCGGACGTGGTCGAAGACGACGCTGACGCAGCCGAAGACGGCGACGATGCACTGCCCGGACGCGCCGCACCCGTTGAAGATGGCGAAGATGACGTGGACGTGCCGCCCGCCTTGGCGGAACTTGCGGACGTCGGCGTGCTGCCCGCGCCGCCCGGCTTGGGCGTGCTGCTGGAAGACGGGCTGCTGGATGACGAGGTGGAGGACGATGCCGTTTCTGATGGTTTGGCGCCGACCTTTTCCGCGGTCAGATCGATGGTGACCGGCCGCTTTGCGCTGCCGGAGGAAGACGCGGTGCTGCTGCCCGGCTTGTCCTTGCCGCCGGTGCCGCTGCCGCCCGATGAAGATGTCCCGCCCGGGGATTTCTTGTCCGTCGTCATCTCATCTCCTCCTGAACCCTGCCGGTCCCAAGACCTTCACTATACACACCTCTTTGCGAAGCGGTACCGCCGCAGCAAAGACTTTTGCGCGCTGCAAAAGAACGACTCCCCCGGATCTGGTTAACACTGTGTTAAAGCCAGATCCAGCAACGCGCTTTCGTTCGGCGCGGCTGCAACACGCACATGACTTACCTCAGATAGGGGCTCGGCCGACTGCCGCGAAAGGGCATAGACAGGCAAACTGGAAAAAATATGGTCAAGCCCATGGTTGCGCACCAGCGCCCGAAAGGCCTCCGCCGTGCGCTTCGAATAAATCAGGACACCGTCAAAGGCTCCTCCCTTGAGGTTCTCGACCACTGCCGAAGACAGGCTTTGCGCCGGTTCCATCCGGTAGAGCACGACAGTGCGGCAAGAAATCCCACCTGCGGCGAGACGTCCCTCCAGATCCCCTGCCCGATCCTGCGCCGCGGGGTAAAGCACTTCGCCCGGCGTCAGGCTGCTTCGATTATCGAGAATCAGCTGCGCCAGCGCGCCGATATCCCCGCTGGCAGACAAAACCTGCTTGAACCCCGCCTCCCGGCAGGCAAGTGCGCTCGCGTCTCCAACCGTGAAGACCGGCAGTTGCCTGAGGTCTTCCATCTGGCCGTGTGCCGACAGGAGAGAGACCGCCCGCCGACTGGAAAATGCAAGCGCCGACACTCCACCCAAGCCGATGTCCGCCGACGGCACCTCGACGGTTTTAAGGACAGGGGCTTCATCGGCGACATGCCCCAGGGACCGCAGTCTTTCAGCGGTGCGCCGGCAATCCGGCTGGGGACGCGTCACCAGAAAACGCATGACCGACTCAGGCTCCCGCCAGAAAGTCCGGCCCAATCCGGGTTTTCAGATCGTCCCCAACAGAGCGGCCAATCCGCACGGCCTCTGCCGCAGGTCCGCTGGCCGAAGCTTCATGGGCCTCTGATCCGTCCGGCTTCAGGACGATGCCCTTGAAATGAAGCGTATCGCCGTCGACCGTTGCCAGACCGCCGATCGGCGTGCGGCATGACCCGTCCAGAACGGCGAGAAAGGCGCGCTCGGCATCCAGGCGGATCTGGGTTGTCTCGTCATGAATTGCGGCAAGTTTCTGAAGGGTGGCGGTGTCGCCCTCCCGGCTTTCGATGCAGATCGCACCTTGCCCGACAGCCGGCAGAAACTGGTCGGTTTCCAGAAGGCTGGTGATTTCCGCTTCAAGGCCCAGCCGACGCAGACCTGCCGCCGCCAGAAGCGTGGCGTCCACCTCGCCTTCCGCCAGTTTGCGCAGGCGTGTCTGCAGGTTGCCGCGGTACATCACCACTTCGATGTCCGGGCGCAGCCGCTTGATCATCGCCTGACGGCGCAGCGAGCTGGACCCGACAACAGCGCCCTGGGGCAGGTCGGTCAGTGTCTTGGCCTTGGGCGACAGGAAAGCGTCGCGCACATCCTCGCGCGGCAGGAAAGCCGTCAGCGCCAGCCCGTCCGGCAGCACGGTCGGCATGTCCTTGGACGAATGAACGGCGAGATCGATACGCCCGTCCAGAAGCGCTTCCTCGATTTCCTTCGTGAAGAGCCCCTTGCCGCCGACTTCCGACAGCGGCCTGTCCTGGATCCTGTCGCCGGATGTCTTGATGACCACGATCTCGAACGCGTCTTCGGTCAGACCGTGGGCCGCCATCAGCCGGTCGCGGGTTTCATGGGCCTGTGCCAGCGCCAGCGCGCTGCCCCTTGTTCCGATACGCAAAGGATTTGATTGCAAGGTTTACCGTCCAGATGCTACGCCCGGCAGAAATGACGGGCACCGATTTATGTCTTTTCGGATGTCCTAACACAGGCCACCGCACTTAGACCAATGACCTCAGTCAAAACAGATGACAATGCGACCAATCTGACGGTCCTGGGCATTGAAACCAGCTGCGACGAGACGGCGGCAGCGGTGGTGTGCGGTCCTGCACACAAGAAAATCCTGTCCAACACGATCCGGTCGCAGATCGACGAGCATACCGAATTCGGCGGCGTGGTGCCGGAAATCGCTGCCCGCGCCCATATCGAAATCCTCGACAGGATCGTCGCGGAGGCGATGGACGAAGCAGGTTGCGGTTGGAACGACATCGACGCCATTGCGGCGACCGCGGGCCCCGGCCTGATTGGCGGCGTCATTGTCGGCTTCATGACTGCCAAGGCCATTGCCATGGCCGCAGGCAAGCCGATCGTCGGTGTCAATCACCTGGAAGGCCATGCCCTGACCGCGCGTCTGACCGACGATCTCGAGTTTCCGTTCCTTTTGCTGCTGGTTTCCGGTGGTCACAGCCAGTTCCTGCTGGTGCGCGGTGTCGGCGACTATGAACGTCTCGGCACGACCATCGATGATGCCATCGGCGAAGCCTTCGACAAGACCGCCAAGCTGCTGGGCCTGCCCTATCCCGGCGGCCCTCATGTGGAGAAGATGGCCTCACGGGGAGATGTCACCCGCTTCCGCCTGCCGCGCCCGCTGCTTGACCGGCCGGGCCTCGACATGTCCTTCGCCGGGCTGAAAACGGCTCTTCGAACCCAGGCAAAGAAGCTGGAACCAGTCGACGAGCAGACGATTGCCGACCTCTGCGCCGCCTTCCAGCGATCTGTTTCCGATGTGCTGGCCACCCGCACCCGGTCGGCACTCGACCTCTTCCGGACGCGCCATCCAGGCGTCAAACCGGCAATTGTCGTGGCCGGCGGCGTCGCGGCGAACCAGGAAATTCGCAACAGTCTTCTGGCGGCGGCAGAGGAGGCGGACGCCCGTTTCATCGCTCCGCCGCTGAGCCTTTGCACCGACAATGCCGCAATGATCGCCTGGGCAGGCATCGAACGGCTGCGTCTTGGCCCTGTGGACGACATGAGCCTGTCGCCGCGCCCCCGCTGGCCGCTGGATGCGGCCAATGCCGGCGTGCTCGGCGCAGGCAAAAAAGGCGCCAAGGTTTAGGCGGCAGCCTAATAAAACGTCGCTCGAATAGGCGCCGACCCTTTTGCGAGGCCAAAGACCCTGTTAGGAAACTTCAGCCTTCCAACAAGGACTGTTTTTGAAAAATGCGCGTCTACCACAAGGCCTATGTCTATCTGACCTGCGGCACGGACCTTCTGGTCTTTGACGAACCGGACACACCCTGGCTCGGCCTTCAGGTGCCTGGTGGAACAATCGATCCGGGAGAAAGCTTCCTGCATGGCGCCATGCGGGAATTCGCCGAGGAAACCGGTCTCGAGCTGGACGTGGCTTTCGAGCAGTTTTTCGCCCAGGACATTCCCTTCGAGACGATCCCTCCGGTCGGCCAGTACCGGCCGCATCCGGATCGGCCACTGCTCGGCCGTCACATCCGGCGCAACTACCATGTCCGGCTTGCCACCCGGCCCGATACCCAATGGGAACATTACGAAATGCATCCCAGCAGCGGTGGTGATCCGATTCGCTACCGGTTCTTCTGGGTCGACCTCTTCGGCGACCGGGCCCGCAACGAGGAAAATTTCTTTGCCGCCTTCGGCGCGCCCCTGAATGCCCTGCGCGAGCGTGTGACATCTGTGGCGAACGCGGCATAAACAATCGTTTTTCAAGGACCTGCCGGTGCTGATCTACCAGAAAGCCTATGTTTATCTGACCTGCGGCACGGAGCTTCTCGTGTTTGAGGAGCCGGATTTTCCCGAGGCCGAGATCCAGGTTCCCGGCGGCACGCTCGACCCCGGAGAGAGCTATCTGCAGGCAGCCAGGAGAGAATTTGCCGAGGAGACAGGACTTTCGTTGGATATCGCGCTCGAATCGTTCGCCGACCAGGACCATATCTTCAAAGATGTTCCCCGTTGTCTCGACGGCTTGCATCGCCGGCGGCATTTTCACGGCCGTATTCGTGAAAAGCCCGCGACTGAATGGGAACACTTCGAAACGTCACCGAATGCAGGCGGACCTCCGATAAGGTTCCGTCTGTTCTGGATTGACCTGTTCACCATGGATGCGCCGACCGAGGCCCGCTTTTTTGAAGGGTTTGGAGCGCAACTTGAAACACTACGGACGCGCGTGGAAAGGCAGAGCAATGGGCGCCATTAGGTCTATCGGCGTCGTTGGCGGCGGCGCCTGGGGCACAGCCCTGGCCCTGACGGCGGCCCGTGCCGGCCGGGAAGTCCGCCTTTGGGCGCGCGACCCCGGAACGGTTTCAGAAATCCGGTCCCGCCGGCAGAACCCGAGATATCTGCCGGGGATCACCTTTGACGAGGACCTGGAGGCGACCTCTTCGCTGGAAGAAGTTGCGGACACCGATGCCATTCTGCTGGTGACACCGGCGCAGACCACCCGGGCCATGCTGGCCGCCCTGAAACTGACCGGCAAGGTGCGCGGTCCTGTTGTGCTGTGCGCCAAGGGCATCGAACAATCCTCCGGCAAGCTCTTGTCCAAGGTCATGAGCGAGGAGCTGCCCGGCATCGAGCCCGGCGTCCTGTCCGGTCCGAGTTTCGCCGACGATGTCGCAAAGGGTCTTCCAACCGCCGTCACCGTTGCCGCCAATTCCGCCAAGACAGCGCTGAGCCTTTGCGAAGCGATGCAATCGCCCTGCTTCCGGCCCTATGCCTCGATCGACATTCTCGGCGCCCAGATCGGCGGGGCGCTGAAGAACGTGCTTGCGATTGCCTGCGGAGCCGTCGTCGGCCGCAAGCTCGGCGCCAGTGCACAGGCGGCCCTGACCGCACGCGGGTTTGCCGAACTGTCACGCCTCGGTACCGCCATGGGCGCGCAGAGCGAAACCCTGACCGGCCTTTCGGGCCTGGGCGATCTGGTGCTCACCTGCTCGTCCAGCCAGTCGCGCAACTTTTCCTTCGGACTGAGGCTCGGCGAAGGCTTCATGGCCTCCGAGCTGATCTCTGCCGGCGGCAAGCTGGCGGAGGGGGCTTACTCCGCCCGGGTCGCCGTGAAGCTAGCCCGCAAATACGATGTCGAAGTGCCGATCTGCGAGACTGTCGCCAGAATGATCGACGAGGACCAGACCATCGACGATGCCCTCAACACCCTGATGGCCCGCCCGCTGAAATCGGAAACGGAAGGGCTTTAAGGCTCTCGTGAAGAAACCGGCGTCCGGCCTCGGCACACGCCGGGACCTGGTTCCCCCTCCATGTACCGTAAGGCTTTCGAGAATAGGCAGAAAACACAAGTGTCACCCCGGACAAGCAAAGCGTAGATCCGGGGCCCACTCGCCGCGCCGCTTACCGCAGCAGGCAACGCTTCCTGACGAAGCCCCCCACCCCAGAGCTCGAGCCCTGCTCTCTGGAAGCGGGTAGGCACCGGGTCTCCCGCTGCTCACCCGGGGTGGCACATTCACTTGTGGCTCGTCCGGGCGTTTCGCGAATGCCCGGTTTTCCTATCGGACAGAAACGACCAACACACCCACGCCCTCATCCTGAGGAGCGCGCTCGCATGCGTCTCGGAGGATGGCGGCAACCTCGTGACAATCGGCCCCCGCTCCAGACAGGACCAAAGACCTTCTTCAGGATGAGGCGCAAGGTTGTGAAGGGACTGGAAGCATTCCCCCATTGAGTTTCCCCCGCCCCGGCCCTAGGTTCGTCGCAGATTCGACCAACCCGGGGATTTTTTCATGCTCTATGCCCTGATCTGCACCGACAAGCCCGGTGCGCTGCAGACGCGCCTCGACAACCGCGCCGCTCATATCGACTTTCTGAAAGGCCTTGGCGACAGCCTCAAGGCTGCTGGTCCATTTCTGGACGACGACGGCAACATGACCGGTTCGCTGGTCGTGATCGAGGCGTCCAACCGCGACGAGATCCTGGCCATTTCACAGGAAGATCCCTATGCCCGCGCCGGCCTGTTCGAAAGCGTCGAGATCCGTCCCTGGAACTGGGCGATCAAGAATCCGGAGGCAAACTGAGTGCAGTACTGGCTGATCAAGTCCGAGCCCGACAAATGGTCCTGGGAACAGCAGAAGGCCCGGGGCGACAAGGGCGAGCAGTGGGACGGTATCCGGAACTACCAGGCACGCAACAACATGCGGGCCATGGAAATCGGCGACAAGGCGTTCTTCTACCATTCCAACATCGGTAAGGAAGTTGTCGGCATCGTTGAAGTCTGCAGCGACATCCATCCGGACACCACCATCGACGATCCACGCTGGGAATGCGTCGACTTCAAGGCGGTCCGCGACATGCCGAAGCCGGTGACCCTGGCGGACGTCAAGGCCGAACCGCGCCTTGCCAAGATGTCGCTGGTCACGTCCATGCGTCTGTCGGTCCAGCCGGTCACGGAAGAGGAATGGAAAATCGTCTGTGAAATGGGCGGCCTGAAAGTGCCAGCGTAACGTCCTCTTCTGAAAGACCTGCCCTGAATGGCCCTTTTCAAGGATCCGGCAGCCTTCATCCGGAAGGAAACCAAGGTCAAGCCCGTGCCGCATGCGGAGGAAATCCTTCTGCATGTGGCGGATGAAGCCATGGATCTATGGCAAAAGACAGAAGACGAACTGGGCGAGCTCGGCCTGCCGCCACCGTTCTGGGCTTTCGCCTGGGCGGGCGGTCAGGGCCTTGCCCGCTATGTGCTCGACACACCGGATCTTGTCGCAGGCAAGCGCGTTGTCGACTTTGCCTGCGGATCCGGCCTTGTCGGCATTGCGGCCATGAAGGCGGGCGCCGCGTCCTGCCATGCGGTCGACATCGATGCCTACGCCCTGACTGCAACCCGGCTGAATGCCGCCCTCAATGACGTCGAGATCACCACGGAGACCGCGGACATCACCGCCGGAGAGCCGCCGGACGCGGATCTGGTCTTTTGCGGCGACGTTTTCTACGACAAGACCATGGCCGACAAAGTGCTGGCCTTCCTCGACACGCTGCTGACGAAGGACATCGCGGTTTTCGTCGGCGACCCGGGCCGGTCCTACCTGCCGTCGTCACGTTTGATTGAACTGGCGGCCTACAGCGTTCCTGTGGTCGGTGCGTTGGAAGACAACGAGATCAAACGCACGCGCGTCTTTCGATTGAAGGAAAAATCATCCGGCGAATAACCCCTTGGCGGACCAGTCTTGCGGATCGCAGCCGGGCAGATAACTTTTTCCGCAATCCCACTTCCTCTTTTTGCAGCTTGCGATAGGTTAGGTACCTAACCCTTCAAGCTTCAAGCGCTTTCCTGTTCCGATGTGTTTCTAGGAGTCCTTCATGCCCATCGTTAATCGCCTCGCGGATCTGGCCGACGAGATCACTGCCTGGCGCCGCGACATTCACGAAAACCCCGAAATCCTCTACGAGACGGTGAGGACCGCCGAGAAGGTGTCCGAGCTCCTGCAGAGCTTCGGTGTCGACGAAATCGCAACGGGCATCGGCAAGACGGGCGTTGTCGGGGTGATCAAGGGCCGGAACGGTGGCGCAGGCAAGACCATCGGCCTGCGCGCCGACATGGACGCACTGCCGATCGAGGAAATCACCGGCAAGGAATATGCTTCCAAGATCCCCGGAAAAATGCATGCCTGTGGCCATGACGGTCACACTGCAATGTTGCTGGGCGCGGCCAAATATCTCGCCGAGACCCGGAACTTCGACGGCACAGTCGTCGTCATCTTCCAACCGGCCGAAGAAGGCGGCGCAGGCGCCAAGGCGATGATCGACGATGGTCTTCTGACTCGCTGGCCGATCGAGGAAGTCTACGGCATGCACAACTTCCCGGGCATGCCGGTAGGCGAATTCGCCATCCGCAAGGGTCCGATCATGGCCGCAACGGACGAATTCCGCATCACCATCACCGGCCGGGGTGGCCATGCGGCCAAGCCGCACGAAACCATCGATCCGATCGTGATCGGCTCGCAACTGGTGTCCGCGCTGCAGACCATCGCCAGCCGCAATGCCAACCCGCTCGATTCGGTGGTTGTGTCGGTGACCGTTTTCCAGGGTGGCAACGCCTTCAACGTCATCCCGCAGGAAGTGCTGCTGCGCGGCACGGTGCGCACGCTCAGCCCGGAAATGCGGGACCTCGCCCAGGCACGGATGGAAACCATCGTCAGTTCGGTTGGAGATGCCTTCGGTGCCAAGGCGGTACTGCAATTCACCCGCGGTTACCCGGTCACGGCCAACCACGATGAGCAGACCGATTTTGCAGCGGCAGTCGCCGAAGGCATTGCCGGGGTCGGCAAGGTCAATCGCGAGATCGAACCGATGATGGGTGGCGAGGATTTCTCCTACATGCTGGAAGAGCGCCCCGGCGCGTTCATCTTCGCCGGCAACGGCGACAGCGCCGGCCTGCACCATCCGGCCTACGACTTCAACGACGACCTGATCCCCGTCGGCTGTTCCTACTGGGTCAAACTGGTCGAGACGGCCCTGCCCGCAGCTGCCTGACGGCTTTGCCCGCCTCCATCGCGATCCCGGCACGCATGATGCCTCGCCGGGATGACGGCGGGAAGGTTTTGGCTTAAGAGTGACGCCGGTTCCGACCGGCGTTTTCATTTGGATTTTCGAATATGGCACTTTCCCCGTTCAAGCTTCCCTTTCTGGCAGCCTATGTCGTGGTCGGGGCCATTGTTGGCGTTCTGGTGATTCACCCGCTGAACCTGGTGGTTGTCTGGTGGGAACTGGCCAGGTTTTCTGAGACGGCCCCCAATCTCTTTGAATTTCTGGCGGCACGCCTGTGGCTGGTACTGCTTCCCCGGCATCTGGATGTTGCGATTGCCTATACCGGTCTCGGCGCAGTTGTCGGCCTTGCCTTCGGCATCTTCACCCGCAACTACATGCGCACCTCCGAAGCCTACCGGTCTCTTCGCGAGGAACAGACCGCGCTGATCCCCGACCTTCTGAAGCAGGGGGAAAGCCGGCGCGTGGAATTCAAGTCATCTCTGCGCTGGGACCTGAAGGAAAACCGGACCAACAGGTCGCTGGAAAAGGTCATCGCCAAGACCCTTGCCGGCTTCTTCAACGCAGATGGCGGTCATCTTCTCATTGGTGTCGACGACAACGGCACGCCGCTCGGGCTCGACAAGGATCTGGCAACGTTGAAAAGCCCGGATCTCGATTCATTCGAGCGCACGGTCAACGACATCGTTTCCAAAACACTCGGTGGCGATCTCTGCCCCTACATCCACACGGTCTTTTCCACGGTCGACGGCAAGGAGGTGGCCATGGTTATCGTCAGCCCGGCGCCCCGTGCGGTCTACATGGAAGAGAACAGGGCATCTGTCTTCTATCTGCGCAGCGGCAACTCCACCCGTGCCCTGGATGTCCGCGAAGCGGTCAATTACGCCAACAGGAGATGGTCGTGACATGTCGGAAATTGCCGGCTTCTTCTTTCCCGACCAGTTGCACCTTGCTGCATCGCTGACACTGATCATAACCAGTTTCTTCACTTCCGCACTGACGGCGGCCGTCGGCCTTGGCGGCGGGGTCGCGCTGATCGCGATCATGGCAACCGTGATGCCGGCCAGTGCGCTGGTGCCGGTCCATGGCGTCGTTCAGCTGGGTTCGAACGCCGGGCGCGCGCTGGTGCAGCTGAAGCATGTCGACTGGCTGATTGCGCTCTGGTTTGCGGTTGGGGCGGCAATTGGTGCTGCGGTCGGCGGGGCCATCGCCGTGGAACTGCCTCCCGTCGTCCTGAAAGCAGGCATCGGCCTGTTCGTGTTGTGGGTCGTCTGGGGCAAGGCGCCTCGCTTCGGCAAGGCCCCGAAACGGGTGATGGCGGCAGCGGGTTTCACCTCGACGTTCCTGTCCATGTTCTTTGGAGCGGCCGGCCCCATCGGGGGAGCGGTCCTGTCGACCCTCGGCCTGCCGCGCCACGGGTTTGTTGCCAACCAGGCCATCACCGCGCTGATCATGCATATCTTCAAGATCATTGCCTTCGGGGCCCTCGGCTTTGCCTTCGCGCCCTGGCTCGGACTGATCATCCTGATGATCGCAAGCGGTTTTCTCGGTACGCTTGCCGGCAGCCGCCTGCTTGGCCGCATGGACGAAAAAAGCTTCAAGACCGGCTTCAGATGGGTGATGACCGCCCTGGCGCTGAACCTCCTGTGGCAGGCGGCGCGCGGCTGGCTCGGATAACTTCGCCCCGAAGGTTCCGGCAGACGACGGTCCTGCCGTTGCCTTCTTCGACTTTCTGCCGTTCTTGACCTTTCCCCATGGCTTGCTTGAGTTCTTCGCAACTGGGTTCATCTTGAAAGACATCGGCCGACGCGCTAACCCATCGCGATCAGATTTCTCAAAATGCGGGATGGAACACCCATGGCTTCACAAAACCTTCTGCTTCTGCCGGGTGACGGCATTGGCCCGGAAATCATGCAGGAAGTGAAAAAGGTCATTGCCTGGTTCAACGAAAAGGGCGGCATGTCCTTTGAAACCGACGAGGGCCTGGTGGGCGGCTCCGCCTATGATGCCCATGGCCAGTCGATCTCCGAAGAGGACATGGCCAAGGCCATGGCTGCGGACGCGGTGATTTTCGGCGCCGTCGGCGGCCCGAAGTGGGACGATGTTCCTTATGAAGTTCGCCCGGAAGCAGGCCTGCTGCGTCTGCGCAAGGACATGCAGCTTTTCGCCAACCTGCGCCCGGCGATCTGCTACCCGGCGCTTGCCGATGCCTCCTCGCTGAAAAAGGACGTGATCGAAGGCCTCGACATCCTGATCGTGCGTGAGCTGACCGGCGGCGTCTACTTTGGTGAGCCGAAGGAAATCATCGACCTCGGCAACGGTCAGAAGCGCGGCATCGACACGCAGGTTTATGACACCTACGAGATCGAACGCATTTCCGGCGTTGCCTTCGAGCTTGCGCGCACGCGCGGCAACAAGGTCACGTCCATGGAAAAGCGGAACGTGATGAAATCCGGTGTTCTGTGGAACGAAGTCGTTACCCAGACTCACAAGAACGGCTACGAGGACGTGCAGCTGGAGCACATGCTGGCCGATGCCGGTGGCATGCAGCTCGTTCGCTGGCCGAAGCAGTTCGACGTCATCGTGACGGACAACCTCTTCGGCGACATGCTGTCCGACGTTGCCGCCATGCTGACCGGTTCGCTCGGCATGCTTCCGTCCGCTTCACTCGGCGCACCCGATGGTGTCACCGGCAAGCGCAAGGCGCTTTATGAGCCTGTCCATGGTTCGGCTCCGGACATTGCCGGCACGGGCGCTGCCAACCCGATCGCCATGATCGCCAGCTTTGGCATGGCGCTGCGCTACTCCTTCGAGGAAGTCGCGGCTGCCGACAAGCTGGACAAGGCCATCGCCAACGCCCTCGACAAGGGCCTGCGTACCAAGGACATCGCAGCTCCTGGCCAGGCAACCGTTTCCACCGTGGAAATGGGCGACGCCATCATTGCCGAACTGGACGCCCTGAGCGCCTGACAGGCAATCGCCATTTGCAAGCAGAGCCGTCACCGGTTATCCCGGTGGCGGCTTTCCCATTTTCAAGACACCGCTGGCCCCATGATCGAAGACAAACTCGCTCCCTTTCTCGGCACCTGGATCCTCGACACGGAGGAAAGCGACTTCGAGCAGGGCGAACCGCCTCGAAGTGCCACGCTGAAGATCGAAGACAATTTCGGTGTTGCCGTGTTCACCATGAACCAGGTGGCCGACGACGGCGAAGTCACCAACGACTCCTTCGAGGCAATGCCCGACGGCCCTGAGGTGCGTCTTGGCAAAAGCGGCCTGGTCGACGCCATGCGTCTCGTCTTCAAGGGCGACCGCAACCTGATTTCCGAAGCCCGCCGCGGGGGCCTGACCATCATGAAGGCCGACCGGGAACTGTCTGATGACGGCACTACGTTGACAGTGACCCAGACTGTCCACCTGGTGGATGTTGCAAGTTACACGAACGTGTCCGTCTATCGGCGCGCGCAGTAGGAACCCGTCTTCAATGAAACAGGTAATTGGAGCGATTGCCCTTATCGTGCCGGATTACGATGAGGGCATTGCCTTTTATGTCGAAAAGCTTGGCTTCGACCTGATTGAAGACACACCCCTTGGCGGCATCAAACGCTGGGTGCTGGTCGCGCCCAAAGGCAGCTCCGAGACCCGTATCCTGCTGGCGCAGGCCGATGGAGACAACCAGCAAGCGGCCATCGGCAACCAGACCGGTGGACGCGTGTTCCTGTTTCTGCACACCGACGATTTCGACCGCGACCATCAGGCGATGCTCGCAGCCGGCATCACGTTCCTGGAGCCTCCACGCCACGAAACCTATGGCAAGGTCGCCGTGTTCCAGGACCCGTTCGGCAACAAGTGGGATCTGATCCAGAGGGTCTGAGGTCTATATATCCACCGCGGCGAAGATACCGGCCACCCATTCGACAAAGACACGAACGCGTGGTGAAAGCTGGCGGTTCTGGGGGTAAAACGCAGCCAACGGCAACGAGGTCGGCGGCAAATCCGGCAGGACCTGCACCAGCGCACCGCTTTCCAGATCTTCGGCAAGCCGGTAGCGAGGCGCCTGGATCAGGCCGAACCCAAGACACCCGAGTTGGTGTACCATTTCGGCATCGTTTGCGACAATCCGGCTGGGCAGCATTATTTCGCGCACCCCGGCAGACGTCAGGAAGTCAAGCGGCATGACGGCGCTCGTCCGTGACGACAGGAAGCCGACCATCAGGTGCCCTTCCAGATCCTCAAGACTTGTCGGCGTACCGTGCCTGGCCAGATAGTCCGGGCTGGCACATGTAATCTCCGCGATCTCCGTCAACTTTCGCATGATCATGCCGCTGTCGTCCGGCACACCGGCACGGAGCACGCAATCAACCCCCTCGCGGACCAGATCCACCAGGCGCTCGCCCTGGCCGAGCTGCAGGTCGATTTTCGGATAACGCGCCATGAAGTCCGGCAGGTGCGGCAACAGGAAGGTGCGGGTCAGCCGTCCCGGCACATCGACCCGCAACTGTCCGGCAGGCTCGTGCCCGCGCAGCGCGCCCTCGGCTTCTTCCACTTCCGCCAGGATTGACACGCATCGCCGGTAATAGGCTTCGCCATCCGGCGTCGGCATCACATGGCGTGTGGTTCGCTCCAGCAACCGGCAGGCGAGATCACGCTCAAGACGCTGGATTACATCCGTGGCGGTGGACCGTGGCAGGTTCAGATCTGCCGCGGCAGCAGTGAAGCTGCCGCGCTCGACCACCCGGACAAAGAGCTGCATTGCGTCGAACTTGCCATACATTTGTTCTTATTATCCGGATTATCTTTTCAGTTAAAGCATCATTATCCGGAGTTTCCGCCTCGCTATCTTCAGGATCAACGAGAAGGAGACTTACATGACACCAGATCTCGACACCGCCATCGTCACCGGCGCCAGCAAAGGCATAGGCGCAGCCATAGCCCGCAGGCTCTCGCGCGACGGGTTTCAGGTGGTGATCAATTACGGCAAGGATGAAGCCGCAGCTGACGCTCTTGTCCGAAGCCTGGAAGACCAGGGCGGCAAGGCAATCGCGATCCAGGGAGACGTTGCCGAGACAGCTACCCACGAGCGTCTCTTCGAAGCTGCAGAAAAGGCCTTCGGCCCTGTGGGTGTACTCGTCAACAATGCCGGCACCATGCGCAACGCCTCCATTGCCGAAGCAACTGACGAAGATTTCGACAGACAATGTGCGGTCAATCTCGGCGGTGTCTTCCGCGCCATGCGGCTCGCGTCGAGCCGGCTCGCGGACGGCGGCCGTATCATCAGCATTTCCTCCAGTGTGGTCGGCCTCTATCAGCCTAACTACGGCCTCTATGCCGCGACCAAGGCCGCTGTTGAAGCCATGACCCGGGTTCTGGCGAAGGAGCTTGGCCCGCGTGGCATCCGGGTCAACGCGATCGCCCCCGGACCGGTTGAGACTGACTTTTTCCTTGCCGGCAAGCCGGCGGAGCTTGTGGAAACGATCCGGAAATCAAACCCGCTTGGCCGTCTCGGCACTCCCGAGGACATCGCTGCAACCACTGCCTTTCTGGCCAGTCCGGACGGGGACTGGATGAATGGCCAGGTTCTGCGTGCCAACGGCGGCATCATCTAGGGTGTGGACCTAGACACTGACACCAAAACCCCAAGGAGAATCGTAATGCCCTTTGCAAATTACAAACTGCCCGAAGCCGCGTTGAGCACAGCGCAAAAGGAAGAGCTGATCCACAAGACCACCGACCTGCTGGTTTCCTTTTTCGGTGAGATCGTGCGGCCCAACACCATGGTTCTGGTGGAAGAGGTCAAGGACGGCGGCTATGGCCGCGCCGACGAAGTCTTCACGATACCGCCCGAGTATCGCGCCGGGGACTGATCCGAACCCGCGTCACCTGCCCGGCTGGAAACAGCCGGGCACTTTCCGCCTTCTGGTCCGCAAACTCAGACGACCTGCAACGTGATCAGTGCAACCAGGACATAGCGAGCGGTCTTTGCAATGGCGACCAACAGGGCAAAACTCCAGAATGGCTCTTTCAGAACACCTGCTGCCAGCGTCAGGGGATCGCCGATGATCGGTGCCCAGCTCAGCAACAGGCTCCAGCGACCATAGCGGTGATACCAGCCTGTTGCCTTTTCCAGTTTGTCGGGTTTGACCGGAAACCAGGAGGCGGTCGACCAGGCGGTGGCCGCTCTGCCAAGACCCCAGTTGACCATCGACCCGAGCGTGTTGCCAAGGCTTGCGGCGGCAACCAGCAGAACGACCGGTTCGGTTCCAAGCGCGATCAAGCCGGAAAGGCCCAGTTCGGATTGGGCAGGCAGCAAGGTGGCGGCCAGAAAGGACACGCTGAACAGGCCCAACAAGCTTGCGCTCATCGGCTACCGCCACGTTGGGCTTTCTGCATGGCCGCAATCGCCCTGTGCATGAAATCCAGGAACAGAGTTTTTTCCTGTTCCGAAAATCCTTCCAGTGCCTCGGCATTCTGCGCAATCGCCGCGCCGACGGCTTCCTTCTCCAGCACCCGTGCCTTTTCCGTCAGGAAAATCTCCTGAACCCGTCCGTCTTCCTCGCTCGCCCGGCGCGTGATCAAGCTGTCACGTTCCATCCGCGCCAGCGTGTTGGCCAGTGTCGCCTGCTCGATATCAAGCAATTGCACGAGTTCCTTTTGCGTCCGCCCCTCCTTCGCCCATAGGGCAACAAGCGCCGGAAACTGGCCCGGCGACAGGCCGAGCGGCCGGATGCGGCGATGAAGGCCCGCGGCAAACAGCCGGGCCATGTGGTTCGCGAGATATCCGGCGGAGGAATCTTTTTCGAAGGTCATACCTTGCATATACGATAGATAGCATCCTATATAAATAAACATAGCTTGCTATATAAATAGGAAATCGAAATGACATTCTCCTGGACACGGCGTGCTGTTCACCTGGCAGCACTCACCCTATTGACCACAAACCTCGGAGTTACCGCCATGGCGAGCGAAATCACCGACAACGCCCCCATCACGCTGATCAATTCCTTCGAAATTCCGCAAGACCGCCTCGCCGACGCCATTCGCGGCTGGGAAAAGGCACGCGATTTCCTGAAACAGCAGCCAGGTTACATCACCACCCGCCTGCACCAGTCCCTGTCCCCGCAGGCGAAGTTCCAGCTGGTCAACGTCGCACTTTGGGAAAGTCCCGAGACCTATCAGTCCGCCATTCAGAAGCTTGGCAAAAGCGGCATCGTCGCGGAGTTCAAGGGTATCGATTTTCATGCCGCGCTCTACACAGTGATCCGGGAGGACGAGTGATGTCTTCCCCCACATCCGGCATTAGGTTGCTGCACTGGGCAATCGCTGCCCTGACCATCGGCGCCCTGGCGACAGGCTACGCCATGACGAACAGCGACACGTTTTCCGTAACCCTTTTGAAAACCCATCTGGGGCTTGGTTTGTCGGCCGGAGGTCTCGCTCTCGTCCGCACCATCACCTGGATAATGAACGGAACCCCCGCCCCGGTCTTCATCGTCAAGCCCGGCGTCCAGGCTGTCCTCGGCAGGAGCGTCCATGTGGCCTTGCGCCTCGTTCCGCTTCTGCTGCTTATCAGCGGGGTTGGCATGATCCTGCTGTCAGGCACCCTGGGAACGATCGCTGACGGCACATTCCCCGGCCTTGGGACCCTTGCGGGATTGCCACCGGTAAATCTCCACCATGCCGCAGCACTTCTGCTGGCGGCCCTCATCGGGCTACACGGCCTTGCCGCCCTGTCACACTGGCGACAACGAACTCTCTGGGGTTGAGAATGGTACTCCAAAAAAGAAAAGGCCCGGCCGCATAAAGCCGCCGGACCTTCGCTCAGGTCTTGGGAGGATCTTTCTCCAGGAATTACGCAGCGAGTGTGCCCGCGTTCTCCTGTTCAAGGTTGGAAATCGTAACGGGTGCGGCTTGAAGAGCGCTGCATATCTCGGGGCGAAGAATTTCGTGAACTGCCGAACTTCGGGCCTTTTGTAAGCTTCGCTGGAAATCAGCATGAGATGCTCCGCTGCAAGTTCATCGATCGGTTCGAAGCAGCGCACGAGGTCGGTCTCCTGCTCTACGAGCTTCAGGTTCAGGAGGCCCAGGCCGACGCCTGACCTTATCGCGGCATGCATCAGCTCAAACTCACTGAACGAAAGAAGGATCTGCTCTCGCTTCACGCGGCAGGCTAGCCAATCGTGCAGGGTCGTTGGAACATCGTCACGCTCGAAGGTGACGAAGGTGTGGCCGGACAGATCTTCCGGCGATGTGGGCAGGCCGTGCTTCTTCGCATAGTCGCGAGACCCGAACAGGGAATATCTGGCGGTGCTGATCTTTCTGCAGACAAGGTCTTGCGACGGCGAATTCCGGGTCAGCCGCAGTGCAATATCGGCTTCGCCTTTTTCAAGATCCAGCATGAGTTGGGTGGGTATAAATTCCAGACGGACATGAGGATGCCGGGCAGAAAAATCGCTGAAGATCTTGTTGGCCCGTGGTGAAAAATTTGCCGAATATGCGGTGATGCGGATCGGGCGCGGTGTTGCGAGACCGTTCGCCTCGGTTTCAAGCGCTGTCATCGCTGCTTCAATGGCCTCGGCTTTCGGGTAAAGCGCCCTCGCGTGCCGGGTCGGCCGAAAACCACGCGTGTCCCGGTCGAAAAGAGACAGGTGCAGTTCATGTTCCAGCACTTCGATCCGTCGCGCGACAGTCGGCTGCGCGACCCCGAGCCGGCGTGACGCCGCCAGAGTTGACCCTTCCCGGAACACGGCCAGGAATGCCTTGATATCTGTCCAGTTCGATATCCGGCTCTTCATTTATGTAGAGCAACACAACGCCGGGCCGGATACCAGCCGAATGTTGCCGAGGATATTTTAAAGGCAGGAAAACAAGCAGGAGGATCGGAAATGTCTGCAACTCTCACTTCGCGACACGGCTTCAGCCTGCTTCGATTTTTGCGAAACCCAACGAGACCCTGGACAAGGCAGATGAGATCCGTAGAGGCATACCCCTCAAAGGACATGAAAGCGCGGCGCGCTTGCATCCGGGACCTGTTGCTGTCGCGGCCAGCCGCCTTCGCGAACGAAATGGACGTTCAATACCTTCTGCAGATGTACCCGCTGGAAAGATAAGGGCAGAGTGTAAAAGCCAAACAAAAAACCCCGCCGAAGCGGGGTTTTCCGAAAATCGTCAGGGACCGGATCGGTTACTTGATCGGTTCCGACACTGTTTGAAGCGCCTTATTTCAGGCGGCTTGCCGGGCCGAGGTCGATCAGCTGCGTTTCACCGGGCGCATCGTCGACACCATCATTGTCGGTCACCAGGATCAGGCGGCCGTCGGCGGTGATTGTCAGGCCTTCCGGCTTGTCGAGAACCCAGCCCTTGCCTTCTGCCAGCGCCGGCAGGATGTCCATGGCATAATGTTTCTCGACGACCGGCAGGTCGGCCCCGTAGGCAGCCGGTGTCACGCCGTCCAGGGAGATCGTGGTGATCTGCTTGATGGCTGCGTCTTCACCGCCCTTGTTGTCGCGCTCCAGAATGGCGAACTTGCCGTTGCCCATGGAGACGATTTCAGACAGGCCGACCCAGCCACCGGCTGCGCTCTTCGGCTTGTCGAGCGGATAGTGGACGAAGCCCCAGGACTTCTCGGCCGGATCATAGATCGCCAGCTTCACCATGCCCTTCGGATCGTCCTTCCATTCGCGCTGAACGGCTACGGCCACCAGCGTCTTGCCGTCCATTTCGAACTCGGCAACGCCTTCGAAGGAGAAGCGGACAGACTGGACGTTCAGCTCTTCCGGAAGTGTGATTTCTTCCTCAACCTGACCGTCGGCACTGACTTTCAGCAACAGGTGCTGCAGGTCCTTGTCCAGGTTGCCCTCGGAAGCCAGCCAGAAGCCGCCATCCTTGGCAATGGAAATGCCTTCCAGGTCCAGTTTCGCCTGCTTGCCGTCCTGAACGGTGGCATAGCCGACAATCTTGGCCGGCTTGGAGGAGATATCCAGCGTGTAGATGCGGGCATCGTCATAGAAGCTGTCGCTGACCGCATAGAGCTTGTTGGCATCCGCCGGGTCCGCTGCCAGACCGGACAGCGCGCCCCAACCGATCGGCGCACCCTTTTCCGGATCGACGTCGGAAGCAACCATCGGATAGGACGAGGCGTCCGCACCGAACTTGTAGAGGGAGACCTGCGCACGAACGTTGTCTTCCGCACTGTCGACCTCGTTGGCCACCACGAACAGGTCGCGGCTCGGGATTGCCAGAGAGCCTTCCGGACCGACGTGCGTCGGCAGGAACTGGACGAATTCCGGCTCGGCACCGGTGTCCTTGTAGACAGCGACGAAGTTGCCGCGCTCGGAATTGACGAAGATCAGCTTCTCGCCGCCAAATTCGCCGACGGTCACGCCTTCCGGCTCGGTGCCTTTCTTGGCGGCCCGCTTGGCCGGATAATGGCCATACGACATGCCCAGATGCTCCATCTGGTTGCCACTGTCGAACAGGACCTCGCCCTTGGTGTTCCAGATGGTGAAGCCGCGGGAACCGCCTTCGTAGTCGCCTTCGTTCGCGGTGACGAAACGCTCATCATCAAGCCAGGCAACCGCATCCGGTTCACGCTTGACGTTTTCGATCGACCCGGAGGCATCACTCATGCGCGCCTTGATTACCGGAATGTTTTCGGCGGACGACGTGCCGGCGGAGAAATGGCTGACAACCTCGCCGGAGACCAGATCGACCACGGCAATGTGGTTGTTTTCCTGCAGGGTGACGACAACCTGGTTCCTGGAGTTGATCGAAACGAATTCCGGCTCAGGATCTGTCGGCGCGATTTCGGCAAGACCGGTCAGGTCGACAATGCGGACCGCATCGCAGTTGGTCGGCGCGCCGCTTTCGTCCAGATCGAAGATCGCCAGATGGCCGGCAGGCATCTGCGGGATCACGCCGTCGTTCAGGTCTTCATCGCGCTCGTTCTCGATGGCGATGGCAACGAACTTGCCGTCCGGGGAAATGGCGATACTGTCCGGCTGCCCCTTGGCATCGCATTTCGCGGTGATGCCGAGCCCGTCGAGAGCAATCACGGCCAGATGACCGGAGGCGTTGACGTAGTCTTCGGAAGTGTTGACGCCGGCATAGGCAAAAGTTTTGCCCACGGTGACGGAGGTCGGCTCACCACCAAGGGCGGTCCGGCCCATCGGCAGCAGGTTCAGCGGGTTGGCCGCATTGACGAAGACGATGGCTTCGCCCGGGCTGTCGGTGAAGACGAGTGTGCGGCCATCCTTGGTGGCTGAGATGATCTCGGCAACGGTTTCAGTTGCCTGATCGACACCTTCCGGGAGGGTCTTGTAGACCGGGAATGTATTGATACGCTCGAAATACTCGGCCTGAGCTGCCGACATGGCGCCAAGGCCAAACAGAACAGAGAGGCTGACACCTTTTAAAAAGCGCCCACGAAGGTCCGCCATTGCACTCGCTCCCACAAAAATATCGGGTTGATGGTGCGCGCAAGCTAGTGGTCCTGATTACAATATCGGTGACAGTTGCATGAAGCTTTCATGACAACACCCGGCCTGCCTTGAATTTGCATTTCGAGCACTTACATCATATCAAGGCTGTCTCGGCGTTTGCCGTTTCCTCCACCTTCCATACTTTCCCGCGTTTGTGCCTCCGGCGCATTTTTCATCGGATTTTCCAATGCAGATCGGTTTTGTCCGCTCCGCCATTGTGCTGGGGCTTCTCGCTGCTGTCGGTCCATTTGCGATCGACCTATATCTGCCCGCCATGCCGGAAATCGTGCGGGCCTTGCAGACGGACGACGCAGCGGTCCACATGACCTTCACGGTCTATTTCATCGCCTTCGGCTTTGCCCAGCTGATCTACGGTCCGTTGGCCGACCGGTTCGGCCGCAAGTTACCGGCCTTTCTCGGCCTCGTCGTGTTTCTCATCGGCTCGGTCATGTGTGCGACTGCGGTCGACATCTCGGCATTGACGCTCGGCCGTTTCGTGCAGGCACTCGGTGCAGGCGCGCCCATGGTCATCGTCCGCGCCGTCGTCCGGGACCTTCACACCGGACCCAGGGCTACCCGGCTCATGGCGCTGGTCATGCTGGTCTTCAGTGTTTCCCCGATGCTGGCGCCGCTTGCCGGCAGCTTGATCATCCAGTTCGGAAGCTGGCGACTGATCTTTGTGGCCCTGGGCGTGATCTCTCTTCTCGCCATGCTGCAAATGGCCTTCTTGCTGCCCGAGACGCTGCCGGTCGAACGCCGGGGCAAGATCGATCCGACGGCGATGCTGCGCAGCGCCATCTATCTGTTGCGCGACAGCAGGTTCATGGGGCTGACGCTGATCGGGGGCTTCTCGCTGGCGAGTTTCTTCGTCTTCATCGCCGCCGCGCCTCTGGTCTACATGACCCAGTACCAGTTGACGCCGACGGCCTTCAGCCTTGTCTTCGCGTTGAACGCGATCGGCTTCTTTGCATCCTCCCAGTTCGCCGCTTCGTTGGGTGAGCGCTTCGGCATGGCCAGGGTGGCACTTGTCGCAGTCAGCGGTTTTGCCGCGGCCAACGCCCTCCTGGTCATTCTGGTCTGGAGCGGCATTGACGACCTGCCGGTCCTGATGGGCCTGTTCTTCATTGGCAACACCTGCCTTGGCCAGGTCATCGCCCCGGTCATGGTCATGGCGCTGGAAGAACATGGCGAACATGCCGGCATGGCCTCTTCCCTCGGCGGCACCTTTCAGATGGTTGCCGGTGGTGTGATGATCCTGATCTGCAGCCCGTTCTTCGACCGGACCGCATTGCCGCTGGTCAGCGCCGTAGCCGCCTGCGCGTTCATCGCCTTGGTTATCTCCCTCCTGACCCTGCGAACAAGGCGCGAAGGCCAGGCAGTCGCCTGATCCGATTGTGTCTTGAAACCCGCCCGCCGGAGCAGCTTCACACTGGCTCCTCGGCGGACTGGCCGATCTGATCGAGTTTTTTCTTCAGGGACAGCCGGTCGAGTGAAGACATCGGCAGGTTCACGAACACCGATATCCGGTTGCTGAGCATCCGGAAGGCCTCGTTGAATGCGACCGCTCTTTCGCTGTCGCTTCCGGTAACGGCTGCCGGATCCGGCAGGCCCCAATGGGCAGACATCGGCTGGCCCGGCCAGACGGGACAGGTTTCCTTCGCCGCATTGTCGCAGACGGTAAAAACGAAATCCATGACCGGCGCGTCCGGCACCGCAAACTCGGCCCAGTCCTTCGATCGCAGGCCGTCCGTCTTGTGATTGAGCTTGCTCAGCAGCGCCAATGCCTCCGGGCGCACGGCTCCGGCTGGTTGCGAGCCGGCGGAAAAGGCCTTGAACCGGCCTTGCCCCTCCCGATTCAAGATGGCTTCCGCCATGATCGACCGGGCGGAATTGCCCGTGCACAGGAACAGCACATTAAAGACATCGCCGGACATCTGGTCCCCCTTACGATGAACAGGTCTCTCCGCAGGCAATCGTCTCGATAACCTGCGCACAAAGCTCCGGATGACCGCCACAGCAGTCGGCCATCAGGAACGTCAACAACTCGCGTATTCCGTCCAGGTCCGCGAAGTACCGGATCGACCGGCCTTCGCGTTCGTTGCGCACCAGCCCGGACTGAAGCAAGACGGCCAGGTTCGCCGACATCGTATTCTGCCGAACGTCCAGAGCCTCGCCGATCTCGCCGGCGGTCATTCCTTCTTCACCAGCCCGGATCAGCAGCTGGAAGACTTCCAGTCTGGTTTTCTGGCTGAGCGCTCCGAAAGCGCTCAAGGCATCTTTCATATCCATAATTCATGATATTTCGATTCTTCAACAGTAGGCAAGTCTTTTTCGCGGTCGGTCGCCACATCGCGCAGACGGCCTCCTCTGGTTCGGAACCGTCATTTTCCGCAAGACGCTTGCAACCGACCGTCAGAGCTGCTGACCTGCCTGGGAAACCGTGCGGGACCGACCATGAAAACACTGAAAAACCCTTTTCTCGGCAAAGGCCTTCCGGAACATTGCGGACTTGCGGAGGGAGCCGTCTCGCAGGATGTGGACCGGGCAGAAAGCCTCTTTCGAAAATGCCCGCGCGCAGATGAAACCCCGCTACTGACCCCGACGGATCTCGCAGCCGGTCTTGCAATCGAGAGCCTGACCCTGAAGGACGAACGTCAGCGCATGGGCCTTGGCAGCTTCAAGGCGCTCGGTGCGGCCTATGCGATTGCCAAACTGGCTGACCAACGTGTCCGGGACGGGCTGGCTCCTTCGCACGCATCCGCCCTGAACGGAATGACCTTTGTCTGTGCAAGCGCGGGAAACCACGGCATGTCGCTTGCAGCCGGCGCTCCGCTCTTTGGTGCCATGGCCGCCGTCTTCGTGGCGGAAACCGTGCCCGATGCCTTCGAGGCCCGCCTCAGGGCAAGAGGAGCCGAGGTTGTCCGGGCCGGAGCCACCTATGAAGACAGTATGGCAGAAGCGCAAAGACGAGCTGACGCCGAAGGCTGGACTTTGCTGCCGGACAGCACCTGGCCGGGCATGACCGGCCCCGGACACGACGTCATGGAAGGCTATCTGGTGATGGCCGCGGAAATTGCCCGGCAGATCGAAACACCGCCTACACATGTCTTCCTCCAAGCAGGTGTCGGCGGCCTTGCCGCGGCTTGCGCCGTTGGTGCCCGCCTGACCTGGGGCAAGGCAGTGACCATCGTTGTGGTGGAACCTGAAAATGCCCCGGCCCTACTTGCCAGCATTGAAGCCGGCGAACCAGTCACGGCTCCCGGCCCGGTGTCGAACATGGGCCGGCTCGACTGCAAGGAACCCTCTCATCTGGCGCTGAAGTACCTTGCTCGGGAAGCCGATGTCTTCGTAACCATTTCCGATCACGAGGCGGCAGAAACGGTCGAATGGCTGGGTGAAAACGGCATCGCGACAACGCCGTCCGGCGCTGCCGGCATCGCCGCTGTTCGTCACGCGGCAAACGAAGCCCAGACCCTTGCCCTTGGCCCGGAGGCGCGGGTGCTTGTTTATCTCTCCGAAGGGCCGGAGGATGTCTGAGCAGGTCTTTCCCGAAAGCGAATTTGCCGCCCGCACGCAAGCCGCCCAGCAGGCCATGCGTGGTCAAGGCGTCGACGCGCTGTTCTTCACGACGGAAGCCGAAATGAGGTATTTCACCGGCTTCCGGACCCTGTTCTGGCAAAGCCCGACCCGGCCCTGGTTTCTCGTGGTGCCGGTGGACGGCAAGCCGATTGCGGTCATTCCGCAGATCGGCGCGCATTTGATGGCCGCAACGTGGATCGACGACATCCGGACGTTTTCCGCCCCGCACCCGGTTGATGACGGCATCACCCTGCTGGCCGATACCCTCAAGGGGTTCCCGAAAATCGCCATGCCAATGGGCCGGGAAAGCGCGCTACGCATGCCGCTTCGCGATTTTCAGCGGCTGCAGGATCTTACCGGCAGTGCCGAATATGTCGACGGAACCGACCTGATCCAGAGCCTCAGGATGGTGAAGTCGGAACGAGAAATCACTCTCCTTCGCGAGATCTGCAGCATTGGTTCGGCAGCCTTCGCCAGAGCACCGGAGCTTTTCCACGCAGGCCAACCGCTCAACGAGGTTTTCCGGTCCTTCCGCATCGAGCTCCTGAGGCAAGGCGCAGATGACGTGCCTTATCTGGTCGGCGGGGCAGGACAGGACGGCTACGGCGATGTCATTTCACCGCCCACCACCCGGCCGCTTCAGGATGGTGACATCCTGATGCTTGATACCGGCGCGACCAAAAACGGCTATTTCTGCGATTTTGACCGCAATTTTGCGATCGGCAAGGCCAGCGATGCTGTCAGATCCGCTCATGAAACGCTGGTCCGGGCGGTTGAAGCGGCTGCCACCATCGCCCGCCCAGGCCGGACCTGTGCCGATCTCTTCCAGGCCATGGCCGGGGTTCTGGATCAGGGCGAAGGAGACGTGGGCAGGCTCGGTCACGGGCTCGGCATGCAGCTTACCGAGGCACCCAGCCTGACCGGCTTCGACCAAACCCAGCTGCGCGAGAACATGGTGCTGACCCTGGAGCCGAGCCTCTCGCTCGGTCGGGGCAGGATGATGGTTCACGAAGAAAACATCGTCATTCGAGACGGAGCACCTGAGTTTCTGACCCGGCGTGCAACGCCGGACATTCCTGTAATCGCCACATGAAACACCGGGAACAGCGCTATGGAACTGTCCTTCGACTGCGATACAGGATCTGCCACAAGAGCCGCTTTCGGCCTGATCCTGTTGTCGGTTGACGAAACCATCGAGTGCGAGTTCCGGCCCCTCTTTCATCAGGAGGGCGTCTCGCTGCTTCACACCCGGATCGAGAGCGCTTCCGAAGTCACCTCTGAAAAACTCATGCAGATGAAGGCCCGTCTGACCGACACGGCCGCCCTTCTGCCGGGAACGCGCCCGCTCGACGTCATCGCCTATGCCTGCACCTCCGGTGCAACGGTGATCGGGTCGGATGAGGTCGCCGGTGCGATCCAGGTCGCCCACCCGGACGCAAAGGTGACAGACCCGGCGCGTGCGGTCATCGCAGCGCTTGCACGACTTGGCGTCTCGCGGATCGCCATTGTCTCGCCCTATGTGGAGGAAGTCTCCAACGCACTCTGCGGTCTTCTGGAAAACAATGGCGTGGCGCCCGCAAGGGTCGGTTCCTTCGGGCAGGCGGAAGAAGCGGTGGTTGCAAGGATCAGCCTGCAGTCCGTTGAAGAGGCAATCTGCGAGGTCGGCAGGGATCCTGAGATAGAAGCCGTCTTTGCCTCCTGCACCAACTTGCGCACGCTGCCTGTCATTGAGGCCTGCGAAAGGCGTCTGGGCAAACCTGTCATCAGCTCCAACCTGGCGCTTGCCTGGCACATGATGCATCTGGCGGATCTGCCGACAACCGGTCGCGGACCGGGGCGGCTGTTCGCTGCCTGACCTGCAAAGGACAGGCAGAGCCACGCCGCGATGCCGTGATGCCGGAGGGTTTCTTACGGCGAAATTGCCGGGTCGGGAGCCATGCGGCTGTTCCCGGACGGCATCATTTCGTTCACTAAGCTGGCAACACGGCCTATTCCTTGTTGACTCCCGGGAATTTCCGGGCAAAAACACCGCCGTCTCAAGTATTGACGATTGCGAGCCCCGATGACCCGGCTGAAAGCCGACATTCTGGATATGATGTCCCAGGCCCTTGCCAGCGCTATGTTCATGCGCGGCGAGCCGCGGACGGCTGCCGCAACCGCTCTTAAACGCACTACCAAGACCACCAAGACCACCGCTTGACGGTGCCGCTCATCCCGCCTCCCCGGGGATGGGAGGCGCCGGGAGCCGGCCACGCCCATCCAGAACCGGGCGGCTGGCGAAGCGGGGAGACGGACAAGGACTAGTCAAAGATGGGTTTCAAGATCGCAATTGCAGGCGCCACCGGCAATGTCGGACGCGAGATGCTGGACATCCTCGCTGAGCGCGGCTTTCCGGCAGACGAAGTCGTCGCCCTCGCCTCCCGCCGGTCTCAGGGCACCGAAGTTTCCTTCGGTGACAAGACGCTGAAGGTTCAGGCCATGGAGAACTACGATTTCTCCGACACCGACATCTGCCTGATGTCTGCGGGTGGCACTGTGTCCAAGGAATGGTCCCCGAAGATCGGTGCAAAAGGTTGTATCGTCATCGATAACTCTTCCGCATGGCGCTACGACGCCGACGTGCCGCTGATCGTACCGGAAGTGAATGCCGATGCCATTACCGGTTTCACCAAGAAGAACATCATTGCCAATCCGAACTGCTCCACCGCCCAGCTGGTTGTGGCGCTGAAGCCGCTGCATGATCATGCCAAGATCAAGCGCGTCGTCGTTTCCACCTATCAGTCGGTTTCCGGCGGTGGCAAGGAAGCGATGGAAGAGCTGTTCAACCAGACACGTGCGGTCTTCGTGAACGACCCGATCGAACCGAGCAAGTTCACCAAGCGCATCGCCTTCAACGTGATCCCGCACATCGACAGCTTCATGGAAGACGGCTACACCAAGGAAGAATGGAAGGTGCTGGCGGAAACCAAGAAGATGCTCGATCCGGCCATCAAGGTGACCTGCACCGCGGTTCGCGTGCCGGTGTTCATCGGCCATTCGGAAAGCGTCAACATCGAGTTCGAAAACGAGATCACCGCTGAAGAAGCCCGCAACATCCTGCGCGAAGCTCCCGGCTGCCTCGTCATCGACAAGCAGGAAGACGGCGGCTACATCACGCCTTATGAAAGCGCCGGCGAAGATGCGACCTACATCTCCCGCATCCGCGAGGATGCGACCGTTGAAAACGGCCTCAACATCTGGGTCGTATCCGACAATCTGCGCAAGGGCGCGGCGCTCAACACCGTCCAGATCGCCGAGGTTCTCGTCAACCGCGGCCTGATTACCCCGAAAAAGGCCGCGGCCTGATCGACAGTTCAAACGGGCGCCTCGGGCGCCCGTTTTTTTAACGCCCGTCGGCCGTCGCCCGGACACAGCAAGGCGACAATGATGACGAGCGGGAACTTCCTTGCCGAAAATCCTGCAAGCACCGTTCATCTCACTCCACCGAGCCACGTTTCCCACGTCCTTATCCTGAGGAAGGGCAAGGCGCTGTGAAGACGAATGGGCAAGAGCGCTCAGCTCAGCCCCATGAACCAGAACATGTTGCCGGCTGCCAACGGGTTTTGGTGTTGACAGGCTTGGAAAACCGCATCACCTCTGTCTTCCCTTTTCCTCGGCTCTCGCCAAGGACGCCAACGAGTTTCGTTCCCATGCCATCCGAATTTGACGGGTCGTTCACCGACTTCCTTGATCGCTCTCCCGACGGATCTTTTACCGATTGGCTTGCCGCCCGCGCAGAGCCCTATTGGAGCGATGCCACCAGCCACGCCTTCACCGTTGCGATTGGTGACGGCACCATGCCCGAAGCCGCCTATGTGCGCTATCTGATCGAGGACTACACCTTTGTCACCGATCTCGCTTCCACCCTGGGATATCTCGTCGCCAAGGCCCCCGGCATGCCCGCCAAGTCAAGGCTTTCAGGTTTCCTGGCCCTGCTGACGTCGGACGAAAACGACTATTTCCTGCGCTCGTTCGAAACCCTCGGCGTAGCACCGCATGTCTATGAAACCGCGGCTCAGGGTCCGGTGACCCGCGCGTTCTCGCAGCTCCTGCTGGAATCCTCCGGACAAGGCAGCTACGCCGACGGGCTTGCCTGTCTGCTGTGCGCCGAATGGTGCTATCTCACCTGGGGACAACGCGAAGCCGGAAAACCGCGCCCCGATGCCTTTTATCTCGCGGAATGGATTGATCTTCACGCCGTGCCCGACTTCGAGGCCTTCGTGAACTGGATCCGGGCCGAAATGGATCGGATCGGCCCCACGCTCACGGAAGCCGAGCAAGCGCGTGTTGCGGATCTCTTCCGCCAGATGAGCAAACTGGAAGTCGCTTTCTTCGAAACCGCCTGGACCGGCAACTTGCTCGGCCCGGAGGAAGACCTCTAACGGAACTGAACCGATGTATCTCTATGAGGCCGCAGCTCTCGGCGCGGCTGCTTTGTGGGCACTGACCGGACTGCTGTCCACGGGCCCCGCCCAGCATCTGGGCGCGATTGCCTTCAACTGCACCCGCATGGTGCTGGTGGCGATGATGCTGAGCATCTGGGTATTCCTGACCACGGGTTGGAGCTCCATTGGAGAGGCACAGATGCTGCCTCTGGTCGTGTCCGGGTTCGTCGGCATCTTTCTTGGAGATACCGCCCTTTTCCTGACGTTGAACCGCATGGGCCCGCGCAGGACCGCAATGCTGTTCTCGCTGAATGCCCCAATGTCGGCGATCCTCGGCTGGCTGCTGCTGAACGAGGATCTGACCGCCACCCAGATGGTCGGCATAGGTCTTACATTTCTGGGTGTCCTGCTGGCCATCCGTTTCGGCAAGCGCAAATCCCAGCTTCACAAATGGGAAAACATCAAGGGTCCGGTCTGGATTGGCGTGCTTCTCGGCCTTGCAGCGGCGCTGTCCCAATCGGTCGGGTCCCTGATTGCCCGCCCGATCATGGAAACCGGCGCCGACCCTGTCGCCGCGTCCAGCATTCGTGTCGGCGTTGCAGCACTCGGGTTGCTGCTCCTGACGCGACTTCCGGTCAGATGGGTCAAACCGGCGGGAAATTTCACGTTTCCGGTGGTTGGTCTGATTGCCGTCTCCGGCCTGTTCGGCATGGGCCTGGGCATGACGCTGATCCTGTTCGCGCTGTCCGGCGGAGAAGTCGGCATCGTGGCGACCCTGTCAGCGACGACACCCGTCCTTATGCTGCCGATGATGTGGTGGCGCACCAGGGAAGCCCCGGCTCTTGGTGCGTGGGTAGGCGCAGCGGGCGTTGTTGCGGGCAGTGCTCTCCTGTTCGCGAGCCAATAGGCGCACAACAGGCACTCGACCGGATGATGACGGCTGCAAGACGATGGGAAATATGGGAGCCGGATACGTACCGGATCTCTGCAGCGGACTGCAGCGGGATGATTCGATCGGACCCGGCTCCCTAACGAAAATATCAATGTTTTTTCAAAACACTCGAAACGAATTTCGAGGACCGCTCACCTCTCGAGAAGGCAACCGGCAAATACACTGCAGACCTCCAGCACGACCTTCAGGTTGAAACAGCCCTGCTGTCGCGATGAAGCCAAAGTGATCATATGCCCTTACGGCACATCTCCTATTCCCCATCTGGGGAATACATCGGGATTTTTTACGAAAAATTTACGAAACCCGTTTCCCAATCTCGCTTGGATTTCAATTTCCGGACGTCTTTTTTTGCGATAAAACTCCTGCTGAACAGAGTACTTGTCAGCGCCGTTAACAGCCAAGCAGCGCCTGTCAGCCGCCCGACTACCGATCGATTATGAACTCAGCTCAAAACAGACTGGCGGCCTGTTCGTCGGGGCGCAAACCATCCGTCATTGCATGAGTGCCATCTGCGGGACATCCATTATGCGATACGTCCATGTCCGGCATGTCTCTTAAACTGTGGCGCAGGATCGGCGCCAGGTGATCGACAAAGCGGCGCACCTTCGCCGTCACCAGTCGGTTTGATGGATAGACGGCATAGATGCCGCTTTCAGGTAGTGTCCAGTCCCGCATCACCCTGACAAGGGCACCCTCATTCAGCTCACGGGCAACCGCCCAACGGGGTAGAGCCGCCAGGCCGATTCCCGACACAACCGCGGCCCTTAGCGATGCCGTGCTGTTGCAAATCATCACGGGAGACAGTGAAACGGTGTGTTTCTGTGGTGACAGGAACGGCCATTCCCGTGCCCAGTAAAGTGCAGCGAACCCGATGCACTTGTGGTCCGGAATATCGACAGGATGTTGCGGCACTCCCTGCCTCGCGATGTAGTCCGGTGCGGCACAGATGAGGATCTCCGACGTGCCGAGTTTACGGACAATTGTCGCAGGTTCCGGTTCACGCACGATCCTTATCGACAGGTCGAGACGCTGCTCAACGAGGTTGACCATGCGCATGTCCTCAACGATTTCTGCCGTCACTTGCGGATTCTCTGCAAGAAATGACCCGAGTGCCGGAATGATAAACCGGTCAGCAAAGGCCTCAGGTGCACCGATCCGCATGTGACCCACCGGGGTTTCCTGATGCGCCATTACTTCAGTTACTCCCGCGTGCGCCTCCTCCAGTGCACGGGTACAGCGCTGGTAGAAGATCACACCGGCTTCGGTCGGAGAAACGTGACGGGTGGTCCGGTCAAGCAGGCGTACCCCCAGACGTTTCTCCAGGGCAATGACACATTCGCTGACACGGGATTTGGACAAGCCGAGCTGCTCGGCGGCCCGGGTGATGTTTCCGGCCTCAACCACGCGGGCGAAGATCTCAATTGCATCGAAAAGCGCCATGCGAACGTCCTGCAAAACCGGACAAACTGTTCGGAGTATCGCCACTTCTGCAATTTCGGGAAAGTCGTATTTTTTGCACTCGCCGCAGTTAGCGGCTTGAGGAGACCCATAATGACAGCAATTTTCAATACGGCCGCGATCGCGGTGCATGAGGACGCCTGCGAAAACGAAATCCTCGGCTTTCGCCGCATCAGGGTGCGGAGTGCCGACACCGGCGGACGGCTTGGCTTTTTTGAGGAAATCGTTCCACCCGGAGAAGGTGTACCCCTGCACATCCATCACAAGGAAGACGAGATGTTCAATGTCCGTGAAGGGCATTTCCGCATCTGGTGCGCCGAGAAAGTCTTCGACGTCCATCCAGGTGATGTTGTCGTCCTGCCTCGCGGCGTCCCGCATGCGTTCCGCAATGTCGGCGATGTCGAGGGCTGGCTCGATGTCACCGTTACGCCTGGCGGTTTCGAAACGATGTTCGCACGCGCTGCCGAAGCCGGCACGGAAGGAGCAGAACGGTTCATGGAACTTGCTCCCGACTACGGCCTGGAAATGCTTCCAGGTCAGGCTGCGGCTTAGGAGACGGCAATGATCTCCTTTGTCTTCCAGAGAACCGTTCTGGCTTTTGGCATTCTCGCGGCCTTTTCAGGATCCGCGTCCGCGGATGAGAACAAGGCAGCACGCGGAGCCTATCTTGCCCGGATCATGGCTTGCGCCGATTGTCATAGTCCGCGCGGACCGAACGGCGCGCCGATGCCGGAAGCCGGACTCATCGGCGGCAATGTCGGCTTTGAAATTCCGCAGGCAGGTATTGTCTGGGGCCCAAACCTCACGCCAGCCAATGGTGGTGCAGGATCCTGGAGTACGGAAGAAATCGTAGCGGCCCTGACGACCGGCGTTCGACCAGACGGACGGTTGCTCATTCCCGTTATGCCCTGGCCTGCCTACGCCGAACTAACCACGCAGGACGCCGAAGCGCTTGCGAGCTACCTTCAGTCCCTGACACCGGATGACAATCCCGTTCCAGGGTTGATTGCGCCGGGGGAAAACGCCCCTGCCCCCTATTTCACGATAAAGTTTCCTGGTTAGGGCACGACGATGCCGTTGGCCTGACGGCCAACGGCGCCTTGAAGCCGAATTCGGGCAATCCTCCGATCGACTGCCCGTTATCGTGCCTGCCGGCGCCACCTTTCGGCATAAGGCAGCGCAAAAAGGTAAAGCCCCGATACGAGCAAAAAGATCAATGGCACCAGCGCCAGCAATCCGACCCAGAGTGCCGGTTCGGTCTGGCTCATGGCGGCCAGATTGACGAGGACAGCCAGCGTGAAGGCTATGGACAGCCATCGGTGCAGCTGTCGGATGATCTTGTTCCAATTCATGGTTTGCTCCCGTTGATCACGACGCAAGATCCCGCCTGCCGGAAAGATCCGTCAGCAATGGGTTCTTGAAGGTTGGTGGTGCAAGCTCAGTCCGCCGCGTGGCGGAATGTCAGCCCTGGGCCGATTTCCTACGCGTTTTCCTGGCGGTCATGGCGGCGGCATTCTGCTCTGCGGCCGCACAAACGAGGGCTTTCAGCGCCGCTTCATCGATGTCTACATCTTCGAACAGGTCGATCGCCCGGCGCACGTTGCCGTCCAGACTGGAATTGAAGAGACCTGCCGGATCATCGAGCGAGGCGCCCTTGGCAAAGGTCAGCTTCACGGCTTTCTTGTAGGTCTCGCCGGTGCAGATGATGCCGTCCTTTTCCCAGACGGGAACACCGCGCCATTTCCAGGTTTCCTCGACATCCGGGACCGCCTCGTGGATGATAGCGCGCACCCGTGCCAGTGTTCGTCCACGCCAGTCGTCGAGTTCTGCGATCCTCGCGTCGATCTGCTGCGCGGGGGACACTTGATTGTCCATGGTCATCTCCCTTGTGGTTTTCACGAAGCGTCGTCGGCATCGTCCAGCCGCGTAACAACGCTTTCCAGCGCATCCATGAAGCGGGGCCAGGCGGCGCTTGCACCGCGAAAGTAGGGCAACTGTTCCTGCGTGAAGCCGATTTGCTCCATGCGCAGCAGGGTGCCGTTTTCCGTTGGGGTCAAAGTCCAGGTCACCGTGCTTCGAAGGTCCTTGGTATCCCAGCTGTAGGCGAGCGTTTTATGCGGCTCGATCGACTGGACTTCGCAATCAACCACTCCCCAGTCGGCACTCAGGTTGAAACGGTGACCGACAACCGGTTTGAAGGCATTCTTCATGAGCCATTCCTCGATCAGGTGGGGCTGGGTCAGCGCACGCCAGATCTTTTCTGCAGGAAAGGGAACTTCCCGTTCCACGACAACAGCAAGGGTATCTTCGTCCGAGAAACTCATTGATCCATTCTTCTCAAAAGGTCTTCCAGATCGTCGAACCGGCGCTCCCAGAACACGTTCATGCGCTGTGTCCAGTCGACCAGCGGCGCAAGTGCTCCAGGCCTGGCGCTATAGTGCGACTGCCGCCCTTCATGCCGGTCCGTGACCAGCCCGGCCTCCTTCAGGACGCCAAGATGCTTTGAAACCGCGGGCTGGGAGACACCGGCCTGGTCAGTCAACACCCGCACCGTCAGTTCGCCTTCGCGGCAGAGCCGTTCGAACAACGCCCGCCGGGTCGGGTCGGCCAGTGTCCTAAACAGAAGGTCAGGTGTTGGCTCACTCAAATTCATAACTCCATAGTTATTGATTGGATTGATAACTGTGGAGTTATGGATAAGTCAAGACACAATTCAGACCCGTACCACCTTCCCCTTGCGCGCAAGTGACGGCAGACAGACGGTGCGGCCGTCGGCGAGCTGTTCGATCCTCACGTCGACACCATATACATTGGAAAGGGCAGCGCTTGTCAGTGCTTCGTGTGGGGGGCCATCGGTCTTGATGCGGCCGTCGTGAAGCAAGGCCACCCTGGTGCCGATTGCAAAGGCGTGATCCGGGTCGTGGGTCGACAGGACAACGGTCAGGCCGTCCGCCGCAAGACCTGAAACTTCGGAAAGTACCAGCGCCTGATTACCGAAATCGAGACTGGCTGTTGGCTCATCCATCACGAGGACACGTGTTTCCTGCGCAAGTGCCCTGGCGATCAGCACCAGCTGCCTCTGTCCGCCGGAAAGCCTTGTATAGTCAGCTCCGGCGAGTTCGCCGATGCCCAGCCTTGCCAGCGCTGCCAGCGCGACGTCCCTGTCACGCGGGCCGGGCTGTTGAAAGGCACGCAGTTTTGCGGTTCGGCCCATCAGCACGACTTCCAGGACCGGAAAGGCAAAGGGCGCGGCGTGCGCCTGTGGAACATAGGCGATCCGTGTAGCGATATCCGCACGGGACAGCGACTTCAGCCGTCGCCCTTCCACCAGCACCGTGCCATCACGCGCCGGCAACAAACCCAGAAGCGTCTTGAAAAGAGTGGTCTTGCCGGACCCGTTGGGCCCCAGCAGGCAATAGACGTCCCCGGAAGAAGTAGTCAGGTTCAACCCGCTACCGACATCATGCCCGGGATAACCGATGGCAAGATCTTCGGCGCTAAGCATCACGCCCATGCCCGCCTCCCCCTGGCCAGCAGCCACAGGAAAAAAGGCGCGCCGACCACGGCGGTCAGAATACCGAGCGGGACCTCGATTCCAGATAGCGTGCGCGCCAGTGTGTCGACGGCCAGGAGATATCCCGCACCAAGAAGGGCTGCCGCCGGTAACAGGCGACCGAAACCGGGGCCAACGATCATCCGGGCGATATGCGGTATCACCAGCCCCACCCAGCCGACGACACCGGCAATGGCGACAACGCTCGCGGTGATCAACGTCGCGCAGAAAATGACAACAAGCCGCAATCGGCCGGCTTCCACGCCAAGCGCCCTGGCTTCTTCATCCCCCAATGACAGCACGTTGATGCGCCAGCGCAGCAGAAACAGCGGAACCAGTCCGAACAGAACAACTGGCACTGCCGGCAGAATGTCACCGGCCTTCACACCCGCCAGACTGCCCAGCAGCCAGAAGGTGATCGCCGGAAGCTGGTCATAAGGATCTGCCAGCACTTTCAACAAGGATGTCGCCGCCCCTGCCAGAGCGCCAACGACAACGCCTGCAAGCACCAGGACAAGAGTGCTGTCTCCTCCGCGCACCGTTGCGGCAACAAAACCGACGAGGGCAACAGCGGCGAGCCCGCCTGCAAAACCCATCAGCTGGATTGCCGCAACGGGAAGGGACAGAAAGATGCCGAGCACGGCCCCGAGCCCAGCACCGGCGGAGACACCCAAAATGTCCGGCGAGACCAGCGGATTGCGGAAAAGGGTCTGGTAACAGGCACCGGCTGCAGCAAGAGAAGCACCGACAAGCAGTGCGGCGACCACGCGAGGAAGGCGGATCAACAGGAGGACTGTGTCCTGCGTCCCCGAAGGCTCCGCCCCGGACAACACGCGCGCCAGCACACCGGCAGCCTCGGACGGCGAGAGCGGAAACGGACCGATCAGAAGAGCCGCGAAACTGCCAATTGCAAGCACCAGTCCCAGCCAGACGAACAGGCCGGATCGCGCAGAAGAGGAGGATTTACCGGTCAGGGAGCCCGCCCCTTTGCCCATTCCAACAACGTGTCGAGTTCCGCGTCGTTAAGGTCCACGTGGTACCACAGCCTGTAGAAGTCAGCGGTCTCCTGACGCAGATCCCCGTCCCACAGCTCGGGATAGAACAGACCGGCAAGCCACTTCAGCCCCATCATCCGGTTTACGGACGGCGGCCTGTCGATCCACCCGAAAGGGGCCGTTGGCGACAGAAAAACCCGGCCTTCACGCACGGCGGCGATGCCTTGCCACAGGGGATCTTGCCAGACGGCTTCATAGAAGCTCCGGTCCCAGGTCACGATGGTATCCGGGTTGGCGACGATAATCTGTTCGGGGCTGGCCTGCACCAGTCCGTATTGCCCGGGCACGTCGGCCACGTTGCGGCCACCTGCCTTTTCGATGATCTCTGTATTGATCGACCCTTTCAGGCCGGTCTCGAGCCCGTCCGCGCCACGGGCGAGATAAACACGCGGCCGCTCCCCTTCAGGCACGGCGCCGAGCGCTGACGCAAGTGCTCCAAAGGTTGCTTCGACATCCGCGGCCAGAAGCTCTCCGCGTTGCGGAACACCAAGAGCCTCGCCCACAAGCCGCAAAGCGCCTGCGGTTTCATCAAAACGGCCGTTGACCAGAAGATAGGGAATGCCCGTCTGCTCCTGCACCCGGTCGGCAAGATCGATGTAGGTATCGCGGACGGACCCGAAATCGATGATCAGATCAGGCTTCAGTGCCAGCACCCGTTCCAGATTTGCCTCCCCGCCCCGCCCGGTCAGGCGGCCCGTCTCCGGCAGATCCCGGAAGGCTTCGGCTATGAAAGGTTTCTCATAGTCTCGCAGCGCTCTCGGCCAACCGAGCAGGGCGTCCGGTTTGAGCGCATAGACGAGAATGGACGCGGGAGGCCCGGCTGCGAACACCCGGGTAACCGTTTCCGGGATCTCGACCGTACGGCCCGCCGAATCGGTAACGGTTCGCGCAAGGACGGACGTCCCCGAAATGCAAAGCAGGAAAAGGCAAAGAGCCGCCAGGCGAGTCATGTTTCCTCCAGCATTCTTATGACTGACCGAGGGTTTCTGCTTATTTCAGTTCAGCTTCAGGAAAGCGACAAGGCAGAAGCTCCTGCGATACAGAGATGAAAGATCCGGAGAAAATACACAAAAACAACATAAACTGCAGCCTTTTCACGGAACTCTGAAACGCTCACCAAACCGTGATTATTATTGCCATTTTTACGCGAATTTTCTTTCATTCTTAATTTACGCAAATCGTCAAAGATGATCTGAAATATGACCTTGGGGGAAATGATGAAGAAGTTCTTGTCCCGATTAAGCGTGACTTCGACGCTCGCAATTATTTCTGCCAGCGTGCTTGGAATATCGATGATTGTTGTGGGCTTTATCCTGTACGAAATCGCGCTTGGTCAAGCTCAGGATCGTGCCCAGGTCAAGCAGGATATCAACCTTCGTGTTGCAGCCACGCTGTTTCAGGACCGTATCGACGGGGCGAAGGTTTCGTGGGACTCCAGTGGCAACGTCAAGCGGATCGAGCTGGCCGAAATGCCGGTGTTCGAAAATCATGACCTGATCGATTCCATCGGACGCATGACCGGTGAAACCGCAACTGTTTTTGCATGGGACTCTGAAACCAAGGATTTCTGGCGCAAGACCACCAACATCATCAAGGGTGACGGCAAACGGGCTGTCGGAACCCAGCTTGGCCAGAACGGTGCGGTGTATCCCGTCGTGACGCAGGGCAAGACCTTCCACGGTCAGGCTACCATTCTCGGCAAGGACTATTTCACGGTCTATCAGCCGATCTTCTCCACCACAGGCGATATTCTCGGCATTCTTTATGCCGGCGTTGAAAAAGCTGCAGTCGAAGCAAACGCATGGGAACTGACCAGCCGCTACGCGATGCTGGTGCTGCCGGTCGTTGCCGTTTCGGTGATCCTTCTGATCCTTGCCATCCGCCGCCAGCTCCGTCCGATCACAAGACTGGCGCAAATCACCGATCAGATTGCGCAGGACAACCTTGCCGACGAAGTTCCCTTCAAGGAACGTTCCGACCAAATCGGAACACTCGCCCAGGCGGTCAGCACGCTGCGTGACAGGGCTGTTGAACGGATTGAACTGACTGAGCATCAGCGCACATCCGAAGCGGCAGCCGCCGACCGGCAAAACCGTGTTCAGGCGCTGATCGAATCCTTCCGGACCAATGTGTCCAACGTGCTCAACTCGGTCAATGAAACGGTGCAGGGCCTGGAAGGCACCGCCGGTCACCTGTCCGACCTGTCCGGCCAGAGCGCCTCGAGTGCGACGGAAACCCTGAACTCTGCCGATGAGGCCACGTCGAGCGTTCAGACCGTGGCCAGCGCCGCTGAAGAACTCTCCGCTTCCATCAGCGAGATTTCCCGCCAGGTGGCCCAGACGACGGAAGTCGTTGGCCGGGCAACCGAAGGCACACGCATGACCAACGAGAAAGTGGAAGGGCTCGCGGCCTCCGCTTCCAAGATCGGCGAAGTTGTGACGCTGATCCAGGCGATTGCCGAACAGACCAATCTTCTGGCCCTCAACGCCACCATCGAGGCGGCACGCGCCGGCGAAGCCGGCAAGGGATTTGCGGTCGTGGCAGCCGAAGTGAAGGAACTGGCCACCCAGACCTCCAAGGCAACCGAGGAAATCAGCGCCCAGATCACCGCCATCCAGGATGCCACGAAGGATTCGGTCGGTGCCATTGCGGAGATCACCAAGATCATGGAAGAGGTGAATTCCTACACCAGCACCATCGCGGCGGCAGTGAGCCAGCAAGGTTCGGCCACAGGGGAGATCTCGCAGAACGCCCAGAACGCGGCGGAAGGGACTACCTTCGTGTCCTCCTGCATGTCCGACCTTTCCAGCGCGGTCAACCAGACGTCGAAGGCTTCCCAGTCGGTTCTGGACGCCTCCGAAATGCTGTCTTCCCGCACCGAAGAGTTGAAACAGGAAGTGGAAACCTTCCTGGATGGTGTCGCAGCCGCCTGAGGCTCCGGGCCCGAAACATGTCGACTTGCGAAAGGGCGCGGACACTGTCCGTGCCCTTTTCATATCCGAAAGCCAATGTCTTGCCTGCATCACCCTGCGGCATAGGCTTCCTGCCAAGTGTCCGCAGCGCAAGGCCCCGCCGGACCGCAATCACGGCCGAACGCTCACGAGTCGGACGAACCGGTTATTTCAGTCCGGATATTTTTCAAGTAACCTGAGGACAAGGCGAATGTCCCGACACCGCAACCGGTGAGCTTCATTTCGCTCAGCACCACGTTTTTTTGCTGCACTGCACGCAGATCAAAACAGGTACAGTCAAAACTTCATGATCAGACGGGTCATCACGGGACGTTAAAAAGAAGTTCCAGCTCCAGAAATTACTGGACCTTGTTCGTAATTTTACCTGTAAATTTCACTAAAGCTTTTTTAGTCTTTTTCTACAATCCTTGATTTCAACCAATATTTTCTCAGATGCCGATTTATCATGGTCCAAATTTTAGTGGCGGCAGTAGATTTCGGGAACTTCCCAACGCGATTTGCAAAAATCGCGACGCTTTACCCGACAAAGAGAATTGCCTTCTCCAGAACCAACCTGCTGGACATCAAGCCGCGATCTCTGCTTCTTGTGGACTTTCTCGACCTTGGCCCTGACCACATCCGCATCCTGCGGGAGTTTTCCAGAGGCCCCCAGACCGTTCCGGCACTCGGCATCGTCGACACCAAAAGCAGGCAGAGCGTGCTGCAGGCGCGCGAGCTCGGCTTCTACAACCTGGTCGACCGCGAGGACAAATTCGCGGTCCTGTTCGCAAAGATACGCGAGATCGTGGGCGACTACTCCAAACCTGCGCTCCCCACCCGGTTTTCGGAAAAGCTTGTCAAATCGGTCGAAGACAGCAGCATGGGTTTGAACCTCATGTCCGCTGCTGCGCTTTCCGGCGCCCCCTTGCCGATGCGCCTGCTGGCGACCAACGCCAAGGACATAACCTCCACCATCATGACGGAAGGCCTGGACAACTGGCTGAGCGCGGTTCAGTGCCATCACAGCCACACCTTCTGCCACACGATGATGGTCGCCGGTCACGCCGTGTCGTTTTCTCGCTCGCTCGGCCACTCGGAGGCAGACCAGACACTGCTCGGTCTCGGTGCGCTGGTTCACGACCTGGGCAAGGTCAAGATCCCGCTTACCATCCTGGACAAGCCCGGCAAGCTGACAAAGGAAGAACGCGAACTCGTCGACAAACACCCGCTATACAGCCAGGAGATTCTGGCAACGCGGAAGGAAGTTCCCAAACAAGTTGTCCAGATGGCATTGTGGCACCATGAATTCCTGGACGGCAGCGGATATCCGAATGGCCTCAAGGGCAACCAGATCCCGCAATTGGTCAGGTTGCTGACGATCAGCGACATCTTCTCAGCGCTCACCGAAAAACGTGCCTACAAGGACAGCCTCAGCCCGCGCCAGGCCTTTGCCATCATGTTCGAGATGAAAGGCAAGCTCGACATGGACCTGTTGCGAAAATTTCGAACCCAGGTGCTGAGTTCCGAATTTGGGCGTGTCCGGCGACAGGCCAGGGCCTGTTAGACAGGATCAACGCCCTCCACAAGTTGAATACCTGACGACATCACAGCCAATAGGTAGCGCCATCAGCGAAAATTGTTCGCCCGCATGAGCTTTCCTTTGACTTTCCAAGGTCACCGCAACCTTTTCTTCAGGTTCCCCAACGACAATTCCCAGTTCAACAAATGTAATAATCGGGAGTAGAAGTGGTGCTGTTTTCAGGGTCGAACATGTGGAAAGCCGCATTTGATGCGTTCAGCCGTTCGCAGGCCATCATCGAGTTCACTCCCGAGGGCACGGTCCTGACAGCCAACCCCAACTTTCTGAACGCCTTGGGTTATTCCCTCAGCGAGATTCAGGGGAAGCATCACAGCATGTTTGTCGATGCCGACTACGCTGCGTCCGAGGATTACAAGACGTTCTGGAAAAAGCTGGCCCAAGGCGAATTTCAAGCCGCAGAATATCTGCGCTACGGCAAGGGTGGCCGGGAAGTCTGGATCCAAGCCTCGTACAACCCGATCCTCAACAGCGCCGGCAAGGTGGTCAAGGTAGTCAAGATCGCCTCGGACATCACCGAGCGCAAGCAGAAGAGCGCCGATTTTGAAGGTCAGGTTGAAGCGATGAACCGGTCGCAGGCCGTGATCCATTTCGATCTCGACGGCACGATCCTGGACGCCAACGAAAATTTCCTGTCCGCGATGGGCTACTCCCTCGACGAAATCAAAGGCCGCAAACACAGCATGTTTGTGGAGAAAGATTACGAAGCAAGCACCGAGTACCGGCAGTTCTGGAAAAATCTGTCGGAGGGGAAATATCAGGCGGGCGAATTCAAACGCATCGGCAAGGGCGGGCGCGAAGTCTGGATCCAGGCAACCTACAATCCGATATTCGATTCCGCCGGCCGTCCCTTCAAGGTCGTGAAATTCGCGACGGACCGCACCCCGCAGGTCGTTGAAAGACGTCGCCGCACCACCGTTCAACAGGGCATCGACCAGGATCTGTCGGAAATCGCCGCAGCCATCTCCAATACGACCGAACAAGCCACGACGTCGGCTTCCGCGTCCGAACAGACCTATTCAAGTGTTCAGACAGTCGCCGCGGCAGCAGAAGAACTTGTTGCCTCGATCCAGGAAATCAGCCGTCAGGTCCAGACCGCGCTCGAGGTCTCCCGAAGCGCCGCCACCGAGGCGGAGCGGTCGAGCGATATCATGAGCGGACTGTCCGAAGACGCCAAGACGATCGGCTCCGTGATCGAACTGATCGACGGCATCGCGGACCAGACCAATCTGCTGGCCCTGAACGCCACCATCGAGGCCGCAAGAGCGGGTGAAGCCGGCAAGGGCTTTGCCGTGGTTGCTTCCGAAGTGAAGAGCCTGGCCGCACAAACAAGCAAGGCGACCGAGGAAATCTCCAACCAGATCGGGTCGATGCAGGAAACGACCGGACAGGCGGTCTCCGCAATCGAATCGATCCTGACGGTCATCAAGAATGTCGGCGAAATCGCCGCCAGCATCGCAACTTCGGTCGAGGAACAGTCGGCGGTCACCAACGACATCTCCTCCAACATGCATTCGGCCGCCCAGGGCGTGGAAATGATCACCTCGAACATGCAGTCGATTTCTTCGGCAACGGCCCAGATCGACGCGGCCACCAAGAACGTGAAACAGGCGTCGCAATCCCTGATGTGATCCGCTGGAGTGCGCACTGCCTTGATCGGCGAACCCCGCAAAACAAAAAAACCCGGTGCATGGACACCGGGTTTTCTTTTGACGAGCAACCGAATTTCTTCTTAGCGGGCCGGAAGCGGGATCCACTCGGCAACAGACACGTCGGCATGCTGGAACTGCGGCATCTTCTGGCCCAGCTCTTCCATGTTCTTGACGTCCTGTTCGTTGAGGAACTCCTGGGTGATCAGGGTAGGCGGCACGACAACCTGCTTGCCCGGATCTTCACCAGCCAGCATCAGGGCCAGCGTGCGCACGCTGACTTCGCCGACCACCGCCGGATTGGTCGCAACCGTTGCCGCCCAGGCGGAATCCGGTTCGCGCATGGCGGAGATATCGGCCGTGGAAACATCCGCGGAATAGATATCGATGTCCTGGTTGAGACCGGCTTCATCGACTGCAATCTTCACGCCCTTGGCGAATTCGTCGTATGGGGCAAAGACAACACTGATGTTCGGGTTGGCCTGCAGCACCGAACGGGCCTGGTTGGCAACGGAGTTGGCAATCGGGTTGTCGAGCGTGCCGAACATGGCCGCTTCCGTGATACCCGGATTGGCTTCCTTGACTTCCTTCCAGGCGACATCCCGGCGGTCCAGCGGCGCGATACCCGGCACATAGACATAGCCGGCAGTGAAGCTGTCGCCATTGTCCTTGATAGCCTGTTCCAGCGCCAGCTTGCCGAGCAGGTAGTCGGACTGCTCGATCTGCGGGATCGCATCGTTTTCAACGTTGACGTCGAAAGCGACGACCTTGATGCCTGCATCGACGGCGCGCTGTGCCGCAGCCTTCATGGATTCGGTCAGGCCGTGCTGGATGATGATCCCGTCAACACCAAGCGCGATGGCCTGGTCGACCATGTCGGCCTGAAGGGCAGCATCCTGACGGCTGTCGAGAACGCGCAGGTCGACGCCAAGGGCAGCTGCCTGCTTTTCCACGCCCGACAGATAGGACTGGAAGAAGTCGCCGGTGGACAGATAACGCACCAGGGCGATCTTCACCTCTTCCGGCTTGTCGAACGGGGCCGGCATATCGGCTGCGAAAGCCGCTCCGCCGGAAAGTCCGATCCCGGCGGCAACCGCCAACTTCATGAATTCACGTCTCAGCATTTGTTTTCCTCCCAATGGAAACGGCGCCATTCAGGGCGTCACGCTGTTCTCCGGCCCCCGCGTCGCGAGGACAGGTAGAATGTGAAGACAAGGGCGGCGACCAGTACGGCGCCCTTGACGAAATCCTGCATGTAGTAAGGGGCGTTCATCATGGTCAGCCCCTGAAGAAGAATGCCGACAAACAGCGCACCTGCGGCTGTGCCGAAGGCATTCGGACGGGCAGCGCCCAGCACCGCGAAGCCGATAAGCGCAGCCGCAACGCTGTCGAGCAGAAGATTGTTGCCCGAGGCGATGTCGCCACGGCCGAGACGCGCGGCCAGAAGAATGCCGCCGACCGACGCCAGCATACCGGAGATCATGTAGGCCACGATCTTGTAGCGCTGCACGTTGGTGCCGACCAGTTCTGCAGCCCGTTCGTTGGACCCGATTGCATACATCAGGCGGCCATGACGGGTGTAGCCGAGGAACAGCCAGATCAGCAGCGCGATCAGCAGGAACACCACCACCGGCACCGGCAGCAACCGGTCCAGAAACAGGTCGAACCGGTGCCGGCCGAGCCACAGGAAAGCCGCGGAGAACGTGCCTTCCGCCACAACCCCATCGCCCAGGCTCATCCCGGTCGCGATCGAATTGCCCTGGGTCGGTATGCGCTGCAGGCCGATCAAGAGGAACATCATGCCGAGCGTCGCCAGAAGATCCGGTACGCGCATCTTCACGATCAGGAAGCCGTTGATCAGACCGACAACCGCGCCCATCACCAGGCAGAGCGCTACGGCAACAAAGGCCGATTGTTCCAGAACCACCATGGAATAGGCGGACAGCATCAGGGCCGATGTCGCCACGGAGCCGATGGAAAGATCGAAGCCACCCACCACCAGTGTACAGGTGACGCCAAGCGCCAGAATGCCGGTAATGGCCACCGACTGCAGGATGAAAACTGCCGAGCGCGGGCTGGCAAAACCGCTGGCATAGAGGCTGAAGAAAAGGGCCAGTCCGCCGAGCAGGACGAGGAAGCCGTAGCGGATGGCAAGTTCGAGCGGGTTCTTGTTCATTGTTCCGGTATTCATCCTGCCATTGCCTGCGTTGCCGCCTCGTGCTGTCCCTGCCCGTTCGCCGGACCGGAGACATCCGCGACCAGACGGTTCAGGTCGACGTTCTTGTTGATGTATTCGCCGACGATCGCGGCTTCATGCATGACGACGATGCGGTCGGCGATTTCCAGGGCTTCGTCGATTTCCGCCACGAAGACGAGCGTCGTGCGCCCTTTCGCGGTTTGCCGGATGTAATGACCGATGTCCCGCCGGGCGCCGATGTCGACCCCCTGGAAAGGTTCGTCCAGCAACAGAACGCGGCTTGCCTGAAGCAACCAGCGGCCGATCATGACCTTTTGCTGATTGCCGCCCGACAGCGTGTTGATGCCGTCGCCATTGCCCTGACAGACGATGCCGATCTTGCCGATCATGTCATCGGCGGCCCTACGTTGCCCGCGATCGCTTAAGAAAGAGAACCGGCTGAACGCACCAAGGAACGGCAGCGTCATGTTGTTGGCAATATCGAAGTCCGGCACCACGGCATTCACGCTGCGGTCCTTGGGCGACATGAACACACCCTTGGCGACGGCGTCTTCAGCGCTTTTCGGCGTGTAGTCCTTGCCGTCCAGGCGCAAGCTGCCGCTTGCGGGTTTCGCAAGTCCGAACAGGACTTCGGCCAGCTCCGTAGTTCCGCTGCCGAGAAGTCCGGTAAGGGCGACCACTTCGCCTTCGCGAGCAGTCAGGTCGATCTGCGGGGCGTTCTCGAAAAGGCGTATACCTTCAACTTCCAGGATCGGATCACCGCCTGAGACCGGCTCGATATCGACCTCGGTCATCTGGTGCCCAAGCATGGCGTTGACCGCGCCGACATAGTCCAGCGGCTCCGTCTCGAACAGGCCTGAAATTGCCCCGTCGCGCATGGACACAATCCGGTCGGCCACCCGGCGGATGTCCGACATGCGGTGCGAAATATAGAGAATGGCGACACCTTCCGCGCGCAGCCTGTCGATCAGCGCAAACAGGCGATCGGCTTCGGAAGCGGACAGGGAAGAGGTTGGCTCATCCAGAATGAGCAGTTTCGGCGCGCGCGCCATGGCACGGGCGATGGCGATCATCTGCCGGTCGGCGACCTCCAGGTCCGCAACGCGGGTGCGCACGTCCATTGTCAGCCCCATGCTTTCGGCAACCTTGCGGGCCTGCCGGCGCAGCTTCCTGTCATTGACGAAAAAATCGGCGCCCGGCTCCGTCAGAAGATCGAGCGTCAGGTTGGTGGCGACATCGAGATCCGGGATCACACCATCGTCGATGGACTGGTGCACGGTAACAACGCCCTTTGAGATGGCATCTGCCGCGTCGAGTGGCTTGAAGGGTGCACCGGCCAGTTCGATCTCGCCGGCATCGGCAAAATGATAGCCGCACAGGACCTTCACCAGCGTCGACTTGCCAGCACCGTTGGCCCCCATCAACGCCGTGACTTCGCCGGCGCGCAGCTCCAGATCGATCCCCCGAAGCACGTGATTGCGCCCGAAGGACTTTTCCAAGCCGCTCAATTTACAGGTGACGTCTGGCACCTTTCCTCCCGATGTTTTTGCGAGTTCCTCCCCCGCTTGTCATCGTTACAACACGCTAAATAGGCATTTGTCAACTGTGTTGACTTTTGAATAATCTTGACCATTATCGGGGCAAAATAGGGAGGAACAAGACCCAAGATGGACACGCCAGACCTCTATCGGCCCCTGACGCCGGAAACGCTCGGCGAGAGACTTTCCGGGATTGCCGCCGTTGCGGACAGGATCGGAGCAGACCCGTCTGACTGGACCGTTCGCGAAGTCGGCGACGGCAACCTCAATCTTGTCTTCATCGTCGAAGGCTCCAAAGGCACGATCATCGTCAAGCAGGCGCTGCCCTATGTTCGCCTGGTCGGCGACAGCTGGCCGCTGCCGCTTTATCGCGCGCTTTACGAGAACCATGCGCTTGTGCGCCAGGCCGCCCGCGACCCGGGCGCGGTGCCGGAGGTCTATCACTTCGACGAGAGCCAGGCGCTGATCGTCATGGAATACCTCTCGCCCCACAAGATCCTGCGCCGCAAGCTGATCGACGGCGAGAAGGTTGCCGGGCTCGGAGCGTTCCTTGGTGCCTTCTGCGCCCGCACGGCATTTCGCGGCTCGGAACTCTCCATGAAGAGCGCCGACAAGAAGGCTGACGTCAGCCTGTTCGCCGGCAATGTGGAAATTCCTGCAATCACCGAGGCGCTGGTCTTCACCGACCCGTACTACGCGGCGGAGATGAACCACCATACGGACGGCCTCGATCCCGTTGTAGCGGACCTGCGCGCCAATGCTGAGCTGAAGGCGAAGGTGCAGCGCTTCCTGATGAAATTCGCCTCCAACACCGAGACCATGGTGCATGGCGACCTGCACAGCGGCTCCATCATGTCCACGGACAGCGACAGCCGCGTCATCGATCCGGAATTCGTGCAATACGGCCCGCTCGGGTTCGACATCGGCATGCTGACGGCAAACTTTCTGATGGCCTATTTCAGCCAGCCTGCCCATCGCAGCGCAGACACTCTGGACGATTTCCAGGAATGGGTTCTGTCGGTCATTTCCGAAACCTTCTCCGCCTTCGAGGCCGAGTTCACACGGCTTTGGAACACGGAACGCACGGGCATGCTTTATCCGGCTTCCCTGTTCGAGGATCAGGGACAGGCGTCCGGCTTCGCCTGTGCCGGCCTCCTGCAGGAGATCCGCACCGAGGCCATGGGCTATTGCGGCATCGAGATGCACCGCCGCACCCTGTCACTCGCCCACAACGCCGATTTCGAGGAAATCGAGGACAAGCAGATGAAGCGCCGCCTTGAAACGCGCAACCTGCTGATGGGGGCCGACCTCATCCTGTCGCCCGAAACTTACGGCTCGACCGATGCGCTTGTGAAGCTTGCGCGCCAATTCAACAAGAAGGACATCCCATGAAGGTCAACGGCACCCATTACCGCTCGCTCTGGTGGGATGACGACAAGGCTGCCTTGCAGATCATCGATCAACGCTGGTTGCCGCATGAATTCCGTATCCAGCAGGTCGACACGCTCCAGGATTTTGCCGACGCCATCGTGGAAATGCGTGTGCGCGGCGCGCCGCTGATCGGCGCAACGGCAGCCTACGGCATGGCCTTGGCCGCAAAGGTCGACCCGTCCAACGCCCATCTGGATCAGGCCTGGGAATATCTCGACAAGACCCGGCCGACAGCCATCAACCTGCGTTGGGCGCTCAACCGCTGCCGTGCGCACCTGATGCCCCTGCCCGAAGCAGACCGTGCGGCGGCCGCGCTGAAGCTGGCACACGAGATTTCCGACGAGGATGTCGGCATCAATCACAGCATCGGCCAGAATGGTCTTGAAATCATCCGCAAGATCGCCGCCGGCAAGAAGGACGGCGAGCCCGTCCGCATCCTGACCCATTGCAACGCCGGCTGGATCGCCACCGTCGACTGGGGTACGGCCACAAGCCCGATGTACCAGGCGCATGACGCCGGCATTCCGATCCATGTCTGGGTGGACGAGACCCGCCCGCGCAACCAGGGCGCCCTCACCTCCTGGGAGCTCGGCAGCCATGGCATTCCGCACACCTACATCACCGACAATGCCGGCGGGCACCTGATGCAGCATGGCCTTGTCGACTTGGTCATCGTCGGCACGGACCGCACCACGCGCCGTGGCGACGTCTGCAACAAGATCGGCACCTATCTGAAGGCGCTGGCCGCCAAGGCCAACAATGTGCCCTTCTACGTCGCCCTGCCGTCACCGACCATCGACTGGACGGTGGATGACGGCGTTGCCGAAATTCCGATCGAGGAACGCCAGGAACGGGAAGTCACCCACATTCAGGGCCTGACCGACGACGGCAGCATCGGCATCGTGCAGGTGACACCGGTCGGCACGCCGGGTGGCAACCCCGCCTTCGACGTTACGCCGAACCACCTCGTCACCGGCCTCATCACGGAACGCGGCGTGTGCGACGCCAGCGCCGAAGGCCTCGCGGCTCTCTTCCCGGATCTCAGCGGGATCGCCAAGAGCGCATGAGCCCAGGACCGACCAGTTCCCGGCCCTCCGGTACCAAGGCCGCGGCACCAGCTGCGGCCACAAGGGCGCGCAGCCAGGACGATGCCATCATCGAGGTCACCTGGTGCTACTACCAGGAAGGCATGAACCAGAACGAGATCGCCGAACGCCTCGGCATCTCGCGGGCGACCGTCGTCAACTATCTGTCCGAAGCGCGAAAACGCGATTATGTCCGCATCACGCTGGATACGGATATCTTCCGAAACCACGATCTGGCACGACGCCTCGTTGACCGGTTCGGCCTGCGGGATGCCATTGTCGTTCCCACATCGCCGGCCGGCGCCGATCAGTCGCTCGACCGTGTAACGCGGGTGGTTGCCGACTGGCTACCGGGCCTGCTGGAACCGGGCGACAGGCTTGGCGTTGCCTGGGGTGAGACGGTTTACCGGGTCGCCGAAGCCGCACCCCGCGTGACGGTGCCGGACCTCACGGTGGTTCAGCTTGTCGGCTCGCGTCCGGCGGCACTCGGCTTTGCCGCGGAAACCTGTTCGGCGACGCTTGCCCGCCGTTATGGCGCGCACTGCGTCAACCTGCATGTGCCGCTGCTGCTGTCGAACCGGGCCCTGGTGGAGGAACTGAAGCAGGAACCGGTGATCCGAATGCAGCTTGATGCTGTCGCCGACTGCAACAAGACCATCTTCGCCTGCGGCACCTGCACGGCGGACAGCCACGTCGTCCATACCGGACTGCTCGACCCGTCCGACATCGACCCTTGCGCGGAACGCGGTGCCATCGGCGTGATCTGCGGCCGCCTGATCGACCACGACGGCAACGGTCTCAACCGGGAAATCGAGGACCGGATGATCGCCGTCACCCTGGACCAGATGCGCGGCAAGGACATGGGGCTGCTTGTCGGCTCAGGCCCCGACCGTGCCAGACCCATGCTGGCAGCCCTGCGTGGCGGCTATGCCACCCATATCGCCACATGTTCGGAAACAGCGACCGAAATGCTCAATCTGACGGAAGACAATGCTTAAGACGCCTTATCAGGATACCCCCGACCTTCGCGAGGCCATCATCGATGCCTGCAAGGAAATGAACAGCCGCGGTATCAACCAGGGCACATCGGGCAATATTTCCGCACGCGCGGGCGACCGGATGATCATCACGCCCTCCGGCGTACCCTATGATCGTATGACCCCGGAGATGCTGGCTTCCATTCCGCTGGATGGCGATGGCGGCTTCGATGGCCCGCTGCCGCCGTCGACCGAATGGCAGTTCCACCTTGCTCTGCTCAGGGCGAAGCCGGACATGCACGCGGTCGTGCACGCGCACCCGGTTCACTGCACCGCGCTGGCAATCAACCGGATGGAGATTCCTTCCTGCCACTACATGATCGCGCTCTTCGGCGGCGACACGGTTCCCCTGGCAGGCTACGCTCTTTTCGGCAGCGACGAACTTGCCCGCGAGGTGACCGGCGCCATGACGGACCGGCATGGCTGCCTGATGGCCAACCACGGCGCGGTGGTTGTCGGAGAAACCCTTGAGAAGGGCCTCTGGCGGCTGGAGGAACTGGAAATCCTGGCAAAGGCCTACATCCTCAGCCGGACGATCGGCTCGCCGCACATTCTATCCAAGTCCGAAATCGATGCGGTGCTCGGCGCGGTGAAGAATTACGGGATGAAGACCGACGCATGATGCTTTGATCGTTGCGGTGCTGTCCGCACAGCAACTCTGGCCTGAAGGGCCTGTCTGCGGCATGACTCGGCCGCCCCACGCGGGGCGGTTTGGCCGCCGAAGGGTCTTTGCCGAATGACAGGGCAGGCAGCAGCATCTCAACCGGTTAAATTCCTGCCTCGCCCTATATTGGGAGCGCTCCACCTTAACTCCGGATTCACCAAATACTTTATCGATCCGCTTTCAAACTTAATTACAACCTACAAGCAGTTAGCCTGGTGCTTCCGTGAAATACTTCTTTAAGGCGCGCCCCTTACCAAGGAATATTCCGTAGCGTAAAAAGGCAACTCTTCATCATGCAGGTTTTGCTGACGATTGCAGACACGAACAAGGCGAGCAAAAACTTCCTTGAAATCTGCTCATTGTATCCGGCAAGACTCGCGTCGTTTTCCGAGCTCGGACCACAACTGCCCGCAAACGTGTTGGTCGTCGCCGACTTCCTTGGAGCCACACCGGAGCATTTTACTGTTCTGAAGACCTTGCTGGCCAAGGCAACCTGTGAAGTGATCGCCGTCCTCGACCTGAAGAACCGGCAGCAGATCATGCAGGTGCGTGAACTGGGGTGCCATGACCTTGTTGACCGCGCCGAACCACTTGGCACGCTATTGCTGAAAATCCGTGAGAAAGCTGCCGACTATTCCCTGCCGCAAATTGACGGCAAGTGCTCCCCGAAGGTGGGAGAAACCGTGAAATCCACCTGCGTCGCACTTTCCGCGACCTCGACCGCAGCCCTGACCGGCGCTGCCCTGCCTCTGGCGAGCCTGGCGAGAACCAGTGTCGAGATTTCGAACACCATTGAATCGGACGGCCTCGGCGCCTGGCTCACGGCTGTGCAGCTGCATCACAGCCACACCTTTTGCCACACCATGATGGTGACGGGGCACACGATGCTGTTTTCCAAGGTCCTCGGACTTTCGGCCGAAACCCAGGCGATGCTCGGAATGGGTGCTCTGGTCCACGACCTCGGCAAGATCAAGATCCCGCTGTCCATTCTCGACAAGCCTGGCAAGCTGTCGGACGCGGAACGCCAGCTTGTCAACAAGCACCCTGCCTACAGCCGGCTGATCCTCAAGAACTGCAAGGACATCCCCAGGGAAGCCGCCGAGATGGCCATCTGGCATCACGAGTTTCTGGACGGCACCGGCTATCCGGACGGCCTTGCCGCTGATCAGATTCCGCAACTCGTTCGCATCATCACCATTGTCGACATCTATTCGGCACTGACGGAAAAACGCGCCTACAAGGACAGCATGAGCCCCAGGCAGGCCTTTGCCACATTGGCGGAGATGAAAGGCAAACTCGACACAGACCTGCTGCGCGCGTTCCGGGACACCATCTTGAGCATAGATCTCGGGGAACTGCGCCGCGTGGCCAACTGACGGTCAGCCACGGATCCCGATCATACCAGGTCCGGCATGAACGGCAGATCGGTGACGCCGATGTCGTGCCCGGCCTGGGTCAGCAGCGTTGACAGCTGGCCGCGGTGATGGGTCTGGTGGTTGAACATGTGGGTGACAAGGATCCAGCGCGGCCGTGACCGGGGAATACCGTCCTGACCGCTTGTCCATTCCAGATCCTCCGCCAGCCAGTCAATGGTCAACCATTCGGCAAAATCGGAAATCTGCAGACACATGTCGAAATGAGCAGCTTTCAACTCGTCGAAATTCTCGAAGATATCGACGCCCATGCCCTTGATTTCGTATTTACGGCCGGTGAAACGGCTCATCCAGGCCCTGTCGGCAAACAGGATGTGGTTGAGCGTCGAATGTACGGACCGGAAGAAGGCTCCCCGGTCCGACTTGCGGTCCTCATCGCTCATAAGACCCGCCGCCGCATAGACCTTTTCGGTCATCCAGCTGTTGTATTTGGCCATTCGGCGATAGAGCACCGGATCAACGAGCATGACGTCCCTTTCCTGGCTGCAATTATCTCGCCGTTTCGAGAACATTCGGGGCGGTGGTGGAGAACCTCTGGGTTTCCGGGTCCATCACCCGCAGCTCGCCGGACCCGATGTCGAACCAGGATCCGTGCAGGCTGAGCGTCCCTTCCTGAACCGCCGCTTCGATGAACGGGAAGGTCAGCAGGTTTTTCAGCGATTGCCGGATGCCGGCATATTCCATGGCCAGCTGAGGATCGTCCGCCTTGTCCACTGGCATGCAGGCCATGGCGATCGCCGCCGGTTCCAGCAGTTTGATCCAGCGGCCGATGAACTGTCCTGTCGCCATTGGAGCATTCGCGTTTTCCCGGAAGGCTTTCACCCCGCCGCAATGACCATGTCCCATGATCACGATGTGCTTGACCTGAAGCCCCTTGACCGCGAATTCGATCGCCGCGCTGGTGCCGTGTTGACCTTCGGTGTCCTCGTAAGGCGGCACCAGATTGGCAACATTGCGCACCACGAACAATTCACCCGGACCGACATTGAAGATGCCTTCGGGTGTCACGCGGCTGTCGCAGCAGGAAATCACCATTACGTCCGGTGTCTGGCCATAGACCGCGAGCCGCTCGTGGGTTTCCCTGTGCCTGACGAATCCCTTGTTGAGGTAACGGCCGTAGCCTTCGAGAAGATGTGTGGGGAAAGTCAAACTCAAGTCTCCAGCTCTTGTCACCCGGGATCGACCGCCTGCACCAGATATGGGCAGGCCTGCCAACCGGAACGGCGGCACCAGGTGCAGCATCCGCAAGGATGCCCATCGATGCGCGAACGATAGGGGATCTCCCCTGCCGGCCATAGATACGGGTTAATACGTAACGAGCCAAGAGACTTCAACCTTTCGGACGAGTCTGTCCGTCAGGTCGCGACATTCACCTCATGTGGAGGCTCACCATCATCGTGATCCTCATAGGCATGGCGGATATTGTCGGCGGGTACTCGATCGACCGGCCCGCGCAAGGGGTGCACCGGTCCGTGATCGATGCCGGGCTCCATGACCTGCAGCGCAGCGGCCTTGTAGGCGGCAACGCCATCCAGCACATGATTTACCGTATGATGATCATCAATAAGGAATGCCGGAGTGTCATCGGACAGTCCGGTTTCATTTTCGTGGCGCTCTGCGGTGTCACGCTTCTTTCTGCGGTCGTAACCGGTGCCGTCACCGTCACGGTCCGCTGGATACTCTGTCGCATGCGCCACGACCTGGGCCGATTGCGGCCTTTCGATCGTCGCCATTCCGGCCTCCTGGCCATCAGAGAATTACCGCCTTCTGGCGGAACCTGCCAACTGTCTCAACAAAGAGTTAACAAAACTTTACGCTAGGTTAATCCGGTTTCTGCCGAGGGCAACAGCCTCAGGCTGATTGAGACCGGCCGAGCGGATAGTCGACGCAGACTCGATTGCGTCCTGAAGACTTGGCGGCGTAAAGCGCCTGATCGGCCCGGGCGATCGTGTCTTCGACGTCGCGATCCTCGACAGTGGCCTCAGCCAGGCCGATGCTGACCGTTACCGAGACACTGCCTTGCCCCTCCTCCACGGACAAGGCTGCAATCCTCAACCTGATACGTTCGGCCAGAACCCAGGCACCATTGGCGTCGTTCTCCCTCAGAAGCAGGACGAATTCTTCCCCACCGAACCGGGCGGCCTTGTCTGTCGATCGGATTTCTTCAACGATGGTTTCGCCGATGGCCCGGATCACGTCGTCGCCGGCCCGATGCCCGAAGCGATCGTTCACGGTCTTGAAGTGATCGGCATCGATCATCAGCACACTGAAAGGCCGATCATGGCGCCGGAACGTCGCAAACGCGTCTTCGGCAAACGGCTGGAACGCGCGCCGGTTCAGCAGACCCGACAGCGGGTCGTGCTCCGCCAGTGTTCTCAAGGAACGGATATCGGCTCCCAGCTGCCGGTTTCGCTCTTCGCTGGAACGCATGTTCCGGCTGTATTCGTCTTTCAGCTCCTCAAGCATGTCCCGGGCGCTTTTCGCGCTTTCTTCCACGCTGCCAAGGCGGCGCAGCAGTGACCTGACAGAGGCGGAAACCTGCGAAAGCTCCCGGAACCCATGCAGGCGCGGAACAGTGGTTTCCTTTTCGTCACGCCCGATCCCGTCCAGAGCGGACACTAGCCCCAGAAGCGGCTGCGAGATGGTTCGCGAGACCAGCCACGCCAACAGCGCTGACAGACAGGCAACCGCAAGTCCGATCAGGAAGATGTTGCGCACCAGATCCGCCACCCGGGCCGACACGACGCTGATCGGCTGCTGCACGGCAACTTTCCAGCCCAGTCCCGGATAATCACCGAGGCCCGCTGTTTCGACCACTTCGACCATCATGTCGGGATTGGCCGGATCGAAGGCGGCATCTTCCTGGGCGATCGACCTGCCCGTTGCATCTTCACCGACAAGCACGGTGCCGTCACGCGCGAGCACGAACAGGTCGAGCCCTTCCTTGCCGAGATTGTTGTCCAGAACGTTGCGCCGGGTTTCTTCAGCCCAGTTCCAGCTCATATGAGCGCCAAGGACGCCTGCCAATTTGCCGCTTTCGTCCGTCACGGGCATTGCCACATCGACAAAGCGGAAAGGTGCCTCGTCGGGACTTGTCCGCAGAAGATGGTCGAGCAACTTGGCAAGATGAACATCTTCGGCGGTTGGCCCCTTCAAACCGCTGACAAACCAGGGTCGCTCGGCGACAGAGGCGCCCTCCAGCATGCCACGCGTCGCGGCGACGACCGTTCCGTCGACGGATGCGAAACCGATCCAGGCGTATTGCGGCAGGCTGCTCTGCAACTGGTCGAGCGTCTCGCGGATGCTATCGGGATTCCGGGTCCAGACGGGCTTCAGCAATTCCATGTCGGCGACATTGCGCACTTCGCGGAACCGATCGAACATCGTCTGGTCCAGCCGCTGCGCCATGCTGCGTGCGATCAGGGTCAGATCCCAGCGGTTTTCACGGATCGCTTCGCCGCGCGCGATCAACGCTGCTCCAAAGGCAGCAACGGCAATGGAAAGGATGCAAAGCGAAGCCGCCAGAAGAGCAATCTGCTGGCGCAGACTGGTCCCGTCCCGCAATCCGATGAGAATTGAAGTTATTCTGGAAATTGGCTTGCGTATCATCGGATCGTTTCCTGCTTAGACCCGCACTAAGGGAAACTACTAATGACCAAGTATAAATAAACCTTGAACCTGTCGGAGAAACTGACGCAGACAAGACTACGTCAGCCGCAACCGAAAGTTTATCTGGCACGGGAATAATCGATGCACGACGCAGATAATACTTACATCAGAACACTCGTCACTTCAGGCAACTGAATGTTTCAAGCGGCCTTTTCCGCACGGCTGCCAACAATTCGCACAACATCCGCCATGATGTCAGTGAGCTGAAAATCCTTTGGCGTATAGACCGCGGCAACACCCTGTGCCTTCAGCCGGGCAGCGTCTTCGTCTGGAATGATCCCGCCGACAACAACCGGGATATCGTCCGCCCCGGCAGCCCGGAGCCTGTCCATCACGTCGCGCACCAGCGCCAGATGCGAGCCGGACAGGATCGAAAGACCGATCACGTGGACATCTTCTTCCACCGCTGCGTTGACGATCTGGGCCGGAGTCAACCGGATCCCCTCATAGACCACTTCCATGCCGCAGTCGCGCGCCCTGACCGCAATCTGCTCCGCACCGTTCGAATGCCCGTCCAGCCCCGGCTTGCCGACCAGGAATTTCAAGCGGCGGCCGAGTTTCTCCGAAACCGCCTCCACGTCCGAGCGGATGTCGGCCAATGTGCCGGCGGTGTCCCGCACGGCCTGGCCGACACCGGTCGGTGCCCGGTATTCGCCAAAGACTTCGCGCAGCGTCCGGCCCCATTCGCCTGTGGTCACGCCTGCCCTTGCCGCGGCAATCGAAGGCTCCATGATATTGCGGCCTTCCTGGGCAGCCGCCTTCAGATTCGCCAGCGCGGTGTCGACCGCGGCGCTGTCTCGTGCCTCGCGCCAGGCCTTGATCTTCTCGACCGCTTCTTCCTCGACATGCTCGGAAACGGTCAGGATGCCGCCGTCTTCACCTGCGGCCAGCGGCGAAGGCTCGCTGTCCGTCCAGCGGTTCACGCCGACCACCACCTGCTCGCCGCCCTCAATGCCGGCCAGACGCGCTGAATTGGATTCCACAAGCTGGCGCTTCATGTAGCTGCTGTCGACCGCGGCGACCGCGCCGCCCATGGCATCGATCCGGGCAAGCTCTTCCCGGGCCTGCGCCTTCAGTTCCTCCACTTTCCGGGTAATTTCGGCAGACCCGTCGAAAATGTCCGCGTATTCCAGAAGGTCCGTCTCATAGGCAACGATCTGCTGCATCCTCAGCGACCACTGCTGGTCGAACGGCCGCGGCAGGCCCAGCGCCTCGTTCCAGGCGGGAAGCTGCACCGCACGGGCACGCGCATTCTTGGACAACACCACCGCCAGCATCTCGATCAGGATGCGGTAGACGTTGTTTTCGGGCTGCGGCTCGGTCAGGCCGAGGCTGTTGACCTGGACCCCGTAGCGGAAGCGGCGGTACCGCTCGTCCTCGACCCCATAGCGTTCCAGACAGATCTCGTCCCACAGTTCGGTGAAGGCGCGCATCTTGCACATCTCGGTAATGAACCGCATGCCCGCGTTGACGAAGAAGGAAATGCGGCCGACGGCCTTCGGAAAATCCTCGTCGGGAATGGCACCGCTCGCCTTGATGGAATCCAGAATGGCCACCGCCGTCGCCAGCGCGAAGGACAGCTCCTGCACCGGTGTCGCGCCTGCTTCCTGCAAATGATAGGAGCAGACGTTCATCGGGTTCCATTTGGGCATGTTGGAATAGGTCCAGGCGATGACATCGGTCGTCAGCTTGAGCGACGGCGCCGGCGGAAACACATAGGTGCCCCGGGACAGATATTCCTTGATGATGTCGTTCTGAGTGGTGCCGGACAGAAGCGTGCGGTCGGCCCCCTGCTCGTCGGCGGCGGCTATATAGAGCGACAACAGCCAGGGCGCAGTCGCGTTGATCGTCATGGACGTGTTCATCCGCTCCAGCGGAATGTCCTGGAACAGGGCGCGCATGTCGCCCAGATGGGCCACCGGCACACCGACCTTGCCGACTTCACCACGCGCCAGCGCATCGTCCGGATCGTATCCGGTCTGGGTCGGCAGGTCGAATGCAACGGACAGGCCGGTCTGACCCTTGGCAAGATTGCCACGGTAGAGCCTGTTCGATTCGGCCGCCGTAGAGTGACCCGCGTATGTCCGGAAAATCCACGGACGATCCTTCTCCGGCCGGCTCTCACCCGATGCACTCATGCCACTCATCCTCCTAAGGCGTTCTGCTGCCTGTTTTTTCTTGATTTCGCAGCACCGCGTCAGCCTGTTTCTCCCGAACAGTCGGCAGTGTGCCGGAGTTTACGCGACTGCGAAATCCCAATGTGCAATGCAAAATATGCTTGGCATCAAAACGCAAGTTAAGCAATAGTCGTATAGAACGGTGATTGTTTTTGAACAATAGTTGCGCAAAATCGGGTATTTGCCCGATTACGCCTTGTGCAAATGCGAAATTCTGAGGCCCAACAAAAGCCCTGGGAGGGGGAGAATGACAGCAAGCGCGGAAGCCAATGACAACCAAACGCGAGAGGGCGCGCCGGTGAAAGATCTTTATGAAATCGGAGAGATCCCGCCGCTCGGACACGTTCCCAAAAACATGTATGCCTGGACGATCCGCCGCGAGCGTCACGGCCCGCCGGAAGACGCCATGAAGCTGGAAGTCGTGCCGACCTGGGAACTCGACAGCTACGAGGTTCTGGTTCTGGTGATGGCCGCCGGCGTCAACTACAACGGCATCTGGGCAGGACTCGGCCAGCCGATCAGCCCGTTCGACGGCCATGGCGCCGCCTACCACATTGCAGGGTCCGATGCGTCCGGCATCGTCTGGGCCGTCGGCGACAAGGTCAAACGCTGGAAAGTTGGCGACGAAGTCGTGGTGCATTGTAATCAGGACGACGGCGACGACGAGGAATGCAACGGCGGCGACCCGATGTTCTCGACCTCCCAGAGAATCTGGGGCTACGAAACACCCGACGGATCCTTCTCGCAGTTCACCCGCGTTCAGGCCCAGCAGTTGATGCCCCGGCCGAAGCATCTGACCTGGGAAGAAAGCGCCTGTTACACGCTGACGCTCGCGACCGCTTACCGCATGCTTTTCGGCCATCATCCGCATGAACTGAAGCCAGGACAGAACGTGCTGGTATGGGGGGCGTCCGGCGGTCTCGGCTCCTACGCCATCCAGTTGATCACCGCAGCGGGCGCCAACGCCATTGGTGTCATCTCCGAGGAAGACAAACGTCAGTTCGTCATGGAACTCGGTGCCAAGGGCGTGATCAACCGCAAGGACTTCAAGTGCTGGGGCCAGTTGCCCACGGTCGGCTCGCCCGAATATGCAGACTGGTTCGCGGAAGCGCGCAAGTTCGGCAAGGCAATCTGGGACATCACCGGCAAGGGCAACAACGTCGATATCGTCTTCGAACACCCGGGTGAGGCAACCTTCCCGGTATCGACCCTGGTCTGCAAGAAGGGCGGCATGGTCGTCATTTGCGCCGGCACCTCCGGCTTCAACTGCACTTTCGATGTCCGCTACATGTGGATGCACCAGAAGCGCCTGCAGGGCTCACACTTTGCCCATCTGAAACAGGCATCGGCCGCCAACAAGCTGATGATCGAACGGCGCATCGACCCCTATATGTCCGAGGTATTCCCCTGGGACCAGATCCCGAAGGCCCACACCAAGATGTGGAAGAACCAGCACGCACCGGGCAACATGTCCGTTCTGGTGTGTGCCCCGACCACCGGTCTTCGCACCTATGACGACGTCCTGGAGGCGTCCACTCGCTGATCCGGCACCTGCCGCCCGCAAGTGATGCGCTTGAAAGCGGCCGGGCCAACAATCTCCCTGGAAGGCTGGGGGGCTTCGGCTCCGTTAGCCTCATGCAGCCTGGCCAGCCCGTGTCTCACGGGCTGGCCTTTTCCTTGAGATCACCCGGCAACGGCGACCCAGCCCCTGAAGGTGAAGGCAGAGTAGAAAGTCTCGACATCGACAAATCCTGCCTGCCTCAGCAAATCCGCGTCCTGCTCGGGGGCAAGCACCGGCAATCGCTCCTTCATTGCGGCCAGTCCGCTTTCGGTCAGCGACCGGGGCACCCCGGATTCGGCGGAAAACGCGGCGAACCGGGCAAGCCATCTGTCCTTGCCCGCAGGGTCGGTCGGAAAACTGTGATGAACCGCAACGAACACTGCGCCCGGTTTCAACCGGCGCCGAAGCTCCAGAAGGGTCTTCAACCGCTCGTCCTGATTGAGGAAATGCAGCGTCAGCAGGCAGGCCGCCCCGTCGAAGAGCTTGTCTGGCGCATCCTCAATATACCCCTCCAGCAATTGCACCCGCGCGCCCAGGGGACCAAGGTGTACGCGCGCCTTTTCCAGCATGTCCGCCGATGGATCCACACCGCAGAAACGCCAGTCCGGCTGCATCCGGGCAAAGGCCGTCAGCTCAACGCCGCCGCCGGCACCCAGTACCAGAATGGTCCCCTTTGCCGGCGCCCGCTCGGCCAGCAGAAGTCCGGCCATCTTGTGCATGTCGGCCAGGCCCGGCACCAGCCTGGCCGTTCTTTCCGCATATCCGGCAGTCGATGCATCACCCGAAAACAAAGACATGAATGGTTTCCCCAAGCATTACTCAGCTCAATGGCCCGTTCTGGCCGGGTGGCCAATTTTTTCATGTTACTTTATATGTAACTTGAAATCCGACATGCAAGAAACCGGCCTGTAATTTTCCGGGGCCTTGGCGTTGGGCGGTCTTGAGTGAATGGCTTGTGCACCGGTTTCCGAAGGGCGGCGCCGCAATTCTGCTCAACTGTCGTCCCATCACCTTCCCAAGTGAGGCGAATCATGTCCCTCACTGGAACTCAATTATCCTGAGCGGGAGCTTCAACAGCGTGGCTGACAAACCGATGGTCCATCGACCCCTGAAACTCGCCCTCGCCGGTGCGCTGCTGTTCTCGGTTGCCGCCTGCATGGGGGACCGTATGCAGACGCCCCCCTTCTACGAGGACATGGCGCGTGTCGATGGGGTGGTAGATGCGGCAACCGCCGCTCAGATGATCTCGCAGTACCGGATCAACAACGGATTGTCGCCGGTGACCGCCGATCCGCAACTGACGTCGATTGCCAAGTCCCAGGCCACTGCCATGGCAACGGCCGGAAACGTTCAGGCATCGCTCGCCCCGAACCAGCAACTGGCAACCCGTATGGCATCTATCGGCGAGCCGAAGACGGCAGCCGCCGAAAACGTCAGCGCCGGCTACCGGACCTTCGCCGAAGCCTTTTCCGGCTGGCGGGAAAGCCCGAAGCACAATCAGGTACTCCTGACGAAGGACGCGACCCGGCTCGGCATCGCAACGGCTTATGCGCCCAACGCCAAGCACAAGGTGTTCTGGTCGCTTGTCATGGCCGCACCGAAACCGGCGCAGTAGGACCTCTCCTCAATAGACGCGCGGTTCGAAATACCGTTGCGGATAACCGGGGAACGAATCCCAGTAGGGACGGATGATGATCGGCTGCGGCGGCGCGACCACAACAGGCGGCGCGTCATAGACCGGGCCAGGAGCATAGACGGGGCCCGGATCGACGGGCGGCGGATCATAGGGGGGATCACCCTTGTAGACCGGCCCGCCCCGATAGGCAGGCGCTTCCGCATAGATCGGATAATCCCGGTAGTAGCGCTGCACACCGAGATTGATGCCGGCACTGGGAATTGGCCGGCCATAGTAGATCCCTTCGCCGCCATAGCTCAGATATTTGCCTGAAACCCACCCTTTCACGTTGGTGAAGGCGGCGTCGCACCAGCCGAAATCGGCCGTACATCCGAATATGGTCACCCCGCCCCCACGCGGCACGGTCGCAATTACCGGATAATTGGTTCCCGGCCCGGCACGCATGTTGAGATTGGCCGTCGTATAGGCAATGGCCGGCCGTGATTGCGCGCTCGCCGGCAGCGCCATCATCACGATCGCGGCGAAGGCCAGCGAAAAGCGGGTCAACATGTTCAAAACTCCAAAGGTCTGCGCCCTGACGCTTTCAAGAAGCGGCTAGCATCATGGCAAAAGTATAGCGCTGCAGGCATCTCGGCTCCTTCTCACGCCAAATGGTGCCCGCCCCAGCTTGCGTCCAGCTTGCGTCTGGTTTGCGTTCGCTCGGCATTTCAGGCTTGATAGGCGCACAAACAGCCGGGGGGCTTGCTGGAAATGAAACGAACTCAATCTGTTGCGCCTGCAATGGCGCTTGCCGCACTGTGGCTTGCCGCTTCTCTTGCACCGGCAAGGGCCTTTGATGCTCATGCCGGATACTACTACCCCGAAGTGCAGACGCAGGAGGTCTACGTCTCCGGGCTGGAACTGGCACCGGACACCGGCAAACGCTCGCGGGCAGCCTTTGTCAGCGGCCTTGCGTCCCAGAATGCAAAGCTGGGGTATGCGCCCGGCTATCATCTGTTTGCCAAGGGCGGAGAGCTGGAGAAGCTGATTGTGGTCGCAACCGGCGACGGACGCTACGACACGCTGTTCAGACTGCGCGCCCTGCTCGCCTCACTCACATCGATGTCCCGCACAACCGAGCTGTTCGCGCGGTCGAACCAGCCTCAGGACCTGAACTTTCTCGACCTGTGCAAATTGATCGGCTTCACGCAGGTCACCGTCAGCAACGGCAAGGACGTCACACACCAGATCAAGGTTCGTTAGCGGGGTGACCTTCCGGTGCGGTCAGCGCTTCAGCTTGCCGTTCAGCCAGTCGCGGAATTGCGATTTCGTTCCGAAGAACGCATTCCGGTCGACATCGCCCTTCACACCCGGCACCCGGCCCTCGGCCGTATACTGCCAGAACACCCAGTCGTTACGCTGCTCGTAGATGTTGTTCGGGAAGCTCGCGACCGAGCGCAGCCAGAACTGCTCGTTCTTCAGCGCTCCCACCAGCCGGTCGCGGTGGAAGTCGACAGAGGAATAGATCACCGGGCGCTTGCCGTAGTGCCTTTCCATTTCGTCGAGGAAGATCTTCATGTCCCGCAGGATCTGCGGCCGCTCCGGCCTTTCCCGGCAGGTCTTGGAATGCGCATTCCATTCCATGTCGAGTACAAGCGGCAGGGCTTGCGGATCAACGGGAACGATTTCCTTCACCCAGGAGATCTGTTCCTCAACCGGGCGGCAGAAATAATAGAAGTGATAGGCGCCGCGCGGCATGCCTGCCTGGCGTGCGGCCACCCAGTTGTCGACAAAGCGCGGATCGACATGATCGCCGCCTTCCGTCGCCTTGATCCAGACAAAGGCGACGCCCCCCTGTTTGGCCGCGGCCCAATCGATATCGCCCTGCCACCGGGACACATCGATGCCGTGCACCGCGTAGTCTTCTGGTGTTGGATCCGGAAAGTCGTAAGCTGCACATGAGCTTAAAAATATGAACCCGAAAATGGAACAAAACGATTTCGCGATTGCCAGCACAGCGTCCTCGGCAGGGTTAAGAAAGGCTTTAAGTCACCGCACAAAATGCCCGGGATTTCCTAACGGAGCGTAGACGAATTCACGATTTCTCCGCGTTAACACGTATCTGTTATCGTGCAGGCAATCGAATAGGGCGGGATTGCGGCGGATCAAAGACATCTGGCCCGCTTCGCCCAATCTATGAGCATGGAAATTGCGACCACCCTGATCGCCATCGGCGTCCTTCTGCTGCTCGGCATGCTGGCCGACGAAATCGGCCACAGGACGCAGCTGCCGCGTGTCACGCTGCTGATCCTGTGCGGACTGGCCGCAGGCCCTGCCTTCTTCGACCTTCTGCCCGAGAACCTGACCCAGCTGTACGAGACCCTCTCCGTGCTCGCCCTGTCGATGGTCGCCTTCGTGCTCGGAGGCAAACTCTCCAGGGTACATCTGCAAAACAGCGGCCGAGCCGTCACGATCATTTCGGCCTCTGCCGTCGTCTCCACCGCAATCATCGTCTTTGCAGGTCTCGCCCTGCTCGGCTTCCCGCTGGAACTGGCCCTGATCCTGGCAGCCCTGGCCACCGCGACGGATCCAGCCGCCACCAGTGACGTCATTCGCCAGTATCGCGCCAAGGGGCCGTTCACCACCGTTCTGTCTGGCATCGTCGCCCTCGACGACATCTGGGGCATTTTGATCTTCGCGCTTTGCCTCATGGGCGCTCAGGCTCTCGTGGGAGGCGATGGGTCGGGCGCCTTGCTGCATGCCGCGTGGGAAATCATCGGATCGCTCCTGCTTGGCGCCATCGTCGGCCTGCCGGCAGGTTATCTGTCAGGACGCCTGCAGCCCGGTGATCCCACACTTGCCGAAGCCCTCGGCATTGTCTTTCTGACAGCAGGCCTCGCGCTTTGGCTCGATCTGTCTTTCCTGCTTGCAGGCATTGCCTGCGGTGCCATGGTGGTCAACACCGGTCGTCACCATTCCCGGCCGTTCTATGAAATCGAACATATCGAATGGCCGTTCATGATCTTCTTTTTCGTATTGGCCGGTGCTGCATTGCAGCCGGATTTGCTGGTGAAACTCGGGCTCCTGGGCGCCGCTTACGTTCTGCTGCGGCTTGCCGGACGTCTGGCCGGGGGCTGGCTGGGCGGCAAGCTCACCGGTGGAGCTGCATCGTCCAGAAGCTATCTCTTCGGCCTGTCGCTGCTGCCCCAGGCCGGCGTTGCGCTCGGCATGGCCCTGGTGGCAGCAGAAGTGCTGCCGCAGTTCCGGGACGAAATCCTGACCGTCGCCATAGGATCGACGATCGTCTTCGAACTGCTCGGCCCCACCGCCACCCAGCAAGCGCTCAAACGGGCCGGTGAAACCGGCAAGGCCGGGGAAGACGATACCGAGACCTGAAATCATTTGCACTCGGCCGCCAAATCCGTATGACTTGGCAAATCCCGCAACCAGCCTTGGCAATTTTCCCATGACCGACCGGATCAAACTCGTCACCTGGAACATCAATTCCGTGCGCCTGCGCATGCCGATTGTGGAACAGCTGATCGAGGAAGTGTCCCCGGACGTGATCTGTCTGCAGGAAACAAAGTGCCCGGACGCCAATTTTCCGGAAAACGCCTTCCGCAAGGCGGGATACGAACACATGGCCATTCACGGCCAGAAGGGCTACCACGGCGTCGCAACGCTCTCCAAGCTGCCGCTGAGCAACATCGAGAAGCGCGACTTCTGCCAGGTTGGCGACAGCCGCCATGTGGCTGCGGATGTGCCCTTCAACGGTTCCAGCATCCGGCTGCATAATTTTTACGTTCCGGCCGGTGGCGACGAGCCGGACCGCACGATCAACCCGAAGTTCGGCCACAAGCTTGACTTCATGAACGAAATGCTGGGATGGCTGAAAGGCGGGGAAACCGCAAAACCCGCCATTCTGGTCGGCGATCTCAACGTCGCCCCCTATGAGCACGATGTCTGGTCGCACAAGAAACTTTTGAAGGTCGTCTCGCACACGCCGGTCGAAACGGAGCTGTTCGAACAGGTGCGCGAAGCAGGCGGCTGGCTGGACGCCATGCGCCAGTTCACGCCGCTGGACGAAAAGCTCTACACCTGGTGGAGCTACCGTGCCAAGGACTGGGCCGCTGCCGACAAGGGCCGCCGTCTCGACCATGTCTGGGTCTCTCAGCCGCTTGCCCCGCATGTGAAAGGAACCACGGTGCTGCGCGCCGCCCGTGGCTGGGAAAAGCCGTCGGACCACGCGCCGGTGATCGCCGAATTCGCGATCTAAAACCTGTGCGCAGGAGGAAGGACAGGCTATTTGGTCTGTGTCTTCACCGGTTCTGGAGGAACCTCGATGACTGCGCTTTGCGCAATCTGCTGAAACCGGATCTGATCGGCAAAAGCCAGCCTGCGGTTCCTGCTGAACGGACCTTCTCCACCATAAACGGCGAACCCGACTTTGCGAGCCAATCGCACTTCATTCGGCTGCCCCTTGAACCAGTTCAGAAAACGCACAGGCTCACCGGTAACAGATCGCCAGCCCTCTGTGGAACTCCTGGCACTGCCTTTCTGAAAGTATCCAACCGTGGGACCATCGTGCCACGAACTGTCAGACACATAAAACCGAGTATCTTGACTGACGAGATCGTCGACAAACTTCTTTTCAGCCGCACTAGAGAAAACCACAAGGTGCCCTCCGGCAGACTCTGCCAAGCTCTCATAGGAATCCCAGGAACGATCTCCCTCCACCACGAAATAAAGCGAATTCCCAAAATAAGCGTAGAGCACGAGACGATTGTTAAAGATGCGCGCCCCCTTTATTAAGCGCGGATCACTTCTCGGGTCCAAGTCATTCACATCCAGATAGTCTGCAACAAACTGTCCTTGCTCACGTCCGAGTTTCAGCAGATAAGCCGCGTCTTCAGCGTGCAGGAAGCCAGTTGGCTCCTTGTCATTCTTGAATTGGAATTGCTTGATCGCTGCCCTTTGTTTGTACCCGTCAAGCCCCTCCCGGCTCGCTCCGGCATCGTAGCCCAAGACTCCGAGACCACGGAGAATGGCCTTTTTTTCCTGAAGCGTGAGACCGAGCGCCTCTTCCGCAGCACGCCCTTCCAGAACCAAGGAACCGTCCAGACTCCTGCCAGCAGCTGTCAGAACACGTTCAGACCTGAGATATTGCTGGGTCAGTTTATCAATATAGCCAGTCGGAGCCAGGCCCCATTCCCTTTGGAACGCCTGCAACGCGTGCCGAGTACCCTTTCCAAAAGCCCCATCGGCCGGTCCTGGGTCGTAGCGAAGGGCAGCCAAGACAAGCTGAACATCTCTCCGCTCGGATGCATTCAATGCAAGTGAGTTCTCAGCTTGTTCCGAAGAAACACTGACATCAAACACATATTCATTCGCCTCTGCCTCGACCAGCGCATCGCGCGCAAGGTCCGCATAATAACCGTCAGGTGTCTGATCCAGAAATCGTCGCCAAGCATCCGATGTGTTCGAGTTCCTCGCTGCATTAAAAGCAAGATAAATCGCATCCGAACTGCCGGTCAGATCACTCGCATTCTCCGGAAGACGATGGTTGAAGAAAAACTCCACCGACATTGACGACAAAATCTCTGGACTTTGTCGATAGTTGGTCGCCTCGCGCACATCCTTGATGACGCGCTTAAGCGCAATCGACACCTCTGCTGACGGTGTTCCGAGGTGTTGGATCAGGGCTTTCGCAAATGGAGAATTTTCACCTTCACCGTCCTCAGCAAGCCTGTTCGGTGCCGTTGCGAACATAACAAGCAATTCCTTGCCCGACCGGTCATGAAGTGCGCGTGACATCGGAGCAAGGCCTTTGGTAATTGTGGCTGATCGGGATCGGGACTCCACTTCTCTCAGTCGCTCAGTGAAGGGATTGGTTCGGCAAGCGTCCAGAAACACCATGTTGACGGGACTAGAGCCCTCCATCACTTCAATAATCTGATCTAGCGCGATTGTTTCTGATTGAACCTTGAAACGGCTATCAAGACTAGCATTGGTCGAAATCAGATAATTCTGTCCATCAACCTGTATCCCGTGGCCAGCGAAATAGAAGACCGCATGTGTTGCGCCTTCCAGTCGTTCCCTGAACTCCTCAAGGGTTTCGATGAAGCTCTGTTGGTCTGCATCCAGCGACAACAGAACATCGAAACCCAACTCCAACAGCTTGCTTTCAACAGCTTTGGCGTCATTCACGGGATTGTCGAGGTAGGTCGCATTGTCGTAGGAGCTATTGCCTATAACAAGTGCCACGCGCTTCTCGCTAGCCGCATGAGTTACGAAGCAGGGCAACAACCAAAAAGCAATTAAGCAAAGAAGGCTTTTTTTCAACATCGGCACCTCCGGGACAGCAATTCATTCCCATCGACGAGCCGCCGCAATAACCTCATCAGTCTATGATTTAAACAAGTTAATGGCTTTAAAAGGCAACCGGCGCGTCCAAGTAATAATACCTTCTCCAAGTATCTGCTAAAACCACCGTGAATGGAAGCTCAAGGCGTGACGATCACCTTGCCCTGTACCCGGCGCGCGGCGATTTCCTCGAGAGCCTGGGCGGTTTCCTCCAGTTGGTAGACACCGTGGATGTGCGGCTTCAGCTTGCCCTCGCCAACCCAGGACAGCAACTCAGACATGTTGCGGCGGTGGCCTTCAGGATCCCGTTCGAGCGCGGCTCCCCAGAAGACGCCACGTATGTCGCAGCCTTTCAGCATGACGATATTGAGCGGGATTTTCGGGATCTCGCCCGCGGCGAAGCCGATCACCAAAAACCGCCCTTCCCAGGCTGTCGCCCGGATGGCCTGTTCGGACAAGTCCCCGCCCACCGGATCGTAGACGACGTCGACACCCTTGCCGCCGGTCAGCTCCTTCAATGTTTCCTTGAGTGGCTGAACCGAATAATCGACCGTCATGTCCGCGCCAAGTGATCGGGCAAAGGAAAGCTTTTCCTCCGACGATGCGCAGGCGATCACCTTTGCGCCCATCACGGCGGCAATTTCCACTGCCGCCTGGCCAACCCCGCCCGATGCCCCCAGAACGGCGACTGTCTCGCCCGGCTTCAGTCCTGCGCGGTCGCGATAGGCATGCAGCGTCGTGCCGTAGGTGACGGTCAAACCCGCTGCGGTTTCAAAGGAAATATCCTCAGGCAGAGACACAAGATCAGCTGCGGCAACAACCACCTTTTCCCGCGCAGCGCCCCAGCGCATGTACCCCATGACCCTATCGCCGGCGGAATATCCCTCCACTCCGGAGCCGACCGCCTCGACCACACCGGCGAATTCGGCACTCGGTGAAAACGGCATTTCCGGCTTGTACTGGTACTTGCCCCTGATGATCAGCGTATCGAAGAAATTGAGCGCACAAGCCTTCACCCGCACCACGACCTCACCAGACCCGGCGACCGGGTCGGCAATGTCTTCGACAGTCAGACTGGAAGGCGGACCGAAGGTTTTGCAGAGACAGGCTTTCACGGCATCCTCATGAGATTGAACGGGCAAAGCGCCGATCGCGCTGTATTGGCCGAGACGTTAGCAAGCCATGCTCAAGGCGGGAATTGGCTTTCCGGATAAGCTGAAAACTTTCGGCCTTGGCGAAAGTCGGCTATGAGGCAGCCAAATCGAAAACGGACGAACTGATGCGCGGATATTTTGCAATCGGGGCCGAAGGCCTCTCGAAACGAATGAACCTGGGCACTTTGATGCGTTCTGCCCACGCCTTTGGCGCCAACTTTTTCTTCACGGTGGATGCCGACCACAAACTGCGCAAGGCACCACCCTCCGACACCTCCAAGAGCCCCGGACACCTGCCGGTCTTCACCTGGGACAGCGTTGACACGATGGACTTGCCCAGGGGGTGCCAACTGGTGGGCATCGAACTGACGGACGAATCGATCGAATTGCCGAGCTTCGGCCATCCGTTGCAGGCCGCCTACGTGCTCGGCCCGGAGCGAGGGTCTCTCTCGCCGCAGATGCTGGAGCGCTGCGACCATGTGGTGAAGATCCCGACCAAGTTCTGCATCAACGTTGCCATGGCCGGCGCAATCGTCATGTATGACCGTCACAGGGCCCTCGGCCGCTACGCCGATCGCTCGATCACCGCCGGCGGCCCGAAAATCGAACGGCCGAAACATGTCAGCGGCGGACCTGTGATGCGCACGGGCCGCAAGGTGCCGGGAACCTGACCCGGGGCACACCTGAGTCCCCCACCCTGTAAATCGGTTCGGGGGCATTGTCGCGAACCAGTTCAGTCCACATCCACGGACGAGTCGGTTTCCAGAAGTTGGCGCAATCGTCCGAAGGCCAGCCTGATACGGGATTTCACCGTCCCCAGCGGCAGACCGGTGTTTTCGGCAATCTCGCTGTGAGACTGCCCTGAAAAGAAGGCCAGGCGAACCACATCCCGCTGCTCTTCAGGCAACTGCGACAAGGCAGCGCGCACGCGTTTTTCCCGCAGCCGGGCATCCATTTCCTCCGCAATATCCGGCAAGGGCGTGGGCTGCAGGGACGGATCGTCCGGGTCGAGCGCTGCGGACTTCTGGCGGCGAATGCGGTCAATCCGCCGGTTTCGGGCAACCCGGAACAGCCACGTGCTGGCATTAGATTTTCTGGGATCGAACAGATCTGCCTTGCGCCACAGCGTCATCATGACGTCCTGGGCGACCTCTTCCGCCAGGGCTTCATCAGCGCCCTGTTTCATGAGATAGCCCTTCAGGCGCGGTGCGAAGTGATCGAACAGCTCCACGAAAGCCGCCTTGTCCCGGTCTTCCGCCACTTTGACAATGAGATCGGAAAAATACTGCACCTGCGTCAAAGACAATCAATCCCCCTGCCGATCCATCTTCTTTATCAGGTTCGGCACAATTCGAAAGGGGGGTCAAGCAGGTCTGCCACACTGTTGCCGCGTTTAAACGCAAAGCGATAAGATTGGTGCACGCACCGAAAACAGAAAAACAATTGCCGAGCTTCAACCCTTTCGTAACCCGCTTTAAGTTATCATTAAAGCAAGGTTTATATGTCAGACGGCAGTTGAACTAAATTTGACGGAAACTCAAATCCAACGGTGTGGAGATGATGAAAGCAAAATCGCTGGTTCTGGCCATCGCAGGTCTTGCCGTTTCGAGTGCAGCGGCTTTCGCACAAACCCCGACACTTCTGAAGCAGCACAAGGATTGGGCGGCCTATGCGCTGACCAGTGGCGGCGGTAAGGTTTGCTACGCGCTGACCAAACCGACGACGTTGCTGCCGGGAGATCGAAATCACGGGGACGTGTTCTTTTTCGTGACCACCCGCCCGGCGGAAGGCGTTTCGTCCGAGCCGAGCCTGCTGGTCGGTTATCCTTTCAAGGACAAATCCTCGGTCAACGTCGATATTGATGGCAAGGGCTTCACGCTCTTCACCAACAATGATGGTGCCTGGGTCGAAAATGCTGCTACCGAAGCGCAACTGGTCGCTGCCATGAAGGCGGGCCGGGAAATGACGGTTACCGGCGAATCCAGCCGCGGTACCCGTACCACCTACAAGTTCTCTCTTTCCGGTGTAACGGCCGCGATCGACGATTCCAACGCTGCCTGCCGCTAACGCGATCAGGTGGCGGCTTCTCCGGCTTTCACCCGCATTTGCAGGGTGAAATGCCGAAGCCAGCCGGTGGTTTCCTTTCAATTTCGACTTGACCCCGGACGGGCCCAACGGCCTTTCCGGGCTCTTTTCGTTGCATGAAAACAGATCTGCATAGCTCCCTTGCACGTCGATAAACTTGATTTTCGGCGCTTTTTGTGGTTTTGGGAGCGCTTGAATTCAGACCTGCGAGACAGGTGCCCGGCGACAGCGTAGTCTTGTATCAAGACACTCAAAAACCTTGCCGGACGAGATTACGGATCACGACATGGCAATTACGCTCGACATCGCGCGGGACAATCCGAACGCGCACACCGTTTCAGGCGCAGCCGGCGCAGTGCTGCCCGGCGAAGACAAGCCGACGCTGATCGGCCTGTCGCGCGAGGAACTGGGCGAAGCTCTCGGTACCATCGGCGTGCCACAGAAGCAGTGGCGCATGCGCGCCTCGCAGCTCTGGCACTGGCTTTACGTGCGCGGCGTTTCCGACTTTGCGCAGATGACCAACATCGCCAAGGACCTGCGCCAGAAGCTGGACGACGCCTTCACCATCGCCCGTCCGGAAATCGTCTCAGAGCAGATCTCTGTCGACGGCACACGCAAGTGGCTGTTCCGCTTTCCCGCGCGCGGCGCCGGGCGTCCGGTCGAAGTCGAGACCGTCTATATTCCCGAAGAAGGCCGCGGCACGCTCTGCGTTTCTTCTCAGGTCGGCTGCACGCTGACCTGCACCTTCTGCCACACAGGCACCCAGAAGATGGTCCGCAACCTGACGGCCGAAGAAATTCTGTCGCAGATCCTGATCGCTCGCGACCGGCTGGGCGATTTTCCGCATGCGGACACACCTCAGGGCGCCATTGTACCGTCCGAAGGCCGGCTGGTAACCAACATCGTCATGATGGGCATGGGCGAGCCGCTCTACAATTTCGACAACGTCAAGAAGGCGCTGCTGATCGCTTCCGACGGCGACGGCCTGTCGCTCTCCAAGCGTCGCATCACCCTGTCGACCTCCGGCGTCGTGCCGGAAATCTTCCGCACCGGTGAAGAGATCGGCTGCATGCTGGCCATCTCCCTGCATGCGGTCCGCGACGAGCTGCGCGACGTGCTGGTGCCGATCAACAAGAAATGGAACATCAAGGAACTGCTCGATGCCTGCCGGCAGTATCCGGGCCTGTCCAACGCCAAGCGCATCACCTTCGAATATGTGATGCTGAAGGGCGTCAACGACAGCAACCAGGACGCACTCGATCTGGTCCGCCTGCTCAAGGGCATTCCGGCCAAGATCAACCTCATCCCCTTCAACCCCTGGCCGGGCACCGATTACGAATGCTCCGACTGGGAACGGATCGAGGAATTCGCCGACATCGTCAACCGGGCCGGGTATGCCTCTCCCATCCGCACACCGCGCGGACGCGACATCTTTGCAGCCTGCGGACAGCTGAAATCGGCATCGGAGCGCATGCGCAAGAAGGACCGTGAGGCACTGGCAGCCTCCTGAGGCAACATCATTTGCTGAACGAAAAACGGCGACTCCAGTGAGTCGCCGTTTTTGTTTGATCAGAAAACGTCAAGGCAATCTGGAAAAGGCCGCCCGGAGGCGGCCTTTCTCTGTTCAAGCGGCAAGGCTCAGACGAGACCGGCCTTTGCCAGCGGCAGACTGGTTGCCCACTCGCCCTTGGCAGCGGCAATCGCGTTGGCGACGGCCGGACCGATTGGCGGAGTGCCGGGCTCACCGATGCCGGTCGGTGCTTCGTTCGAAGGAACGATATGCACCTCGATCTCCGGCATGTCGGACATCCGAATCGGCTCGTAGGTGTCGAAGTTGGTTTCTTCGACAACCCCATCCGCAAGCGTCACCTGGTTTCGCAGAATGGCACCGAGACCATAGCCGATGCCGCCTTCGACCTGCGCCCGGATATTGTCCGGGTTGATCGGCGTGCCGCAGTCGACCGCTGCCGTCACCTTTTCCACTTTCACCGTGCCGTCATCGCGGAAGGAGATTTCCGCAACCTCGGCCACATAGGAGCCAAAGGATTTGTGCACGGCCACGCCGCGGTGACGTCCTTCAGGCAAGGGCGTGTCCCAACCGGCCTTTTCGGCAGCCAGCTTCAGGACACCCGCCTTGCGCGGATCGTCCTTGATCATTTCAAGGCGATAGGCAACCGGGTCCTTGCCGGCTTCCTTGGCCAGACGGTCGACCATGGTTTCCATGACGTAGGCCGTGTGGGTGTGCCCCACCGACCGCCACCACAGCACCGGCACCTGCGTTTCCTGGAAGGACTGGTCCATGTTCATGAGCGGGAACGCATAGGTCGTATCATGCGCGCCTTCGGTCATGTTGTGGTCGACACCGTCCTTCATCAGCATGGCTTCGAAAGGCGTGCCCTTGACGATGGACTTGGCGGCGATGTTGTACTTGAACGCCGTCACGTTGCCCTGGTCATCAAGACCGACCCGCAGCCGGTGAGCCGACATCGGACGGTAGTAACCGCCCGCCATGTCGTCCTCACGGGTCCAGACGATCTTCACCGGAGCCGGTGCCATGCCGGCGGCCTGCATGGCCTTGGCCAGCGTGGTGATTTCCACGACCGGATGCGCATCGGCCTGGGCCCGACGCCCGAAGGACCCGCCTGCCCACAGGGTGTTGATCTTGACCTTCTCGAACGGAATGCCGAGTACGGTGGCCGCCACGTTGTGATCGATGGTCGGGATCTGGGAAGCGAACCAGAATTCCGCCGTGTCGCCGTCGAACATCATGGCGATGTCGAGCGGTTCCATGGCGCCATGGGCCAGGAACGGGAAGTCGTATTCCGCTTCGATGACCTTGGCCGAAGCTTCCAGCGCCGCGTCGACATCACCGTCTTCGCGAACCTTCACACCCGGCTTGGTGGTCATATCCTTCAGTTCGGCGATCATTGCATCGCTGGACCGTGTTTCCGCCTCGGCATCGTCCCACTCGATTTCGAGCAGGGACCGGCCGTTGATTGCCGGCCAGGTGGACTTGGCGATCACCGCAACTCCGTTCGGGATCTGCAGCACGTTGACGACGCCTGGCACCTTCTTGGCTTCGGTGGCGTCAAACGACTTCACCTTGCCGCCAAAACGGGGAGAGCGGGCAACAACGGCAACCAGCAGGTCATCACGCTGGAAGTCCATCGTGTAGGTCTTCGGTGCCCCCACGGTCTTGTTTTTGACGTCAAGACGCGGGAACGACTTGCCGATATAGACCCACTGGTCCGGTGTCTTCAGTGTCGGCTCTGCCGGGACGTCCTCGTTGGCGGCAAGACCGGCAAGCTCACCCAGGGTCGCGGACTTGTCCGAACCATGGGAGACAACGCCGCCCGACACGGTGATTTCACCAGCCGGCACACCCCATTTCTGTGCCGCGGCGGCAACGATCATCGCCTTTGCCGCAGCTCCGGCCTGACGGTATTGCATGAACGAGTTGGCCATGGCCGTGGAACCGCCGGTGCCCTGAACGCCGAACAGCGTGTTGGCATAGACCTGCGGATTGGACGGGGCGAATTCGACACGAACCTGCTCCCAGGAAGCGTCGAGTTCGTCGGCCACCAGACTGCAGAGACCGCTGGCTGTTCCCTGTCCCATGTCGAAGTGCTTTGACAGCACCACCACCGTGTTGTCCGGACGGATGTGAACGAAGGGCTGGATGAACTCACCTTCGGCGGCCGATGCGGTCGAGCGCGGCAGGTTCATGGCAAGCACAAGGCCACCAACAGTACCGGCGGACATCTTCAGGAAGGTGCGCCGTGTCGGCATTGCGGCTGCCAGCGGTTGTTTCAGGAGATGCAGCATGGCTCAGGCCTCCATCTTGTCTGAAGCAAGGTGGATGGCCTTGCGGATCCGGGCATAGGTGGCACAGCGGCAGACATTGCCATCCATCGCTGCGTCGATGTCCTCATCGGTCGGCTTGGGCGTTTCTGCCAGCAATGCGGTTGCAGCCATGATCTGGCCGGACTGGCAGTAACCGCACTGCGGCACGTCCAGCTCGTTCCAGGCGGCCTGGACAGCTGCAGCCGCCTTGCCGTCGATGCCTTCGATCGTGGTGATTTCAGCGCCTTCAAGGTCGCCGACGAACGTCTGGCAGGACCGGATCGGAATACCGTCCATGTGAACCGTGCAGGCACCGCAGGATGCGATGCCGCAACCGAACTTCGTCCCCGTCATTCCCAGCTCGTCTCGCAGAGCCCACAGCAGAGGGCTCTCGGGATCCGCGTCGAGCGTGCGCGTTTCCCCGTTTATTTTTAATGTCACTGACATGAGGAGGCGTCTCCTTTGGCTGGCCAATTCTGGCTAAAGGATGTAAACTACACCGTGCAGTTTAGTTAGAAACGGCACGTCTGTAAACGCCAGAGTTTACATAGGACGCGATTTTTGGGATTAAAGAGGCGGAGGTCCTGTCAACTGACAGAAAATGCAACGGGGTTAATATGAGTAGATAATGTCCGTATCGGATCAGAAAAAGAAGCAGATAGTTCAGGCTGCAATCGCGGAGTTTCAGGAAAAGGGCTATGCCGGAGCCAGCATGGACCGGATTTCCGAGCGAGCCCAGGTTTCCAAGCGCACGGTCTACAATCATTTTGAAAGCAAGGACGTGCTTTTCAAGGAGATCAACCAGTGCCTTGCCGACCAGATCAACTCGGCACTTGAAGTCCCTTACGACCCGGCTGTCCCCATTCGCGACGCACTTGTGCGTCTTGGCTGGGCGGAAGGCGAACTCATGGTCAATCCGTGTTTCATGAGCCTGGCCCGCATGGTCATGAGCGAAACGATCCGTAATCCGGCCCTTGCTGCCGATATGGACAGCCGCATGACCAAGATCTCCGTCTTTACCGAGTTCATGGAACGCGCCACCCGCGAAGGCAAGCTTACCGTCGAAGATCCGTCCCTGGCAGCAACCCAGTTTCTCGGCCTGATCAAGGCCCGCTCCTTCTATCCGAACATCCACAGCGGCCGCGTCACGACCCGGCCCGAGATGGAACGGATCATCGAGGAAAGCGTCGATATGTTCCTGGCCCGATACGGCGCTACGGCATCCGCGCGCACGGTAGCGGCGCAGTAACCGGCGCCCGCCAAAATTCTCCAATACGACAGATCGGCCCTGGCAGACGAAAACGCGACGATTTGAGTGCATCGCGGGGCTTGCGCCGTCCATAGAACCGGCTAAATTGCCGCAAATTTTCATCGGCGGGCAACCGCCAGGAACATCGAACTGGATTTTTCCCAAAATGGCGCATGGTGACATCAAAAAAGTCGTGCTGGCCTATTCCGGCGGCCTCGACACTTCCATCATCCTGAAATGGCTGCAGACCGAACTGGGCTGCGAAGTGGTGACCTTCACCGCCGACCTCGGCCAGGGCGAGGAACTGGAGCCTGCGCGCAAGAAAGCCGAGATGCTCGGCATCAAGGAAATCTACATCGACGACCTGCGCGAGGAATTCATCCGCGACTTCGTTTTCCCGATGTTCCGCGCCAATGCCGTCTATGAAGGTGTTTACCTGCTCGGCACCTCCATCGCCCGGCCGCTGATTTCCAAGCGCCTGATCGAGATCGCCGAGGAAACCGGCGCCGACGCCATTGCGCATGGCGCGACCGGCAAGGGGAACGACCAGGTTCGTTTCGAACTGTCCGCCTATGCGCTGAACCCGGATATCAAGGTGATTGCCCCCTGGCGCGACTGGACCTTCAAGTCCCGGACCGATCTTCTGGAATTCGCCGAACAGCACCAGATCCCGGTTCCGAAGGACAAGCGCGGCGAAGCCCCGTTCTCCGTCGACGCAAACATGCTGCACTCCTCATCGGAAGGCAAAGTGCTGGAAGATCCGGCCGAGGAAGCACCGAATTACGTGTTCCAGCGCACGGTTGACCCGACCGAAGCTCCGGACGAAGTCACCTACATCGAGATCGGCTTCGAAAAGGGCGACGCTGTCTCCCTCAACGGCGAGAAGATGTCGCCGGCAACGCTCTTCGCAAAGCTCAACGACTATGGCCGCGACAACGGCATCGGCCGTCTCGACATGGTCGAGAACCGCTTCGTCGGCATGAAGAGCCGCGGCATCTACGAAACGCCGGGCGGCACCATCCTTCTGACGGCGCACCGGGCCATGGAATCAATTACGCTCGACCGAGGTGCGTCGCACCTGAAGGACGAACTGATGCCGCGGTATGCAGAGTTGATCTACAACGGTTTCTGGTTCTCGCCGGAGCGCGAAATGCTGCAGGCTCTGATCGACAAGAGCCAGGAGCATGTCACCGGCTCCGTCAAGCTGAAGCTCTACAAGGGCAACGTCATTCTCGTCGGCCGGTCTTCGCCCTATTCGCTCTATTCCGAAGAGCTGGTCACCTTCGAGGACGACCAGGGCGCCTACGACCAGAAGGACGCCGCCGGCTTCATCAAGCTGAACGCCCTGCGCCTGCGCACCCTCGCCAAGCGCGACCGGATCGGCTGAGATCTCTGACATGACAAGACCGGCGGCAGCAAAACTCGAACAGGACCTTGCTGCCGCCGGTTTTTTGTTGCTCGGTGGCTTTGCGCCCGACGGCACTGTTGCCGTCCCGTCTCTTGCAAACGGCAAGGAGGTCCGAAGCCTCCTCCTGATCGGCAGCACCGGACCGTCGATCTGGCCGCGACTGACACAGAGCCCGGAATATGAGAGCGGCCAACCGGACTCGCTCGACCGCTACACGCGGCGCAGCCTTTTGGACCTTGCCGAGGCATCCGGCTACGAACCGGTGTTTCCCTTCGAAGGCCCGCCCTATTACCCCTTCCAGCAATGGGCGATGAAATGCGGAGGCTTCTCCCAAAGCCCGCTCGGAGTTCTGGCGCACCGGACCTACGGCCCCTGGACCGGTTTCCGTGCGGCTTTTCTGAGCAATAAACCACTTTGGGCAGAAACATCTGACGGTCTGCCGGGCCCCTGCGAGGCCTGCAAGGACAAACCCTGTATCGCCGCCTGCCCGGCAGATGCCCTGTCGCTGGAAACCGGCTACGACGTTCCGGCCTGCCGGACGCACCTTTTGGAAGACGAGATGCAGGCCTGCTGGACCGGCTGCCTTGCCCGTCTGGCCTGCCCCGTTGGCAAGGAGCATCGCCAGGCCCCGGATAATGCGCGGTTCCACATGAAGAGTTTTATTGGGCTTTGTTAGAGCCAGCCGACGGTGTGACCCGGCTTGGGAACCCTGACCCTATGGTGCCTGCACCATCGGAATCTGACATCTGGCAACGCTGCCTGTTGCAGGGGCTTTCCTGAAGCAGGCAAAGGCGAGCGCTAGAACCAAGAGTGACAGGAACAAAATAGAACCTGAAAAGTAGAATGCCGCGGTGGGGTCATACTTGTCGACAATGTCATGCAGGACAGGCGCGCACCAGAGCAGTCCGGCGGCTGCCTGAAGGGCGATTGGCCAATTGGGTCTGACCTTGACCAGCAGGAGCAGAGCCATAGAGTAGATTAACCAGTCGTAGAACAGGAAAGACGGTGCTGCCAGGCACATTCCCAGCAGGCAGAAGGCCACGGCTTCTTCCCTAGGGCGGCGTCGCGCAAGAAACCAGACTGCCACCCCAAGACACAATATGGCCAACAGTTGCAACGCCTTTCTGAAAGCGGGTTCCACACCGAATTTTCCGAGAGAATTCCCGACTGTCACCATCATGTTGTGCAGCACCTCGAACTGAACCGCGTGCACGCCGCTCGACAGAGACGTAAAGAATGCCTGCCAGACCTCAAGGCCGTAGACGGCGATGGACAGCGCAATCAGCCCGCAGGTTCCAAGTGCGGCGACCGCAAAGGCACGCCAATCCCGATTGGCTGCAAGGAAGACAGGCGCAAGAATACCGTACTGCGGCTTTATCGTGAGCACAGCCAGGGCGAGTCCCGCCAGCACTGGCCGCGTGCGGCTGAACAGCAGGGCGAACAGAAGCAGGAACGTCGTAATCGGAGAAAGTTGCAAGAGCTGAAACGAATATAAAGTCCCGCTTGACAGGAGCACGAAGACATAGGGCCACAGACCGAGCTTGAGCCGGGTCATGTGAATGGACATCAGCAGACAAAGTACACTCAGCACCATGAAGACGGCTTTCGCACCCGGGTAATCGAGGTACGTGAGCGGCTCGAAGAACAGAAAGGCATGAGGAGGGTTCAGGAAGAACAGGAATTTGTTGCTCTCTGAGAATGCCGCCGTGAACCTGTAGTAATCGTAGGCATCGGACGCAATGCCGAGCCGCGCCATTTCGCCAGCGCGGTAGAAGGCGGCGAAATCCTCGTTTTCCGCAACGCCAACGCTATGCGCGAAAGTAAACGCACCGCCGTCGTCGCGAATCCAGGTTGCAAGGAGAAGCAGTGACATGGAAAGCAGAATGAAAACGAACAGTGGACCACCAAAGCGGGTGTTCAGATCCTCCGATCTGAGCGCCCCCAGATAGAACTGTCTGACCTTGCCAATCACAACCCTGCCCCCTGCAACGACATGCCGACTGAAAATGGCGGACATGAAGCTCGCCCCGTTTTCGACAGTTTAGGACGTCTTTGGTTGAAATTTTCCAAAGGAAACCCGATTAGGCCCACCCCACTCGCGGCAGACCGCTGCCGTCAGAGCCTCACCACACCGTCCTGATCCGGACAGGTTTCCAATGCTTCCATTGCTGTGCGACCGTCGCCGAGGGGGGCGTCTGGCCAGATTTCGGCAAGCGGGATCAGAACGAAGGCACGATCGCCCATGCGTGGATGAGGTATTTCGAGGTCGTTTTCGGCAACCCTTTGCAGACCATAGATCAGAACATCAATATCCAGCGTCCTCGGTCCCCAGCGCACATCGCGCACGCGACCGAGTTCGGTCTCGATTTCAAGACAGCGTTTCAACAGCGCCTGCGGGCTCAAGGTCGTGTCGATCACCACGCAGCAATTGCGGAAATCGTCCTGTGGCACCGGCCCCCAGGGCGGCGTGCGGTAGTCGGAGGAGCGGGACACCAGCATGATGCCGGGAGTTTCCTCCAGTCGCCGGATCGCTTCGTCGAGATTGGCCTTAGGATCTCCAAGGTTCGATCCAAGCCCGAGCGCACAGCGGGTCGGGGCATCGGCCATCGCACTTTCAGCATTCATTCGACAGGGTTCCGTTCCAGGCGGGTTGCCTCGATCATACGCACGCAATCGGCATGTGGACTTACGTCATGTGTCCGCACGATGGCGGCGCCCTTCAACATGGCCGTCATGTGAACGGCAACGGACCCGAACAGCCGGTCTTCCGTCTCCGCTTCCAGCACGGCGCCGATCATGCGCTTGCGCGACGCGCCCGCCAACAGCGGCAGACCGTGTTTCTGCAGCGTTTCGAAACGGTTCAGGACGATGAAATTCTGATTGATGGTCTTGCCGAAACCGAAGCCCGGATCAAGGATCTGCTTGTCCCGGGCGATTCCGGCCTTTTCCGCCAGCTCCATCGAAGTTTCGAAGAACCGGTCGATGTCCGCAAGAATATCCAGACCGGCATCGGCGGCAAGACGGTTATGCATCATGACCACATGCACGCCTGCCTCGGCAACGACATCCGCCATGGCCGGATCCTTTTGCAGACCCCAGACATCATTGACGATGACAGCGCCTGCGGCACAGGCGCGGCGGGCGATTTCGGCCTTGTAGGTATCGATGGAAACCGGCGTCCCCATGGCGATCACCTCATCGAGGATCGGATCGAGCCGCGACCATTCCAGGTCCAGCGGCACCGGCTCCGAACCCGGCCGCGTGCTTTCCCCGCCGACATCCAGAATGTCGGCACCCTCCAGAATCATTTCCTGCGCGCGCCGCAGTGCGGCGCCGGCGGTCGCATGGCGTCCACCGTCGGAAAAGGAATCCGGGGTCACGTTCAAGATCCCCATCACGTGGGGGCGTTGACTTCCACCTGCAAAACGAGGCGGTTGATAGGCTGTCGGGGTCGGCATCATGGCGTCCTTTTGACGGTCAGGCACGTGTTTGGCGCGTCTGGCACCGACGGTCAAGCGGCACTAAAGCGACCTCGCCCTGCTTGACCCCACCCCAAGGCTGTGGACGATCACGATTTGGAAGCAATTTGGAGGTTCAATCGTTCCGTAGCGGTTTTCTGCAATCCGAACACACCGTCATCAAAAATTCGGGAAACGGTCTTGGAACGGACATCCGTCTGTCACGGAGCTTCAGCACCTGATGTTTTTGCCAAGGGACTCGCCCCTGCGGTCCTCAGCCACGGAGCTTGAAAATGTCTTCAAAAGTTTCTCGACGCAATTTTCTGAAATCATCGGTTGCCACTGGTCTGGTGCTATCCTCGCCGCTCGCCATGCCCGGCCTGTCGCGCGCAGCCTCGCGCCCGCAGATCACGCATGGCCTGCAGTCTGGTGACGTTGACGCCAATTCCGGCATGATCTGGGCGCGGTCGGATCGTCCGGCAAAAATGCTGGTGGAAGTCGACGCCACCGGAACCTTCGAAACGCCGCGACGCCTTGCCCCTATCAATGCGCTTCCCGACTCGGATTTCGCCGTCAAGCGTCTGCTTGAGAATCTGCCGTCCGATCAGGACATCTTCTACCGCGTCGCCTTTGCCGACCTGAACGACGTCAATGCGGTGTCAGAGCCGATGACCGGCCGCTTTCGCACGGCTCCCGCCTCTCGCCGCAACATCCGCTTCGCCTGGTCGGGCGACACTGCCGGCCAGGGCTGGGGGATCGATACTGACCGCGGCGGCATGAAGACCTATGCCACAATGGCAAAGCATCAGCCGGACTTCTTCATCCACTCCGGTGACACGATTTATGCCGACGGCCCGGTGAAGGAAACGGTCGACCTGAAGGACGGTACTGTCTGGAAGAACATCGTCACGGAAGAAAAATCCAAGGTTGCCGAGACGCTGGACGAATATCGCGGCCAGTGGAAATACAATCTCCTGGACGAGAACCTCAAGGCGTTCAACGCGGAAGTTCCGACCTTCTTCCAGTGGGACGACCACGAAGTCGTCAACAACTGGTCGTCTTCCAAGGATCTCCTGTCCGACGACCGCTACAGCGAAAAGAACATCCACCTGCTGGCCGCCCGTGCCGGCCGGGCTTTCCACGAACTGACCCCGATCCGCTATGCACCGGCCGAACCGGGCCGCGTCTATCGCAAGATCGCCTATGGTCCGCTGCTGGATGTGTTTTTCCTGGACCTGCGCTCCTATCGCGGCCCGAACGGCGCCTCGATGGAAGACAGCATGACGCCTGCCTCGCGCATCCTCGGCGCCGAGCAGCTTGCCTGGTTGAAGCGCGAACTGCTGAATTCCAACGCCACCTGGAAGGTAATCGCCTGCGACATGCCGATTGGCCTGATCGTCTGGGACAACTGGAAGGACCAGGCCGGTGCCGAAGCAGTCGCCAATGGCGATCATGGCGCTCCAAAGGGCCGCGAACTGGAAATTGCCGATCTGCTGCGCTTCATCAAGACGGCCGATATCGACAACATCGTCTGGCTGACCGCCGACGTGCACTACACCGCCGCGCATTACTACAATCCGGACAAGGCCCAGTTCCAGGACTTCAAACCGTTCTGGGAATTCGTCTCCGGCCCGATCCATGCCGGCACCTTCGGTCCGAACGATCTCGACATGACCTTCGGCCCGGAGCTGAAATACATCAAGGCACCGACCGCCGAACAGGGAGCCAACCTGCCGCCGTCCATGGGGCTTCAGTTCTTTGGCCTGGTGGATATCGACGGCCAGAGCGAACAGCTCACCGTACGCCTGATGGACCGTGACGACGTCGAACTGCACACCGTCACGCTGGATCCGGTTCGTAAGGCCTGATCAAGTTTTTCAGACAAAAGAGCGGGCCGGGAAACCGGCCCGTTTGATTTTTCTACTCCGCCGCCGCAGCAGGTTGCCGGATCTGATTGCGCAGGATCAGATAGAGAATGATACCGACGATGGGCATACCCGGCAGAATGAAGGCAAGCCCCAGGATCGGTTCGCCGAGCGCCGCAATCAAGAGGCTGGCGACGATACCACCGCCGAACTGAAGAAAGCCGAGCATGGAAGATGCCGCCCCTGCCATATGCGGGAAAGGGGCCATGGACTCGGTGAAGCTTGCCGGCAGCACCAGTGCCAGCGCGAATGTGAACAGCGCCACCGGCCCCATCACCGTCAGGATCGTCGGCTCATGAGTCAGCGTGACGTAGCACATCAGCGTCGACGCAACGACCCAGAGCCCGAGCCCATAGGGCACCAGCTTGCGGGCTTCGATGAAGCGCAGGAGGCGGCCGGTCAGGATGGTTCCAGAAATGAAGGAGCCCGACTGAATGATCATAGTCAGCCCGAAGGCGGACGGCGTGAGGCCGACCTCATAGATCAGGATGAAAGGCAGAACGGTTGCCAGCGCATACAGGTTGCCGAGGCCGAAGCCGATGAGAAGGCTTGGCGCCAGGAACCTCGGATCTTTCAGCAATGTGGTGTAATTGATCGCCAGTTGCCGCGGATTGAGGTGATGCTTGCCCGGCTTTGGATTGGTCTCGACCTGAAAGACAAGCACGGCAATCATCAGCAGTGCGCCGTAGATCACCATGCACCAGAACACTTCCTGCCAGCCGAACAGCTCCAGCACGATGCCGCCGATGGTGGGCGAGATCGCCGGCCCCAGGGCCAGCATCATCGCGATTGTATTCATGATCTTGGCGGAGGCCTGTCCGGTGAACTGATCGCGGACAATGGCACGCGAGACCGCGATGCCTACCGCGGCGCCGACACCCTGAAGCGCACGGGCGAACACCATGAACTCGACGGTCGGAGAGAAGGTCGCCAGCACGCTGGAGATCAGGTAAAGGATCAGGAAGGCAATCGTGACCGGCTTGCGTCCGAAAGCGTCCGTCAGCGGTCCGCAGACAAGCTGAGTAACGGCAAAACCGGCGAAATAGGCCGTCAAGGTAAGCTTGACTGCTGAATCGGTGGTACCGAAGGCTTCGACAAGGGCCGGCATGGCCGGGGTATAAAGTGCCATCGAAATGGGGCCGATGGCGACGAGCCCGGCCCCGAGTAGCGAAGTACGTCTGGCGCTCATGATCGAGCTGTCGGCGGTCATTTCTGTTTCCCTTTGGAAACCTCCTGCAGCAGGCTGTCCTTCATGGTCTGCAGAAGTGCTTCCAGTATCTGCCGTTGATCGGCGGGAATGTCCTCAAGCGCCTTGGAGCGTACTGCTTGCAGGGCAGTCCCTATTCTTTCAAGCAACGGATCGGCCAACGGCGTCAGCTCGATCATCTTGGCCCGACGGTCGTTCGGATCCTGGCAGCGTTTGATCAATCCGGCTTTTTCGAGCGTGTCGAGGTACCCGACCAGGGTCATCGGCTCGACATACATCGCATCTGCCAGAACAGCCTGCCGTTGGCCCGGATGGCGCCAGACATAAAACAGCGTACGCGCCTCGCCGGCGGTCAGACCAGTGTCGACCTTGGATAATTCCGCTTCGAAGTTCCGCCGCAGCAACCGTGCCAGATCGACGACCAGCATGGTGATGCCGACATTCGGAGTAGGAAGTCCCATCGCCGCCTCATTTTAGTAAGGTTACCTTACGAATACGGCGGTTCTGGAACCGCTGTCAATGCGCAGATGTGACATTGCGTTGCACAATTCCCTCGCGCCACGTATAAAGGCGCCAAATTCGGCGCGGATGCCGATCCATAGCAATTCAACTTCCAGACAAGCTGCGGGTCCCCAAGGGCCCGTTCTGTCTTTTGGAGCCACTCATGAACCTTCGTAATATTGCCATTATCGCGCACGTTGACCATGGCAAAACCACTCTCATCGACGTTCTTCTCAAGCAATCCGGCGCCTTTCGCGACAACCAGCGCACCGAAGAACGGATGATGGACTCCAACGACATCGAGCGTGAACGCGGCATCACCATTCTTGCCAAGGTCACCTCGCTGGTCTGGAAAGACACCCGCATCAACATCGTCGACACCCCGGGCCACGCCGACTTCGGCGGCGAGGTCGAGCGTATTCTGCACATGGTCGACGGTGTGATCCTTCTGGTGGATGCCGCCGAAGGCCCGATGCCGCAGACCAAGTTCGTTCTCGGCAAGGCACTCAAGCTCGGCCTGAAACCGATCGTCGCGATCAACAAGATCGACAAGCCGGAACAGCGCGCCGATGAAGTGCTGGACGAGGTCTTCGACCTCTTCGCAGCCCTCGACGCCAATGAAGACCAGCTCGACTTCCCGGTCCTTTACGGTTCCGCCAAACAGGAATGGATGGCGCTCGAGCCGACCGGCCCGCAGGACAGCATGGATCCGCTCTTCGACATGGTTCTGGACAAGGTGTCTCCGCCGGAAGCCCAGCCGGGTGATTTCCGCATTCTGGCAACCACGATCGAATCCGACCCGTTCCTGGGCCGCATCCTGACCGGTCGCATCGTATCCGGCACCGCTGTGCCGAACATGCCGATCAAGGCGCTTGCCCGTGACGGCAGCCTGGTGGAAAACGGCCGCATCTCCAAGATCCTCGCTTTCCGGGGTCTGGAACGCCAGCCGATCGAAAAGGGTGAAGCGGGCGACATCGTCGCTATCGCGGGCCTGACCAAGGCAACCGTTGCCGACACGCTGTGTGCACCGTCGGTCACCGAGTCCCTGCAGGCACAGCCAATCGATCCGCCGACACTGTCCATGACCTTCCGGGTCAACGACAGCCCGCTGGCCGGCACCGAAGGCTCCAAGGTTCAGTCCCGCGTTATCCGCGACCGCCTGAAGAAGGAAGCCGAGGGCAACGTCGCGCTGAAGATTGAAGATACCGCTGAGCCGGACGCTTTCGTTGTATCCGGACGCGGCGAACTTCTGCTGGCAATCCTGATCGAGAACATGCGTCGCGAGGGTTTTGAACTCGGCGTCGGCCGTCCGCGCGTTGTCTATCAGTATGACGATGCCGGCAACCGCCTGGAGCCGATCGAGGAAGTCATCATCGACGTCGATGAAGAACATTCAGGCGTCGTGGTTCAGAAGCTGCAGGAACGCAAGGCCGACCTTCTGGAAATGAAGCCGTCCGGCGGCGGCCGCACCCGTCTGGTGTTCCACGCCCCGACCCGCGGCCTCATCGGCTACCAGTCCGAGCTTTTGTCGGACACCCGCGGCACCGCGATCTTCAACCGCCTGTTCCATGGCTACGAGCCGCACAAGGGCCCGATCCAGGGCCGCCATACCGGCGTGCTCCTGTCCAACGGCACCGGTGAAGCCGTTGCCTATGCGCTGTTCAACCTGGAAGACCGCGGCCCGATGATGATCGATCCGGGCACAAAGGTGTATCCGGGCATGATCATCGGCGAGCACACCCGCGGCAACGACCTGGAAGTGAACGTCCTGAAGGGCAAGCAGCTCACCAACATCCGCTCTGCCGGCAAGGACGACGCGGTCAAGCTGACCACGCCGAAGAAGCTGACCCTGGAAGCGGCACTCTCCTACATCGCAGACGACGAGCTGGTGGAAGTCACCCCGGACTCCATCCGCCTGCGCAAGGCCATTCTCGACCCGCATGAGCGCAAGCGCGCCGACCGCGCGGCGAACAAGGAATCGGCATAAGCCCGATTTGAAGAACCTGAAAAAGCCCGGGCAATGTCCCGGGCTTTTTTTATGTTTTTTCGGCCAGTTCGATTTTTCCCTCATGCTGAGGAGGGCCGCAGGTCCGTCTCGAAGCATGGACGGCATTTTCGGAGCAAGTGCCCCATCCTTCGAGACAGCGCTTCGCGCTTCCGCAGGTTGAGGTTTGCCTATGCACGCCTTCTTTCACTCGTCCGGATCGTTCGCCGGCAAAGCACAGGACAGGCAACCGTCAGCAAGCCTGACCGCAACCAATTGCCACGCCAATTGTCCGCCTTGGTTTAAAATGTCAGCCCCACGACTGAATTTGAAACGCCATCCCACGCCCAATGCACGGGAATTTCCTAAACTTCGGCAATCGAAATAACGCGCGTGGCCTCAAGGCGGACGCGCGCAAGAAAGGCTGAAGCCATGAAACATATCGCTCTCGCATTGGCGATGACCGCAAGCCTCGCCACATCCGCCGCTGCCGCAACTTTCGGCCCGCTGGTGGACCCCGCAGAGCTGTCCGCGTCGCTGGACACCGTGGAGCCGGTGTTGCTGGACATCCGCAATGCCGGATACGAGAAGGGTCATGCCGACGGTGCCCTGTTTGCCCCTTACCGCATGTTCCGTGGACCAGCTGAAAATCCCGGCGGCCTTGTGGACCTTGAAAAGCTGGAAGCCGAACTGGAAGAACTCGGCCTCGAACAGGATACGCCCATCGTCATCCTGTCCGAAGGCAAGACCGATACCGACTTCGGCTCCGCTGCCCGGGTTTACTGGACCTTGAAATCAACCGGCTTCACCGATCTGTCGATCCTGAACGGAGGCCTGGAATCCTGGAAAGCCGCTGGACTGCCAGTCAATTCCACGCCCGAATCCGCCTTTCCGAGCGAGCTGGAGCTGACGTTTGACGACACGTGGCTCGCCACCACGGCGGACGTTGCCGCAGTGGCTGCAGGCGAATCCAACGCACTTCTGGTCGATGCCCGCCCGGCTGACTTCTTCAACGGCAGGAAGGCGCATGACGCGGCAGCGCGCCCCGGAACCCTGCCGACCGCCATCAACCACACCTACACGACCTTCTTCAAGGAAGGCTCGCCGGCGATGTCCACTGCCATCGATCCGGCCGCGCTGAAAGCCTCGCTTGGTGTTGAAGACGGCAAGAATACGGTCTCCTTCTGCAACACCGGCCATTGGGCCGCTGCGCACTGGTTTGCCGTGTCCGAAGTGGCCGGCGTTGAAAACGCCAAGCTTTACGCAGGCTCCATGGTCGAATATTCCCAGTCCGGAAACGAGATGGCGAACACGCCGGGTCTCGTGCAGAACCTGATCAACCAGATACTGAACTGACGTGACCACTGCCGTAAATATTCACACAACCGCTGCGACGCCAATCTGGCGCCGCGGCGGTCTTGTTTTGGTCGCCCTCGCAGCCGTGTTGGCCACCGCCCTTCTGGTCGGTGGACGTTACGGCTTGCTGCTTGCCGTCGGTCTTGGCTTCGGCATCGTGCTGGAAGGTCTGCGCTTCGGCTTTGCCGGCCCCTGGCGGGCGATGATCCTGCGCCGGGACCCGGGCGGCCTGTGGGCACAGCTTCTGTCGATTGCCCTTGTCTCGCTAGTGGCCTTTCCGCTGCTTGCCGCGAACCAGGGCGAGCTGAGCGGTGCTCAGGGACCGATCGGCTTTGCCATGATTGCGGGAGCCTTCGTGTTCGGTGCCGCCATGCAGGTGGTGCTGGGATGCGGGTCCGGCACCCTGGTCAACGCAGGATCCGGTAATGCGATTTCCCTCGTTGCCCTACCCTTCTTTGCCATCGGCAGCTTTGCCGGGGCCTATCACCTTATCTGGTGGACAGACCTTGGTGCCTTGCCTGTTCTGACCCTGTCCGGCTGGCAGGGCGCGGTAATCACTTGGTTGGGGCTTTCGGCAATTGCCGCAGTGCTTTGGAAGCTGGCGGCTCCCGAACACCGGCGCCTGCCACGCCGGCTGATTGCTGCAGCCACCCTGCTGGCTGCCCTTGCCATTCTGAACCTGATCGTGGCCGGCCAACCCTGGGGCGTCGTATACGGCCTGGGGCTGTGGGCGGCAAAAGCAGCCTCCGCCGCAGGTGTGGACCTGTCCGGATCGGCATTCTGGAGCGCACCCGCATCCGTCGAGCGCCTGACCCATAGCCTGCTGACAGACTACACCTCGCTCACCAATATCGGCATCATCCTGGGCGCCTTTCTGGTTGCCGGCTGGCGAAACGGCGGCCTGTCGCAGAAGATCCAGAGGCTGCCCCTGCAGGCATGGCTTGCTGCGATGGTCGCGGGTTTTCTGCTGGGCTATTCCTCCCGCCTTGCTTTCGGCTGCAATGTCGGCGCGTTCTTTTCCGGCATTTCAACGGGCAGCCTGCACGGCTGGGTCTGGTTCGCGGCAGCGTTCGCCGGCTCGATCTACGGCGTGAAACTGCGCCCGCTTTTGAAGCTGGAGGCAAGATCATGACCCGTCTGGTAACGGCCTCCATCGCTCTCGCAGGGCTTGCCGCAATGATCGCCCTGGATGCGTCCGCGACACCGCCCAACCCCTACAAGGCCCCGAAGCTTCTAGCCCTGGGGTCCGGCACCGCCCCCAGCGGCGGCTTCTGCGGCGCGCTGCCCGACCCGGCCGGCAAATAGCAGGGCTTCTTCCAGGCATTTTCCGGTGCAAAATGCCAAGCTGGTAGCATCAAACCGGATTCACGACTCATCGGCAAAACGTCTGACTTGCTTGTGTGCACCGCAGCGGGCTTAATCCTCTCCGGCAAATCAGAACCGGGAGGCACAGGTGAGCAAGACCAATCGCGGCAATTTCTTCGAGGACTTCGAGGTGGGTCAGGTGATCCGCCATGCAACGCCGCGCACCGTCACCACTGGTGACCAGGCGCTCTACACAGCGCTTTACGGCTCTCGTTTCGCGGTCCAGTCGTCAGACGCTTTCGCAAAATCGCTCGGCTATTCCCACGCCCCCGTCGACGACCTGCTGACCTTTCACATCGTCTTCGGCAAGACCGTTCCGGACATCTCGCTGAATGCCGTCGCCAATCTGGGCTACGCGGGCGGCCGCTTCCTGGCGCCGGTGTTCCCGGGCGACACGATCTCCACCGTCTCCGAGGTGATCGGCAAGAAGGAGAATTCCAACGGCAAGACCGGCGTCGTCTATGTACGCTCGACCGGCTATACCGCCAACGGCACCGAGGTGCTCGACTATGTCCGCTGGGTGATGGTCAACAAGCGTGTTGCCGCAAATCCGGCACCGGAACCGGTGGTACCGGAACTTCCCGCCGCACTCGACCCGCAGTCTCTCGGCACGGCCGTGCCGCTGCTCGACACCGCCAACTGGGACAACGATCTGGCCGGATCCGAATACCGGTTCGACGACTACGAGATTGGCGAGAAGATCGACCATGTCGACGGCATAACGGTGGAGGAAGCCGAGCATCAGCTCGCGACGCGGCTTTACCAGAACACCGCCAAGGTACATTTCAACCAGCATACGGAAGCTCACAACCGCTTCGGCCACCGTCTGGTCTATGGCGGTCACGTGATTTCCATTGCCCGCGCACTGTCGTTCAACGGACTGGGCAACGCATTTCATATTGCCGGCATCAATGGCGGCCGCCACGTCGGGCCGCTGGCAGCAGGCGACACGGTATATGCCTGGTCGGAAGTGCTGGACAAGGCAGATATTGACGGACGCTCGGATGTCGGCGCGCTGCGCCTGCGCCTCGTCGCAACCAAGAACCGGCCCTGCCATGATTTTCCGGGCCAGGACCATGAGGGCAACTACCTGCCGGAAGTGGTGCTCGATTTCGATTACTGGGCCCTGATGCCGAAATAAGCTGCCGGATCGACCCGATCCTTTTGGATGACGGATCTCCTCTACCCGGCTACCATGATGCAGGAGGAGGGTCGGCATGCTGACAACGCTTTCGGGCCGGGAAACAAACCTGCTGTTTGCAATCATGCAGGACATGATCGCCATCCAGGACGCACGGCAACTCAGGCTGCAGCTTGGCACCCGCTTGCTGGACCTTCTGGAGGCGGACTACTTTGCCTCCTACGTCTGGACAAGGACCGACGGTGACACGGACGGCGTGTTCCTGAACATGGACGAGAGCAATCTCGCCGCCTACCAGCACCATTTCCAGCACTGCGATCCGATTACACCCAGGTTCCGCATGTGCAGGCGCGCCACCCACCTCGACCAGGTCATTTCCCGCGAAGACTTCCTGCGCACCGAATTCTACAACGACTTTCTGGCGCGGGATGGCTTGCATCAGGGCATGAACTTCCATGCCTATGCGGCGACCGGTCATCTGGGCGATCTGCGCATCTGGCGCGGAGCCGGCAAGGAAACCTTCCAGCAGCGCGACCTGGAAATTCTCAACGCAATCGGCAGATCTTTCGGGCAAGCCCTCGCGAACATGCAGAATCACGAACGCAAACAGCATGATGCTGATCCTCGACGACGGCTGACAGCTTGGGCGACACACCACGGGCTCACCAGCCGGGAGCAGGACGTGCTACGCCTGTTGAGCAAGGGCAAGCGTGACCGCGACATAGCGGCCGATCTGGAAATCTCCGTTACCACCGTCCGCTCCCACCTCAAGGCCGTGTTTCAAAGGTCAGGAGTAAAAAGCCGGGCAGAACTGCTCGCAAGCATCAACGCGCGGTGCTCGCTGCAATAAAGGCGTCCGCCTCCTCATTTTGGAGGATGCACAGCACAAGACGCAGGCGTTTGCTGTTTCCCTCATGCACAAGAAGGGGAACGAAATGAAAGTGCATCTCACAGCCGGACTGACCGCAATCGCGGCCGCCTTGGCCTGCCCCGCCCAGTCTGCGGAAGACATCACCACCATGAGTGCGACGGAGACGGCAAGCGCCATCGCCGAACGGACGCTGAGCGCCACGGAACTCGTCAAAGCTCTGATTGCCAAAACCGGGGATGACCCGGGAAACGTCTACATTACCTTCGACACCGAAGGGGCTCTGGCGGCTGCGGCAGCCGCGGATGAAAGCGTGAAGGCAGGGGATACACTTGGCCCGCTGCACGGTGTACCGATCGTCGTGAAGGACAATATTGCCGCCGCTGGCCTGCCGACCACTGGCGGAACGCCCGCACTGAAGGAATGGGTGCCCGGGGAGGACGCACCGGTTCTGAAGAAGCTGCGGGATGCAGGCGCCATCCTGCTCGGCAAGACCAACCTTCATGAACTTGCCTTCGGCATCACCTCGAACAATGCTGCCTTCGGTGCCGTTGCAAATGCCTATGATCCGGGCCGCTTTGCCGGCGGGTCAAGCGGTGGCACCGGAGCAGCAGTCGGTGCCCGGCTGGCGCCTGCCGGCCTTGGAACCGACACGGGCGGTTCGGTGCGCATTCCCTCGGCGCTCAACGGTGTCTCCGGTCTGCGCCCGACCACCGGCCGTTATCCGGCAGAAGGTATCGTGCCGATTTCCGCAACCCGCGACACACCCGGCTCGATTGCAAGGACTGTCGCCGATCTGGTCCTCCTCGATGCGGTGATCACAGGCAGCATGTCACCGATCGAGCCCGCCGACCTCGGCACGGTCCGTCTTGGGGTTCCAGGAGTTCTGACGGAAAACCTGTCGCCGGAGACGGATCGCCTTTTCAAGGAAGCGCTGGAAAAGTTGAAGAACGCTGGCGTGACCCTTGTTCCCGTCGATATCAGCACTGAGCTTGGGCTTGCCGGAAAAGCCGGTTTCCCGATTGCATTGTGGGAAGTGAAACGGGATCTTGCCGCTTTTCTGCAGACCCACGAAACCGGGCTGGGGTTGCAGGACATAGCCGATGAGGTTGCGAGCCCGGATGTCAAATTCGTCTTTGACAATCTGGTACTGGGCAACGAGGCGATCCCCGATGCTGTCTACCGGGAGGCAATGGACGACATGCGCCCCTTGATCCAGGCCGGATATGCGGAGGTCTTTGCAGCCAACAAGCTGGACGCGCTGGTTTTCCCGACAACCCCTCTGCCCGCACAGCCTATCTCCGGATCCGATGAGACAGTGTCGCTGAATGGCGAAGACGTGCCGACCTTCCCAACCTTCATCCGCAACACCGATCCGGGATCGGTTGCCGGAATTCCCGGCCTGTCGTTGCCCGCAGGGCTGACATCGGAGGGCCTGCCCGTGGGCCTTGAACTTGACGGCCCCGCCTTCTCCGACCGGCATCTCCTGTCGCTCGGTCTTGCGGTCGAAGCAGTGCTGCCGGATATGCCGGCACCGGCGTCCAACTGAGCAGTGGAGCCAGGCAGGAGCAGGATGTTTCCTGTCTGGACTTTTTCGGAAGCCCTGGCGCACACTCTCGCAAAACAGGAGCGTGCGCCATGAAAACCGTATCCTTCACCCAGATGAAAGACGGCACCAGGGAAGACTACGAACTGCTGGCGGAAGCGGAGCGTCCCTATCACGCCCTGACACCGGAACGGATCCTGGCCGAGCTGAAACGCCAGAACGAGGACACGCTGTCCGGCTACAAGATCACCCGCATGCAGCATGGCCTGCAGGCCGCGACCCGCGCGAGGCGGGAAGGCGCGGATATCGACTGGATTGTCGGTGCGCTTCTGCACGACATCGGCGACGGGCTGGCTCCGCAGAACCACGACCGGTTCTCAGCCGAGGTCATCCGGCCCTTCGTGCGCGACGAGGTTGCCTGGGTGGTGGAACATCACGGCATCTTCCAGATGCTCTACTACGGCCGCCACTATGGCTGGGACGAAAACGCCCGCGACCGGTTCAAGGATCACATGCACTTCCAGGCCTGCGCCGACTTTTGCGAACGCTGGGACCAGTCGTCCTTCGATCCCGACTATGAAACGGACACGCTGGAAAGCTTCGAGCCGCTGGTGCGCGAGGTCTTTTCCCGCAAGGCCTACGACCCGGCTGTGCTGCAGGAAGGTGTCACCAGAGGACTGCCGCCTCTCCGATGAACGTCCGGCGTCTGATGCAAGCAGAACCGCCTGTCCTTGGCGGCGCTCCTCCAGTGTCATCCCTGCCGGACAAGGCGTATGAAGGGTTCGGGGATGCACAGGCCGTCGCCTTCCGGGACACCCATCAACGGCCCAACGCTTGCAGCGTGTCCACCCCACCATGAATAGGTTGAGGGAACGGTAGATTGCCGCCATTCAGTGCCGGCCACATTGCGACAAATGCAGCCATCGCAACGATTTGAGAAACAGAAATATCCTCGAACAATCAGATAGATCGAGAAAGACATGCGTCAAAGAATTATTGTTTGCCCCTTGATCGAAAATGAAGGTGCGTACCTTCTGTGCAAGATGCCAGGCGACCGGGGGGTCTTTCCGGGTCAATGGGCGCTTTCCGGTGGTGGTTTGGAACAGGGTGAGCGAATTACAGAGGGGCTGCTTCGGGAAATCGCAGAGGAGCTGGGCTCCGGTCTGACGATTGAAACAGTGCAGCCATGGACGTTCCGCGACGACGTCAGGACGAAGACCTACCCGGACGGAACGACCGAAGAAATTTACATGATTTATCTTATATTTGATTGCAGAGCGGCCAACCGCAACGTTTCCATCAATGACGAATTCGAGGACTTCGCATGGGTCCTTCCCGAAGATCTCGGCAAATACGATCTCAATGAAGCAACACGAACAACGCTTGAAGCGAAGGGCATGCTCCCTTCGTGACACGGCGCATGCACCAGGGCGTCCACACACTTTGTGCTTCTGAGCAAGCTTTACCGCGAGCCATGTGCCCCCCCAAACCCTGGCACGAACCAAACCTTTTTCAAGACGGCCCTTCCAAGCCAACTTGGCGCCGCAAACAGCTGTCACAACTTCAGACTCTGCGAGTTCGAGATCGAAAGCCAATGGAGATCGACTGTCACGTATGACCAGCAAAACAGTGAATTTTTATAACACCACTGCCAGGGAATATGTTGGCAACAAGGAGACGCCCAATCCCAGATTGCCCGTCTTCCTGAAGCGCTGCAAAGCAGAGGGTAAAATTCTGGAACTGGGAACCGGAGGAGGTGTGGACGCTGAAGCCATACTCAAGTCCGGCTTTGCACTGGATGCGACTGATGGCTCTTCCGAACTCGCAGCGATAGCTTCGCAACGGTTAGGCCAGCCGGTTAAGACCATGTTGTTTGACGAACTCGACGCCGTCGAGCTTTATGACGGCGTCTACGCCTGCGCTGCGCTGACCCACGCCCCCAGAGCTGACCTCGGCGATGTGATTGAGAGAATCCATCGAGCATTGCGCGACAACGGGGTAGTCTGGGCCAGCTTCAAAGTCGGTACCAACGAAGGCACTGACGCGCTTGGCCGCTACTACAACTTCCTGTCTCTGGAAGAACTGGCCACGGTCTGGAGAGAGATGGCCCCCTGGCGCATCCTGGAAACAGAAACCTGGCTGGGAAGTGGTTACGACCGCAAGCCAACCCAATGGGCCGCCATCACTGCGATCAAATAACGTCCATTGAGGCTGACTGTGCACGGCCAGCTTGCGCCGCCAGCTCCGAAGGATACCTCATCGAGCCTCGAGATTCCCCTCCACGAAGCCTGAATCGCATTACAGCCACATCCAGAGGACTTTTCAGTCCTCTGGATGTGGAAATCAACCGGGGAGCAAGATCTCGATGTAGCTGAGACCGGGACTGAGCCCGATCAGTTCGGCTTGGTGTCCGGAACCACTTCGGTTTCGATCGGGCCGACACCGGCGTTCTCATCGGTGGCTTTCGCGCCGAACGGCACCCAGCGCTTGAAGAAACTGCCGACGGAGCTGCCGCTGGACTGGTCCTGCGGAGCAAAGGCGGTTTCGACTGCCGATCCCGGTCGCTGAGCCGCAGGAGCAGCGTCAGCAGGAGCTGCAGCCGTTGCCGTTTCGGCGGCAGGCTGTACGTCAGGCGCAGCCGTCTCGGCCGTAGCGACTGACGGATTGGTTTCGTCTTGTCCGCCACCAAGAGCTTCAGCAAGCCGGTTGGAGCGTTCTTCCCAGCGTTTCTGACGCTCTTCACGGGCGTCAAACCGTGCGGCGAGCTGCTGGTACTTCTCGTTGTCGCGGCGCTGCTTGGAGGCAACGGCCGTCGCGATGCCCGGGCTTACCTGATAGTCGGGGCACTTGGCGCTGGCCCGGAAGGGCACGCCTTCCACCAGCGTGGTGGCATCGAACACGTATTTCTTCTCGCACACGGAAATCTGCGGCGGGGTCTGCGTCACTTCGAAGTGGTCGTAGCCGGTCTTCAGCATCTTCCAGAATTCCATATGCTCGCTATCGCGGTGGCGGGCCATGTTTTCCGGCGTCATGCGGAACGGGAAGGCCTGGACCTGGAAGGAGCGCTGACCGCCCTTAAAGCTGTCGCGGGCAAGTGCGTAGATGTCCTGGACCTGCTCGTCGGTCATGGCGTAGCAGCCGCGGGACGAACAGGCGCCATGCACCATCAGGTGCGAGCCCGTACGGCCGTGGGAACGGTCATAGGAATTCGGATAGCCGAGATTGAAGGCCAGGTGATAATTCGAATTGGGGTTCATCAGGGCCGGCGTGATCTCGTAAAAGCCTTCCGGGGCCTGACGGTCGCCTTCCTTGAATTTCGGGCCGAGCTTGCCGGACCATTTGCAGATCTCGAATTCGTCCAGAAGCTGGTACTTGCCGGTGCGGGTCTGTTTCCAGACTTCCAGCGCGCTCTCTTCCTTGAAGATCCGGATCATGATCGGCGATGTCGAGCTCATGTTGAGATCGTTCATCTTGCGCTTGATCGACGCGCTGACAGGACGCTGAGCCTTGTTTGGACCTGCGCTGAATTCGTCTGCCTGACAGGCAGCCAGCACACCGGCAAGCAACAGTGCCGCCCCGAGACGGACTGCCTTGCGGCCCGTCAGGCCGCTTTTGCCAAAGAATAGGCCGGCTGGCGTGTTCATAAGGCGCCGAAAGACCATGATACTGTCCCAAACTAAGCGGAAACCGACAAAGGCAGACAATTAGCCCTGTCGCACTTCCTGCGTCCTCGCCCCCGCGCAAAGGCTAGGGAATGATGGTTGACGATAAGTTACTGAAACCGGATTGTACCCGCGACCCAAATTATGGTGATAGGAACAAAAACTTGCCCGAGCGTCATCCTGTGCGTCCCAACTTCGCCTGAATGACGGCAAATTCTGGCCACAGGATGGCAAAAGGGCCGCTTTTACGGCGGCCCGGCATCGTTTTTCCTGAATTGCGGCGAATTGCAGCCCTTCAAGGCCACCGGCACAGCTATCTGACTGAAACCGGCATCCGGAAGGCACACAAATGAACGTGAAGTATTCTAGCTCAGCGTTCTGCCGATGGAGATGAATTTGTCGCGACGCTGCTTGCGCAGCTCCTCGGGCGACAGTCCCGCCAGGTCCTTCAAGGCGCTCTCGATGGCCTTGCCTGCATTGTCGATGACGATTTCACGCGCACGATGCGCACCGCCTACCGGTTCCTTGATGATGTCGTCGATGACACCGAGCTGCTTGAGATCCTGCGCGGTGATCTTCAGCGCGGTCGCAGCATCCTGGGCCTTTGCGCTGTCGCGCCACAGGATGGAGGCGGCCCCTTCCGGCGAAATCACCGAATAGATCGCATGCTCCATCATCAGCACCTTGTTGGCGGTTGCGATGGCAATCGCGCCACCGGATCCGCCTTCGCCGATGACGACGGAAACGGACGGCGTGCCGAGACCAAGACCGACATCCGTTGAGCGTGCAATCGCTTCCGATTGGCCGCGCTCTTCCGCACCGCGTCCCGGATAGGCACCGGACGTGTCGACAAAGCTGATCAGGGGCAGGCCGAAACGTTCCGCCATTTCCATGACCCGGACCGCCTTGCGGTAACCTTCCGGACGGACCATGCCGAAATTGTGCTTGAGGCGCGTTTCGGTGTCATGGCCCTTTTCCTGGGCCAGGATGGCGACGGACTGACCGCGGAAACGTCCGATCCCGGCGATCAGCGCGGCATCTTCGGCAAATTTCCTGTCACCGGCCAGCGGCGTGAAATCCTCGATCAGGCCGGCGATGTAGGCAACGGCGTGCGGACGGTCCGGATGGCGGGCAACAAGCGTTTTCTGCCAGGGTGTCAGTTTTGTGTAGAGTTCCTGCAGTGTTTGCGAGGACTTCGATTTCAGCCGGTCGATTTCACTGTCGACATTGACGGCTTCGCCATCTTCCCCGGCCAGAGCCCGCAGCTCCTGGATCTTGCCTTCAATGTCTGCAACGGGCTTTTCGAATTCCAAATAGCTGTGCATTTACTCGGTTACCTGAATCAAGCCGGCACCACCTCACGTTCGGCGGCCGCTCCGGAAATTCTGTCACAAGATCGAAGGATATCCGGCCGGAAGCGGCCAGGCAGCCAAAGTCGATCATTTCAAAGACGTTCAAGCATCTTTGCCGCGTCTGAACAACGCAAGATGCTTCAGGCCACGCAAGCGCGCCTGAACACATACGTGGAGGGCTGTATCAAGAGACGCAAGAGGGCGCAAGTCTCGGTGTGCCGGCCGACCGGCATCGGAACACCTTCGCGCCCGCCAGCCCCTCCCGGCTTTGGCGCCGGAAAGGGATCTGAAAAAGGCCTGCGATCAGTCGGCAGAAGCCTGGTCGCTGCCGGCACCGTCGATCTTGAGCTTGTCGGCTTCAACGACGAGACGGCCGTTCTTGGTATCGATGGAAATCCGGTAGGGCACCAGCACGTTGTCGCGGCCCATGGGCGCGATCCAGACTTCCATGTTGGCCCTGGCCATGTATTTGACTGAATCCTTGGACGGACGGTGCCCCGCGACGGGCACCCAGCGGGCCTTGCAGACCACCACCTGGCCGTCGTAGCCGTGGCCGGAGACTTCCTTGGTGCCGGAATAGCTCAGCTTGATGTCGAATCGCGTCCAGCCGTCGAATACCGGCAAACGCCGGGAGCACGCCTTCGGCCCGAGGCTGTCCTTGGCCCGGCCTACGGGCATCAGCGCCGCGCTGAGCGGATCTATCGCGTTACGCGTATGCCGGTCCGTCACCTTGATCCGTTCCGGATTGGGCTTGAACTGGGGCGCAACTTCCATGGACCGGATGCTGCCGGAGCCCTGACTCAGATTGACGTAGAAATCGAGATTGGAGGCATGCGAGGCCATCCGGTACTTGGACGGCACCACGCGGGACCCGACCATCCAGCCGGAGGCTTCTGCACCGCCCTTGCCAGTGGTGAACAGCGTGCCGATGCCTGCAGGCTCAAGGCTGACCTTGGCCGAATAGGCATTGCCCTGCATGACGAGCGACAGGGTTCCGCGTCCGACCTTGAAGCCGGCAATCGAGATATTGTACAGGCCGCCTACGCTGTTTTTCTTGGCTTCCGCCGGCGTCGTCAGCAGTGCCGCAGCAAGCATTGGCAGGGCGACCAGCCGCCCGAGAGACATCAAACCAAACACTTCAAAACCTCCGGACTGCCGTCTGGCAGCGAATTGCGCCCCCGCGCCATCAGTGTTCCGCGACGGAAAGAGTACCATGAATCCTGTCCGTTGAACGACCCCAATCATTCTCAATTATGGTAACTCACTGGTTAACGGCAGGGCATCATGCAAATAAAAGCAGTGAATCTCGGCAAAGCGGTTCAGATGTCTTGACGTTGGCCTCCACTCCCATTATAGCGGGGCAACTTTTTCCGAGAAATGCCGGAGACGATGTCGCCGGGCCTCAGGTCCGCGCCGGTTCCGGTTGGACTTGCTGGGTTCAAAGTAACGGCCCAGCCACGAAAACAAAAGGTGATATCATGGCACGCCGTTGCGAACTCTCCGGCAAAGATGTGATGACGGGCAACAACGTCTCTCACGCGAACAACAGGTCCCGCCGCCGGTTCCTCCCGAACCTGTGCAACGTGTCTCTCATCAGCGACACGCTTGGCGAAACTTTCAAGCTGAAGGTCTGCGCACACGCTCTGCGCTCCGTCGAACACCGCGGTGGCCTGGACGCATACCTGATGAAGGCCAGCGACGCAGAGCTCTCCGACGCTGCCCGCAAGATCAAGGTCAACATCAAGCGCAAGCAGGCTGAAGCCACCGCTGCCGCTTAAGGCCTGAAGCGCCTGCATCGGCCGTTTTCGGCAGCAGGCAGCTCGCTTACTTGCACAGAACCTTTTCAGGACGCCCAATCGAAACCGGTTGGGCGTCTGTCGTTATGAGGTGAACACATGACCGATACCCGGACCTTTTCCGCCGGCCATCACGTTGTCGCTATTCTTGCGATGGCGGCTGTTGTCGTGGCCTCCAACTTTCTGGTCCAGTTTCCGGTCGAGCATTTCATCGGCAGCGTCAATCTGGCCGACACGCTTACCTGGGGCGCGTTCACCTATCCGGTCGCCTTCCTGGTAACCGATCTCACCAACCGCCGCTTCGGCCCGACCGCAGCTCGCAAGGTGGTGATCGCTGGCTTCCTGATTGCCGTTGTCCTGTCGATCTGGCTCGCGACACCCCGCATTGCCATTGCCTCAGGCACCGCCTTCCTGGTGGCGCAATTGCTGGACGTGACGATTTTCGACCGGATGCGCAAGCTGGCCTGGTGGAAAGCACCGATCACCTCTTCCTTCATCGGTTCGGTGATCGACACCATCCTGTTTTTCGGCATTGCCTTTTCTGCCAGCTTCGCCTTCATCGACGGCCTGTTCGGCATGGACAACAGCTCGCTCGCCTTCCCGGTGCCGTTCCTGGGCATCAGCGACGATACCCAGGCCCTGCTGTGGGTCTCCCTGGCCGTGGGTGACTTCCTGGTCAAAATGCTGGTTGCCGTCGCCCTGCTGGCCCCCTACCGCATCGTGCTGAGCCTGTTTCAAGCCATGCCGAAGGGCACCGCAGCTTAAGCGACACTCGCCGAACAGGAAGGGCGGTCGTACAAATTTGGCGAACCGCCACTCGGGCCTGCTCATTTCAGGAGAAATGCAGACAATTTCCGGAAGCGCCTCTCAACCAGAAATGTCCTGAGCCAAGCGGCAAGGCGAGTGTGCTCCCGCCAATCGCCTCGCTGCCGACGAGCTGACACGACTTGCAATCGCGCCTCAGTCCTCCAGCCGAAACCTCAGGAACAGGGTCCGCTGCAGGATCGACCGGTTGTTGTCGGAAACAAGCGTCAGAATCGTTGCGCCGTTTTCATCTGTATGCACGCCGAGCGCTTCCATATTGTCGATCTGGGAATTGAAGTCGGCCTCCAGAAGCAGCTCACCTTCCAGAACCGCGCCGGGAACGATATCCGCGCCTTTGAACCGGCGCAGACGCAGGCCAATCAGGTCGCGCAGGCTGAAGCGGCGCTCCACAAGCACCATGTCTCCGCCCGGCAGAAACGCGGCATCCGTCGCGTCGAAACGATCGTGCCGGCGGATGGTGAAGCGTTCCGTCCCCTCCGGCCCGATGATGAAGCCGGACAGATCGTGCAGATCGCTTGGAGCCGATTCCGCGACGGCCACGAGCTTATCGGCCAGCGGCCCGTCCTCCGGACCGGCGGCAAGCGCTTCCAACCCGGTGTTGCGCGGCAGATCCCGAATATCCTGCGGCAGCGCGACTTCGCCGATCATCTTTTCCTTGCCGGTCGAGATCGGCCACGGAAAGCGGTAAACCGCATTGCGGGTTTCGGCCGTCACATAGAGCCCGGACCCCGACAGTGTCAGAGCCTCGGTGTCGTGCCCCCAGCGGGCGTCGAGCGTTTTGCCGTCCGCGCCCAGCAGGGACGCGCTTCGCAGATCTTTGATGCCGGTCGGCTTGCCGTCCGTGGTCTGCTCGATCGAGCCGCTTACCCAGTGGCCATTGTCCGTCACCGCCAGAAACCGGTTGCCGTGATCCAGACTGATGAGGCCGGAAAGACCACCCACCTTGCGGTCGTCAGCGATCAGCTCCAGACCGCCAAGATAGGTCAGCTTGCCAAATGTCGTGTCGGCGAGCCCTATGCGGAAGGTATCGATGGGCTTGGTGCGAACCTTGACCGGCTGTCCGGCAGTCAGCAGTTCTTGCGCCGAGACCGAGACGGGCGCTGCACACCAGAAAGCGGAGAGAAAGGCGGCAGCCAGCGCGATGCTGCCAGCCGGACGACGCCCTTCTGCTCCCATATTTTCCGGTTCCCGCCGTCTAACGATGCCCTGCGCGGCGACGGCGGCCGCGCGTATTGAAGGACGTGTCCACCTCGTCGTCGAAGAGGTTGGCAAGCTGGTCCGTCATCGCACCTGCAAGTTCTTCGGCATCGACGATCGTGACGGCACGGCGGTAGTACCGCGTGACGTCGTGACCGATGCCGATGGCGATCAGTTCGACCGGCGAGCGGGTCTCGATCTCCTCGATGACATAGCGCAGGTGCCGCTCCAGATAATTGCCCGGATTGACGGACAGCGTGGTGTCATCGACCGGCGCACCGTCGGAAATCATCATCAGGATACGGCGCTGTTCGGGCCTCGCCATCAGGCGGTCATGAGCCCACAGCAGCGCTTCACCGTCGATGTTTTCCTTCAACAGGCCTTCGCGCATCATCAGGCCGAGGTTCCGTCTGGCTCGACGCCAGGGCGCGTCCGCGGATTTGTAGATGATGTGGCGCAGGTCGTTCAGCCGGCCCGGGGTCGGCGGCTTGCCGGCTCCGATCCAGCTCTCGCGCGACTGGCCGCCTTTCCACGCCTTGGTGGTGAAGCCGAGGATCTCGACCTTCACTCCGCACCGCTCCAGCGTGCGCGCCAGAATGTCGGCGCAGGTGGCCGCAACGGTGATCGGACGCCCGCGCATGGATCCCGAATTGTCCAGGAGCAGCGTCACGACCGTGTCGCGGAAATTGGTGTCGCGCTCCTGTTTGAAGGCAAGCGGGGCCATCGGGTCGGTCACGGCGCGCGTCAGCCTGGCCGTGTCCAGAAGCCCTTCTTCCAGATCGAAATCCCAGGCCCGGTTCTGCTGGGCCATCAACTTGCGCTGCAGCCGGTTGGCAAGACGCGCCACAGCGCCCTGAAGATGGGTCAGCTGCTTGTCGAGGAAGCCGCGCAAACGGTCGAGTTCTGCCGTGTCGCAAAGCTCTTCCGCGGTGATGGTCTCGTCGAACTGGGTGGTGAACACCCGGTAATCGGACTCCGGCCGGTTGGAGAACGGCGTGTCGGGCCGGTCGCTTTCGCCCGGCTCCTCTGTGTCCTCCGACATGTCCTGATCGGCGAAGTCTTCCATGTCGGCTTCAGCGGCTTCCGTATCTCCGCTTTCCTGCTCTTCGCCGGAAAGTTCCATCTCCTGCGGAGAGGCTTCCTGTTCGCCGCTGTCTTCTTCGCTGTCGTCGCCGGATTCGGCTTCGTCGTTGTTGCCCTGGTCCTCGTTTTCTTCCGGGTCCATGTCCTGGTCGTGATCGCCAAGCTCATCACCCATGTCGAGCGATTTCAGGACATCGCGCAGACGGGCTGCGAAGGAATTCTGGTTTTCGACCTCGGCTTCCAGCCGGTCAAGGTCGGCACCGGCCTTGTCCTCGATCCAGCCCCGCCACATGTCGACAAGCTTTTCAGCACTCTCCGGCGGCTTTGCCCCGGTCAGACGCTCACGCACCAGCAGGGACAGGGCGTCCTGCAGCGGCGCTTCCTCCCGGCTGGTAATGTCCGGCGCACCGGACTTGCGGAACCGGTCGTCGAGCATCTCCGACAGGTTGTCGGCGACCCCCTGCATACGGCGCGCGCCGACGGCCTCGCAGCGAGCCTGCTCGACCGCTTCGAAAATCGCCCGGGCGTCCGGGCCTTGCGGCATGTTCTTGGAATGAATCGCCTTGTCGTGGCAGGCGATGCGCAGCGCAATGCTGTCCGAAAGACCGCGGGTAATGGCGATCTCGCGCGCGTTGATCTTGCGCGAAGGTTCGGGCAAGCGCGCGGACATGCCACTGAGACCTGGCCGGTCGCCGGAAAAGATGACTTCCAGTTCCGGTTCACCGGAAATCGCCCGCATGGTGCCGGTCACCGACTGCTTGAACGGCTCGGTGCTCGGTGCGGGCTTGTTGCCCGGAAGGGAATTATGACCCGGCCGTGGTGCCATAGGGACCTCAGCTCATGACTACGTTGACGGACGATTCCGGCAGATCTTCACCGAAGCAGCGCTGATAGAACTCGGCCACCAGGGACTGTTCCATGTCGTCGCACTTGTTGAGGAAGGTCAGACGGAAGGCAAAGCCGACATCGCCAAAGATCTGGGCGTTTTCCGCCCAGGTGATGACCGTACGCGGGCTCATGACCGTGGACAGGTCGCCGTTGATGAAGGCGTTCCGCGTCATGTCTGCCAGGCGCACCATCTTGGAAACGGTGTTGCGGCCTTCGTCCGACTGGAAGTGCTTTGCCTTCGACAGGACGATATCGACCTCATTGTCATGCGGCAGATAGTTCAGCGTGGTGACGATCGACCAGCGGTCCATCTGGGCCTGGTTGATCTGCTGCGTGCCGTGATAAAGGCCGGAGGTATCGCCGAGACCGACCGTGTTGGCGGTGGCGAACAGCCGGAATGCGGCATGCGGACGGATGACCCGGCTCTGGTCGAGTAGCGTCAGGCGGCCGGAGGATTCCAGGATACGCTGGATCACGAACATCACGTCAGGACGGCCGGCGTCGTATTCGTCAAACACCAGCGCGACGTTGTGCTGATAGGCCCAGGGCAGGATACCGTCACGAAACTCGGTGACCTGCTTGCCGTCCTTGATCACGATCGCGTCCTTGCCGACCAGATCGATACGGGAGATGTGGCTGTCCAGGTTGACACGGATACAGGGCCAGTTGAGACGCGACGCCACCTGTTCGATGTGGGTCGACTTGCCCGTGCCGTGGTATCCGGTCACCATCACGCGCCGATTGTGGGCAAACCCCGCCAGGATCGCCAATGTGGTCGCGCGGTCGAAAAGGTAATCCTCGTCACGCTCAGGCACATGTTCTGACGGCGCGGAAAATGCGGGTACCTTGAGGTCGGACTTGAAACCGAAAACCTCTTCTACGGAAATTTCAGTGTCCGGCATGGCCATGGCCGCAGTCGTCGTCTCAGTCATCAGTCCTCCGCAGTCCCGGATTTCGGGAAGGGTCGTTTGGGAAAAGCCGGCAGGACCCTGCAGGCTCTAAAGGAAACCGGCTTTTTTCAGAACGTTATACGCCTGAATGATTTCCCGCAGGCGGTCTTCGGAAGACCTGTCACCGCCATTGGCATCCGGATGGTTCAATTTAACAAGCTCCTTATAGCGCGCTTTGATTTCGGCGCCACGGGCTGTGTAGGGCAGATTGAGCACATCCAGGGAACGTTTTTCAAGCGTTAGTAGCTTTCTTTCGCGCGGACGCCGCACTTGCTCGGCCCGCCGTTGCGCGTTGGAGCGCATGTTGGAGCGTGCGTCGAACCCGTCCGGGCCCTGCGCCGCCTGCCGGTTTACGCCCATTTTCCAGGTCGGCCGGTGCCCCGTCAGACTGTCCTTCTGATAGGTGCGCACGTCGTCGTCGCCCATACCTGTAAAATAGTTATAGGACTTGTTGTATTCGCGTACGTGGTCGACGCAGAAATTAAAATACTGCCCTTCCCGGTCGCGCCCTTTCGGCGCCCGGTGCGTGCCCGGTCGCTGGCAACCCGGATGGTCGCAAACCGGATGGCGACCCTGCTGGGCCCGTTCCTTGTCCGGTTTCACTCGGATGCTGTCGAAAAGTTTTGAGTCGAGTTTCATGCGCCGAAATATTGAAGTGTGAGGGCTGGCGAGCAAGCCGCAGGCCGTTGCATTGTCCCGGTATCCAAAGTTAATTTCTCCGCACCGGATTTCGAAAGTCGAAGAGCCCGGCACTGTATCAGGCAGGGTCGGACCATGAAAGACTTGAACTTCGAAAACAGCTACGCCAAGTGAGACACATGAGCACAAAGCAGACGATCACCGACAAACTCTCCGCAGCCTTTTCCCCGTCCTATCTGAACGTCATCGACGAGTCCGAAAAGCACAGGGGCCATGGCGGCTGGCGCGAGGGTGGTGAAACCCACTTCCGTGTACAAATCGCCGCGGCCGCTTTCGAGGGCATGAACCGGGTTGCAAGGCACCGGGCAATCAACGATCTGCTTGCCGACGAGATCGCCGGAGGCGTACACGCGCTGGCACTGGAAATCCGCTCCGAAAGCGAACCGGACCCGCGCGCCGCCCGGGTGGCAGGCGGCTGAACGGCCGGTTACCTAGAAAGTCCGAAATTCAGCGCCTGAAGCGTTGTTTGGGGCCATGCCCAGGCAGCGCCACCACCCGGCTTTCAACAGCCGGGTGTTTTTTAGGTCAACCACCCGCTTTCGCTGCTGCACCGGCAACGGCCTGGGCAGCGGCAGCCGGCATCTTGACGCCGGGGGTCTGGCCAAGCGGCATGATGCGCAACCGGGTGACGCGGTTCTTCTCCCGCCGCAGCACGGTGAAACGGAAGCCGTGGAAGGTGAAGATCTGGCGTTCTTCCGGGATCATCCGCGCTTCGTGAATGACAAGACCGGCTATCGTGGTCGCCTCGTCGTCCGGCAGACTCCAGTCGGCAGCGCGGTTGAGGTCGCGAATCGGTACGGAGCCATCGACAATCACCGAGCCATCCGCCTGCGGCCGCAGGCCTTCCAGCTCCACGTCGTGTTCATCGGCAATCTCGCCGACGATTTCCTCCAGAATGTCTTCCAGCGTAACCAGACCCATCACCTCGCCATACTCGTCGACCACGAGGGCGAAATGCGATTTGTGCCGCAGGAAGGCGTTGAGCTGATCCTGAAGCGAGGTCGTGTCGGGAACGAACCAGGCCGGGGCAGCAATATCCAGGACGTTGATCTTCGCGGCATCGCCACCTGCAGCCTGCAGCGCGCGCAGCAGATCCTTGGCATGCAGCACGCCGACAAAATTGTCGCTTTCTCCGCGCCAGAGCGGCAGACGGGTATAGGGCGAAGCCAGAGCCGCATTGACCAGCTTGTCCGGCGCGTCATCAGCATTCAGCGCCACCATGTTGGTGCGGTGAACCATGACATCCGAGACTTCCAGTTCCGCCAGGTCGAGCAACCCGCCGAGGCGGTCGCGCTCGCCCTTTTCCAGGCCACCTTCGATATGCTGCAGATCGACGGCGCCGCGCAGTTCCTCATGCGGCGACAGGATCGACGTGTCGTCACCGATATTGACGCCAAGCAGCTTCAGGATGTTGCGAACGATCCACTCCACCCCGACGACGATCGGCCCGAATACAGCCACCACGAAGCGCACGATCGGCGCCACCGCAAGCGCAAAACGCTCCGGGTTCGAAATGGCCCAGGTCTTCGGCAGCACTTCGGCAAAAACCAGAACAAGGGCGGTCATGACCAGCGTGGCAAGCGCCACGCCCGCCTCGCCGAACAGCGACAGGAACACACTGGTTGCCAGCGCAGACGCCAGGATATTGACCAGGTTGTTGCCCAGCAGCAGCGCGCCGATCAGCCGTTCCCGGTTGGCGATCAGCAGGCTGACCACCCGGGCGCGCCAGTCGCCGGTTTTTTCCATCTGGTGCATGCGCGCGCGCGATGCGGCGGTGAGCGCTGTTTCCGAGCCGGAAAAGAAGCCCGACAGGAACAGGAGCACGAAGATGGCGCCAATCGCCAGCCAGAGAGCCGTTTCCGTCATGCCTCGAGTTTCTCCTTCAGGAAGTCCGACACCAGTGCGGGATCGACGCCTTTTTCGACAAAGGCTTCACCGATGCCGCGCGTAAGAATGAAAGTGAGCGCACCCCGGCTGACCTTCTTGTCCTGCGCGATGATATCCATGAGCGTTTCGGCCGGCGGCAACTGGCCGGGAATGTCCTGCACCCGGAGGGGCAGACCGACATCGCTCAGATGCTTGTGGACACGCTCAACGGTGTCTTCGCCGATGAGACCAAGACGCTGAGAGAATTCATGCGCGAGCATCATGCCGATGGACACACCTTCGCCATGCACCAGACGCTCGGTCTCGTAAGCAACGGCCGATTCAAGCGCGTGGCCGAACGTGTGTCCCAGGTTGAGAAGCGCCCTGCGGCCCGATTCCAGCTCGTCCGCAGCCACCACATCGGCCTTGGCCTGGCAGGACCGGGCCACCGCTTCGTCCCGTTCCGCCCCACCGGCAAAAACCGCCTGCCAGTTGGTTTCCAGCCAGGCGAAGAAATCGGCATCGCCCAGAAGCCCGTATTTGGCAACTTCCGCATAGCCGGCGCGGAAATCGCGAAGCGGCAGCGTGTCCAGAATGGCGGTGTCGGCCAGCACCAGCGCAGGCTGGTGGAAAGCGCCGATCAGGTTCTTGCCGTGGCGCGAGTTGATCCCGGTCTTGCCACCGACAGAACTGTCGACCTGTGCAAGAAGCGTGGTCGGCACCTGAATGAAAGCCATGCCGCGGCGCACGGCGGAGGCGACAAATCCGGTCAGGTCGCCAACGACACCGCCACCAAGAGCGACAACCGCGTCGCCGCGTTCCAGCCGGGCGGCCAGAACCTCGTCGCACAGGCGCTCGAACTCACGGAAGCATTTGGTGCTTTCGCCTGCCGGCACGGTAATGACGGTATGTTCGAGACCGGCGGCCTTCAGGCTTTGTGAAAAGGCCTTCAGATGAAGCCCCGCAACGGTTTCGTCCGCAACAACAGCAAGACGTGCACCGGGCATGATGGCAGCGATCTCCGCCCCGGCACCTTCAAGCAGCCCCCGGCCGATCTTGATATCGTAACTGCGCGCGCCAAGATCGACCTGGACGATCTTCTCGTCCCGGCCCAACAATGCTTTTGCCACTACCGTGTCTACCATGCCGTCACGCTTTTAAATTCATGTCATTGATGTTTGCGCGGCGCTGGCGGCCTCGCGTTGAAACAGATAATCCGCCAGGGTGGCGATGATCTGGTCGACGACCGCCTCATGCGGAACGTCCTTGGACGTGACCGTCAATGCCGCCTTGGCATAGACGGGCTCGCGGTCGGCCATCAGCTTGCGCATCGTGCCCTCGGGATCGGGGTTCTGCAGCAGAGGGCGCGTGGATCTGCGCCGGACTCGCGCCATCACCGTGTCGAAATCCACCTTCAGCCAGATGGACAGGCCATGTTCTGCAATTTCCGCCCGTGTCGCATCGCTCATGAAAGCGCCGCCACCCGTAGCCAGCACCTGCGGCCCTTCACGCAGAAGGCGGGCGATCACCCGTTCCTCACCGCTGCGAAAATAAGGCTCGCCGTGTTCGGCGAAAATTTCTGCAACGGTCATGTTGGCCGCGCGCTCGATTTCGGTATCGGCGTCGACAAATTCAAGTCCAAGCCGGTTCGCCAGCCGCTTGCCGACCGTCGACTTGCCACAGCCCATGATTCCCACCAGAACGATGGACCGATGCCCCAGGGCAGCCACCAGGCGGGCCAGATCAACGGGTTTTACGTCTGTCTCCGCGAATCCTCCTTCGGAAGACCGCGCCTTGTCGTGTTCTGTCATTGCGGCGTTTTAGCATATTCGTCAAAAAAGACACGGGGGAACTCGGCCTGCCTGATTGCTGCTTTGCCTTGCATGCACCCCCGCCTTGTTGAAACAATCCGGTATCCGATTCGCTTCACTTCGAGCGGACCGACGTCCTGACCTGGAGACAGCCGACGTGCCGACCCTGACCCGCCTGTTGCTCGTGCTGCTGCTGCTCGGCGCGCTCGGCTATGGCGCGATCTATTCCCTGGCCAATCTCGTCGATCCGCGCGAACGGGAAATCGAGGTGCGGGTGAAAAAAGACGGCTTCGGCCGCTAAGGCGCGTGTTCAACTGACTGGTCATCCTAGGGACAAGCATAAGGTCCTTTCCGAAGGCATACGCAATGGCAACCGGTTTCGATCTTGAAAACTTCCTGGAGATGCTGGCCGCCGAACGCGGCGCGGCGGAAAACACGCTGGCCGGATACCGTCGCGACCTGGAAGATTTCTCCGGCTTTCTCGGACGAAAGACCCTGGCATCCGCGCAATCCGTCGACATTTCAGACTATCTGGGCGATCTCAATCGGCGCGGTTTTGCCGAAACCTCGCAGGCAAGACGGCTGTCGGCGCTGAAGCAGTTTTACAAGTTCCTTTATGCGGAAGGCTCACGGGAAGACGACCCGACCCGCACCCTGTCCGCACCCAAGAAACGCGCAAGCCTGCCCAAGGTGCTGTCGATGAACGATGTCGACCGCCTGATCGAGACAGCACGGTCGGAAACCGAAAAGCCGCAGAAAAGCGCTGCTGCACGCTTGCGCACGCAGCGCATGTACACACTGATCGAGGTGCTATATGCCACCGGCCTGCGCGTTTCGGAACTGGTCGCCCTTCCCGTTACGGCCGCTCTCAGGGACGCGCGCCTGATCGAAATCCGGGGCAAGGGCGGCAAGGAGCGTCTGGTGCCGCTGTCGCGCGCTGCCCAGGCTGCCATGAAGGACTATGTTGGATTGCGCGCCGCCGAAGGGGCATATGAAAAAAGCCCCTGGCTGTTTCCCTCCCACGGCGAAAGCGGACATCTGACCCGCCAGCATTTTGCGCGCGAGCTGAAAGACCTCGCCATCGCCGCCGGGCTCGATGCCGGCAAGATCTCGCCCCACGTGCTGCGTCACGCCTTCGCCTCGCACCTGCTGCAGAACGGTGCCGATCTCAGAGTGGTGCAGCAACTGCTGGGCCATGCGGATATTTCCACGACGCAAATCTACACCCACGTTCTGGACGAACGCCTGCGCGAACTGGTCGAAAGCGCCCATCCGCTCGCGAAGAAATGACTGCCCGGAAATACCCCGCGCGCTCTGCCTGACCCGCAATCCGCCCGCAGCGGCAACCCGTTTCAAACAGCCGGTTTACGCAAAATATTGACAGGAAAACCTTTTGGAAACGGCCATACCGGCGTACCTTTCGCGCGTCAGCGCAAGGACAGCAAACCCCTATTTCCCAGGATGATTTCGGCTCTATTGCGCTGCAGCAATGACCGCCCTAAACTCCGCTGCTCAAAATTGAAGCACCGGACGCTCTGAAATGCTGCAGCCTACAGGCAACTACGACGCGCTGAGAGAGACTTTCCGCTGGCCTCGGCCTGCAACCTACAACATGGCCGCAGCGGTCAGCGACCAATGGGCCGCACAAGACCCCGGCCGTCTCGCGATCCGCCAGGTTCTCGAGGACGGGTCGCACCGGGACTGGAGCCATCTTGCGCTGAACCGGGCAGCCAACCGTTTTGCCAATGCTCTTGAAGGCCTTGGCCTGAACCGCGGCGACCGGGTTGCGCTGCTCCTGCCGCAGATCCCCCAAACGGCCATCGCGCATCTGGCAGCCTACAAGTCCGGCGCGATCGCCGTGCCGCTGGCGGCCCTGTTCGGACTGGAGGCACTGCGCTACAGGCTGGCCGATTCCGGTGCCCGCGTCCTTGTGACGGATACAGCCGGCCTCACAAAACTTACGGAAATCCGGTCAGACCTTCCCGGCCTCGATCTGGTGATTTCTGTCGACGGCCCGGAAACCGGTGTCTTCGGTTTCGAGGACCTGCTTGAGAAGGCCTCCGATGACTACCGGACCCTTGCGACCACACCCGACAACCCGGCGCTCATGATCTACACGTCCGGCACCACCGGGCAGCCCAAGGGCGTGCTGCATGGCCACCGGGTGTTGCTCGGGCATATGCCCGGCATCGAGTTGTCGCAGAATTTCCTCGGCCGCGACGGTGATCTGCTCTGGACCCCGGCCGACTGGGCCTGGGCAGGTGGCCTGCTGAACGCCCTGTTTCCAGCATTGTCACTCGGCGTGCCGGTGGTCTGCCACGCATCGCGCAAGTTCGACCCGGAAGTCGCTTTCCGTCTCATGGAACAGCAGAAGATCCGCAATGCCTTCATTCCGCCCACGGCCCTGAAGATGCTGCGGGCTGTCGACAATCCGGCCAAACGGTTCGACCTGACCTGGCGCAGCGTCGGCTCCGCCGGAGAATCCCTCGGCCGGGAGACCTACGACTGGTTCGCCGACGAATTCGGCTTCAAGGTCAACGAATTCTACGGCCAGACCGAATGCAATGCCGTGCTCGGCTCCGCCGCGGACCTCGGCGTCAGCCGGTCAGGGGCCATCGGCAAGGCAACGCCCGGTCACCAGGTTGCGATCATCGATGATGAAGGCAATGAGCTGCCGTCTGAAACCCTCGGCCAGATCGCCATCCAGCGGCCAGACCCGGTAATGTTCCTGGAATACTGGAACAAGCCGGAGGCGACGCGGGAGAAGTTCATCGGAGACTGGATGATCACCGGTGACCAGGGCCTGATGGACAAAGACGGCTATGTCCATTTCGTTGGCCGCGACGACGACATCATCACGTCGGCAAGCTATCGGATCGGCCCGGGCGAGATTGAGGATTGCCTGCTGAAACATCCGGCCATCGCGCTCGCGGCGGCTGTCGGCAAGCCGGACCCGCTGCGCACGGAAATCGTCAAGGCCTTCATCGTCCTGAAGCCGGGCGAGGAAAAAGGCACAGCTCTGGAAAACGATATCCGCACCTTCGTCCGCGAACGCCTGTCGGCACATGAATATCCGCGGGAAATCGAATTCGTCACCTCGTTGCCCATGACCACCACCGGCAAGATCATTCGCAGGAAATTGCGGGACCTTGAAAGCATCGAGGGCTGATCCCCCTCGTCATGACCGGGAACGCAGACGTTTTTTGACCGCCCGCGCAAACCGGCGCAGGCTTTGCTCAAACTTGAGATCCGTCTTGTACAACGACAGCTTCAGGCCACTGGCGTAAAGCATCGTGCCGGTTTCCAGCCGGCCGCGCCACAGTGGCTCGATCATCGAATGCCCGGGAATGGCCAGGGAATCCGCGCCCCTGAACCCCGGGATGGCCAGATTGGTCTTCAACGCCTGCAGCGCGATCTGGGCTCCGGGAGAATAGCGGGCGAATTCCTCGTCAAAAGCGATCTTCCAGGAAAACACCTTGCCGGCCTCCTGAAACAGCACCAGGGCGGCAACCAGTGTCTGCCCCGACCAGAGCTGATCGATCCGGACACCGTTTCGCCCGGCCATATTGGCGACGGCCGTTCGGGCAAAGTTCGCCGTATTGGACTGACTGACAAGAGCGGTTCCCGACCGGCCCTTCCAGCCGGAGGCCTCCAGTTCCAGAAAGGTCTCGAACCCGGCAATGGCATCCGGCCCGGCGAGGCTGCGGAACGTGGTTTTGCCATGGTCTCCCAGTCGGCGCATCAGCCGGCGCATTTCCTTGCGCCGTTTGCCGCTGTCGGCTTCGGCAAGCTGCGCCTTTCCCGTGGCTCCGGCACCGTGGCTCGCCCGGAACGACTTCACAAGCACCGCCTTCCTGCCGGAGCCGGCGTCCCTCAACCGGACTGCAGATTGGGAATGCAGCGGCAGATAGGGAATGGCGAGGGCGTCTCCAGGGTCTTTGGCGGCCGTCAGAAACGTTGTGATGGCCTCGGTACTCGCGTCCGGGTGGACCAGCGGCGTACCGAGCGGGGCAAACTCCGTTGCCCAGGTGGTGTTGACGGAGAGTGCCAGCCCGAACCGGCGGCGGCCGATAGGGGCCGCCACCAACCAGCGGCCACCAGAGCGTTCGCGCACCACGACAAGCCGCACCGGCCGTTTGCTCATCTTTTCCAGAAACGGACAGAGGAAATCCGGACCGAAGAATGGATTCGGGCTGAGAGCTGCCGCACCCAGTTCCCGCCAGGCATCCAGCGGCACATCGGCGCTCAAAGGGTCGAGGGACAAAACCTCGAGCTGCACGGAAGAAAACGGATCATTGGTCAACCGAACGGTTCCCGGAGAAAAGCAATGGCAAAACGAATGTCGTGATATTGAGCTTCCGTTTTGCCACTACCGCAAGGGCAGTGGCTTCAAAAAGGATCGCAAGACTTGTGGCAATAGCCGCGCCGGCCAGGCCGAGCAGCGGGATCAGAACGAGATTGAGTATGACGTTAAGGAAAAACGTCCCGGCGTAAATGCCGGCGCAAGTGTTCTGGTGCCCGGTCATCGTCAAAAGCGCGTCGGCAGGTCCAACCGAAGCACGCGCAAGCACGCCGATCATCAGGAGGGCTATCACCTCGTAGCCGCTTTCAAAACCGCTGCCGAACAGGGCCAGCAGAAGCGGCGCGATCAGCAGCAAGCCGGCACCTGCGGCCACAGACGGCCAGAAGGTCCAGAGGGTTGCCTGCCGCATGTAACCGGCAAGTCCCGAAAGATCCTGATTGTGGGTGTAGCTGGAAAAACGATGCGCCGATGCGGCCCGCACGGCAAAATAGACAAAATGCACCAGCGCCAGCGTTCTGGACGCAGCGAAATAGACCGCAACCTCGTCCGGATCCTGAAAGAAGCTGACCATGATCACGTCGGCACTTGTGATCAGTTGCAGGAATCCGTCGACCATCAGCATCGGCATGGAAACTGCCAGCCAGGATCTGAACTCGAACTTTGCAGGCCCGTCAGGGACCTGCGTACGCAGCCGCCGACGAAGATGCAGGAACTGGTAGAGAGCGACCAGAACCGTTGCCGCGACAGCCACCACGGCCGCCGTCACCGCATCAGGCTGAAAACCTGCGACCACCGCACCGACCAGCAAGAACAGGATCGCCAGCGGCCGCCAGATATAGGTTGGCAACATCGCCAGCGACGACCAGTCGTAACTGCGGGCAATGCCGTCCTGAACCAGACCGAATGCAAAAAAGGGCAGCGCCAGGAGAACGACCGTCAGCGGCTCGAAATAGGCGGTTTCGATGTAGGGCCGGAACAAGGTGACACAGCCGATGCCGATGACCGCTGCAGCTCCCCCGAGGAAAAACGCCATTTGCCGGCTTGTTCGCAGGAAACCGCGCAGGCGCGCCATGTCGCCGCTTTGCAGATACTGCGGGATGAACCGGCTGGCGGAGGTGGAAAACCCTCCGCAGGCCATCACGCCCAGCACGATCACGAAGGTCCAGGCAACCGAATAGAGACCGTAGTCATGAGCCCCCAACAGGCGGGCAAGCACGATCTGCGACAGATAGGCAAGAGCCGCGCCGGCAATCCGAGCCGCGAAGGTCGACACCACCATCCGGCCCGCCGCATGCCGGTCGCTGCCGCCTCCCTTCAGGAATTCCAGGATCTGATCAGCCCCCTTCCCCAATCCCAGAGGCGAGGCGACGCCTTGCAAACGCTTGGTCCAGGAGTTGGCGGAAAAACGCACGTAGGGGTCCCTTATGAGTACTCTTCCGTATTTGTGACATGAGGGACTTAATATTCTATGGCGATCAATCAAACGCACCTGGCTACGTTTCACAGATGTGTGATGACGTTTCGGAAGCCGCCAGAGCGTTGATTTTCCTTCATGTCCTGCCGGAAGACACCCTGCGTCCCTCACGTGCATATTGGCCGTTTCCGTGCTTGACGCCGGGCCAGGGAATCATGCTAAGAAGAACAAACGGAGAACGAAACTCGATTCGACCCTGTCGACGCCTTCGGCTGACCCTTGCCGCAGGCCTTCCCGATCTCCTTGTTGCGGATGTTGAGGGCTGCCTCCCCTTCTATCCGCAAATTGGTCCGGTCCCTGCTCCCGCCGCCAATCGCAGGGACCGGACGATTTTTTTAAACCAACAATCGAGACGGCCAGCCTGCCTAATCCGGCACGGCTTCCACGTAGTACCAGCGCCCGCTTTTCTTGCGGAACCGGCTCAGTTCCCGGTGCGTGTGAAGTTGACCGGCAGACAGGTATTTCGCTTCGAAAAGCACGGTGCCGTCACGGTCGGCTGGTCCGCCCTTGTCGACGGCCAATATGCTGAGACCCGTCCAGTGGCTTTCCGCCGCCCAGCGCGCGGTGCCTTGCGTATCGAAACTCGGCTGATACTTCGGCCAGAGCGTTTCTTTCAGATAGGCGATGAGTTGCCGGACATAGGCCGAATAGCGCGAGCGCATGAGCGCCTCCGCGGTTTCCGGCACAGCCTTGCCTGAAAGATACGGCGCGCAGCACAGATCGAAACCCTTGCCGCTGCCACAGGGGCAAACCTCTTCGCTCATTTGCCTCTCCCCCCATTCAGAGCCATTCCTGCGTCAACGCTCTCTACCACTTGGTCCTCCGCACGGCTATGGTTTCACAGACCCTTTCCAGCTTCGGGCCTGCTGAATGAAACTTGCCACCTTCAACATGGAATCTTTCGGCGCGGACCGGCACGACCCGGACGCGCTGACACCCCGTCTGGATGCGCTTCGGCCGAAGATCCTGGAGCTTGAAGCCGACATCCTGTGCCTGCAGGAAGTCAACGCTCAGAAACGAAAAGGTGTCACAGCACGTCAGTTCCAGGCCCTGGATCTGCTTCTGGAGGGAACGTCCTACGAGAAATTTCACCGGGCAACCAGCGAACGCCCTTCCGGAAAGGGGCCCGGTGACCGTCACAATCTCGTGGTTCTCTCGCGGTTTCCGATAACCAGGTTCTTCAGCCTCTACCAGACCAATGCCCACCCACCTCTCTGGCAACCCAACACCGCCGTGCCGGCCTATCGCAGCCCGCAGACGATCCTGTTCGACAGACCGGTCCTGCAGGTGGAAATCGATATCGGCACGGGCCGCCCCCTGCATGTCTTCTGTGTGCACCTGCGGGCGCCGATTGCGGCCATGATCCGCGGCGGCAAGGGGAAGGACCGGACATGGACATCGGTCTCTGCATGGGCTGAAGGGTATCAGCTCTCGGTGTTGAAACAGACCGCGCAGGCGCTCGAATTGCGCCTTGCCGTGGAAAGCCTGTTCGATGCAAGCGAGGACAGCCAGATCGTTCTGGCGGGTGATTTCAACGCAACCGGTGAAACCGGAACGCTGAGGCTGCTGCGTGCCGACCCGGACGACACCTGCTCACCGAAGCTCGCCGCACGCCGTCTCTACCAGCTTGATGCTTCGCTACCCCCGGAGAAGCGCCAGACGGTCATTCACAAGGGCAAGGGCCAGGCGCTGGACCATATCCTCGCCAGCGCCTCCGTTGCCCACCGGACGATTGATTTCAAGGTGTTCAATGTCGGCCTTCCCGACGAAGTCTTCGACGCGGATGAAGACGCCTATGCCGGCTCCTTCCACGCCGCCATGCTGGCCGAGTTCGAGTTTTAGCGGACTGGCGGAAATGTCTTCGTACAGATTACCCGATACCCAAAAAAGAGCCAGCCAACCCCGCTCCCTCACCATGAGGTTACGGGCAAGCAACGCGCCTCAAGGGGCCAGGGATTCGATGTAACTGGCCAGATTTGCGATCTCGGTGTTTCCGAGCGTCATGTTCGGCATTTGCGGGTGGGGATTGGCGAGAAAGGTTGCGAGTTTTTCTTCCGACCAGCCGGGATCCTTCGCCATGTCGTAGAAACTCGGGAGGGACACGCTGGACGCGCTGTTCTGCTCGTCAGACACCAGGTGGCAGGCAGAGCACCATTGCAGCGCCAAAGCCTTGCCGCTGGCCGCATCCCCTGCATGGACAGCACCTGCACCGGAGACAATGGCTATGCATACCAGAGCGGCACCGCTCAGCAAGGACCGTACCTTCAGGTTGAGGCACGGTTTCGAAACGGCATATGCGATGCTCATGGATCCTCCTTCAACCAGTCGCGTTCTGGCCTTCGTGCAGCTTGTCCCTTCAAGACTGCAGCCTATCTGATCATCTAGCCTTGCGCTGAATCAAGAACGACTTAAAGTTGCCGGGAAGATCGCTACGCCTGATGCGCGATCTGCCCGCCACTTGCCAACTCCTGCCATACCGGCGACCGGAGAGACCCATGAAACATTTTCTCAAATCCAGCTTTGCCGCCGTTTCGCTGGCGGCCGCTCTCGTTGCCGGCGTCGCGGCACCACTCGCGGCGCAGGATTCGCCGATCTATTCTCTGAAGGACCGTTTTCAGCCGGAAACGGCGCAAAACGGCATGGTCGCCAGCCAGGAGGCCGTTGCAAGCCGCGTCGGTGTCGACATTCTGAAAAAGGGCGGCAATGCAGTCGATGCCGCCATCGCCACCGGGTTTGCTCTTGCCGTCACGCTGCCACGGGCCGGCAATCTGGGTGGCGGCGGCTTCATGATGATCCATCTGGCCGACAGCGGTGAAACCAAGGCCCTCGATTACCGGGAACAGGCGCCAGAGGCTGCCTTCAAAGACATGTTTCTTGGAGAAGACGGCGAACCGGACAATCAGAAGTCCCGCTTCTCCGGACTTGCTGTCGGCGTTCCCGGCACCGTGGCGGGATTTGCCGAAGCGTTCGAAAAACACGGCAGCGGCAAGCTGACCTGGGCCGAGCTTGTGGCACCTGCCATTGGCCTTGCAGAGAACGGTATCGAAGTGACGCCGGATCTTGCCGCCTCGCTGACCGCCTCTGCAAAGCGGCTTCTCAAGGACCCGGCAAGCGCCGCGATCTTTTACAAGACCGGCGGCCTGCCATTCGTACCGGGCGAAACGCTCAAGCAGCCTGACCTTGCCAACACGTTGAAACGCATCGCCGACACCGGCGCGGCAGGCTTTTACACCGGTGAAGTTGCCGAAAAAATCGCGCAGAAGGTACAGGCCACCGGCGGCGGCATGACCACGGAAGATCTGGCCGGTTACAAACCCGTCTGGCGGGAACCCGTCACGGGCAGCTATCACGGCTATGAAATCGCATCGATGCCGCCACCTTCTTCCGGCGGCGTTCACATCGTGCAGATCCTCAACATGCTGCAAGATTACCCGCTGGCTGAATATGGCCCGAACTCCGCGGACAGTATCCACGTCATGGCCGAAACCATGCGGCGCGCCTATGCCGACCGCTCCAAATATCTGGGAGATCCGGATTTTGTGGAGGTTCCGGTCAAGGGCCTGACCGACCCGGCCTACGCGGCGGAACTCGTCAAAACCATCAAGATGGATGCGGCAACGCCCTCCGAAGACGTGAAACCTGGCGATCCGTTCCCCTATGAGAGCAACCAGACCACGCATTTTTCCGTTGTCGACAAGGATGGCAATGCCGTCTCCAATACCTACACGCTGAACTTTTCCTACGGCGTTGGCCTGACCGCCGACGGCACCGGCGTGCTGCTCAACAACGAACTGGACGACTTTTCCGCAAAACCCGGGGTCCCCAATGCCTACGGACTGATCGGCGGCACAGCCAACGCAGTCGAAGGCGGAAAGCGGCCGCTGTCTTCCATGAGCCCGACACTGGTATTCAAGGATGGCAAGCTTTTCCTTGCCACGGGCTCACCCGGCGGCAGCCGCATCATCACCACCACGTTGCAGATCATCCTCAACGTCGTCGATCACGGTATGAACATTGCCGAGGCAACCGCTGCCCCGCGCATCCACAATCAGTGGCTCCCGGATGAAATTCGGATCGAGGAAGGTCTTTCGCCGGACACCATCCGCCTGCTGGAAGCCCGCGGCCACAAGGTGGAGGTCAAGAATGCGATGGGGTCGACCCAGTCGATCATGCTGGTCGACGGCGTGCTGGCCGGTTCCTCCGACCCGCGCCGTCCCGGCGCCCTGGCCGCCGGTTATTAGGATACCGCGTTCCCTCAATCTGCCCCGGGCCCTCTTCGAGGACCCGAGGCTTTTTCTTGCCTGAGCTCCGGATTTACGTTTCGGATGCAGCAGCCGTCGCCATTGCAACAAGCTGCGCGAACCGCCGGTCGAGGGCGACGCGGTCTTCCGCCGGCATGTCCGGCCAAACAATCTGGCTGCCGACAAAGGCGGCGTATTCGATTTTTGCAACATCCGCCGCGAGCGCCGGTTCCAACCCTCCGATTTCGTAAAGCCGGGCGATGAAACCGGTTCGCAGGTCATCGACATCCCGGACGATCTCCTGCGCCTGCCGGTCTGACTGCGCGAATTCGCGCACGGCCCGCTCCAGCCGGTGGTCCAGACGGTTGGCAAGGTCGGACAGCTTGCGGGCGCGCAATGCGCCTTCTTCGGCCAGGGTCTGGTCGGCAAGGTCCAGCGTGTGACGCTGTTTCCAGGCAAGCATCAGGGCTTCCACGAAAGCGCCGTGATCCTGGAAGTGATGATAGAACGAACCGCGGGTACGACCGGCTGCAGCGCAAAGCGCCTCGATGGTCAGTCCCGCCGGACCGTCCTTCGCAAGCTGCGTGAGGCCGAGATCAAGCCAGTCCGATTTTCCGAAACGCTTCTTCAGGTCAGCTCACTCCACTCAGAACACCCAGCACGCCCAGCACGACAATCGGCAGAAACAGCCAGCCTTGCGGCATCTGGCTGTATTTCTGCTTCTTCAGCGGCGGCACCGCAAGGCCCAGCAGACAGAAAGAAGCCGTCAAGGCTGTCGCCACCCAGCCAAGGTCGAGGCTTTCGGCCCGTGTGCCTGCAAGGGCGAACATGACCGCGATCATCGCCAGGACAATCGTGACGATGTGCCAGCAGTAGTAAGCGACATATTTCGGCACCGGATGCAGATCCGCCGCATTCAGCAGCGGCACGGCAATCGTGCGTCCACCCGCAAACGTGTGGATCAGGCAGACGGCAGCGGACAAACCCGCAGCCGCCAGCAAGAGACCATTCATTTCCATCTTCACCTCCATAACAAACCATAACATATGGTATGTTTTCACGAATGAGCATGACGGGAAATGCGGCGGTGGGTCACAGCAGAGAAGGTCTGGCCACACTGCTGCGTCGTTGTCTGGTGCGTTTTTTTACCGGCGTCTGATTTTCGTCGGGTGGCCTTTGCCCGGGATGACCCCGCAGCTGTCCTCAGGTTCACTCGCGCCGGTTTGGAACCCTCGATGCGAACTGTGATCGAATATTACAGCCCGTCCGATTGACAGTATAAAACCCTGATGCTAGCGCTATCCAAAGCGCTTTGGAGGATCATTTCAGGGAAAGCGCTTTCTATCCTGAATTCGCAAACAATTCTGCCAACATCTGAACAACGGGAGAGGCTGCAATGCCGATCAGAGCCGTGGTCTGGGGCGAAAACGTCCATGAACAGCACAACAAGATCGTCGCGGGTGTCTATCCGGACGGCATGCACCAGTGCATCGCCGATACGCTGAATACCGATCCTGAAATCACCGCCACCACGGCAACCCTGCAGGAGCCGGAACACGGCCTGACGAAGGAACGCCTTGCCGAAACCGACGTCTTGCTGTGGTGGGGTCACGCTGCCCATGGCGACGTTGCCGACGAGGTGGTCGAGCGGGTCTGCGATGCCGTCTGGTCCGGCATGGGCATCGTGTTTCTCCACTCGGCCCATTTCGCCAAGCCGTTCAAGCGCCTGATGGGTGGCCCGTGCAACCTCACCTGGCGTGAGGCCGGCGAGCGTGAGCGCCTGTGGGTGACCAGCCGCAACCACCCCATCACCAACGGCCTGCCGGACAGTTTCGAGCTGGAGATGGAAGAAATGTACGGCGAACCCTTTGGCGTGCCGGAACCGCTGGAAACGGTCTTCATAAGCTGGTTCCAGGGCGGCGAGGTGTTCCGTTCGGGCCTGACCTACAAGCGCGGAGCGGGCAATGTCTTCTACTTCCGCCCGGGGCACGAGACCTATCCGACCTATCACAATGCCCATGTGCAGACGGTGCTGAAGAACGGTGTCAAATGGGCCTTCAACCCGATGGCCCGTATCGCCGATCCGAACGCTGCCCCCAACGTTCCGGTGGAAGCCGCGCCCGAAAAGATCGAGGAACGCGGCCCCAGGCTGCACGCCGACGGCGAAGAAGGCTTCCGCTGATCCGCACCCTTTTCCGGACCGGCAGCCTTTTGCCGGTCCGGCCATTCCCCAAACGCTGAGGGAGATCCCCGTGACCTCTGCTGCTACTCCTCTTCGGATCCTGATTGTCGGGACCGGCAACATGGCGCGTACCCACGCGGATGCCTTTTCAAAGATCGACGGTGTTGAAATCGTCGGTGGTGTCGACCGGCGCCCGGACGTGCTCGCTCATTTCTGCGACGCGTTCTCCATTCCAAATCGCTTCGCGACACTGGAAGAGGCAATCGCCTGGGGCGGTTTCGATGCTGCCGCCAATGTGACCCCGGACGCCGCGCACCATTCAACCACACTGGCCTTGATGAAGGCGGGCAAGCACGTTCTGTGCGAAAAGCCGCTGGCGACCAACGCCGCCGATGCCCGGGAAATGGCGGATCTTGCCCGCGCGCAGTCCCTGATCGGCATGGTCAACCTGAGCTATCGCAACGTCGCCGTGCTGCAGAAGGCCGCCGAACTGGTCGCAGTCGGCCGCCTCGGCGCGCTTCGCCACTTCGAGGCCTCCTACCTGCAAAGCTGGCTGACACAGCCGGCCTGGGGCGACTGGAAAACCGAAAGCCAGTGGCTCTGGCGACTGTCGAGCGCACATGGCTCCAAGGGCGTGCTCGGCGATGTCGGCATTCATATCCTCGACTTCGTCATCTTCGCCGCCGGCAGCCCGGTCAACGAACTGTCCTGCCGACTCAAGACCTTCGACAAGGTCGAAGGCGGCCGGATCGGCGAATACACGCTCGACGCCAACGACAGCGCCACCTTGCAGGCGGAACTGGAAAACGGCGCGCTCGGCACGATCAGCGCGACACGGTTCGCCTCCGGTCATCTGAACGACCTGCGCCTGCGCCTTTATGGCGACAAGGGCGGTCTGGAAGTGCGCTTCGAAAAGGGCACCGAGAGCCTGCGCATTTGCGAAGGCGAAGGTCTCCCGTCCGCGACCTGGTCTGACATCGAGGTCGGCCCGGTGCCGACGGTCTACCAGCGTTTTGCCGCCGCGATCATGAACGGCGCCCCGGCGGACCCGGATTTCGACCACGGCGCCCGGCTTCAGGTCGCGCTCGACCTCGCAGAACGCTCCCACGCGCAAAACGGCTGCTTTCTGAAAGTCTGAGCCGGACAGGTGAATAGCGAGCGGAGCAGCTCCGCTCCGCTCGCTTAACAGCCCTTCCACCGTCATCCCGGACACAGCGAAGTGAAGATCCGGGAACGGAGAGCCCCTGATCTGGCAGTCTCGAGGAACAGGAAAGGCTCTGGCCTCCCCGGTCCCGGCTTGCGCTACGCTTGGCCGGGATGACGATGGAGAGGCTAGAGAATGGCGACAGGCTGGCCGGATGCGGTGCTATGGACGCTAATGCCACTTTGGCGTTGCTGACTTCTGAGTTCTCTGCAGGTTCAGCCTTCCCGCAACGCCTTAAGATAACGCCTGCGGTTGACCTCCGGCGTAACGGCATCAGCCGGCGCAATCGGAACAAGGGCCGCAAATCCGTTGACGCCGATCAGCATCAGCCAGGTCACGATGACAAAGGTTGAGGTCAGCACCGGCATGCCGATGGGCTCCAGAAAGATTGCGACGGACGCCCAGAGCCAGGTCGACACGACAACGCCAAAAAGTGTGTAGAGAGCGGAGGCTGGCGTCAACACCAGGAAGAAGCCCCCGAGCGCGATCGCCGTCAGGGCGGCGTTGTAGCCGAACAGCCCGTCGCTGATCGCCCCTTCCGGCGCGCCGTAAAGAACGGCGACAAAGGCCGCCACATTGGCCCCCAGCAGCGCCATGATCGCACTGACACGCGAATTCACGGCGATACCGAGCAGGATCAGATATCCGCTGATCCAGTTGTCCTGAAAGAAGATCTGACCGATGGCATTGCCGATACCCTTGTACCAGGTCGCCAGCGTGTACTGGACCGTGCCGTCATACTGGGTGGGCGACACGGGCTTGGCGAGCGGCCCGGCATCGATGCTGTGGAACTTCAGGACGGCAAACAGGAACAGCCAGCCGACCAGCACGAACGGCATTGTCAGCGGCGCGACCCGGTGCGGGCCAAGCAGGTTTGCCAGGCTGGTGAAAACCATCGCCGTCATGGCGGAGCCGAAGGCGATATAGACCGTCAGATAGACGGACGGAACAGCGCCGTAATGGAAATCCTCGCTCGTGAAGGCAATCAAGGCCAGCGCGACGAGGCCCCCGTTGAAGCCGAACAGTCCGTCGCGGATCAGCTCCTTGTCCGCCTGCAACAGAACCGCCGTCGCGGTGGAGATGACCACTCCGAAAACGGCAATGGCCCCATAGATCGGCGAATTGAAGAAAAGCGCGCCCAAGATGATCAGACCCGAGACCGGATTGTTCTGAAACACCACCTGCCCGATCCCGCGCAGGCACCAGTCGGCAAAACCGAAAACCGGATGTTCCTTCAATGCGTTCAATGCCTTCCCCCCGACTGCAATCGGCACGCGGGCACGGTAACACGACCCGGCAAAAGGCGCGGAACTATTGAACGCGGAGAGATCATTTTTTTTGAAACGCGACCAGAAGTGCCGGACAGCCGGTTCCCGAAGTGTCTCTTTGGGCCTGAAAAGCTTCGGAATGTGCCAGGCAGGATCTGGATGGATCGGCACAGGACGCCAAGCGCTGGCAGTCACTGGAACTGCAGCGGAACCGGGTGGTTCCACTGCAGCCAAGTTGGGTACTTGAGGCAAAGCAAAAGACGGAGACCACCGGCAACCGGCCCCACCGCATAATGCCCGCTGACAGTACTCCCTGGCCCCTGCAACTTCGTTCAGGTTGGGAGCCGGGTTTGTATCAATGTTTAGACGAACCTTGAAATACTGCCGATAGCGCGCGGCAAGCCGCCAATCCCGGAACAAAAACAAAAAAACCGGTATTCTTTCGAATACTGGCTTTCTGGACCTTTCGGTCGAATTGGAGCGGGCGATGGGATTCGAACCCACGACCCCAACCTTGGCAAGGTTGTGCTCTACCCCTGAGCTACGCCCGCATAGCGTCCCTGGTCCGTGGCGGTGACCGCCTCGGCGTCGGTGGCGCAGTATATGAACTATGCTGAGACGGATTGCAACACCGAAATTGAAGAATTTTTTTTGGCCATCCATTTGTGGATTTCCTGTGAAATCAACGCCGGAAAATCGCGGATTTCTGCCGCTTGTTCTGCTTGCATCCCCTTGTGGCGGGCTGCCAAATCGCGTTAGACAGCGCATAAGCTCTCAAAATTCTCAGGAAAACTCATGCCGGCGACACGCGACGACCTACTGGCCTTTTTCGAGGAACTCGGGATCCCTGTCACGACAGTGGATCACGAGCCCGTTTTTACCGTTGCCGAGTCCGGCGACCTGCATGACCGCATTCCCGGCGGTCACACCAAGAACCTCTTCGTCAAGGACAAGAAGGGCCGGCTGTTTCTGATTGTCGCCCTGCATGATGCCGAAATCGACCTGAAGAAGGTTCATCAGATCATCGGTGCGCAGGGGCGCGTCTCCTTCGGCAACGCGGATCTTCTGATGGAAGTGCTTGGCGTCGAACCGGGGTCGGTGACGCCGTTTTCGCTGATCAACGATCGCGAAGCCCAGCGCGTCACACCTGTCTTTGACGCCGCCATGATGCAGCATGAGGTGCTCAATTATCACCCGCTGAAGAACAACGCGACGACGGCGATTTCCTCCGCCGACCTTCTGAAATTCGCCTCTGCCTGCGGCCACACGGCACAGGTTCTGGCGGTCAGCGAAGAGGCCAAGGCGGCAGGGCTTTAGCAGCCCGCTTCTTTCAGCAGGCAAAGGCGTTTGTATTTCGCGCGCAGTGGCTCCATGTTATGGGCCAACTCAACCATTCAACGGCATTCACTTTGAGCCGGGATGCCTCAGGCACCGGCCGGAAATTTCGAGGCGGCACATGAGCAACGGCAATTACAGCATCGGCGGCCAGGTCGGCGGCGGCTTTGGCGCCAGCATGGGCGGCGGTTACGGCGGCCAGGGTGGTGGAAACATGGGTGGCGGCAACGGCGGCGGTGACGCCCCTGCCGGAGACCTGATCTTCGACGTCACGACGCAGACCTTCATGGCCGATGTCATGGAAGCCTCCCGCCAGCAACCGGTTCTGGTCGATTTCTGGGCGCCCTGGTGTGGCCCCTGCAAGCAGCTGACACCGCTCATCGAAGCCGCGGTGAAAGCCGCCGGCGGCCGCGTCAAGCTGGCCAAGATGAACATTGACGACCATCCGGAAATTGCCGGCCAGATGGGCATCCAGTCGATCCCGGCCGTGGTGGCTTTCAAGGACGGCCAACCGGTGGACGGCTTCATGGGTGCGCAGCCGGAAAGCCAGATCCAGGCCTTTATCGAGCGCGTGGCCGGCCCCGCACCGGTCAGCCAGACAGACACGTTCCTGGAGCAGGCCGCAGAGCTGCTGATTGCCAAGGATTACGGCCAGGCGGCCCAGCTTTTCGGCGCCGTGATGCAGATGGAACCGGACAACGTGACCGCGATTGCCGGTCTCGCACAATGTTATCTCGGAGCCGACGACCTGGAACGGGCCAAGCAGGCGCTTGAACTGGTTCCGGAAGAAAAACAGGCGGACGAAGCCTATGTGGCCGCCAAGACCGCATTGGAACTGGCCGAACAGGCGGCCTCCCTGGGCGACCTCGCCGAGTTTCAGGAGCGCATCGCCAAGGACCCGCTCGATCTGCAGGCCCGTTTCGACCTTGCCCTCGGCCTCAACGGCAAGGGCGACAAGGAAGGTGCGGTGGACCAGCTGATCGAGATCGTCCGCCGTGACCGGGAGTGGAACGAGGATGGCGCGCGCAAGCAGTTGCTGCAGTTCTTCGAAGCCTGGGGCTTCAAGGATCCAGCCAGCGCCTATGGTCGGCGCAAGCTTTCTTCCGTTCTGTTTTCTTGACGACCGCCGCAACTGACACACATTTAGGAAACAGCACGAAGCTGGCAGTCATGCTGCGATAAAGACAACAAAGAAGGCATCGGAATGCAGGCGGGAAATGCCATTTACGAAACCATTGCGGATCTGCCTCCGATCCTGCCCGTGTTTCCGCTTTCCGGTGCGTTGTTGCTGCCCCGCACACAGTTGCCCTTGAACATTTTCGAGCAGCGCTACATCGACATGGTGGATGCCGCATTGGCCGGTAACCGCCTGATCGGAATGGTCCAGCCGTCTCCCGACCGCCATTCGGACGATCCGGACAATCCGGCTCTCGCCAGCGTCGGCTGCGTCGGCCGGCTGACCAGTTTTCAGGAAACGGGCGACGGCCGCTACCTGATCACGCTGCAGGGCATCACACGGTTCGCCCTTGGCCGGGAACTAGAGGACTACAGCAAGTTCCGGCAGATCGAATGCGATTTTTCGGCCTTTGCTCACGATCTCAAATGCGGTCAGGGCGAAGAAGATGTCGACCGGAACAGCCTGCTCAGGACCTTGCGTGACTATCTGGACGCCAACAATCTGGAAGCCGACTGGCAAAGCGTGTCGGAAGCGGAAACCGAAGTGCTGGTCAACGCGCTGTGCATGATGTGCCCTTACGGCCCGCAGGAAAAGCAGGCCCTTCTGGAAGCCCGTGACCTGAAGACCCGGGCAGAAACGCTTGTTGCCATCACCGAAATGGATCTCGCCCGCTCACAGAATGACGGCGGGACCACCTTGCAGTGAGCACCCCTCACCAGGACGGGACCGTGACGCACCAACCTGAAAGACATGCAGAAATGACTGAACCGACCGAACGCCCGGTGGACCGCAAGCTGCTGGAACTGCTGGTCTGCCCCGTGACCAAGACCACGCTTGAATACGACGCGGAAGCCAGGGAGCTGATTTCGCGCACCGCCAAACTCGCCTACCCCATCCGCAACGGCATCCCGATCATGCTGCCGGACGAAGCACGCAAGCTCGACGGCTGAGCGGGCCGGCCAGGAAAAAGCCCGGGCGATTGACCCGGGCCTTCATGGAACCACAGCCCCCTCTCCGCCATCCGGATGCAGGTGCATCGGGCCCGGCCGTGGGGAAAAACCTGAAACGGCGGCATGACGCCCGGACGGATTGCCCGGGCCCTGCGCGGCTGGCGCGTCAGTAGCCCCGGAACATCGGCAGGATGTTCAGGATGATCAGCTGGCGTACGAAGATGATCAGAAGCAGCAGGATCACCGGAGAAATATCGACACCACCGAGGTCCGGCAGGAACCGGCGGATCGGCCTGAGCGCCGGCTCTGTCAGGTTGTAGAGAACCCGGCCGATGGAATTGATGATCTGATTGCTGGAGTTGACGATGTTGAAGGCATAGAGCCAGGAGAAGATCGCGCTGGCGATGATCACATAGGTGTAAAGTTCCAGGGCGAGCAGTATCACGTTGAAGAGTGCGGTCATGGTCCGGTCCGTTGCCGTTCAAAATCTGGTCTGCCCTCATGTAGCTTCCTGACAGCCCTGCTGCAAGACGGCAGCATCAGCGACATTTGATTGTGCTTAAGTTCCGCACCCGCGATATGGCGGTGCGGAAATGCAACAGTCCCGCAAAACCCTTCAGCCTTAGGGTTTGAGTAAGCTCTACTCGTGCTATCTTCCTGCCAACGGAATTCCTTGTCGGATGGGTATTAATGTTCAAGTTGATGACGCGCGCCGCGCTGGCCCTTGGTCTTAGCGTTGTGTCTGGAGCCGCTCTGGCACAGAGCGGAGACCTGTCTGCTCAGGATGCGAACCGCCAGTTCGTGGTCGACCTGGGTGTCGGGGCCATTGTCAAACCGCGTTATGAAGCGGCAGACTCCTATCTGGTCTACCCCTTCCCGATCATTTCTGTTGGCCGGTTCTACTTCCCGGGCCTTGGCCAGGTGGTCGACGGTCGCCGCAAGTCCGGTGTGTTCTTCTATCCGTCCTTCAACTTCATCGGCGAGCGCAAGGCCAGCGACAGCACCGACCTGACCGGCACCAATACCATCGACTGGGCGCTTGAACTCGGCCTCGGTGGTGGTTTCCGCACCGAACATTTCCGCGCTTTCGCCGAATTGCGCCAGGGCTTCAACGGGCACACCGGCCAGGTTGGCCAGCTGGGGCTCGACGGCATCGTCTATCCGGCGGAAAAGTGGGAAGTCAGCTTCGGTCCGCGTGCGGCCTTTGCCTCTGACGAATACATGGACACCTATTTCGGCGTATCCTCGTCAGAGGCTGCCAACAGCGGCGGGCGCCTGACGAAATTAAATCCGAGCGCCGGTTTCAAGAGCGTTGGCCTGGCGGCCCGTGCCAGCTACGACTTCAACGACGACATCCGCCTGCACCTGCAGGGCGGCTATGACCGGCTTGTCGGCGATGCGGCGGACAGCCCGATTGCCAAGAACGGCAGCGAAAACCAGTTCAGCATCGGTGCGGGCGTCACCTACCGATTCGCTTTCGACCTGTTCTAGAAAACAGCCTTCTGCAGATTTTCCGATGCTGCTGCACCACGTGCGGCAGCATCATTGCTTTTGACCGGCAGGTTTGCCGGACGGACGGCAGAGCCCGAGCGGACCACACAGCATTGCAGACCGAAACGGTTTGACGCTTTCCTGCCTCTCCGTGACCCAGCTGCGCAAGAGCGCATCCGGGCCTTTGTGCAAAGGCGGGCCCGCCTTCCGTCAAAACCTCTTGCCTGATTGTTCGCCGCTGCTGCGCCTAGTAGCTGCAGGGAACGAGTTCGATGCCGCGTGGCAGCTTGGTGTTCTCGTCACCACAGGCCCCGAGGATACGTTTGGGGTCGAGATTATAGGCACCGGTCAGATCGGCACCGGCAAGACGGGTGCGGCGCAGGAGAGCGCCTTCGAAATCAACACCCTTCAGAATTGCGCCTGACAGGTCCGAACTGACCAGCCGCACTCCGGTGAAATCCGCTCCTGAAAAATCCGCGTTGTGAGCCTTGACCCTGTCGAGCTTGGCCTGGCGCATGCGGGCATCCTGGAAATTGGCACCGCTCATCTCCACACGTTCCAGGTTCGCATCATCCATCTTGGCTCCCTTGAAGGAAGCCTCGTCCGCAATCGACCGGGTCAGCAGCACATTGCGCATGTCCGCGCCGTCAAAAATGGCGCCATTCGCTTCAACCGTATTCAGGTCCGCGTCCCGAAGGTCGGCGTCCTGAAAATTCGACTTGTTCAGATTGGCTTTTTCCAGATCGACGGACCGCATGTTCGAACCGGTAAAATCGCTGCCGGAGAAGTCCGCCCGCTCTGCTTCCGTCCGCCGGAAATCGGAATTCTTGAAATTGGCGTCTTTCAGCACGGCTTCCTTGAGATCGACTTCTCGCAGATTTGCGCGGGAGAAATCTCCGTTTTCAAGGACCAGACCGCGAAGTTCCGCCAGCCGAAGATCACAACCGGGGCAACCACCCTTATCCTTGATCTCGGCCATGCGCGCTTCGTCACTGCCGGCCTGTGCTCCACCGGCTGCCGCCAGCAGGACCATAGCTCCGACGCAGCCTGCAAAAACCCGGGTCACCCTGTTTTTCATCGCGAATCCCTTTGCCAATCTCGTTTAAAGATAGGTCGCACTTGTGGCGGTTGAAGGACTGTATCCGATCAGAAGATTGAAAAAGTGAGAAAATGAGGCAGATCCGCTTCACATCGCGGCGATCCTTTGCCGCAGGGCAGGGTCCGGCCTGCCGGGAAGCGAGGGAGGGAAGAAGCAGGCGGGGTCGCAGATGCCCGCTCCTTCCATCCATCTAAGCGCTGACGACGCACTACCTGACAATCAGCGTGCCGATCAAAACGCAAAAGCCTTGCCAATTTGTTTTCGAAGCCGATCAAACCAGATCTTGTTCTAACCAGACCACCCGACACAAGATGCTGAATCTGTTTAGGCTTTCTTCACACCTGCTGCATTGCAATTTGCAAGGCCACCTGCGAACACGGCTAACAAAAGGTTAAGAAAGTCATCAAACCGACGGTCAGGAAATCTCGCCCTTGACGTCGATGGTCGAGCGTTTGCCGATATCGTCATAGTGCCGCTCGAGCCAGTCCTGCGCGGTCTTGCGCCCGAGTTCCTTGAGCTCGCTCAGAAACTCCCATTCGGCGTTCAGTTTCGACGAGGCTTGCAGGGGCTTCAGCTCTCCAGCGGATATCCGGTGCATGTTCACCTTCATGTACTCTTCGCTCGACAGCTTGCCTTCCTCGATCAGCCGCGTAACGAAGTCGATGGCCCTGAGTTCGCGGAGTAGCGTGGAATTGAAGGTGATCTCGTTGAGCCGGTTGACGATCTCTCGCGCTGTCTTGGGCACCTTGCGCCGCTCGATCGGATTGATCTGGATAAGCATCACGTCCGGCGTATCGGTGTCGTAGAACAGCGGATAGAGTGGGGGATTGCCCATGTAGCCGCCATCCCAGTAGGGTTCACCCTCGATTTCCACTGCCTGGAACACCTGCGGCAGGCATGCGGACGCCATGACCGCATCCAGCGTGACTTCCTTTTCGCTGAACACGCGGATCTTGCCGGTGAAGACATTGGTCGCCGAGACGAAGATCTTCATGTGCTCGCACTGGTTGACCCTGTCAAAATCGACGGTCTTTTCCACCACATCGCGCAGCGGATTGGCGTTGAGCGGATTGAATTCGTATGGCGAGGCAAACCGCGTCAGCACATCGAAGAACAGATAGCTGGGGGAATGATCAAGGCTCCACTCCCCCAGGAACACATCCAGCGGCGAGCGCTGGATCGGGCTGTATTTGGCCTGCCGGCTGACCTCGTACCAGAAAGCTTCAAGATGCTCTCTCGCACCGTCTTCGCCGCCGTCCTGCATGCCGCTTGCAAGCACTACCGCATTCATGGCACCGGCCGACGTGCCGCTGATGGCGTCGATCTTCAGCCGCTTGTCTTCCAGGAACCAGTCCAGAACACCCCAGGTGAAGGCACCGTGCGCGCCGCCACCTTGAAGGGCAAGATTGATCTTCTTAGGCGCGGCCATGACGGCTCCCTTGTTCCGGTACTTCAGCAGTGATCGCGGGCGGACAACAGTCCGCACAACGAAAAGCGCGGGTCAGTGCGCAGTCCAGCCGCCATCGATGGGCAGGATGGACCCGGTGATCGACGCCGCCGTGTCGGAGCACAGGAACACCGCGTAGCCCGCCACCTGCTCGATGGTCACGAACTGCTTGGTCGGCTGGGCAGCCAGCATGACGTCGTTCTTGACCTGCTCTTCGGTCATGTTGCGCGCCTTCATTGTGTCGGGGATCTGCGCTTCCACCAGCGGTGTCCAGACATAGCCCGGGCAGATGGCGTTGACGGTAATGCCCTGCTGCGCGACTTCCAGTGCCACTGTCTTGGTGAGGCCGGCGATGCCGTGCTTGGCCGCCACATAAGCGGACTTGTAGGGCGAGGCGACCAGCGCGTGGGCCGATGCGGTGTTGATGATCCGGCCCCAGCCCCTGGACTTCATGCCGGGCAGCGCCGCACGGATGGCATGAAAGGCGGACGTCAGGTTGATGGCAATGATCGCATCCCATTTTTCGATCGGGAATTCGTCCACTGGTGACACGAACTGGATACCGGCATTGTTGACCAGAATATCGACACTGCCGAATTCCTTTTCCGCATCGGCGATCATGCCGGCGATCTCGTCGCCCTTCAGCATGTTGGCCGGCGAATAGGTGCAGCGCACCCCGAAATCTGCCTCGATGGCGGCCCGGGTCTTCTCGATCTCTTCTGCATCGCCCAGCCCGTTGATCACGACATTGGCGCCCTTTTCCGCAAAAGCGCGAGCACAGCCCAGGCCGATGCCCGAAGTGGACCCGGTGACGACGGCGGTTTTGTTGGCAAGCATTTGGGATCTCCCTTGATCAGCGGATCATCGGCCGGTTTTGTCCGGCCATCCGGAAACGGATCTTTCAAAAGCGTACAGGCCTCGGTCTGCATTCAGCGAAATGCAAGAAGGCTCCTGGACGGAAGAAATTTCAGGCACACATTCGAACAGTTATCGCCGCACTGCAACATCGGAATGATGAAATTTGATCCATGTTGACTTCGTCAGCGCCGGTTCATGCGCTGTGCACCGGCCAGTGCCTTTCTCGCCTTTTCCCGGGCCGCATCCTTTTGCGCTTCAGCCCTGGAAAGATCTTCCTGTCGGAGCCCGAGCTTTGCGGCGAAGCGTTCGCGGATGAGGCCGTAGAATGTCGCGTGCAGGCTGGCAAATGCCCAGACCAGGATCAGCATGGTGCCCATCGGGAAGACCGCCGAACGGACCTGCTGCCACAGCACGCTGGCTGGCAGCAACCCGTCGCTGACCCCGAGCACGACCGCCCAGATGCCGACCAGAAAACCCGCAAGCAGGCTCATCACCAGCGCAGCAAAGGCCATGGCCCAGCCGAGGCCGGATGTTGCCCGCCAGCTTTCTTTCAGCGTCAGCGGATCGTCCACGGCCGCTGCCGGCAGCACCACGGAAAAGCGCTGCACGACCATGAGCGCAATGAACGGCGCCAGGAACAGGAGCAGCAACCCGACACCCGCCGTGACCGCGGCCAGCAGCAGGGAAACGATCACGAGCGGCATCAGCGACAGGGCACCGATCAGGCTCAGCACAATCTGATTGAGAATGACGCGGATGTTGCGCGCCCCGAAGGTGACCGGAAAATCCCGCGCGTCGATCAGAATGCGCCGGACATAGGCAATGGCGATGGAAAAGCCGACAAGCAGATTGGCAATGGCTGCCAGCGCCCTGAGCGCGCCCTCATCTGCCGCGGCGACAGGCTCGGTCATGTAGGAAACGGTCTTGAAGCCGCTTTCCGGCATCAGCGATCCGCCAATGGCGAAATTCAGGGCGACCAGAAGCAGGATATAGGCCCAGCCGGTTTTCAGTAGCGTCCCGAAATTGTGCTGCGCCAACGACAGCGAACGTTCCAGAACGGTGAAAAACATGTTCAGCTCCGGTTGCTTGCAACGGCCGCAGGATACGCGATTCAGGCCGGCGCACCAGCCCTGCCGAACACTCCATGGGCGCCGCTCCGAGCCCTGTTAGCTCATCATCCAGACACGCGCGACATTTCTGCGGCGTCGGGCGTTCTCAGCGTTGAGATTTTATAGGCAGCGGATACGACAGCCACCGTAAAGAGCACAAGACCAGCCAACAGCGACGACTTGGCAATCAGAAAAGCGACCAAGACTGGAAATCCATACTCGGATTTATCAATGAATTGAAACACTTCCACATAATATAATCCTGGAAAGAGTCCAAAAACGAACCAGTAAGGTATTGCCAATACGCAGATTGCGAGCGTCATAGGCCAGCCAAATCCTGCCCCCTGACGCCAAAATGAACCCGATTGCTGCTCGGCGCTCCAAACGAACGCAGGCATGACGAATGCAAGCCGCAGCAATATTGGCGATACTAAAAAAAAGACCAAACCCAAAAAAATCACAGGAAAAACAAATCCCATGAACTGGATGCTTCCCAAATCATAGTAAGGAAGCAAAATTGAGTTGAAGTAGTCCGGATGACCGGTAGAAAAAGTCGCCCATTCCACGAAATTCAGAATGGTTAGGCCTGAAAAATTTCGACAAAGAAGCAAGATGGCCACTGCTATTACTGAGACCGCACCGCAGGCCAAAAAACCTGCAACACTGTTTGAAACATGCCTTGGCGCTACTTTCCGTAACCAGGCGTATTGAAGCGCTGCAAGAACAATGCAGCAGCCAACAAAAAAGGAAGCGTCGAAATAGTTTTAGAATATAAATGGATCAATGCTTTGCGTTGCAACGGAAAAATATTCGTATTCATTTCTTTGAAAGCCAAATAGCGATAGCAAAAGAACAAAAACAAGAGAGAAGAGCTTATTCCTGGCAATTAAGAAAACTGCGCCTTGAAAAACATCTTTGATCATTTTGAGCCCCGGAATTGGATAAACCTAATCAATGACCTGACTCTGCGAAGTTCTGGAGCATAAGCGGCCGTCGGCAATTCAAGCCGCCTCAGCCGGCCGCTCCATCGCGATCCGGTACCCTGCCGTCAGGATCGAGATTCCCAGCACGGTAACGATGATCTGCACCAGCACGTTGAGCACGAGGATCTTCATCTGGATGAGGGCCGCCGGCAGGCCGCCGGACAGAAGACCAAGAAGATACTGCAGCCCCTCGCCAACGGCGACAAAAGGCAGGATCAGGATGAGCGCGGCGAGGAACATCGGCATGCCGAGGCCTTTTCCGAACTGAAGCATCTGACTGAAGCCGAGCGGTCGCTCAACGGCAACGGCCGGCAGGCTGAGGTTCAGACGGAACAGGAACGGGGCGAGAATGAAAATCGCGACGATCCACAGCATCACCGTCAGGACGTTGCTTTTGAACAGGCTCGACAGCACGCCAATGACCAGCCCGGCAGGCAGCACGACAACGACCGCGGCAAGCGAGAGCAGAAGCATTTGCCCGATGAAGCGGAACTCGACGGCTCCGACGCGAAAGTGCAGTGCCCCGGGTCGCTCGTTCAACAGACCGAACCGGTGCCAGGCGACCGAAATGGAAGCGGACGACAGCAGCGCAATCAGCATGGAGGTCAGAAGCAGCAGGACAGTCGTTCCGGAAATATCTTCCGGCGCAGTCGCCGCGTCGATGTTCGCGCCATTCGCCAGAATGAGAAGAGAGAGCACGAATTGCAGAAGAAACCAGCCGCCACACACCTTGAACACGGTTTCCAGATTACCAAACACAATGGAAACCGAGTCCGACAGCAACCGTTTCAACATGCAGTACCCTCCGAAAAAGCCGGTCGGCGAAGTGGACCGCCGCTGTGAAGCTCATAGCGGGCCGAAATCCATGTGGCAATGTCCGCATGACGCAGGATCGACCTGTCTTCGCTTCGGACTGCCATTGCCCTTTTTTGCCGCACACCCTAATCATGCGCTGGAAAGTCGACCCCAGTTCCCTCATATGAGGGGCAAACGCTCAAAACCTGTTGGTTCCTGTGATGATCGATGATTTCGCGAAAGCCCTGCCCCGCCGCTCCTCCGTCGGTGTTAAGGTCGGCAATGTGCTGGTTGGCGGTGGTGCGCCCATCGTGGTGCAATCCATGACCAATACCGACACGGCGGATGCCGATGCGACCGTCGCACAGGTGGCCGCCCTTGCCCGCGCCGGATCTGAAATCGTCCGCATCACCGTGGACCGCGCGGAAGCCGCCGCCCAGGTGCCGCGGATCAAGGAACGGCTGGAGCGGATCGGCATTACGGTGCCGCTGGTCGGCGACTTCCACTACATCGGCCACAAGCTGCTGACCGACTATCCCGATTGCGCCGCAGCTCTCGACAAGTACCGCATCAACCCGGGCAACGTCGGTTTCAAGGCCAAGCGCGACACGCAGTTCTCGCAGATCATCGATATCGCACAGAAGCACGACAAGGCGGTCCGGATCGGCGTCAACTGGGGCTCACTCGATCAGGAGCTTCTGACGAAGCTGATGGACGAGAATGCCGAAAGTGCAAATCCCGTTTCTGCTGCGGCCGTCATGCGCGAAGCGATCATCCAGTCCGGGCTCCTGTCGGCCGAGCGCGCCGAAGGCCTCGGCATGGGCCGCGACAAGATCATCCTCTCGGCCAAGGTCAGCCAGGTGCAGGACCTGATCGCCGTTTATGCCGATCTCGCCCGCCGTTGCGACTACGCCCTGCATCTGGGGCTGACCGAGGCCGGCATGGGCACCAAGGGTATCGTTTCCTCCGCCGCGTCCATGGGCATCCTGCTGCAGCAGGGCATCGGCGACACCATCCGCGTGTCGCTGACACCAGAACCGGGTGGTGACCGCACCCGCGAGGTGCAGGTGGCACAGGAGCTTTTGCAGGTCATGGGCTTCCGCGCCTTCGTCCCGGTGGTTGCCGCCTGCCCGGGCTGTGGCCGCACCACGTCCACGGTCTTCCAGGAACTGGCCCAGGACATCCAGGGCCATATCCGCGATTCCATGCCGCAGTGGCGCGAGCAGTATCCGGGCGTTGAAAGCCTCAACGTCGCCGTGATGGGCTGCATCGTCAATGGCCCGGGCGAATCCAAACATGCCGATATCGGCATTTCCCTCCCCGGCACCGGAGAGACTCCCTCCGCCCCCGTTTTCATCGACGGCGAAAAGGTCATGACCCTGCGCGGCCCCGGCATTGCCGACGAGTTCAAGCAGATGGTTCTGGACTATATCGAAAAGCGCTACGGCACCGGCAGCAAGTCGTCCTCCGACGCTGCCTGACCCCAGAAGGAACACGACCCCATGATGCAGCCGGGCGCTCCCGAGCCACAGAGAAAGCCGGTTCTGGTGATCACGTCACAGGTGGTGCGCGGCGGCATCAGCGGCCGCGGACTGACCTTCGCGCTGGAGCGGATCGGCCATGATGTCTGGTTTCTGCCGACCATCCTGTTACCGTGGCATCCCGGACAGGGCAAAGGCAAACGTATCGTTGCCCCTGCCGCCGACTTCGCCGCGATTGTCGAAGATCTGGCGTCTTCTCCCAAACTGGCGGAAGTGGGTGCGGTCATTTCCGGTTATCTCGGCGATCCGGACCAGGCAGGCCCCATCGCCTCGCTCATCAAGGCGGTCAAGACCCACACTCCGGACGCGCCTTACCTGTGCGATCCGGTCATGGGCGACCAGCACGACGGCAGCGGCAATCTTTATGTGCCCACGGCAACGGCCGAAGCAATCCGCGACCAGTTGGTGCCGCTGGCCGATGTCGTCACGCCTAACGCCTTTGAACTCGGCTGGCTGACGGGTCACCAAATCGACAGCGAAATGCAGGCACTCGCCGCCGCCCGCAGCCTTGGCAACGAGCGTGTGCTCGTGACGTCTTCCCCAGCCCTGCGCCGCAACGCCATTGCCAATCTTCTGGCAGGACCAAGGGGCGCTGTTGCCGCCGAGCATGCTGCCATCGCCAATCCGCCGCACGGCACCGGAGATCTGATCGCAGGTCTGTTCCTGTCAAACCTGCTCGCCGGGCAAAACGACGAGGAAGCCCTGAAACGCGCCTCCGCGTCCGTTTTTGAACTGGTCGCCCGCAGCGTGCGCAAGGGGGCCGACGAATTGCTGTTTGCCGAAGAGCAGAACTCCGTTGTGAAGGCAATGGCCCTCGTCACCTCGCGCCGGGTTCTGGAAGCAAAGGCCCGTGCCTGACAGGGCAGGCACAAGGGTTGCCGGCGTCGACGGCTGCAAGGCCGGCTGGGTCGCGGTCATCCGCAATCTCGATGATCCCGCCGAGCTGAAACTGATCGTCGTCCCGAGCTTCGCGGATATTGTCGGACACACCCCGCATCTTGCCATCATCGCCGTCGATATGCCCATTGGCCTGCCGGACCGCATCGGCCCCGGTGGCCGCGGACCGGAGAAGGCCGCCCGCAAACACCTGGGCATGCGCCAGTCCTCGGTTTTTACTGTGCCCGCCCGCGCCGCCGTTTACGAAGACGACTACGCAAAGGCCTGCGACACGGCGCTTGCGACGTCCGAACCGCCGAAAAAAGTCTCTAAACAGTGCTTCTTTCTGTTCCCGAAAATCCGGGAGATCGACGCCCTGATGACACCGGAGCTGGAGGCCCGAGTCCACGAAGTTCACCCGGAACTTGCCTTCTGGCGCCTCAACGGCGAGGCAGAAATGAGCCTGCCCAAAAAGGTCAAGAGCCGCGCCAACCCGGCTGGTCTCGACCAGCGCCGTGACTTGCTGGTGTCCAAGGGGCTGCCGAAGGACTTCCTCGATCAGGCCCCGCCACGCGGCTGCGGCCGCGACGACCTGCTGGATGCTGCCGCCAACAGCCTGATTGCGGAACGGATATTTCTAGGCGACGCGGACGCGTTTCCGAATGACTACCGGCGCGACGAACGCGGGCTGCGGATGGCGATCTGGGCTTGAAACGCCTACAGCCGCCATTTGTCGGCTTTTCTTGAAATTCCTTCAAGGCACACCCCACCCTTCCCTTTTCGCGAAAACCTGCTAAAACGCGCGCCGTTCCCACAAGGGAACCACCGGTCGCAGCCTACCCGGTGACGAGCGTCTCAACGGGCGTTCAACAGCGAAAACAAGGGACCACATCGTTGAAAACACTTGTCATCTGTTCCGGCGGAATGGATTCCGTCACCCTTGCGCACAAGGTTGCGCGGGAACACGAGCTGATCGGCCTCATTTCTTTCGACTATGGCCAGCGCCACAAAAAGGAGCTGGACTATGCGAAGGCCTGTGCCGATGAGCTGAAAACCGAGCATATCCTGATCGACATTTCCAATATCGGCCGCCAGCTCACCGGCTCGGCGCTGACCGACAATCTGGACGTACCGGACGGGCATTATGCCGAGGAAACCATGAAGATCACCGTTGTGCCGAACCGCAACGCGATCATGCTTTCCATTGCCTTCGGCATTGCCAGCGCGCGCGGTGCCGAAGCGGTCGCGACCGCCGTTCATGGCGGCGACCACTTCATCTATCCGGACTGCCGTCCGGCCTTCACCGAAAGCTTCGAGACCATGCAGCGCCACGCGCTGGAAGGCATGGGCGAGATCAGCCTCTTTACGCCTTACGTCCACACCTCCAAGGCGGACATCGCCGCCGAGGGACTGAGGCTCGGCGTCGACTATCGCAAGACCTGGTCCTGCTACAAGGGCGGCGAGGTTCACTGCGGGCGCTGCGGCACCTGCGTGGAACGGCGCGAAGCTTTCCACCTGGCCGGTGGCATCGACCCGACGGTCTACGCAGACGAAGCGTTCTGGAAGGAGGCGTGCAATGTTTAGGATCACCAAGGAATTCCACTTCTCCGCCAGCCACCAGATCCTTGGTCTGGGAGAAGATCACCCCTGCGCCCGCCTGCATGGCCACAACTATGTGGTCGAGGTGGAGCTGATGTCGGAGGAACTGAACGGCATCGGCTTCGTGCGTGACTACCGCGAACTGTCCGAGTTCAAGCGCTTCATCGACGACACGCTTGATCATCGGCACCTGAATGACGTGCTGGGCGACGATTGCGTGACCGCTGAAACCATGGCGCGCCATTTCTACAACTGGTGCCGCCAGCGCTGGCCGGAAACCTCGGCCGTTCGCGTGAAGGAAACGCCGAAGACCTGCGCCGAATTCCGCCCCCTCGTCTATCCGGGGGCACGCGCGGCATGAGCATCGAACAGATCCGGGTCAGTGAAATATTTGGCCCCACCATCCAGGGCGAAGGTGCTCTGATCGGCCAACCCACAGTGTTCGTGCGCACCGGCGGCTGCGATTACCGCTGCTCCTGGTGCGACACGCTGCATGCGGTCGATAGCGCACATCGGGACGAATGGTGCCCGATGACGCCGGAAGCCATTTTGATGCAGGTGGAGATCCTGTCCGGCGGCAATCCGCTGACCGTTTCGCTTTCCGGTGGCAACCCCGCGATCCAGCCGCTCGGCGGCCTGATCGCACTTGGCCGGAAAGAAGGCTACCGTTTCGCACTGGAAACGCAGGGCAGCCTGGCAAAGGACTGGTTTGCCGATCTCGACGTCCTGACGCTGAGCCCCAAACCGCCTTCTTCGGGCATGAAAACCGACTGGCAGCGCCTGGCCGAATGCGTCGAGGCAGCAGGCCCTGAAACCCAGACCGTGCTGAAAGTCGTCGTCTTCGATGAAACGGACTATGCCTTTGCGCGGGACGTTTCCGACCGCTACCCGCATCTGAGCTGCTTCCTGCAACCGGGCAACCACACCCCGCCGGCAGCCACAGACACCGACGCCGCCATCGACATGGCCGGCATCATGGAGCGCATGCGCTGGCTGGTGGACAAAGTTAGCTCCGACAGATGGTACACAGCCACCGTCCTGCCCCAGCTTCACACGATGATCTGGGGTAATTTGCGCGGGGTTTAGGAACCGGCCTCTCCGGCGTCATCCCGGCCAGGCGCAGCGCGAGCCGGGACCGGGATGACGACGGAGAGGAAGCTTTTCAAAACCTCCCCCTCATCCTGAGGAGCCGCGCCAGCGGCGTCTCGATGGATGGGCGGCAAGCACGGAACAAGCGACCCATCCTTCGAGACGGACCTGACGGTCCTCCTCAGGATGAGGTCCGGGGTAAGCCGTCACCTGAGGCGGCAAGCTCCAGAGCACTGAGGATCAGACAGCCCGTTCTTCGATACAGCGCTGACGCGCTTCCAAGGCTGAGGCTGGAAATGAGGAAAACGTCATGTCCGACAAGAGCATCTATGAAAACCTGACCCAGCTCGGGTCTTCCACCGAACTGCCGGATGATCCGGACAAGGCGGTGCTGGAAAAAGTGCTGAACCCGCAGGCGGGTACCGGCTATATGGTTCGGTTCGTCGCACCGGAGTTCACTTCGCTCTGCCCGATCACCGGCGCGCCGGATTTCGCCCATCTGGTGATCGACTACGTGCCGCGTGATTTTCTGGTGGAGAGCAAGTCGCTGAAGCTGTTCCTCGGATCGTTCCGCAACCACGGTGCCTTCCATGAAGATTGCACGGTTTCCATCGGCAAACGGCTGGTTGACCTGCTCGATCCGGAGTGGCTTCGCATCGGCGGCTACTGGTATCCACGCGGCGGCATTCCGATCGATGTCTTCTACCAGACCGGACCGGCGCCGGAAGGCGTCTGGATCCCCGACCAGGGCGTCGCGTCCTATCGCGGACGCGGCTAAGGCAAGCTGGGCATCACTCCCTCCCAGAAGTGTCACCCCGGGCGCGCATCGCGAAACCCGGGGCCAACCCGTTGCCAGAGCCCTGAGGATTTGCCCAAGCGCAAGCTGGGGGCGGCAGCGCGGGCGCTTTACTTACTGCGGCACCGGCAAGTTCAGGCCGGGGGCTTTTTCGATGATCTGGGTGGTCACCATTTCGAACGACGGCGCCTTGGTGTCGTAGACGGCCTTGACGATGAAATCGTCGCTGCGGCGGACAAAGTAGGTGTAGCGGTTTTCCGTGACCATGCCCTGGCTGACGGTAATATCCGCCGCCACCACCTCTACGGCCTGGCCGTCCAGCTCTTCTTCGCCGCAGGCTGCATTGCGGATGGTCGCCGCGTTGGTCTCCTTGTCGGCCCGCGCCTGATCCGCGTTCTGGCCAGTGTCCATCTCGCGGATTTTTTCCCAGGTCGAGCCCTGGTCGGCGGACTGATAAAGCACGTTGCCATAACCGAGCACCCAAGGGCCTTCCGGCGAGGTCGGCACGGTCAGATAATGGTCCTGTGACAGATAGAAAAAGTCATTGGTGGTCTGCGGCGCGCCCTTGAAGGCGGTGGTCACCTGCGTCTTGGTCGGCGTCGTCTGGTCGAGCTGCAGATAGAGTTCCGTGAACCGGTCCTGGCACGGATCTGCCAGAGCTCCCTGGATGGATCCGGCGAGAAGTAAAAGAACTGCGGGCAAGCGGCAAGTCATGAAAGCCCCCGTGGAAATGAAATTAAGCAATCGGCCGCACTCTCCGGCCATCCCCATGGAACACCTTTTCCAGCTGCCGGACAATCACCCGCTTGGTCTCGACACCGCAAACTGACCTGCAAATACGGCAGGGCCGCCCGATCGGCATCAATCGGACGGCCCCTGAATGCATCTGTGTTCTTGCGAACGCAGTCCGGCTCTTAGAAATGAACCGACCTTGCATCGAGCGGCTTCTGGCGCGGCGGAGCGAACTTGGTCAGATCGATCCCTTCCACGGCAGCCTTGTACTCGTCGAGGCTCGGGGTGCGGCCAAGAATGGCCGACAGAACCACGACCGGCGTCGAGGCCAGCAGGGATTCGCCCTTCTTCTCGGACGAATCTTCCACAACGCGGCCCTTGAAGAGACGGGTGGAGGTTGCCAGAACCGTGTCGCCCTTGGCGGCCTTTTCCTGGTTGCCCATGCAAAGGTTACAGCCCGGACGTTCCAGATAGAGAATGTTCTCGTATTCGGTCCGGGCGGAGCTCTTCGGCGCGCTGTCGTCGAATTCGAAACCGGAATATTTCTGCAGAATGCTCCAGTCGCCTTCTTCCTTCAGCTCGTCGATGATGTTGTAGGTCGGGGCCGCAACCACCAGCGGGGCCTTGAACTCGACCTTGTTGTGCGTCTTTTCAAGGTTCTTGAGCATCTGCGCAACGATCTTCATGTCGCCCTTGTGCACCATGCACGACCCGACAAAGCCGAGATCCACTTTCTTCTCGCCCCGATAATGGGAGACAGGGCGGATCGTGTCGTGGGTGTAGCGCTTGGAAACATCCTCGTTGTTCACGTCCGGATCAGCGATCATCGGTTCGTCGATCAGGTCAAGATCGACAACGACTTCGGCGAAGTATTTCGCGTTGTCGTCCGGGGTCAGCGCCGGCTTCTCGCCGGACCGGATTTCGGCGATGCGCTTGTCGGCCTTGTCGATCAGGCCCTGCAGAACCTTGTTGGCATTGTCCATGCCCTTGTCGATCATGATCTGGATACGGCTCTTGGCGATCTCGAGCGATTCGATCAGCGTGTCGTCGTTCGAGATACAGATGGAGGCCTTTGCCTTCATCTCTGCAGTCCAGTCCGTGAACGTGAAGGCCTGGTCGGCCAGCAGGGTGCCGATGTGAACCTCGATGATCCGGCCCTGGAAGACGTTGTCACCGAACTGCTTCAGCATCTGGGCCTGGGTTGCATGGACGACATCGCGGAAGTCCATGTAGTCCTTCATGGTCCCCTTGAAGGTCACTTTCACCGATTCCGGGATCGGCATGGTCGCTTCACCGGTCGCAAGCGCCAGCGCGACGGTGCCCGAGTCCGCTCCGAACGCAACGCCCTTGGACATGCGGGTGTGGCTGTCGCCGCCGATGATGATCGCCCAGTCGTCGATGGTGATGTCGTTCAGCACCTTGTGGATCACGTCCGTCATCGGATGATAGACGTTCTTCGGATCGCGGGCTGTGATCAGGCCGAACTTGTTCATGAAGCTCATCAGCTTCGGGATGTTGGCCTGTGCCTTCAGATCCCAGACGGATGCCGTGTGGCAGCCGGACTGATAGGCGCCGTCGACGATCGGGGAAATCACCGTCGCCGCCATGGCTTCCAGTTCCTGCGCGGTCATCAGGCCGGTCGTGTCCTGTGACCCGACGATATTGACCTTTACGCGGACGTCGGAGCCCGCGTGCAGGACCTTGCCTTCGGTCACGCCGACAGCGTTCTTGTTGAAGATCTTTTCAACCGCGGTCAGGCCCTGGCCCTCGTGCGACACTTCCTTGTTCGGCGCGAAAACGGGCGGCACGTCGATGCCGAGCGTTTCGGCGGCAAAGCTCTGCAGCTTCTTGCCGAAGACGATGGCGTAGGAGCCACCAGCCTTCATGAATTCGACCTTCTGCGGCGTGAAGGCCGAGGAAACGTCGGCCAGCTCTTCATCGCCGGCGTCATTGCAAAGCTTTTTGGACTTGGTGTTGATCGTCAGAACCGTGCCCGTTTCGACAGAGTATTTCTGTTCCAGGATCGGGCTTTCGTCGTTGTTCAGGATCGGCTTGCCGTTTTCGTCCAGCTTCTTGACCCAGTTCTTCAGGTCGATGCCGATGCCGCCCGTCACGCCAACAGTGGTCAGGAAGATCGGGGAAATGCCGTTCGTCCCGGCGACGACCGGGGCGATGTTCACGAAGGGAACATAGGGGCTTGCCTGCTTGCCGGTCCACAGGGCGACGTTGTTGACGCCGGACATGCGGGACGAGCCCACGCCCATGGTGCCTTTCTCGGCAATCAGCATGACGCGCTTGCCCGGGTGCTGCAGCTTCAGCGCCTCGATTTCCTTCTGGGCCGCTTCGGAGATCATGCACTTGCCGTGCAGCTCGCGGTCGGAGCGCGAATGGGCCTGGTTGCCGGGAGACAGGAGGTCGGTGGAAATATCGCCTTCAGCGGCGACATAGGTGACGACCTTGATCTCTTCATCGATGTCCGGGAGCTTGGTGAAGAACTCGGCCTGGGCATAGCTTTCCAGAAGGTCCCTGGCAATTTCGTTGCCCGCCTCATAGGCCGCCTTCAGCCGCGAGGTGTCGGCATCATAGAGGAACACCTGCGTCTTCAGAACTTCGGCCGCGTTCTTCGCGATCGACTGATCGTCGCCAAGAGCCAGATCCAGCAGAACCTCGACAGACGGGCCCCCTTTCATGTGGGACAGCAGTTCAAAGGCAAATGCCGGCGTGATCTCTTCAACGACGGAGGTGCCGAGAATGATCTCCTTCAGGAACTTCGCCTTCGCGCCGGCCGCACTCGTGGTGCCCGGCAGCGTGTTGTAGATGAAGAACTTGAGCGACTCTTGCCGGTGCTTGTGGCCGGTATCCTTGATCTGCGCGACGATCTCTTCAACAAGTGCGCCGTCTTCGATTGGCTTGGGATGCAGGCCCTGGCCTTTGCGGGTCTCGATCTCTTTCAGGTAGTCTTCATACAAGCTCATGATGGTCCGGCGTCCTCGGTGTTTGGATCAGGCTTGTTCTCCGGTTTGCCTTGGATCTGGCGCGCCGGGACAAGCTGGCTGAGCGGCGTTTTAATTCAGTATACAATGGTATGCAATATCTTCCCATCCACTAAATGATGTCTATATACCGGTTGGCGCATCTGCATGCACCCAGGATCGCACCTTCGAATTTGCGAAGGTGTTTCCAGGCTTCAAGATCCCGACAGCGCCATTCAAGGGGCTGAAACTTCACCCGAAGTATCGACAACCGCTTCGGTGTCATGTCTGGTGGATGAAGCTAAAGATTGCTATAGGTGCGGCGCATCAATTTGCGGCGGCGACTGAGGGAGAGGCTCTCATCGCACCCGCGCGGAAGGGTGCCGGATGGCAGAGCGTCTTGGCTCCGCGTCCGGAGCCTTGAGAGAGTATGCCAGGCACCGGCACATTTACGGCCCGGGCCTTTTGGACAATGAAGGAGATCGCACGTCGTGACCCAGTCCCTCGACAGCTTCAAGTGTAAGAAAACACTGACCGCCGGCGGCAAGACCTACACCTATTTTTCCATTCCCGAAGCGGAAAAGAACGGCCTCGAAGGCGTTTCCAGACTGCCGTTCTCGTTGAAGGTCGTGCTTGAGAACCTGCTGCGCTTCGAAGACGGCCGCACGGTGACCAAGGCAGATATTCTTGCCTGCGCCGAATGGCTGAAGACCCGCAAGTCCGATCATGAGATCTCCTATCGCCCGGCCCGAGTGCTGATGCAGGACTTCACCGGTGTTCCGGCCGTGGTCGACCTTGCCGCCATGCGCGATGCCGCCGTGAAGCTCGGCGGCGACCCGGAAAAGGTCAACCCGCTGGTTCCGGTCGACCTCGTCATCGACCACTCGGTGATGATCGACTATTTCGGCACCAAGGACGCCTTCAGGCAAAACGTCGAACTGGAATATGAGCGCAACCGCGAGCGCTACGAATTCCTGCGCTGGGGCCAGTCCGCCTTCAACAATTTCCGTGCCGTTCCCCCGGGAACCGGCATCTGCCACCAGGTGAACCTGGAATACCTGGCCCAGACCGTCTGGACCAGGGACGAGGACGGCGAAACCATCGCCTATCCGGACACGCTGGTCGGCACCGACAGCCACACCACCATGGTCAATGGCCTGGCGGTTCTGGGCTGGGGCGTTGGCGGCATCGAGGCGGAAGCCGCCATGCTCGGCCAGCCGATCTCCATGCTGATCCCGGAAGTCGTCGGCTTCAAGCTGACCGGCAAGCTGAACGAAGGCATCACCGCGACCGACCTCGTGCTGCGCGTCGTGGAAATGCTGCGCCAGAAAGGCGTCGTCGGCAAGTTTGTCGAGTTCTATGGCCCCGGCCTCGACAACCTGTCCCTGGAAGACGCGGCCACCATCGCCAACATGGCCCCGGAATACGGCGCGACCTGCGGCTTCTTCCCGGTCGACAAGGAAACCCTGAAGTATCTGGAAGCCACCGGCCGTGACAAGGACCGCGTTGCCCTGGTTGCCGAATACGCCAGGGCACAGGGCATGTTCCGTTCGGGCGACGAAGAGCCGGTCTTCACCGACACGCTGGAACTGGACATTTCCACCGTCGTTCCGGCGATCTCCGGCCCGAAACGCCCGCAGGACCGCATCAACCTTGCCGATGCCGCGGCCGGTTTCGTCAAGACCATGACCGACGAATTCAAGAAGGCGGGCGAGCTGTCCAAGCGCGTTGCCGTTGAGGGCAAGGACTACGACATCGGCAACGGCGATGTGGTGATCGCCGCCATCACATCCTGCACCAACACCTCCAACCCCTCCGTTCTGATCGGCGCGGGCCTTGTGGCACGCAACGCGCTGAAGCGGGGTCTGAAGGTGAAGCCCTGGGTGAAGACATCTCTCGCACCCGGGTCCCAGGTGGTGACGGACTACCTCGAAAAGGCAGGCGTACAGGATGATCTCGACGCGCTCGGTTTCACCCTGGCCGGCTATGGCTGCACCACCTGTATCGGCAACTCCGGCCCGCTGGATCCGTCGATTTCCAAGGCGATCAACGACAACGACCTGATTGCCTGCTCGGTACTGTCCGGCAACCGCAACTTCGAGGGCCGTGTCAATCCGGATGTGCGCGCCAACTATCTGGCCTCCCCCCCGCTGGTGGTCGCCTACGCCCTTGCCGGCAACCTGAACATCAACATCACCGAGGATTCGCTCGGCGACGATCAGGACGGCAATCCGGTCTACCTGAAGGACCTCTGGCCGACCACGGAAGAGATCACCGACCTGATCCGCGCTTCCATCAACGAGGAAATGTTCCGCACCCGCTATTCCGACGTCTTCAAGGGCGACGAGCACTGGCAGAGCATCAAGGTGGAAGGCGGCCTGACCTACTCCTGGCCGGTGTCCTCGACCTATGTCCAGAACCCGCCCTACTTCGAAGGCATGACCATGGAGCCGAAGCCGCTTCAGGACATCGAGAACGCGGCGGTCATGGGTCTGTTCCTGGACAGCATCACCACCGACCACATTTCTCCGGCCGGCTCGATCAAGCTGGACAGCCCGGCAGGCAAGTACCTGTCCGATCATCAGGTCGCCCAGAAGGACTTCAACTCCTACGGCTCGCGCCGCGGCAACCACGAAGTCATGATGCGCGGCACCTTCGCCAACATCCGCATCAAGAACCAGATGGTTCCGGGTGTCGAGGGCGGCGTCACCATGAAGGACGGCAAGAAGGAATGGATCTACGACGCCTGCATGGAATACAAGGAAGCAGGTGTTCCGCTGGTCGTCTTCGCCGGCAAGGAATACGGCACGGGTTCATCCCGTGACTGGGCCGCGAAGGGCACCAACCTTCTTGGCGTACGTGCGGTCATCGCCCAGTCCTTCGAGCGTATCCACCGCTCCAACCTGGTCGGCATGGGCGTTATCCCGCTCACCTTCAAGGAAGGCGAGAGCTGGCAGTCGCACAACATCACCGGCAAGGAACGCGTGACCATCAAGGGTATCGCCGACATCCAGCCGCGCCAGATGATGGACGTGGAGGTCACCTATGAGGACGGCACCACCAAGACCATCGAGTGCCTGTGCCGCGTCGATACGCTGGACGAACTGGAATACATCAAGGCCGGCGGCATCCTGCACTACGTGCTGCGGAACCTGGTGACGGGCTGAGGGCCGGCTTTTCAAGTCAGGTGAGATCGAAGCGGGCCCTGAGGGGCCCGTTTTGTTAGATAACAAACCTCTCGGTGAGTCATTCCGGACAAGTGCAGCGAAGCTGCGCGCTGATCCGGAACCCAGCGCATGCTTCGCGCCCCGGGCGCGTCTTTTTTAAGTGTCAGATGCTTGTTTGAGTTTGTGCTCACTTTCGCTCACGCTGATTCACTGGATTCCAGATCGGGTCATGCAGCTACGCTGCAGACCGCCTGGAATGACCAGCCGAGAGTTAGTCGCCTAGCCGCGGACCCTGCAGGGCGCTTTTGTTATTTGCCACTGGTGGAAAAGTCCGTCAGGCTCAACCTCAGGCAGTTCCGGAGGTTTCCTCATGCCAGATACCAAACCACCGCATCTCTCCCATATCGCTCCGGTCTTTCCGGTTTCCGACCTGAAGGCCGCCGTCGCCTATTACCGGAACAGGCTCCTGTTCAAGAGCCGGTTTGAATGGGCGGATACGGAGGCCGAGCCCAACCGCTATGCCATTTTGTGCCGGGACCATGTCGAATTGCATCTGTCGGCCGGGGCCGGACGGCATCCGGCGACGGCCTATTGCTTCGTGGCCGGGATCGACGGCTATTACACCTCGGTGACAGAAGCGGGCGCCGATATCGCCGAGACGATCACCGACCGGCCCTGGGACATGCGCGAATTCGGCGCAAGGGACCCGGACGGGAACATGCTCTATTTCGGCGAGCATCTGGAGCGGATTGGGCAGTGAATGCCCTGGGTAAAACGGGGAGCGTGATCCTAACGGAACCCTGGCAGCAGCTGTCGGTTGCGCAGGTCAGGGCGAGCGGCTAATAAACCCGATATGCGCCGATTTTCGATCGTCTGTTTTTTATTGATCCTTTCAGGGACTTTGCTCCCTTCATATGCACAGGAAGCCGTTCAGGAACCGCTTGAAATCGGCGACTCGGGCAAGGAGTACCTGCGTGCCATCCGCCTGCGCGGGATCGATACGGATGTGGTCTATTTCGATCCGTCCGCGCCACCGCCCAAACTGGACACGGAGCAGGAACCGCCGAAACCGGCAGCAGACAAGCCTCAAGCCGATGGTGACGATCGCTGGATTCCCGGCCTGATCGCTGCCGGCTTCCTTGCCGCGGTTGCCTATCTCTTCCTGCGCTTCGGCGGCCGGCTGACGGTGTCGCTCGGCCGCGAGGCCAGCAATCCCGACAGCACCCGCACCAGGATGCGGGGGCAAGCTCCCGTCTGGGCGGAAAAGCTTGCCCCGCTTGACGAGATCCTGCGCATGGAAGACCGGCGCAGGGCCCTGGTGCTGCTGACACAAAAGGTACTGGCCACCGCCATTTCCGCCAACGGCATCCTGATGCAGCGCAGCTGGACGGCACGCGACGCCTTGCGCCAGTTGCCGGAAAGCCAAGCCAGAGAGCTGCTGCGCAAACTCGTGACGATGGCTGAACGGGTACAGTTCGGCGGCAGGGATGTCAGCGAGGACGAGTTCAACGACCATGTTGCGAACTGCCGCTACCTTCTGGGTCCGGAGGCGGCATGAGCGAGAGCGCAGCAAACACACGCCCGAAGGGTCCCAGCCTTGAAACCGCTGTCATCGCGCTGATCTGCGTCGCGGTGCTGATTGCCGGCTGGTACATCCTGTCCCAGCGCCAGCAGGTTTTGCGCCGGTCGCCCGCCGGGCTGGACGGCCTGCAGGTCTGGCTCGCGACAAATGGCGCCAGCGCGCAGAATTTTGCCGGCGGCTGGCTGATGGACCAGACGTCGGTCGGCCTGCTGGTGGTGCCGCTTTACGACACGCTGCCGGACAGCGATCGCAGCACGCCGCGCACCAAGGAAGAACTGCTGCTGCAGCAGGACGAATATGATCTGGAAACCGCCGTCATTTCCGAAAAGGCCGAGCGTGTTCCAACCTTGCTCGTGCTGCCGAAATGGCGCAGTGGCATGCGCCTGACCGGCCTCGCCCACCCTTTCCTGAAGATTGAGGCGGATCGTCTGCAGGCGATCGTGAACACGGTCACCGGCACCCGCGGCACGAAGATTGCCGCCGCAAATCGCCCCTTCACGGAGTTCAGGTACCGGTCGCAGGAAGGCGATGCCCTGCAGGCGGAGATCTATGCCGCCCAGACCTTCGCCAACGAAAGCTGCCGCCCGATTGTTGGCGACACCGGCGCGATGCTGCTGGCCGATTGCCCGCTCGCGCAAACGGGAGACGGCGATGAGGAGCGCATTCTGGTGCTGTCCGATCCGGACCTGATCAACAACCACGGCCTGCGGCTGGGCGACAATGCCCGGATTGCCCTGGATGTCCTCACCGAAAAGGCAGGCACCCGGAACATCGTGATCGACTACAGCCGGTCCTCCTGGCTGCGCGATCCCGTGACCGAACCCAAGCGCGAGCGCACCTGGGAAGACCTGCTGCGCTTCTTAGGCCCGCCCTTCCTGACCCTGTGGCTCGGCACCGCGCTTTTGCTGGGTCTGGCCTTGTGGCGCGGTTTCATCCGGTACGGCGCCATACGCGACGAAGAGACCGGCCCCGGTGCGGGCAAGGATCTGGCCGTCCGGGCCCGCGCCCGGCTGATGCGGCTGTCCGGCCAGGATGGTGCCCTTGTCCGCGAATATGCGACCGCCCGCATTTCGGCAACGGCATCTGCCCTGTTCGGCCCGGCCCATGCCCGCCACTATGCCAGCGAAGACGCCTTTCTGACCTACACCGAACGGCGGCACCCGGGCCTTGCGCCGCGCCTGCGCGCGATCCTGGCCGACATTCGAAAACTGCCTGCCCGGCTTCCAGCGACGGAAGCCATCCAGCACATTGACCAATTGGAACAGGTATTGGAGCAAATAACCCATGACGCTTGAAGCGCTGCGCGAACGGACCGATGCCTTGCGGACGGAGATCGGCCGGACCGTTCTCGGCCAGGACGACATCATCGACCTGTTGCTGATCGCCTTGTTTGCCCGCGGCCACGTGCTGCTGGAAGGCCCTCCCGGAACGGCCAAGACGCTGCTCGCCCGCAGTTTCTCGGCCGCTCTCGCACTCGATTTCGGCCGCATTCAGTTCACACCGGACCTGATGCCCGGAGACGTGCTCGGCACTTCGATCTTCGACTTCCGCACCAACGCCTTCGTACTGACCAAGGGACCGGTGTTCTCGCAGGTGCTGCTGGCCGACGAAATCAACCGCGCCCCGCCCAAGACCCAGGCAGCTCTTCTGCAGGCCATGAGCGAACGCATGGTCAGCATCGACGGCACGGATCATTCCCTCGGGCGGGAATTCATCGTCGTCGCCACGCAGAACCCCATCGAGCAGCAGGGCACCTATCCTCTGCCGGAAGCCCAACTCGACCGGTTCCTGTTCAAGCTGGTGATCGACTTCCCGCCCGAAGACATCGAAATGGCGATCCTGCGGCAACACGCGGACAAACCGCTGGAAGCCGGCATGGAGACCGCCACGCTGGCCAAGGTGCTCGATTCCGCCACCCTTGAGGAAACTCGGGCGCTGGTCGACAGCATCATCCTGAAGGACGATATCCTGGCCTATATCCTGCGTCTGATCCGTGCGACCCGTCAAAGCTCCGAGATCGCCTTCGGCGCTTCGACACGTGCGGCTGATGCCCTGGCAAGTGCGGCGCGGGCAACGGCGGCGCTCAACGGACGCGATTATGCCATTCCGGACGACGTCAAGCGCCTGTTCGTTCCGGCCCTTCGCCACAGGATCGTCCTCGGTCCGGCGGCGGAAATCGAAGGACGCAGCCCGGCGCAGGTCCTGGAAAACATTCTCAACCAGATCGAGGCCCCCCGCTGATCCGGCCCTCCAAACGACTGCTTGCCTTTGGCGCGGTGGCCCTGGCCGTCTCGGTGATCACGGTTGTAACCGGGGGAGCCGCGCGTGAAATCGGCGCGGTTCCCTGGGTCGTGCTCGTGCTCCTGGTCGTCATCGATCTGGTCCTGTCGCTCCGGCGTCCGCAGAACCTGACCTTCGAGGCCCCGGCCGAGGTCTTCGTCGGCGAGACGGCAAGGCTGGAACTGGATCTGCAACAGGCACCTCAGGGCCTGCAGGGGAAACTCGACTGGCCGGACGGCCTCGCCGGTGACGCCGTATTCGCATTTTCCACGGCAACGGACGGCGCCGCGCGTGCCGAGATTGCGTGCCGGGCGGTCCGGCGCGGTGTCTGGCGTCTGGATCATCTCTGGCTGTTCTGGCATTCCCGACTCAAGCTGCTGGAGTTCGTGCCGAAGCTGGTTGTCGGGGCGGAGATCCGGGTCGTGCCGAACATCCGGATGGTGCAATCCGGGCAGATCACCACCACCGTTTTGTCGACGCTGTACGGTGTGAAGGAAAACCGTGCCGTCGGCGAGGGATCGGAATTCCAGCAGCTTCGGGATTTCGTCCAGGGTATGGACATCAAGACAATCGACTGGAAGCGGTCGGCCCGGCGGCGCGCGCTCGTTGCCAAGGAATTGCGCGCCGAGCGCAACCACCACGTCATCGTCGCACTCGACAACGGCTACCTGATGCGCGAGGAGATCGGCGGCCTGCCCAAGATCGACCACGCCGTGACCGCCGCACTGGCAACCGCCTGGGCAGCAGCCATCGGCGGCGATCTGGTCGGCTATTATTCCTATGACGTGAAACCACGCACCTTTTCAGCCCCCGCTCCGGGCCGAACCGCATTCGCGCGGCTGCGCAGCTGGACGGCAGAGCTGTCCTATGTCAGCCGAGAAACCAACCACACCCTTGCCCTGACCGAGTTGAACGCACGCACGCCCAAGCGCAGCCTGCTGATCATCTTCACCGATTTCGTCGACACCACCTCGGCCGAGCTGCTGGTGGAGAACATCGGCATCCTGGCCAAGCGTCACTTGCTGATCTTCGTCGCCATCCGCGACCCCGACCTGGAAGAGCTGGTGGAAACGGCCCCGGGGGATCTAGATGGCGCGGCCACGCTTGTTGCAGCCAATCAGGCCCTCAACGAACGCCGCCTTGTGTTTGAAAAGCTGTCCCGCATGGGCGTTACCATCGTGGACGCCAAACCGAATGCCGTCACCGCGCGGCTGATTTCCGCCTATCTTGAAATCAAGGCCCGGGAGCTGATCTGATGGACACACAGGATCTGATGCGCTCCGCCCGGTTCCGCAAGGAGCGGGAAGCCGACTGGCAACGGCTGGAAACCCTGGTCCGCAAGGCGGAAGGCCGGGGCCTTCAGCACATGGAGTTCGCGGAGACCCGGGATCTGGCCTCGCTTTACCGGCAAGCAACGACCTCTCTGGCGATTGCGCGCGAAATCTCGCTCGACAAGGCTCTGCTCGGCTATCTGGAAGCGCTCACGGCGCGCGCGTATCTGTGTGTCTACGCTCCGCAGGAACGGCTTGGCGGGTTGATGGAGCGCTTCTTCAAGGAAGGCGCGCCAAGGGCCATGCGCCAGTCCTGGCTCTTTATCCTGCTCGGCTTCCTGTGCATGGCCCTCGGCGCCTTGACGGGCTATCTGCTCTATTTCGAGAACAACGACTGGTTCTACGTGATGATGCCGTCCGAGCTTGCCGGCAACAGAGGCCCCGACGCGACAACCGAATCCCTGCGGTCCGTGATCTACGGCGCCGACCAGGCAAGCGGGCTCGGTGCGTTTGCCACCTACCTGTTCTCCCACAACACCCGCATCGCGATCTTCGTTTTCGGACTTGGCGTCTTTGCCTGCGCACCTGCCATTCTGTTGACGTTCTACAACGGCTTGTCCCTGGGGGCGTTTCTGGCTCTCCACGTCGACCGGGGCCTTGGCCTAGACCTTGTCGGCTGGCTGTCTATCCATGGCGTGACCGAAATCTCGGCCATCTGCATTGCCTGTGGCGGCGGGTTGCAACTGGGTGCCGCAGTGCTTTTTCCTGGTGACCGGTCACGCAGCGTTGCCTTGCGGGAGGCCGGGCGCGACGCGGTGAAACTGGCGATCGTCGCGGCCATCATGCTGGTGGCCGCCGCACTTCTGGAAGGCTTCGGCCGGCAACTGGTGCAGGACCTTGAAGCCCGGCTGATCATCGGCTGGGGCATCGGTGCGCTCTGGCTGTCCTGGTTCCTCCTGGGCGGACGGAGCCGGCGATGAGACTGCGCTTCTGGAAACGAAACAAGAGTGACCGACCGTCACCGTCAACATTGGTGCCGCCGGAAGGCGTGGCGCTTACGCTGCCAATCGCGGGCATCGGCGTGCGCTTTGCAGCCCAGCTCACCGATATCGTGCTGACGGTGATAGCCGCTGCCTGCCTGGTGATCCTGCTTGCCCTCATCGACCTGACAACACCACAGACACTGACGGCCATCAGCGTCCTGCTGTTCTTCCTGATCCGCGTTCCCTACTACGTCCTTGCCGAGCTGGCGTGGAACGGTCAGACCGTCGGCAAGCGCCTGATGAAGATCAAGGTGGTCTCCCACGACGGCGGACCGCTGACCGCCCGCGCACTCGTCCTGCGCAACCTGATGAAGGAAGCGGAAATCTTTCTGCCCGGAACGCTGCTTCTGACGCTGGATTCGGCAACACCGCTGGCCTCGCTTGCCGCCTTTGCCTGGGTCACGATGGCGCTGATGATACCGTTGTTCAACCGCTACCGGCGCCGGCTGGGCGACATGATGGCCGGCACCCATGTGATCCACCTGCCCGTGCCGGTGCTTTTGAAGGATCTGGCAAGCGAGACGGTCCCGGTTGGGACGACACGCAAGAAGTTCGTCTTCCTGTCGCACCAGCTCGACCATTACGGCGCTTTCGAACTGCAGACACTGGAAACACTGCTGCGTGCCCAGAACACACCTGCCGGGGCGGAAGCTGCCCGCCAGCGCAACGCCACCCTTGAAGCCATCGTGGAAAAGATCCGCAAGAAGATCGGCTATGCCGCACCGGTGCCCCCGGTGGACCGGCTGCCGTTCCTTCAGGCGTTCTACAACGCGCAGCGCGAACATCTTGAGCAACGCCAGTTGTTCGGCGACAAACGGGAAAACAAGCATTACGCCCAATCCGGCGAAGATCGTTAGCCTTCCACAGGGCTCTACGCGTTTCCAGTCACCAGGTGGACCAGCCAGTTTGCAGAAACAGGACAATCACTCCCTCAGAGCCTATTTCCTGGACCGGGTGAGCCAGAACGACGGAACGCAGCCAGGCCATGCACGGCAGCCGCTTGGTGTCGGCACGCTGATAGCAAGCAGTTTTTCCATTCTCTTCCGGCATCTTGTGCCGGTTCTCTTGATCGGCTTTCTGCCAAGCCTTCTGGGGTCCTTGCTGGCGGGTTCCCTTGTCGGCTTCAACGCGGCGCTCAATCTGGAGAGCGAAGGCGCCAACGAACTTTCCGGGCTCGGCGACCTTGTCACGGCCTTTGTCGATATTCTCGTCTTTGCCGTCATCGCGGCTTTTCTCGCCCAGCTGACCTATGACGCCAGACTGAAACGTCCGATCTCGATTGCCCGCTATGTGCTGCCGGCGCTCAGGGCAATCATACCGATCTGCCTGCAAAACGGCCTGCTCGCCATCATCTTCGTGTTCATTGTCCTGCCGCCTGTCTTCCTGGCGGTCTATGTGGACACGACCCTGATTTCCTTTCTGGCGCTTGCGGTACTGCCCGTGGCCGCACTCTGGGGATGTGCGGTCTTTTCTGTCCTGTCACCCGCCGTCGTGATTGAGCAGATCGGCTTTGGCGGCCTGCGGCGCAGCTGGGCCCTGACGAAATCCTACCGCTGGCAGATTGCCGGGGCAGGCCTGCCGGTCTGGCTCTGTTCGCTGGCGATCCTGATCGCCGGAGCCTTCCCCGTGGAAATTCTCGCCAGTGAGGGCAATTACGTCTGGGCCCTGCCCCTGTTTGCCGCAACCAACGCCCTGAGCAGCAGCCTCATGGCAACCCTCGCCTCGCTGGTCTATGGGAGGCTGCGGGAAATCAAGGAAGGTGTCGGTGTCGATCAGATAGCTGCCGTCTTCGACTGAGTGTCAGGAGGACTGCACTTCCGCGCATGGCCCCGCTTGTCGCCCGCCGCAGAAGGTTTTATGGTGAAAAATCGCAAGAGCACCCTTCGTTCGGCCGAAAGAAGATAAGATGCTCGCGCGATCAGCATATACCGGTTTTCGGACAGCCCTGGCCTCTGGCGGATGATCTTCACCGCCTGATTGTCGAGCTGAAACCGCTGGCATGCGGGCTGGAATTAGGCGGGCTGGAATTAGATAGCCACTTTTGAAAAAACTATTGGAATTTTACGGAGCAATTGAATGAGCGACACGACCCTAAGCCAACCGGCAGCTTCTCTTGGAGTGGGCTCCATCATCGGCGAGAGTTTCTCGATCCTCCTCAAGCATTTCGTTCAGGTTGTCATCGTCGGCTTCGTGCCGAACCTGATCGGCTTCCTGATTTCCGGCTTGCTGGTCGGCTTTGGTGCTGCTCTCGGCATCCAGGCACAGGAATTTTCCGGTCCCGGCAGCGCGATTGCCAACGTCCTGTCCATTCTGGTCAGCATGGTGGTCTATTCCATCACCACCGCGCTTCTGGTACAGCTCGCCTATGACGCCAAGCTGTCGCGTCCGGTACAGCTCGGCCGCTATTTCGGCCCCGCACTGAGTGCAGTCGTGCCGCTGGCGGTCCTGTCGATCGTGGTTTCGATCCTCGTCGGTATCGGCCTGGTTCTGCTGGTCGTTCCGGGCCTGTGGGTCTATGCGGTTTTCGCCGTCATGGCACCGGCAGTCGTGATCGAACGCGCCGGTTTCGGCGGTCTCGGACGCAGCAAGTATCTCACCAAGGAATACCGCTGGCCGATCCTGGGTGCGCTGGTGCTGGCTATCATCTGCGCCACCATCATCAACATCGTCGCACTGTTCGTCGTCGGCCTGGTGGCCTCTGCCGGCAGCATCGGCATGGTTATCGGCGTCATCCTGTTCGCCGCCATTTCCACCGTTGGCGCGGGCTTCCTGAGTATTCTTGTCGCGCTGATCTATGCGCGCCTGCGTGAAATCAAGGAAGGCGTCAGCGTCGACCAGATCGCATCCGTCTTCGACTGATAAAGGTGCTCAACGCGGGCATGCTTGCCTTGCGTTTGCGAATCTGTTCGGCAAGCGGGTCCGGACACAAGAACACCCGGGGCCAACCCCGGGTGTTTTGTCTTTGAGCAAAGACAAGGCGGGGAATTTTCCTTGCATCATAACAGTGCGGCCAACTAACAAGGTTCAACCCAACCTGCCGCCGGAGCATTCCCCTGAGACTGATTGCCGAAAACCTGACCATCGACCGCGGCGGACGCCGGGTGTTTCAGGACCTGTCCTTTGATCTTCCGTCCGGTACGGCGCTGGTCGTGACGGGGGCGAACGGCATCGGCAAGTCCTCGCTTTTACGCACGTTGGCGGGTCTTGTTGCCCTTGCCGGCGGAACCTTGCGGCTGGAAGAGGGTGAAGGCGACCGGACCCCGGCAGAACACGCCCACTATTTCGGCCATCAGAACGCGGTCAAGGCAGCGCTGTCGGTGCTGGAAAACCTGTCGTTCTGGCAGGGCTTTACCTCGCCGGTCTCGACACCTGCCTATCGTGCGGCTGCGCTGTCACCCGAGGCGGCACTCGATCTTCTCGGCATTGGCCACACTGTCGACCTTCCTGCGGGCTTTCTGTCGGCCGGGCAGACAAGGCGCCTTGCGCTTGCCCGGCTTCTGGTCACCCCGCGCCCGATCTGGCTGATGGACGAGCCGACTTCGGCGCTCGACAAGGCATCGGAAGGCCAGCTTCTGGACCTGATGAACGGACATCTGGCTGCCGGCGGCCTCATCGTCACTGCTACCCACACCGATCTGGCACTTGCCAATACCAGGATCCTGCATCTGCGCACCGCCGATCCCGTTTCCCTGCCTGAAGAGGATCTGCCAGCATGAGCAACTGGGCAGTTGTGCTGTTTCGACGGGATCTGAGGTTGTCGGTACGTGTCGGCGGCAGCGCGCTGGTGGGCGTGCTGTTTTTCCTGGCCGTTGTCACCGTCATACCCTTCGGCGTCGGACCGGATCTGAACCTTCTCTCCCGCATCGGTCCCGCTATCCTGTGGATCGGCGCGCTGCTGGCGACCCTTCTCGGACTGGACCGGCTGTTTCAGGCTGACCGGGAGGACGGCACGCTGGACCTGATGCTGATGGCAGGACGATCGCTGGAACTTCTGGTGCTGATCAAATGCCTGGCTCATTGGGTGGCAACGGGCCTGCCGCTGGTGATCGCAGCCCCCCTGCTCGGCATCTTTCTCAATCTCGATCCGGTCGCCACAGGAGCCGTCACGCTGACGCTGCTCGTCGGCACGCCGGCCCTGACGCTGATCGGCGCCATCGGAGCGGCGCTTACCGTTTCCCTGCGCCGGGGTGGACTGCTGCTGGCCGTGCTGGTGATCCCGCTGGCCATTCCCGTGCTGATCTTTGGCGTCAGTGCCGCGGACGCTGCCATTCACGACCCCGTGCCGTTTCTGACACCGTTCCTGATACTGTGCTCGCTATCCTTGATCGCAGCGGTGATCGGCCCGCTTGCCGCCGCCGCCGCGCTCAGGTTTGCAGGAGATTGACGGCAATTTGACACCGCGCAATGCACCCTGCGGCATACTCGTCCATTGAAGCGGACAACGCTCTAGATTAGAACGGTTCCATGGCAATTTGGGATTATGCAAATCCGACGCGATTTTTGAGGCTGGTGCAGGTGGTTCTGCCCTGGCTCATTGGTCTGTGCATCATCGCGTTCGCCGCCGGGCTCTACATGAGTTTCTTCGTCGCGCCCGAGGACTATCAGCAGGGCGACACCGTGCGGATAATGTATATTCATGTGCCGGCTGCCTGGCTCAGCATGATGTGCTACTCCATTATGGCGCTGTCCTCACTCGGCACCCTTGTCTGGAAACACCCGCTGGCCGATGTCTCTGCCAAGAGTGCGGCCCCCATCGGCGCGGCCTTCACCTTCATGGCGCTGGTGACCGGATCGCTCTGGGGCAAGCCCATGTGGGGCACCTACTGGGTCTGGGATGCACGGCTGACGTCGGTCCTGGTCCTGCTGATCATGTATCTCGGTCTGATGACGCTCTGGCGCACCATGGAAGACCCGATCAAGGCCGGCAAGGCGGCAGCCGTGCTGACGCTCGTCGGTGCGCTGAACCTGCCGATCATCAAGTTTTCGGTCGACTGGTGGAACACGCTGCATCAGCCGGCCAGCGTCATGCGCATGGACGGCCCGACCATTCACCCGGACATTCTCTGGCCGCTGCTGGTCATGGCACTCGCCTTCACGCTGCTGTTCTTCGTACTGCATCTGATGGCGATGCAAAACGAGATCCTGCGCCGACGCGTGCGTGCCCTGCGCCTGCGCGCCGCCAGCGCGGCCCAGCCGGGCACGGCGGCGGCCACGGCTCAGCCTGCGGAGTAATTCTCATGGATCTAGGCCCACACGCTGGTTTCATCTGGGCATCCTACGGCCTGTGCCTGCTCACGGTTTTCGGCCTGATTGCCTGGGTCCGCATCGACAAGGCCCAGCAGGAAAAAGCCCTCAAGGACCTGGCTGCCCGGGGCATTTCCCGCACACGACCGGCCGGCGAAGGAAAAACAAGCTCATGACGTCCCACGATACCGGTGCCGGACAACCCGAACCGAAGACCGCCAAACGCGGCTTCCCGGTTCTGGTGCTGCTGCCGCTGGTGGTGTTTGCCGGCCTTGCCGCCCTGTTCCTGTTTCAGCTGACCCTTGGTGGCGACCCGCAGAAAATTCCCTCCGCGCTGATCAACAAGCCCGCCCCGGACTTCGACTTGCCACCTGTAGCGGGCCTCACCGACGGCAACACCGCCGTTGCCGGATTTTCCCGGCAGGACCTCAGCGGCAAGATTTCCGTCGTCAACGTGTTCGCCTCCTGGTGCGTGCCGTGCCGCCAGGAACACCCGCTGCTGGAAGAACTGGCCAAGGTCGAAGGCATCCAGCTTCTGGGCATCAACTACAAGGACAAGCCGGAAAACGCGCGCCGGTTCCTGGGCAGCCTCGGCAATCCCTATCAGCGTGTCGGAGCCGATACCGGCGGCCGCACCGCGATCGAATGGGGGGTCTACGGCGTGCCGGAAACCTTCGTCATCGATAGGGATGGCATGATCCGGTACAAGTTCATCGGCCCGCTGAGCCCCGAAACCTACTATGACGTCTTCCTGCCCGAACTGCAGAAGATCATGGACGGCAGCAACTCCTGACCCTGCTCACCTTGTGACGCCCGCATGCTTTCCCGGCGCATATCAGCCAGGGCGGACGCGGGTTCGCTTTTGCCTCACCGTTTTTTCGGTCGGTGCCCTCAGCAGGCCGGAAGAGCCCCATTTACAAATCGGCACGGGGCCGTTCTAAAGACCGGATCAACTTTGAACGCCGAATCCGGAGAGGCCTGTCTTGAAAGTACTTGTGATCGGCGGCTGCGGGTTCATCGGGTCTCATGTCGTGGACAAGTGCCGGCAGGAAGGCTTGTCTGTGCGGGTGATGGACACCCGGCCGGAACTCTACCGGCCGCCGCTTCCCGGCGTCGACTACGTGTTTCAGGATTTCACCGATCATCACCGGCTTGCAAACGTCCTGTCCGGCGTGGACGCGGTGGTGCATCTGGCCAGCACGACTGTTCCCTCGACATCGAACCTTGATCCGGCTGCAGATATTTCCGGAAACCTCGTTCCCACGGTCCGCCTTCTGGAAGCCATGCGGACAAGCGGCACAAGGAAGCTGGTCTTCTTTTCTTCCGGAGGGACTGTCTACGGCATTCCTGAAAAGGATCCGGTGCCTGAAGACCATCCGCTGAACCCGATTTCCTCCTATGGCATCGTCAAACTGGCGATCGAGCAGTACCTGCGCATGGAACAACAGCTGCACGGTCTGGAGTTCGTTGCCCTGCGGCCGGCGAACATCTATGGACCGCGCCAGGCGCAGGTCGGCCTGCTGGGCGTGATCGGAACCTATCTGCGGAAGGTGGCGGAAGACGGCCCCATCGAAATCTGGGGAGACGGCAGCGTCGTGCGCGACTTCGTTCATGTCGAGGACATCGCCGACCTGTGTCACCGCGCCCTGATCTCCAAAGCCACCGGCAGCTTCAATGCCGGCAGTGGCGAGGGCACCTCCGTTTCGAGAATTGTCGAGATCATCGGCCAGACCACCGGCCGCGCTCTGGAACCGGTCTACAAGCCGGGCCGCAATTTCGATGTTCCACGGGTGGTGCTTGATATTGCCAAGGCCCGCGCGACATTCGGCTGGCTACCCGCTGTACCACTTCAACGCGGCATCCGGGAAACCTGGGACTGGGTGAGGCAGCACAGAGCGCCCTGATACCCCGCCCGTGCTCTACCCGCGTTACCGGTCGGCGATAGCGCGGCGCACGATTTCGCCGGTCAGGTCGGTTCACGTCATTTACTCATCTTAAAAACCGCGTCGGCATAGTGCGTCGGCAAACCTACGGCTTTTTAGTCCGTGGCTGAAGGAAGGGCTACCTGGGCATGAACGCAATCGACAGCGCGGCAAAAGTGCGACTGGAACAACTGACCGGACTGCGTTTTTTTGCAGCCTTGCTGGTGTTCGGGGTGCATTTCCGCTGGGACACAAGCGGCGACTTCGTCAAGACCATCGCCGAACAGGGTTATGTCGGCGTCTCGTTCTTCTTCATCCTGTCCGGTTTCGTGCTGACACAGTCCTACAAGACGAGAATCCTTGCCGGGACCATCTCCTTCCGCAATTACTTTCTGCTCCGGATCGCCCGCCTGACACCCTTGCACTTTCTCACCGGCCTGCCGTTTCTCTACTTCTCGATCATGCAGGTCGAAGCGATCTACTCCGAGGAATTCAGCGTCATCAAGACGGTCCTGAACCTGACCTACCTGCAGAGCTGGAGCCCCGTTTCGTCGATCTATTTTTCCCTCAACGCTCCGTCCTGGTCGTTGTCGGACGAAATGTTCTTCTATCTGTGTTTCTTCGGCCTGGTCGCATTCTCACCGCGAAAGCTCCTCGCGCTCACAGTGGGGCTCGGTCTTGTGGTTTTCGCGTCGGCCCTGCTGGTGCAGGTCTTCCTGGGCGACGTGATCTTCTTTGGAAAATACCCTTTCTCGCATTGGCTGTTCTACGTTTTCCCCGGCTTTCGCATTCTCGAGTTTCTGGTCGGCATGGTGCTGCATGAAGTCTGGCGCCGCGGGTTCCGTCTGCCCGGTGCCGTTCAGCCGTTCACCTATGTCCTGCTGTTCCTGGCCATGTGGCTGGCGCCCGGCGTCCCGGACCCGTTCCGCTATTCCCTGTTCTACCTGCCGGTGATCACACTGTTCTTCTATGCGCATCTGACGGAAGGCGCGGCACTAACGCGGGTATTCGCGACCGGCCCCCTTGTCCTGCTGGGCAACGCGTCTTTCGCCTTCTACCTGGTCCACCAGCCGTCGCTCCATCTGATGAACATCTTCCTCCGGCCGGCCATCCCGGCGGATATCGTTTTCTTCCCGGTCTCGCTTTGCATCACGGCCGCGTTTTCGATCTTCCTCTATCGCATCTATGAAATGCCGGCGGAGCGTGCGTTGAAATCTCTCGTCACCGGTAAACGGTCCGCTGCAGTGCCGAGCAAGGCAACGTCCTGACGCAGCAAAGTCCTCACCTGACGGCGGTGGCCCGTTTAACATAATCTCAACGGTGACGGCGGATCATGGCGGCCATCCGGCAAATTTCAGACCGGACACCGCCAGCCGCCACCGGTCCGATTGGCGCCAACCATGAGTATTCTTGTTGCTTTCCGAACTAGCCCTTTCCGCCCTCACCGACGTGATCCTGGCCTGCGAGCTGTTTTTCCTCGCCGGATTGAGTCTGCGTCCGGGCATTCAGCCGCTATCACCAGCCTGGATCTGGAGCCTGACACTGGCTTTGATTGGGCTTGCCTCGATGCTTGGCGCCATTGACCACGGGTTCTTCGAACCCATCGGACACGAGGCACACCGTCCTCTCGTGATCGCAACCCGCATCGTCATCGTCCTGGGAAGCCTCAGCATGATCGTCGCGGCCAGCTTTCAATATCTGTCCTCGCCTCTGCGTCAGGGCTTCGTGGCTGCGGGTGCCCTGGGCGCACTCTGGCCGGTATTCATGATCCTGACGTCCGACGACTTTCTGTCCGTGATCCTGTATTACTCTGCCGGCCTGATATTCCTGCTGGTGTTGAGCATCATCCGCTTCCGCCAGAACAAGGGAACGCTGCCGATGATTGCCGGCATTCTGCTTACCCTCGGTGTGTCTGCGATGATCCCGATGCAGAGCGCGGGTTTCTGGGGCCTCGGCCTCTATGGCAGCTACCATGTGTTGTTGATGCCGATCGTCGTGCTCCTGTATCTCGGCGGCCGCTGGTTCAGGACCGTGAGGTAGGGGAACAGCATGCGCAGTGCCTCCATCCCGGCTGAAGAGACGATCCCGGACCCGGAAGATCTGCAGGCGATCTTCCAGAGAATGACGGAGTTCATGCCGCAACGAGTGGTCGATGCGGTCCGGGCCGCGTCGCACAAGGTACGGGTCGCACCTCATCAGGACGTCATCATCGAGGGAGAGACAAGCGACGCTCTCTACATCGTTCTGGAAGGCACCTTCGGCATCTATCGCAAAGGGGGCGACACCGCCTCGGATCACCGCGTCGCGGAAATCGGTCCCGGACAGCCTTTCGGCGAGATGGCCCTGCTGGACGGCGAACCCCGGTCGGCATCCGTGCGCGCGGAAACCGAAGGTGTCGTGCTGGAGATCGAACCCGATCACATTCGCAGCCTCCCCGACGGTGACGCTCGATTCGCTGAGTTCAAGGGAGCCCTGGCCTCCTTCGTCACTCGGCGCATGCGTGCGTCCACACAGGAACACGTCGCGGCCCTGCAGCGCGAACTGGATCTTCGAAACGAACAGCAGCAATTCGGCAAGTTTTTCGTCTACTCGCTGATCATGATGTCCATCGGCACGCTGGTGAACAACGTGCTGGCGCGGACCATCGTCAATGTGGACATCTACACCGAAGTATTCGCCTGGCAGTATCTGGCCATCCTGCTGGTACCCAGCCTGTTCGTCATTCGGCACATGGGCATCTCGATCGCCTCGCTCGGGGTGACCACCGTCGGACTGAAGAAATCCCTGTTAGAGGGTGCCATCATATCGGTCGGGCTCTGCATCTTTGCATGGGGTCTGGCGGCAGTTCTCAAATCCTTCGACGCGCTTCCGGGCAAACCACTGCCGTTCAATCTGCTGGGAACACTGAGCTACTTTCTTCACAGTGCCTTGCAGGAGATCATCGCCAGAGGCTTTCTGCAGTCATCTTTCCAGCGTTTTCTCGGAGATCAGGGAAAATGGCGATCGATCCTGCTCGCCTCGGTCCTGTTCGGAATGTTTCACCTGCATTTCGGCATTCCGGCCGTGCTGATGACAATCGGCACCGGATTTATCTTCGGCTGGATCTACATCAGGCATCAGAACATCGCCGGCGTGATCCTGATTCACTACATGATGGGGGTCGCCGCCTTCAATACAGGCTTGATCTGAGACGCAAGCCTAAGATAGTGCTGCTGGCTCGACCCTATCGCAGCAGGTTGGAACGACATGATTGCCCGTGACTATTTCATACCGCGACCAGCCGTTTATTATCGCGATTTCTGCTTTTACCTGGCGCTGTTTGTCGTGGGGTTTGCATGGGGTCTGAACGCCTCCTGGCCCGCGGTTATCCTGCCCTGGCTGCTGGCGACATTCGGCCTGCACCGCGCGGGCCTCTTCTGCCACGAAATCGTTCACATCAAGGATGAGAAGCTGCGCGGTTTCCGGGCGCTCTACACCTGGACCGTGGCAATCATCGTCATGGTTCCGCCGCTGCGGTTTCAACTGCCGCATCTGGCACATCACCGGCTCGGCGTTTTTGGCACACCCGAAGATCCGCAATACCCGCTGGTGCGTGGCAATCCGTTTGCCATGGCTATGGTTCTGCTCGTGATCCCCTTCATCGTGCCTTTCACCAATCTCCTGATGACGGTTACCGCGGCTTTCGGCGCGTTCCGGGTTGAAGCGGCGCTCGACCGCTGGGCAACAGAGAAGCTCGGCTTTTCGCTCAGCTCCGCCCTGACCCCGCAGCAGCAGACGGAAGTCAGCCGGCACGCACGGATCACGCTCGCGCTCTTTGCTGCCGCCATGATCTTCTTCCCCTGGGCCCTGCCCTTCTATTATGCCGTCCTGGTTCTGGGCTGGGCGCTTCTGACGGCGCGCATCCCGCTGGAACATGAACTGGAACGCCTGGCGGAAACCTCCGGACGGGAAGACCAGATGATCGACAGTTTCACGATCGAGTCACCCCTGGCGCTGATCGTGCAGCCGGTGGGCTTCCGCTTTCATACGGCGCATCACATGTACCCCGGCGTGCCCTATCACAATCTGCCCGCGCTCCACGAGGAGCTGAAGCGCACCGTTCCCGAGTACCGGGACAGCATCATTTCGATTTGGACTGCAATCAGCGGACCCAAACGCCGCCCTGCAAATTCTCTTCATTGATTTAGAAAGCCCACCAATGAAAGACGTTATCCGCCAGCTCGCAGAAGCCATGTCTGCGGCCTCTCCGGACGCTCAGTTCGAGGTTCGTTATTGGGATGGAACCGGCTTTTCCATCGGAACCGAGCCTGAATTCATCCTGCATTTCAAAAAGGAACGGGCACTCTCAAGGGTTCTCTCGGATGCCTTCATGGGCTTTGGTGAAAGCTACATGCTGGGCGACATCGATGTGGAAGGCGACATCAAGAAGCTCTTCTATCTGGGCTTTGCCATCGACTTCGCAGAGCGGCCCATGTCGCTGATGCGTAGGCTCAAACTGGCCTTTCATTTCCTGCGCGCACGCAACACCATTGCCCGCTCGCGCGAGAACATTTCCTTCAGCTACGACATCGGCAACGATTTTTACGAGATCCTGCTCGGGAAGGGTATGATCTACACCTGTGCCTATTTCACCTCGCCGGACAACACGCTCGATGAAGCGCAGAACAACAAGCTGGAACTGGTCTGCCGCAAGCTGTGCCTGAAGCCTGGTGAACACATTGCCGATCTCGGCTGCGGCTGGGGCGGTTTCCTGATGTATGCCGCCGAAAACTACGGCATCACCGGTGTCGGCTTCACCATTTCAGCGGAACAGCGCGACTATGCGGTTCAGAAGATCGCCGAGCGCGGCCTGTCCGACAAGATCGAGATCCGCCTGAAAGACGCCCGGGAAGCAGACGGCCTTTACGACAAGGTCGCCTCGATCGGCATGGTCGAGCATATGGGCAATGCCCAGATCGCGCCGGTCTTCGAACGGATCGCCCACATCCTCAAGCCGCAGGGTCTTGCCTTCGTGCACACGATCGGCAACGAAATTCCGCGGCCTATCGACCCCTGGATCGACAAATACATCTTCCCCGGAACGCAGGCCTCTCCGCTGACGACGATGGTCGAGTCTGCCGGCAGGAATGATCTCTACATGATCGACCTTGAAAACATCCGGCTGCATTATCCGCCGACGGTCAAATACTGGCTCGCCAATTTTGACGCAAACATCGACCGAATCCGCGAGATGTACGACGACACCTTCGTCAGAAGCTTCCGGCTGTATCTGGAAGTGGCCAGTTCTTCCTTTAGCTGGGGCGACAACCGGCTTTATCATCTGCTGATGACCAAGGGACTGAACAACGACGTGCCGATGACCAGGGAGCATCTGGTCCTGCCGAAATCCGGCGTTTCCCCGGAAGGTGGTGCATGACGGATCCCGTCCATGTGGCAGTGATCTATACGGACGCAGGCGGCGGCCACAGGGCCAGTGCCTTCGCTCTCAAAGCATGTCTCGAAGGCTCCGGCAGATACAGGGTCAGTCTGATAAACCCCTACACCTCGCTGATCCCGCATCTCGACCTGTTCAGCCGCTTCGGATCGCGCACGGGAGAGAACATCTACAACGAGGTCATCCTGCGCCAGGGGCGCACCGGACTCACCTGCTGGCTCTTTTATGCCGCCCTGCGCCTGAACTACGTCTTCTGCGAATTGCCGGCCATCAGAATACTCGCCCGGCACTTCGAGGACATACGCCCGGACGTTGTGCTGTCGGTCATGCCGCTTGGCAACCGCGTGATGCTGGAAGCGCTGAAACATTACCGCGCGACAGTGACCGAAGGCCTGCTGCCGGAAGGCGCTGTCATGATCACGGACTGGGCCGAACTGGCCAAGGGTGTATGGTTTCCCAACCGGGCCGACTACCATGCGATTTGTGGCACGCAGGACGCCTTGCGCAATGCCGAACAGCTGCCGAAGCTTGCCGGCAGGATCCATGCGATGGGCGGCCTGCTGATCCGCCCGGAATTCACCGATCCCGCGCAACGGGCCAGCCGGGAATCACTGAACCTCTACCCTGCCAGACCTGTCGTCACAGTGCTGTACGGCGCCCAGGGCAGCATGCGGATGATCGAACTGGCAAGTGCACTGCGCGACATTCCGCACAACGCCCAGGTGGTGTTCCTTTGCGGCCGGAACGAAGTCCTTGCCAACGACCTGCGGGCCATGGACCTGCCGTTTCCGGTCCGGATTCTCGGTTTCACGGACAAGGTTGCACAGTATCTTTCCGTCAGTGATCTTTTCATCGGCAAACCCGGCCCGGGCAGCACCAGTGAAGCGATGGCGCTCGGTCTGTCCATGCTGCTCGACAAAAGTCTGGCATTGCCTCAGGAAGCTGCCGTCCTGCGCCACGTGACCAAGTCCGGTTCGGGCCAGGCCTTTTCGACAACCGCCGACTTCCGCGAGCATTTCAAGGCCGCCATGTCCGCCATCGAAAGCGGCCAGGCACGGCAACCGGTTGCCGCCAACACCTCGCCCGCCGACATTCTGGAGATCATGGACCGCATCGGCACCTCGCGTGCCCCGGCAGCAGGCTCCCTGCGGCCGACCGGCGAAATGCCGCGCACCCGGCAAGTATCCAGAGCCTGATCGATGCCTGCCGACGACCAGGGACCCGCGACGGGATACTATTCCCCGCAAGAGCGCGGCCTCAAGATTCGGGTCGTCTACAATCCCCGCACCGGACACAAGCGCGAGAAGCGCTTCCGGGCGGTCCTGGCCCGACTTGAGGCCGATGGACACACGTGCGAAATCCTGAACACGACAAAGGCCGGTGATGCTGCAGGTTTCGTGCGGGAAACGGCCTCCGGCGACTTCGATATCCTGGCAATCGCGGGTGGCGACGGCACGATCAACGATGCGATCCAGGGGGCCGATCCGCAAACGCCTCCGCTCGGTATCATTCCGCTTGGAACGGCAAATGTGCTGGCCCATGAACTGGGCATCGGCACGGATCCCCGCCGGATTGCCGCCTGCCTCACGGGGGGCCGCGTCCTGCCGATCCAACCGGGCCATGTCAATGATCATCGCTTCATGATGATGGCCGGTATCGGGCTCGACGCCCAGGTGGTTTCGGATCTCCGCAGCGCGGTCAAGACCCGGTACGGCAAGGCCGCCTACCTGATCGAGGTCGTTCGCACCCTGCGGCGCTGGCACTGCCCACCGCTGGACATCCGAACCGACGGCGTGCCCGTAAAAGCGGCCACGATGATCGTCAGCCGCGGGCAACGATATGGCGGCACATTTGTTCTCGCACCGGGTTGCGATCTTGCCAGCCCAAGGTTGTGCGCAACGCTTTTTCCGCCCAGTGGAGCTCTTTCGGTCTTCGGGCGATTTCTGCTGATACCGGCAGGATTGCTCCTGAGGCTCGGTCTCGTCGATCAGAAACCTGCCCGGACGGTCGAAATCCTGGGGCCGGTGGGTGACCCCATACAGGCCGATGGCGATATCGTCGCGCATGTTCCTGCGCAGATTTCGGTCTGCGACCAGCCAATCCGGTTTTGCGTGCCAAAGACAATGGGCTGAAACGGCTCCTGGAACTCAGCCCCGGCTTTCCAGCCCGGCAAGGACGGCAAGGCGACGGCAGGCGCTCATCCAGTCAAAATCCTCGCGCGCGGCAACCGGTGGCTCGGGCACCGTTACCAGGGCATTCTCCAGCGCCTCGAGCGCACCATCCAGCTCGGTGTAGAAATGGGCGTTGGGGTATGCCTTGTAGGGCAGGTTTCCTGGACAGTCGGGCAGGATGACATGCCGTCCGGCGACAAGCGCGTCGGCGGTCGCCGTGCACAGGATTTCGCTTCGGGACGGGTTCACCATGATCCGGTAGCGTCCGATATCGGACCAGAACCGCCGGTTGGGACCGAAGAACCGCAAATCCGCGCCTTGCTTTCGGGCGAAGGCACGAAACTCATCTTCGTCTCGGCCGCCGCCGATGACGTCGATAGGCCTTTTGGCGCGCGCGGCAATGCGGGCGAGGTCAGCCAGGCCCTTCTCCCAGAGGAAGGCACCGAGGAAATAGACCCCTTCGGTGTCTTCCGTGACGAGGGGCACCTGCGCATAGCCCGGCATGACACCGGTGACCCGTTCCACCGGCATGGTGACACCCGGCAGGGTCAGGGCTGGAGACAGGCTGAGGGGCAGATCGATCCGAAGCCGCAAAGCACGGCCATGAAGATAGGACACCAGCCGGGCGAGACTGTTTGGAAATGGCAATCCGGACATGCGGATGTAGGTTTCATAATCGGTCATGCTGAGGCCGATGGTCTTCTCCGCCCGTATCCCCTTGCGGCCGGTCGTGACCGGATACCAGCACAGATGCTCCGGCTCGCTCGCGATCAGGCACCGGGATGCCGGCGCGGCGCGGTAGACATCTTCCAGCGGGACGATCGACCCCATGCCTGCAACGTAACGCGCACGATACGGCCTGCATTCCGGCAGTTTATAGGCACCGAAGGCTTCAAGTTCCGTCTGAAGCCAGGCGACCTGTTCGTCGAAATCGGCAAAGCGCGCTTCACCCCACAAACGTTGCTGGGAGACGGCATCAAGCCAGGGGAAAACATAAACGACCCGATAGCCGAGTGTTGCCAGCCCGCAGGCGTGCCACAACGAGATGAAGGATGGACCGGTCATCCATGGCAGCGCGGAACTTGTCAGAACAGTGAAGTCGAAGACCTCATGACGTTGGTCTTTTTTGCCGGGCAGGGTCACTTGTCTCCAGTTTCAACTTGCAGAACCATGGCGCCGCACCAGGCAAGACACGAGACAGCGGCCGGTTTGCGCCACCAGAACACATGATTCTCCTCCGGAAACAATCCACTACCGCCGGGAAAGTCGGTAACGCCGACCAAAATCACGGCACCTGCCTTTGCCGGTTTTATGACGACCTGCCACCACTCCAGATGGTGAGGCCTTGTCACAAATGCGCGAAGGGCGGCGTCTACGACCAAAGTCACCCGCTCGTGACTTTCGGTTGAGGGCTCCATTGCATATTTTAAGATCAATCGAACAAGGAACTGAGCCAAATGGTGGGATCATTTTCACGGAAGGCCGGCAAGGCCCTCCGAACCGCGGTCTTTGTAACAGGCGGAATAGTCGCTCTGGCAACCTCGATGGATGGAGCCGTGGCGCAGCCTGAAAAGGTCATCGAACTGTTTACCAGCCAGGGCTGTTCCTCCTGCCCACCGGCCGATCGCCTGGCGGAGAAGCTGGTGAAGGAGGACAACAACGTTCTGACAATGGTGATGCCGGTCGATTACTGGGATTATCTTGGCTGGAAGGACACGCTCGCAAGTCCCGTCAACTCCCAGCGCCAGCGCGCTTACGCTGCACAGCGAGGCGACCGGTCGGTCTATACTCCGCAAATGGTGATCAACGGCGAAGAACACGTCGTCGGCAGCCGCGAGGGCGATGTGCGGGCCGCCTTGGCACGGACCGATCCCTTTACCGCCACAGTCGATCTGAAGATTACCGACATGGTGGTCCAGGCAACGGTGAACGGCACACTGCCCAAGGGCGTAAACATGGCGACCGTCTATTTCCTGCGCATGCAGGATGAGGCCCTGGTCGATATCGGTCGCGGCGAAAATGCCGGCCGCAAGGTGCGCTACGTCAATGTGGTGCGCAACCTCCAGCCGATTGGCATGTGGTCCGGCGGACAGGAAACCTTCCGCATGCCGAAGTCCAAGCTGATGTTGAAGGGCGATGCCCGTTGCGCGGTCGTGGTGCAGCTTGAGGACCGGGATGGCCCCGGCCGGATCATCGGCGCAGCGATGATGAACAAGAGCGGCGGTCTTTGATCCGCCGCCCTTGGTGTGGCCCATTATCAATTCCCTCTGAAAATCGGGGCATTTGGCTCCAAAGCCGGGTTGTAACCCCCGCAAAAACTGCTACCCCTTGCCCGGTTCGGCCAGCCTCGGGATCGTAACCTCCGCAAAGCGCACGGTTTGCGATACGCAATGGCCGGTCACGTTCTCTGCTTTGTCTGCATCTGGCGGAGCGAATCGGTCCTGGGGGAACGCATGAAATTGAAGCGCAGGCTTCGGATAGCCTTTTTGAGCATCGTTTTCGGCGTGGCTGTTCTCGGTCTCAAGATCGGGGCCTACCTGCTGACGGGCTCGATCGCGCTTTATTCCGACGCGCTTGAAACCACGGTCAACATTGCCTCTGCCATCGCGACGCTTGCGGCGGTGTGGTTCGCGTCCAAACCAGCCGACAGCAACCATCCCTACGGCCACGACAAGGTGGAGTACTTCGCTGCGGTTCTCGTCGGCGTAATGATCGTGCTGGCCGCCCTGTCGATTTTCCGCGCGGCCTGGCTCGGCTTCGTCAATGGCGACAGCCCGGAATATTCGGCGGCCGGCATTGGCATGAACCTGCTTGCTGCTGTCATCAACGGTGCCTGGGCGCGTTACCTGATAAGATACGGCAAACACGCGCGCTCGCCTGCCCTGGTTGCCGACGGCAAGCATCTGATGACGGATGTCGTCAGCTCGGTCGGCGTTCTGGCCGGTGTCGTTCTGGTGATGCTCACGGGATGGAAGGTGATGGACCCCGCGCTTGCGGTTCTGGTCGGTCTGACCGTGCTCTGGTCCGGTTGGGGCCTGGTCAAGGAATCCGTCGGCGGCCTGATGGACGAAGCCGCCTCCGACGACGTCCTGGACAAGATCCGCCTGCTGATTTCCGAACATGGCGAAGGCGCGCTGGAAGCACACGACCTGCGCACGCGCATTGCCGGGAAATCCACCTTTATCGATTTTCACCTGGTGGTGCCGGGCGAAATGCCGGTGGACAAGGCGCATGAAATCTGTGACCGCATCGAGGTTGCCATCGTTGACGATGTCCCCGGAGCACGAATTACCATCCACGTCGAACCGGAACACAAGGCCAAACATTCCGGCATTGTGGTTCTCTAGCACATCATCTTAAGGTCGATCACCGTCTGGACGCCCAATCACACCCGATTGAGGGCTCGTTGCTCCAGAACCAATCGAGGAACCAATCGCATATGCCCAACTGGCGGCGCTGGCACGCCCAGCTTCTTGATCATCTGATCCTGATTGGCGGCGCCCTTTTGATGACGCTGCCGGTCTATTCGATCTTCGCCGCCACCACCCATGAGGGCGGAAGACCGCGGCCGAGGCTCGATCTGGGCGGACACGCACTGGACAACTACAGCGCCTTCCTTCAGTCCAGCGCCGGCTTTTCCGGCGACGTCACGGTGTTGTCCATGCTGTGGAATTCATTTCTGCTGGGAGCAGGGTTCGCAACGCTGAAGGTCGTTCTGTCCCTCATGACGGCCTATGCGCTGATTTATTTCCGGGTCCGGTTCGCCAGCGCCATCTTCGCGGTGCTTCTGCTGACCCTGCTTCTGCCGCTGGAATCGCGGTTTCTGCCGACCTACGCCGTGACTGTCGAACTCGGCCTCGTCAACACGCGTGCAGGCCTCATCCTGCCGCTGGTGGCCTCCGGGCTTGGGACGCTGTTCTTCCGCCAGTTCCTGATGACGGTGCCGGACGCACTGCTGGAATCCGCCAGGATCGACGGGGCAGGACCGCTGAAGTTCTTCAAGGACATTCTGGTGCCGCTGTCGCTGCCCACCGCGGCCGCCCTGTTCCTTGTGCTGTTCGTCAACGGCTGGAACCAGTATCTGTGGCCGGTCATTGTCACCTCGGAGGAAAGTACCTACACGCTGGTGCGCGGCATGCAGTTTTTCGGCAACGCAAGCCCGCGCGGACTGATGCTGGCGGTACTGGCCATAGTGCCACCGGCACTGCTTGTCATATTGTTTCAACGACAAGTCGTTAAAGGCCTGTTCGACGGCTCACACTGACGACCGCAGGTCTTGAAGACCGGCATCCCCGCCCCAAGTTTCCGGAACGACCCGAAAGGCCCGACATCCATGACATTTGAAGCGATCCTGTTCGACTGTGACGGTGTTCTGGTGGATTCGGAGATCATCTATGTCGATGTCGAACGCGAACATCTGGCCCGAATCGGCCTCAAATACGAGCTTCATGAGTATATGGACCGGTTCCAGGGCCTCGGCAGCACGGATTTCTGGGCTGCGCTCGACCGGGACTACCGGACGCTCGGCAAGGGTCCGTTGCCGGAAACCTTCGGACCGGAGCTGGATGCCGCCACCCAGGAGCGGATCGACCGGGAGCTGGCGGAAATCAAAGGCATCAAGCAGCTTCTGGCTGCCCATGACGGCCCGCGCGCCGTTGCGTCCTCCTCACGCCTGCACCGGCTGACCCACAAATTGCAGCACACCGGGCTCTCCCCCTATTTCGAGCCCCATATCTATTCCGGCGAGCAGGTTGCCAACGGCAAACCCGCGCCGGACCTGTTCCTGTTCGCGGCAGACAAACTGGGCATTGACCCCAAGCAAGCGCTCGTGGTGGAGGACAGTGTCAACGGCGTGAAGGCGGGCCTTGCCGCTGGCATGACCGTGTGGGGCTTCGTCGGTGGCGGCCACTGCCATGACGGTCATGCAGACCAATTGCTCGGCGCGGGTGCCCACCGCGTGGTCGACAGCCACGACAACCTTGCCGTCCTGCTGCGCAGCGAAAGCACTGCCGCCTGAGCCTGATCGTCTGCTGGATCCGACGTCAGCCAACACCCGGTCAAATCCGGAGGTTCAAGACCGCATGCAGTCCGTTTCCTTCGGATTGCCATGAAAGACCAGTGCGCCTTTGACAGGCGCACTGCCGGTCAGCTTACCGTCCGAGATCGTGCTCCGGATTGGCGCTGATCTTGTGGATCGAAAGATCCGCGCCGCGGTGCTCGTCTTCCTGAGACAGCCTGAGGCCCATGGTTGCTTTCAGGGCTCCGTAAACGGCAAGACCCGCACCCAGGGCATAGGCAGCACCCAGCACCGTGCCGATGACCTGCGAGACGGGAGAGACACCGCCGAGACCGCCAAGCGCCTCCAGCCCGAAGAAACCGGCCGCAATGCCGCCCCAGGCGCCACAGATGCCATGCAGAGGCCAGACACCCAGCACATCGTCGATCTTCAGCTTGTTCTGGCAAATCTCGAAACCGGTCACGAAGACACCGCCGGCCACACCGCCAACGATCAGGCTGCCGACAGGATGCATGACGTCCGACCCGGCACAGACGGCCACGAGGCCGGCCAGCGCTCCGTTGTGGACGAACCCCGGATCGTTCCGGCCAACCACCAGCGCCACGAGAATACCGCCGACCATGGCCATCAACGAATTGATCGCCACCAGCCCGGAAACGCTCTCCAGCGACGCGGCCGTCATCACGTTGAAGCCGAACCATCCGACGCAGAGCATCCACGAGCCCATGGCAAGCCACGGCAGAGAGGACGGCGGAATGCCGATGGGTCGGCCGTTGCGGTCGTAGCGGCCCATACGGGCGCCGAGCAGCAGAACGGCGCCAAGCGCGATCCAGCCACCCACGGCGTGGACCACGACAGAACCGGCAAAATCATGGAACGGCGCACCGAACGTCGCTTCCAGCCAGCCCTGGAAACCGAAATTTCCGTTCCAGACCAGGCCTTCGAACAGCGGATAGACGATTCCGACCAGCGCCACAGTGGCCAGGCATTGCGGCCAGAACTTCATGCGCTCCGCGATACCGCCGGAGATGATCGCCGGAATCGCCGCTGCAAATGTGGTCAGGAAGAAGAACTTGACCAGCGTCAGGCCCTGAAGCTCAAACCCTTCACCGCCTCCGGACAAGGTCGCCGCATTCACCAGAAAGGTGGCGCCATAGGCAACGGCATATCCGACAAAGAAATACGCCACCGTCGATAACGCGAAATCGACAAGGATTTTTACCAGCGCGTTGACCTGGTTCTTCTGCCGAACGGTGCCGACTTCCAGAAAAGCGAACCCGCCATGCATGGCGAAGACGAGAATGGCTCCAACAAGGACGAAAAAGACGTCCGCCCCGACCCCGGTTTGATTCATTTTGACCCCCAGATAGGCAATTTGCCGTTTGTTTTTGCGTTTCGGAGCGCTGAGCATTCAAACTGCATGCCAAACGGGCAAGCGATCAAAAAAGACGCGGAAATCAGCCGAATTTTTAATCGTAAGGCAAAGGGCGCCATGGGATCGGGATTGATTGTCGGATTATTTTCTAATCATTCGATTATTTTTTTGGCAAAATGGAAAGCGAATGGGATTTGATCAAAAAAAGAGCCCGGGGTTTCCCCCGGGCTTCCAAGTTTGCGGTCTGAGCCAATAGACCGCCTGGGAGATTTTTTCGAACGCCAGCCTTACAGGCGTCCGGAGCCGGTTCCGAATTCCGGATAGGCTTCGACACCGATTTCGACCTTGTCGAGACCCAGAGCTTCTTCTTCCTCGGACACCCGGATACCCATGGTGGCCTTGAGGACGAACCAGATCACGGAGCTCACGACCAGGGTGAAGGCACCGATGGAGATGATACCGATCAGCTGGGTGACGTAGGAAGCGTCGGAGTTGGAGAGCGGGACGATCAGCGTGCCCCAGATACCTGCCAGCAGGTGAACCGGGATAGCGCCGACGACGTCGTCGATTTTCAGCTTGTCGAGCATCGGAACCGCGAAGACCACGATCACACCGCCGACACCGCCAACGAAGACGGAGACCCACACGCTCGGCGCCAGCGGCTCTGCCGTGATGGCAACCAGACCTGCCAGGGCGCCGTTCAGAGCCATGGTAACGTCGACCTTCTTGTAGAGGATCTGGGTGAGGATGACCGCGACAACGACACCGGCGGCAGCAGCCATGTTGGTGTTGGCGAAGATGCGGGAGATGTCGGAGACGTCACCGATGGTGCCCATGGCAAGCTGGGAAGCACCGTTGAAGCCGAACCAGCCCAGCCACAGGATGAACGTACCGAGCGTTGCCAGCGGCATGGAGGAACCCGGGAACGGATGAACGGAGCCGTCCGCACCGTATTTGCCCTTCCGGGCACCCAGGATGACAGCACCGGCCAGAGCAGCCCAGCCACCAACGGAGTGAACGAGCGTAGAACCGGCGAAATCGGAGAACTCAGCGCCGCCGATAGCCTTCACGGCTTCGCCGTTGAGCCAGCCGCCGCCCCATTCCCAGGAACCGGTGATCGGGTAGATGATGCCCGTCAGGACAACGGTGAAAGCCAGGAACGGCCACAGCTTGATGCGCTCGGCAAGCGTGCCGGAAACGATCGAGGCGGTGGTCGCACAGAACACCATCTGGAAGAACCAGTCGGAGGCGGTGGAGTAACCGGTGTCGAGTGCGTCGCCGCCGACGGCGTCAAACGCATACGGGCCGAAGGAGCCCATGAAACCGCCGTCAACGCCGGTGTACATCAGGTTGTAACCGGTGATCCAGAACATCAGACCCGCAATGGCGTAAAGCGTGATGTTCTTCAGGCACTGCATCGACACGTTCTTGGAGCGGACGAGACCGGCTTCCAGCATTGCAAAGCCGGCAGCCATCCACATGACGAGGAACCCACCGATGAGGAAAAGCAGCGTGTTGAAGATGTAGGCGACTTCCGGCGAGACCGCCGGCACTTCCGGTGCAGCCGTTGCGTCCTGCGCGAGCACCGGCAGAGCCGTGAGGCTCAGCAGGGCCAGCGACGTCGCGCCCTTAGCGACAAGTTTTTTCATGATACGTTTCCTTACCTAAATCAAAGAGCTTCGGCGTCGGTTTCGCCGGTACGGATGCGCACGACCTGATCGATCGAATGGACGAAGATCTTCCCATCCCCGATCTGGCCGGTCTTGGCGGCGCCGGAAATCACTTCGACGACCTTGTCGACGGAGGCGGCATCCACAGCGACTTCAATCTTCAGCTTCGGCAGGAAGCTGACGGCATATTCGGTGCCGCGATAGATTTCGGTGTGCCCCTTCTGGCGGCCATAGCCTTTCACTTCAGTCACCGTCAGCCCCTGGATGCCGATGCTGGTCAAGGCATCGCGCACTTCGTCGAGCTTGAACGGCTTGATGATGGCCATCACTATTTTCATTGCTCGTTCCATTCCCCTTCTTAGCGCCCCTTCCCGTCGAAGAAGCTCGGCCAACCACCCCGGAAACTGCGCCTGGTTCTGTCCCCCTCTGGAAGGATCTTCTCAGGTCTTCGGCGTCACCACATGCTGTGGCTCCGGGTCGGTGTCGGCCCTTACTAATCAAGGACCGTGCCAACTTGGCTTTTGGGGATAATCTTTCGCGGAATCCTGCGGTTTTGCAGTGCAAAATTCGTCGGAGCCGACTTTGTGGCACAATTGCGATGACGGCTTTTCAGGCAGTTTTTCTGCCTACTTTTTAAACAGGTCACGCCCCGCAGTCTAAAAAATAGGCATAAACGACTCGCAAATGCCCATCGCATAAAAATACGGCAATCAAATCGGAAAATGAGGGAACTGCACGGAATACGGGGAATGCCGGGAATGCAGGACCCGCCAGCACTTTCACGACTGCTTCGAGCCAGAAAGCCGGTCATTCAGCCTTATCTGACAGCCCCCTAGAAAGCTGATGTTCGCCGCAATCACGACAAGTCGCAGAAAGGCTGGCTTTGCAGTCGTTCACAAACTCAAGAGATGACCACCTGCAGGCCAGAATTTTACTTGATGCGCTGCGTATGTTTTTTTCAAATGCCCTAGAGGCACCTCTTGCATTATCGCGAAATTAGATCCACTATTCACAATAATTATTTTCAAAAACAGCCCTGTGATGCGCCAATTCTTGTGAACTGCAAAGCACAAGAAAGATATGCCTGCTGCAAGCATTGATAGCACCATAGTCGATTTGGAACTTGACGTATGCCAATTGTCTTCGCACCTCGTATACCCATGTTCGGCTTCGACGCCTCAGTATCACCCAAGTGGCAAATGGTCCCGAAGGGGTGGCCACGCACACTTGTCGTGCGGGGGGCAGGAGCCCTGATTCCCGAACTGACCCCCAACGACATTGCCAGGATCACCTATCGCCGTGTCGGCGCCGATCATCATCTGACGATCAGGGGACTTAAGGCAGGCAAGGGGTTCATTCGCTTTGTACCCAACGCCGGATTTGCGGGCCCGGTCCCGAACAGCGACATACTCGAAATCTCGGTCAAGACCGAGGTCAAGATCAATACGGCGTTCCACTATGTCAAAGACAACGCCGGCCACAAAACAAACCGCAGCATTGGCGACCTCAACACCCTGATACGGGGCGTCAATCGTCTGCTGGACACCCAGGCCAACGTGCGGATGTACAGAAAGAGCGCACGCACTATAACGGTTCCACAGAACCTGGGAGCCACAGTGCGATTTTCCAGCCACCTGGCGGGCGTGGCAGCCGCTGAACATGAATGGGACGATGTCACGGCCTTCGCCGACGCGGCCGCAGACTTCAACGTGTTCTTTGTATGGGAGTATGAGCAAGATGCGACCCCTGCGATCAACAACACCCGTGCCGGAACTTTGGCGGGCGAAAAGAACTGCCTGATGCAAGACACCATCACTGGCTCAACCCATGCTGAAACCCTGGCGCACGAGACCATTCACCTGCGCGGGATCGGGCCGCACAGCGGCACTGCAACGCACCTGATCGCAAGCGGAGCGGTGCGAACGGGGCAGCTCATTTCGCGCGCTCAGGCCAACATCATCAATCCGTCGGGAACATAATGGCTCGACACCATAACTTGGCCAGATACATCGCTGGGGTGTTTCTGTTCACCTGGCTTGCAGGAAGCACTATGGCAGACGACATGAACCTTGAGGCGGATATCGAAGCCGCGTTGGCTGGTGGTCCCTCGGACGCTCTGGTGGAGGCAGGACCGGCCGCCGTGGCACCCCTGGCCGCTCGTTTGGCTGCGGCAGAGACCGCCGACGAGAAATCGGACCTGGTGGATCTGTTGGCAGCCGTCGGTGGTGCGGAGGCCCTGGCGCCCGTATTACCCTATATCGGCGATCCTGATCCTGATCTGCGCGCTCGCGCCAGCGCCGCGGCGTTGAAATTCGTGTTGGCCAATGGCCCACCTTCGGGCACCATTGCCGAGCAGCTTCGAACATCGGTGACGGCGGCTCTCGAGGCACCAGATGCGGAAGGGGGCGTCTTGCTGCTGGGGGCATTGGCGCCCGGATCAGAGGATGCACTCACCGCTCACCTGTCCGGCACCCGCCTGGTCAAGGCGCAACCGCAGGAGCCCACGGCCCCGGCGGCCGTTGCAGCCCGGCTCGCGCTTTCGGCTTTGGGGAACGATGAGGCGCGAACCGATCTCCTGACTGAAATCCCCCAGGCCGGGCCGGACAGCCTCGTCTTCATGCTCAAGGCCTTGCCCCTGATCGATGCGCCCGAGGTCCTGCATACCCTGGCTGCAACAGCCCTTTCCTCCGACACCCCCGTCGCAGACGGTCTGCCAAGCGGATTGGAACCCGCCCGAGAGGTGGCGGATGTTGCCGTCGAGGCGTTCGTCGCGCGTCTGGACCTTTCGCCCAGCTTCGCGATCACGCCCGGAGCCATCTATACGGCGGAACAACGGGACGAGATCGCCAGGCTCATCGCGGGCTCCATCCCAAATTAGAGCGTATTGTTTCCAACAGGCTCGGCAGATCTCACGAGCGCTCGCCTAAGTGAGCGCAAATCGGGCTTCCGATGCTGTCTGCACAAATAACCGCCCCGCTCCCCAAGTCAGTCGTTCTGCAGCTCTCGAGCTGGTTTTGAAATCTGCCGTAGTTGCAAGTTAATCCAGGATCAAAAGAGTGTGCGAAACGGCCATTTGTTTCGAGTTGACCGAAGGTCTGCTTGAAGCCAAGGACTTACGTCAACAAAACACCCGGCGGCGGCCGCCAATTACCAAGATATGCTCTGCATTTTTGCGATCAAGCCAAGTCTCTCGGCGTCGACTTCCGGTCATCCAAAAGGTTCCCGATGTAACGCGCCCGGCAGCCAGGATGCGACACAAAGCACTTTCTCAAATTTCAATCGATTAGTCTTAAAACTGCTTATGGACATTGCGTTTCCCCAAGAGCTAAACACCCAGCGCAGGCTGAAGACTTGCCACTGAGTGCGCTGAATGGACCATAAGGGAGTTGTTGGGTATGGCGGCTATGGATAATCACTTCGATAACTGGAAGGAACAACAGTCCGCCGCTGAGCAGATGATCCCGCTGGTTGGTCATCTCTACCGTGACTACGGCATCAACATCCGGATTTTCGGCCGGCGTCTTCTGAACAACTCCGCCATCGAGATCCTCAAGGCACACCGCTATGCCCTGCAGATCACCGGTCAGGAACTGGACGTCACCAAGAGCCTCGAAATCGTCAAGGCAATGCTGGAGATGGACCTGGCCGCCTCGCGCGTCGACCTCGGCAAGCTGTGCCACGGCTACATGGAAGAAGGCGGTGACGTTAAGAGCTTTCTCGAGAAACAGCTTGCCAGCATCAACACCGGCAAGACCTCCATCCTGCAGGAACCGCAGGACGTCGTTCTCTATGGCTTCGGGCGCATTGGACGTCTCCTTGCCCGCATGCTGATCGAACGCGTCGGTGCCGGCAACAAGATGCGCCTGCGCGCGATTGTCGTGCGCGGCGGCAAGGCCGGCGATCTGAAGAAACGTTCCAGCCTGCTGCGACGGGACTCCGTCCACGGCGCTTTCAGCGGATCCATCACCGTTGACGAAGAGCAGAATGCGATCATCGCCAACGGCAACTACATCCAGGTGATCTACGCCAACTCTCCTGCCGAGGTCGATTACACCAAATACGGCATCCGCAATGCGCTGGTGGTCGACAACACGGGCATCTGGCGCGACGAGGATGGTCTTGGCCAGCACCTGAAATGTCCGGGCGCAGCGAAGGTGATCCTGACCGCGCCGGGCAAGGGCAGCATCAAGAATATCGTCTATGGCGTGAACCATGGTGACATCTCGGCGAACGACAGGATCCTGAGCGCGGCCTCCTGCACCACCAACGCCATCACGCCGGTGCTGAAGGTGATCAACGACGAGTTCGGGATCGAAAACGGCCACGTGGAAACCATCCACGCCTTCACCAACGACCAGAACCTGATCGACAACTACCACAGCGGGGATCGCCGTGGCCGGTCCGCTCCTCTGAACATGGTGCTGACGAGCACGGGCGCGGCCAGCGCCGTCGCAAAGTGCCTGCCGGAAATGAAGGGCAAGCTGACCGGCAACGCGGTGCGGGTGCCGATCCCCAATGTCTCCATGGCCATCCTCAACCTGAACCTCAAGCGCGAGACGACGGCTGCGGAAATGAACAACTACCTGCGGGGGGTTTCCGTACAATCACCGATGCAGGACCAGATCGATTATACCTCTTCGACCGAGCTGGTTTCATCCGATCTGGTCGGTTCCACTCATGCCGGTGTGGTGGACAGCCAGGCTACGATCGTCGACGGCGACCGCCTCGTTCTTTACGTCTGGTACGATAACGAGGCGGGTTATAGCACCCAGGTCATCCGGCTGATGCAAGAAGTCGCCGGCATGAAATACCCGTCTGTCCCTGCGTGATACTGGCTTCAACGGACTGAATGGGGGCTAAGCCTTGTCTTAGCCCCTACCTGTGCCCTTCACCGATCGAATGTCGGTGGGAAGCTCACGCCTGATCGATGATCAGGAGAGGATGACCGGCACCTGGTTCGATCATCACGACAAGCGCTTGAAGACAACCGGACCGGACGCCAATCCAGATTGATATGTGAGCGCAGCTGTACGACCAACTCCTGGCATCTGTTTCGGCTTTTGCACGCAAAACCTGCCTGTCCTTGCGATGGCTTTGCGGCAAGCGTCAATTTCCTGCTCAATATACCCAATTTGAAAGAGAGTGGATTTACAGGTCACATTTAGAGTTTATCTTGCGGCGAACCAAAGACAGTCGCCCAAATGGTCTGCCTTCACCCCGGATCAGTTTCCATTTGGACATATCGATAAAGGGAGCGACATGCCTCTGATCAATTACGTAACCCGTGTCCAGTTTGGTTTTGGCGAACTTGCCACGTTGAAAGAAGAGCTGGCGCTCGCCGGAATTTCGCGCCCGCTCGTCGTGACAGACAAGGGTGTTCGTAATCTCGGGTATCTCGACAGGATTGAAGCCGTCCTCGGCGAGGCGCCGGCAGGCGTTTACGACGAGACCCCCGGCAACCCGAACGAGGCGGCCGTTCGTGTCGCGACGGATCTGTTCAAAGAGGTCGAAGCCGACGGGATTATCGCCATTGGCGGCGGATCAGCCATCGACCTTGCAAAGGCAGTTGCCATCCTCGCCGCACATGGCGGCACCCTGAAGACCTATGCGGTCATCGAGGGCGGCCTTCAAAAAATCACGGCCAAGACCTGGCCGACCATCGCCATTCCAACAACATCGGGCACCGGTAGCGAGGTTGGACGCGGGGCGATCGTCATACTGGATGATGGCCGGAAAGTCGGATTACTGTCTCCCTTCCTCGTCCCGAAAGCCGCCATTGTCGATCCCGAATTGACCATGACGCTGCCACCCGTTTTGACTGCAGCCACCGGAATGGACGCTATCTCCCACTGCATCGAGACGTATCTTGCCCCGTCCTTCAATCCGCCGGCAGACGGCATCGCACTTGAAGGACTGCGCCGCGCCTGGGCGAATATCCGCAAGGCGACAGAAACACCGGATGACAAGGACGCCCGCGCCAACATGGCAATTGCCGCAACCATGGGCGCGATGGCCTTTCAAAAAGGCCTGGGCTGTGTGCACAGCCTCAGTCATGCGCTCGGCGGCCTCAATCCGAAGCTGCACCACGGCACCTTGAACGCGGTGTTCATGCCTGCGGTTCTGGATTTCAACAAGGCAGCCCCGACGTCAGTCAGCGAAGACAAATATGCCCGGATGGCCAACGCCATGGGTCTGGCTTCCGGAACGGATGTCGGAGCGGCCATCAAGGAGATGACTGCTGCCATCGGGTTACCAGTCAGCCTGTCGGAGCTGGGTGTTCCGCAAGATCTCTTCGACCGCATCATTGCGGGTGCATTGGCCGACCACAGCCACAAGACCAACCCCATTGACGCAACCGCCGACGACTATCACGGGATGCTGCAGGCCTCTTACTGACAGCCGATGAATCGGCCATCGCAGCTGCAATTCGCGCTTCTCAATCGCGGACACTGCGACAGGAGGTTTGCGAGGTCAGAACTGCGGGCACAACTGATGTTGAAAGACACAGCCAAGCGTCCACTTTGCTGACCATACCGGGTGATATAGGCTCCCCGTAAGAAGGGAGAAGAATTGCCATGCTTGAAGTCGAGGAACAAATCCAATCAGTTGAACGCTTGCGGGAGTTGCTCCCAACGCAGGGCTTTGTAAACACCTTCCTCAAGGTGAGTGATCGGCTCAATGATGTCGCTCGCAAGTTCATTGAGCACTGCCCTTTCGTTATCGTCGCCACCAAGTCTTCAGAAGGGTTGATTGACGTCTCGCCCAAGGGAGATCCTTCGGGTTTTATCGAAGTCTATGACGACAAGACCCTGATAATACCTGATCGGCTAGGCAACCACCGGGTCGACGGGTTTCACAACCTGCTTGAAGACCCCAATATAGCGCTGTTGTTCATTGTCCCCGGACATGGGGACACCCTGCGCGTTGCAGGCAAGGCCCGTATCGTGAGGGATGCAAGCATCAGCAAGCGGCATGCAGTTAATGGTAAGGAACCTCTGTTGGTGCTGGTGATCGACGTGGAAGAGGCGTTCATGCATTGCTCAAAAGCCATGATCAGGTCGCGCCTCTGGCACCCGGACCGTTGGCCAGCACGCAAATCCGCCCCGACGCTCGCGGAATGGATCGTCGCGACGGTCCACCGAGAACAAACGCTTGATGAGGTTCAAGACGACCATAGTGCGGACGAAACCAGTCGGCTTTACTGACCTTTTGAGCCGCCCCTCATTCAAGCGGAGCCATGGAGCTTTTATGGGCTCCGGTTGGACCTCGACCGCATGAAATAAAATTGCCGCTTTGCCACCGGAGCTTAGGGAATTGCGCGACTGGCTAGTTGCACTTAAGCATCGACAAACGCTCGTGCTGGTGGATGTATCGGAGACAATGGAACTTGAAAACACCTGATCTTCTATCGCTCGCAGATATCGATGCCCAATTGTTTGAAGAGCTGGCCACCAGAGCTTGTCAGCTTCAGGCACATTGGGAAGTTCGAACGATGCCTCAGGCTTTGCTGGGTCGGCGCGTCGGAATGATCGAGGAGTTGCCCGGCTGGCGGAATCCGACGGCGCTTGCTATTGGTGTGGCGGCGATGGGTGGCACCTGTGTTTCCGTCTCAGCGAGATTGGAAGGGGCAGAAGCGGTCGAGGATATCGCCGGATACATGGACAACTGGTTTGACCTGATGGCCGTGCGCACGCCGCGGCTATCCAAGCTGAAGTCCTTTGCCGATGCGCTTAAGGCCCCGGCGATGAACCTGCGGACCAACGACAACCATCCTTGCGAAGTGCTCGGAGACCTCTCCTATGTCCTGTCCGTCCGCGGGTCGTGGAAGGGATTGCGCGTCGCCATGGTTGGGCCCGCCGGCAACATTGCTTCGTCATGGTTCGAGGCGGCACATGTGCTGGGCATCGAAGTGCTCCAGATCACTCCTGAAGGGTTCGAGGCGACTGAACAGGCACGGGGTTCATGTGGTACGACCGACGACATTCGCGCAATTGAAGACGCGGATCTGATCATAACCGACTGCTGGCCCTCTGACCTGAATACGGCAGGAGTGGACGCCTTCCGGAAATGCCGCATCGAGGCCGCCAGTTTGAATCGCTGCAGGGAGGACGTTCTTTTTGTGCCATGTCCTCCGGTAACGCGTGGCCAGGAATTGTCGGACGATGCCATGCGGCACCCAGCCTGCGTCGCGACACCGGCAAAAGCGTTTCTGCTTCATGCGCAAAACGCTTACATCGAAGCTGCAATCGGTAATTCATAATCCGTCGAAACCGGACGTTCGTGGATCGCGCAGCATCTGACATTAGCTGAGAACCGTCGCGATCAATTGCATTCGGCGGCATTCCAACTTCCATTCATATCCGTTTCAGGATCAACGGTTGTCGCTAGGCAATATACGGCGCGTCGCGGCCCGACCGTGATCTCTTGCCATATCGACGAATGCCCGGAATGCAGCAGATGGATTTTTGCGCCCCGGGTAATAGAGGCTGAGCGGTGTTGTCGGTGGGGTCCAGTCCTGCAGGACACGGGTGAGCCTGCCGGCGGCGATGTCGTCGCATACGTCGGCCTCCATGAAGAAGCCAATCCCGATTCCGTCGAGAACGGCAATTCGTGCAAGCGAAGCCTCATCAAGTGTAATCGGCCCCTCCGCGTCGATCAGAAGGGCGTTGCCATCCTTCTCGAAATGCCAGCGATAAAGCGCACCGTTCGGCAGCCGGACACGAATGCATTGGTGTGTCAGAAGATCTGGTGGCACGCTCGGACTCCCATGCTTTTCGAGATAGGCGGGAGTGGCAACCACGGCAAAGCTGCGAGGCGCACCCAGCGGGACAGCGATCATGTCGCTCGGCACCAGGTCGGCGGTTCGGATGCCCAGATCGAACCCTTCGGCGACGATGTCGACGATCCGGCCTTCGGTGACGAGATCGATGTGAACCTGGGGATAGCGCTGCAGGAACGCCAGAACGAGCGGCGCAAACACTTCCCGGGCAGCTGTTGCGAAAGCATTGATGCGCAAAGTCCCGGATGGTGTGTCCTGTTGCGATCGCACGGCTGCCATTGCGTCCTGGATATCCCGCAGTGCAGGCGACACCTGTTCGACGAAGGTTCGACCGGCATCCGTCAACGAGACACTTCGCGTTGTGCGATTGAACAGGCGAACGCCGAGTTGCCGTTCTATCTTGCCAATCAGGTTGCTGAGCGCCGTCGTCGACAGCCCGAGTTCGAGCGCCGCTGCGCGGAAAGACCCTCGATTGGCGATGGCCAGGACCGCTTCAAGTTCTCCCAGGATCTGTCGTGACATTGTCCCGTTTTTCGTAATGTTACATCCAGCTTTATCCCAATTATCGAGATTAACGTCCAGACATATATTTCGACCATCGACGCCGGAACACCCCACTGATCCGGCTGGACCATCACCAGAAACGGAGATGTGAGATGGACATCCGGTTACCAGGACCGATTGCTGCCTATTTCGAGGCTGACGGAAACAGGAATGCCGACGCCGTCGCTGAGTGTTTCAGCGAAGACGCGGTCGTCATGGACGAGCAAAACGTGAATTCGGGACGCACGGCGATCCGACAGTGGAAGGCGGACGCGTCAAGCAAGTACTCCTACACGGTCGAGCCTTTCGCAATCGAAATGGAAGGAGACCGCACGGTGGTGACGGGCCACGTTGTCGGAAACTTCCCCGGCAGCCCGGTCGACCTGCGGTATTATTTCCGCCTGAAGGGAGAGAAGATTGCTGAACTGGAGATCCTGCCATGACCCAGTTCCTCAGTCTTGAAGGCAAACGGGCGCTTGTAACGTCCGGAACACGAGGCGCCGGAGCCGCGACAGTCAGGCTATTCCGGGAACTCGGGGCCGAGGTGCTGACAAGCGCGCGCACCAGGCCGGACACGCTTGAAGATGGCGTTCAGTTCGTCGCGGCAGACCTGACCACGACCGAAGGCTGCGATGCCCTTGTTGCCGCCGTCCGGGAACGGCTCGGAGGCGTGGACATCATTGTTCATATGCTCGGCGGTTCCTCTGCTCCAGGTGGCGGGTATGTCGCCCTGACGGACGCCGAGTGGCATAACGAGCTCTATCTCAATCTCTTTCCTGCCGTACGCCTGGACCGGAAACTGGTTCCGGACATGGTTGAACGGGGAAGTGGTGTCGTCATCCACGTTTCATCGATCCAGAGGGAGCTGCCGCTGCCTGAATCCACGACCGCCTATGCGGCGGCGAAGGCAGCGCTGTCCACCTATAGCAAGGCCCTGTCTAAAGAAGTCTCGCCAAGGGGTGTGCGTGTGCTGCGTGTATCGCCCGGGTGGATTGAGACGGAAGCGTCGGTGCGCCTTGCCGACCGTCTCGCCAAACAGGCCGGCACCGATTACGAGGGCGGCAAGAAGATGATTATGGATGCGCTTGGCGGAATCCCGATCGGTCGCCCGACAAAACCGGAAGAAGTCGCGAACCTGATTGCGTTCGTGGCGTCCGACCGCGCGGCCACGATCACCGGCACCGAATACGTCATTGACGGGGGCACCATACCGACAACCTAGACATGTCGAACGCGCGGATCAGGCGGGTGTGCCCCATCTGCCGATCTGAGAATAGATCGTGTCGCGAAGATTCCGGATGTTCTTGTTGAGATTTGCGAGGTCTTCGGGGCTTTGCATCGACGCCGTCAGCAGAGCCTCGCCAAGGCATCCTGCCTTGGACTGAAGCGCACGGCCCTTGGCGGTCAAAGCCACGACAACCTGTCGCTCGTTGTCTGGATTTCGGGTTCTTTGCAGCAGTCCCGCCGTTTCAAGTCGCTTCAGAAGCGGTGTGAGAGTGCTCGATTCCAATGCCAGGGTCTCGGCGATTGCCCCGACAGTCTTCCGGTCATCACGCCATAGAACGTTGAGCACGAGATACTGCGGATAGGTCACCCCGAGCTCGTCGAGAAGGGGCTTGTAGACGCGCTGAATGGCAATCCCGGCAGAATAGATCGCGTAGCAGAGTTGGTCGTCCAAGGGCGGTGGACTGTTCTTTCGGTCATTCGTCATGCGCTGCTCCTTTGCCCCCGGTATATCAAACCACATCGCGAGAAACAATATCGCGATAACATTTCTCTTGACCTGAAACCTCGACCACTATAATCACTATTATCGCGATAACTGTTATCGCTATTTGTTTGGAGAAAAGCCATGAAGACCAAGACGAAAATGTTTGTTCTGGCGGCTGCCGCCGCTGCCGTCATCGGAATGAAGTCCGCGAACGCGTCAGACACCATTCCGGCGGATCAGACCGTCAGGAATGTTGTGCTTGTTCACGGCGCTTTTGCGGATGGCTCCGGCTGGCGCGGCGTCTATGACGAACTGACAACGCGTGGATACCGGGTCACCATCGTCCAGAACCCGCTGACATCTCTGGAAGACGACGTTGCGGCCACCAAACGCGCATTGGACCGGCAGGACGGCCCGGCAATTCTTGTCGGGCATTCCTGGGGCGGCACTGTCATTACCGAAGCCGGGGTCGATCAGAAAGTGGCCGGGCTGGTCTATGTCTCGGCGCTTTCACCGGATGCCGGCGAAACGACAGCTCAACAATATGAAGGATTTCCAGCGGCTTCCGAGTTCGTCATCGACACTTCGGAAGACGATTTCGCCTATGTCGACCGGGAAAATTTCAAAACCAGCTTTGCCCATGACGTCAGCGATGCGGACGCCGCCTTCATGCGGGATTCTCAAGTTCCCCTCAATTTGGCAGCGTTTGGCACGAAGCTGAAGAATGCTGCGTGGCGCTCCAAGCCGAGTTGGGCGGTGATTGCAACCGAAGACAAGGCATTCGACCAGGCCATGCTGATCCACATGGCGGAACGTATCGGCGCAAAGATCACCAAGGTTCCTGCCAGCCACGCTCTCTTCATGACCCAGCCGAAAGTCGTCGCCGACACGATCGACGAGGCCGCGCAAACGGTCTCGAGCCAGCCCTAATCAACACAAGCATCGATAAAGGTCGATCACATGGACAAGACCATGCAGCTCGAAAAGACAAACACCGAATTCGATTTCATCGTATGCGGTGCAGGTTCCAGCGGGTCGGTTGTCGCAGCCAGATTGGCCGAAGACGGCACTGCCAGGGTTCTGCTCCTTGAAGCTGGTGGCGATGATCTCGCCGAAAGTGTCATGGAGCCGGCTCAATGGCCGTTGAACCTTGGCAGTGACCGTGACTGGGGCTTCGTTGGCGAGCCAACACCGGAACTCGCCGGTCGTCGGCTTCCCCTGAGCATGGGCAAGGGGCTTGGTGGTGGTTCAAGCATCAATGTCATGGTGTGGGCCCGGGGCCACAGGGAAGACTGGAACCATTTCGCCGCAGAATCCGGAGACGAGGCCTGGGGTTACCAGTCCGCGCTCGGATATTACCGCCGGATTGAAGACTGGCGCGGAACACCGGATCCTCTGCGAAGGGGATCCGGTGGCCCTGTCCACGTCGCGCAACCTGACAGTCCCAAGCCGGTTGCCCGGGCTCTCCTCGACGCTGCAGAGCTGATAGGTATTCCCGTCTTCGACACGCCCAACGGCGAGATGATGGAAAGTGCCGGCGGCGCATCAATCGCAGAATTGAGAATCCGCAATGGCAAGCGGGAGTCGGTTTTCCGGTCCTACACCCACAAGATATTGACCCAGCCAAACCTGACTGTGCTCACCAATGCATTGGTCACCCGGCTTCTTTTCGAGGGAAAGAAGGTGATCGGCGTCGAAGCTTTGGTCGATGGCGAGCATCGACAGTTCCGTGCGCAATATGAAACGGTGTTGTCACTGGGCGCTGTTCACACGCCCAAGGTTCTGATGCAGTCCGGTATCGGGCCCGAGGACGAACTGCGGGTTCACGGGATCCCAATTGTCCAGCATCTTCCCGGCGTTGGCCGCAATCACCAGGATCACATCGCGTTTGGGTGCACCTGGGCCTACCGCAAACCTGAGGAGGTCGGCGGTGGTGGCTGTGAAGCGACCCTCTACTGGAGGAGCAATTCCGGCCTTCAGCAACCGGACCTTCTTCAGTGCCAGCTTGAGTTTGCCGTGCCCAGCCCTGTTGAAACGGACCTGGAGACGCCTGAGCACGGCTGGACGATGTTTGCCGGGCTCGCACAGCCGAAAAGCCGGGGACGGCTGCGTCTATCCGGGCCGGATGCCCGCGACCCTATGCTCATCGAACCCAACTCCCTGAGTGAGCCGGAAGATCTGATGGCAGCATTGGCGGCAGTGGAGCTATGCCGTGAGGCGGGAAACAGTGCAGCATTCACGCCACTGGTCAAAACCGAGACGGCACCGCAGTCCCGAAACAGGTCAGGCATGATCGACTTCATCCGGAAATCCGCTGTCACCTACTGGCATCAATCCTGCACGGCCAAGATGGGGCGGGACAGCATGTCGGTGGTTGATAATCAGCTCAAGGTGTATGGCATCGAGGGACTTCGGCTCGCCGACGCCTCGATCATGCCGCGCATCACGACCGGCAATACGATGGCACCATGTGTTGTCATCGGAGAGCGGGCCGCGGATATGATCCGGCTCCAGCACGGGTTGTCTGGTGCACCGAACTCCGATCATTACACGTCCAGGGGACATTTATCCTCTGATTGAGACGTGGTCTGGACGCGGCGGCTCCCTCCGCCGCGTCCACCCTGATTGATCACTCGGCCAGACTGAGCCGATATTCATCTCTGGCACGTCATAAAGGGACAGATTTTCCTAACGCGGATGCAGAAATCCGAACAGGAGAGAACAAGCCTGGACTTCAGGCGTGCGCTCCTTACAGGAACCCCGCCCCCTGACGTAGGCAGGGGAGCGGGGACGACGTTGTTGAAACTTGCCTGTTTCGCCATCGCAACCGACGAAATCCGCTGCACGGATGTTAGGCGGCCGCCAGCTGCAATTCGTCAACCACCTCATTGGCCACCTTCTTGGCTGCGGCAATGGCCTCTTCCTGGAAAGAGGCACCGAAGGCAAGTTTCTCCGCCCGAATGAAGGTGACGTCCGTGATGCCGATGAAGCCAAGCAGGGTGCGCAGATGAGGTTCCTGGGCATCCATGAGCTGCGCAGGTCCTTCACTGTATAGCCCCCCTCGCGTCAGCACCACGATGGCGCGTTTGCCCTTCAGGAGCCCTTCCGGACCTGTGTCGCTATAGGAAAAGGTTATTCCGGCGCGCAGCACGTAGTCGAACCAGGCTTTCAGCGTGGATGGAATGCCGAAGTTGTACATCGGCGCACCAATGAGCAGCAGGTCGGTCGCTTTCAACTCGGCAATGAGTTCGTCGGAAAGGGCCTGCGCATTCGCCTGCACTTCGTTTTCAGCTTCGGGAACCCGCAAGGCGATCGTTGAATCCTGCGTCAGATGCGGTACGGGATTGCTTCCAAGATCACGGGCAATGACCTTGCTTTTGCCGTCCTTGAGACGCAACTGATTTACGATGTGGGTGGTAAGCTGGTTGGATACGGAGGCATCGCCCAGAACACTGCTTGTCAGTACGAGAACTTTAGACATTGATTGTACGTCCTGCTTTTCATGAAAGAAATTCAGTCGTCAACCTGGTTCCCGGACACTCTTTCCGGAACCGTCATTTTCCGCACCAGATTGTTGCTCTGAGAGGAACGCATGATTGAGCTGGATGACATGAGATGTTTTGTCGAAGTCGTAGAGTGCGGCAGCCTGAGCGCCGCTTCAACGCGGCTTAATATTTCGAAATCCGTCGTCAGCCGGAAGGTTACCCGGATCGAAGATCTGCTCGGTACGCGTTTACTTGATCGCACCACTCGCGGCATCGCGCCTACCGAGGCAGGTCTGGAATTCAAGTCAAGAAGCGAGCGGATCCTGTCCGAATATGAGGATACGCTGGAGGCTATCTCCGAACATTCCAACGAAATCCTCGGAGAGTTGCGACTGTCTGTGCCGCTCGCATTCGGGACAAGAAATCTGGGACCGGTTCTTGGGTCTTTGGCATGTCGTCATCCCAGGTTGAAGGTAGATGTATCGTTTTCCGACCGGGTTGTTGATCTGATGGGAGAGCGCTTCGACGCCGTGATTCGGATTGGAGTGCTGCGTGATTCCAGCATGATTGCCCGCAAGATTGCACCCATGAGTTCAATTGTCGTTGCCAGCCCGGACTATCTGGAACGAAACGGAAAACCGACGTCGCCGGCAGAACTCACCCGACATGAATGCTTGCTTTACACGGCAGCGCTATCTCAGGATTGGGTTTTTCAATCCGGAAATACGAACCATTCCGTTCGACCAACTGGACGTCTGCGCACTGATAATGGGGAAATGATCGTTGCCTGGGCGGTTTCTGGACTGGGCATAGCCCACGCGCCTTTGTTTCTTGTCAAGGAAGGTATTGAGCGCGGTGACCTTGTTCCGTTGCTGCTCGACTACCCGACGCCACAATTCGGACTTTACGTACTTCGTCCCCCGGGCGCGAACACCCCCAGGAAAGTCAGAGTACTCATCGATGCTCTCATTGAGAATGTCTCCGGGAAACTCAATTGGGCAGGCTGGACTTGTTCGCGAGATTAAAGGAATAACGAACAATGTCCGTCACGGGACGGAAGCTGCCAACGACCGAAAACACATAAAACGCGAACTGCTGCTGCTGGCGTTCACGGGCCGATTTCAGAGGTAGTCAGACGCAAGGTCAGTACTTAGTCCGCAGCGCTCAGCTGCGGACAATCCCCTCCAGGCTCCTTGCCGGTCATTCCTCTAGAACGTGAGACCTGGCCAAAACACCGGCGTATCTGCCCTCGGCTATTTCCCTCAGGCTGAAAACCCGCCGTTTTCCAGATAGGCGATCTCTTCCGGTGTCGATTGCCGGCCGAGAACGGCATTGCGGTGCGGGAAACGGCCGAAGCGACGGATGACGTCGAGGTGGATCAGCGCGTAGTGGTACAGTTCCTTGTCGCCCAGAACCCGACAGAGATCGACTGATCTTTCCTGGTGTGCCATGTCTTCGGAATGTTCAAACGGCAGATAGAAGAAGCCTCGCGCCTCCTTGGGAAACGCCCTGTCGAAGCCGCGTTCAAGCGCCTTTTCGGCAATCTGAACGGCCTTGGGGTCGGCCCGGAACGCCCTGGGGCTGCCGCGGAAGACGTTGCGCGGGAACTGGTCGAGCAGGATCAAAAGGGCAAGCGCGCCATCGGCTGTGTCGGCCCAGGCGTCAAGTTTGCCTTCGGCGGCATCCTCGATGGCCGCCAGGAACCTGTTCCGGCACAACTTGTCGAACTTGTCGTCCTTTGCGAACCATTTCGCCGGGCCGGCCTGCCACCAGAAATCGAGAACATCAAGTGAAGTGATCGGCTGATCTGTCATGCGGGCAACTTCCGGTCGTGAGCGGGTGGAACGGGTGCGATCCGTTCCTGCCAGCTTCACTTGCCCGCTGTCAACGCACCACAGGCCAGTGTCTGCCAGTTGACCTGATGTTCCCGTGTCTGGGCTTCCAGAAAGCCGCTGTCCTTCAGGGCGGTCATTTCGTCTTTGAACGCTTCGACCAGCGCAGGATCCGTTCCCTTGCTGAACACGGCCCAGAGCGGGTTGGCGAGCGCTTCGACAAAGACAACCGGCTGCAGGAGACGGCCGTCATAGCCCTGCTTGCAGGCGCTGGCCTGCGCCAGGAACCCGGTGAGCGGCAGAACATCGATCCGCCCCAGGTAGAGCATTTCGATCCCCTGGTGAAAATCGGTGATCGGCACCAGGTTTCCGGTGTCCTCGAAACCGAGCTGTTTCAGATGGGTCAGAAGATTGGAGCCGTCCTGTACACCGATCCGCAGGGTCAGATCGCGCAGGTCCTCAACCGTGTCGGCTTCGATCCTGGGCCTTGTCGAGAGCTGATAGAAATTCTGCCCATAGGGCGAGACCTCACCCAGCCAGAGAAATTTGTCTTCCCGCTCAGGCGTTCGAGACAGCGAGAAGAACAGGACATTCGGCATGGTTTCGGCAAGCAGCATTGCCCGCTTCCAGGGCAGGAATTCATAGGCACCGATTTCCAGCGGGATCGACTGACCGACGCGTCTGGCAACTTCAAGCATGTAGGCGGAGACATACCCGTCCGGCTTGCCGGCGTTGTCCCATTGCAGCGGTGCGAAACTCTGGGTGACGATATGGATTTCAGCAGTGTCGGCTTTGGCCGGACCGGCAAGAAACAGCAGGCTCGCGGCCGCAAGCATAACGGCGTTCCGAAGTCCCGCTCTCATTCCTGCACCATGCATTCGTCCTGCAAATTCCAGGCAGCTGCCTCGCGCCACCGCGCTTTGCCGGCAAATCCCGGGTACTCTTTTGCGGCAATCGCCGTTTCAGAACCGGACCGGCTACGGCTGCAGCCCCGCCTGGTGCAGTTTCTGTTCGCGTGCCCTGTTGTTCGTCGCAAATCAGGCTAGTTTTGAGTTCCTAATCTTGTATGAATGCCGACAGAAGGGAAGCACTTTCGGCCCGACACGGGCAGCCGCTTTCAGGGAGATTTTGTTGACGACCGAAACGACACTCGATCTGAAGGGCCTCAAATGCCCCCTGCCCGTGCTCAAGACCCGCAAGGCCCTCACCCGGCTTGCCAGCGGCGAGCAACTGACGGTGCTCACCACCGACCCGATGGCGGAAATCGACATTCCGCATTTCTGCAACGAACAAGGCCATACGCTGCTGGAAGCCGAGCGCGTGGAGGGTGGTCACCGCTTCGTGCTGACCAAGGGCGGGCAGGTCAACCGAGATTGAATGACCGGCCTGAAGGATCAGAGCATCTTGCCGGCAATTTTTTCGATTTCCGCCGCAAGCTGCAGGTCCAGCTTGCTGAGCCCGCCGACGTCATGGGTCGACAGCGTGATGTCGACGCTGCGGTAGACGTTGAACCATTCCGGATGGTGGTTCATCTTTTCCGCCACCAGCGCAATCTGTGTCATGAAGGCAAAGGCTTCGCGGAAATTGTGAAACTTGAAGGACTTCGATATCGCCTCCCGGTCTTCGCACATGTGCCAGTCCGGCAAATCGTTCAATCCGGCAGCGCGGTCTTCCGGCTTCAGTCGTTCAACCATCTGATCCTCCTTTTTTCCGTGGCACCAGGCCCTGAGAGTGGACCAGGCACTTGCGGTGCACCTAATCCAGTTCTGTGTCAGCCCGATGGCGGGCTGCCTGCGTCCACCTGCCCCCTGTTGGAAGGATAACCTGCTTGACCCACGCCGTCCTCTTCGTTTGCCTTGGCAACATCTGCCGGTCGCCGCTTGCAGAAGGTGTCTTTCGGGACATCGTGCGAGAAGCAGGCCTGGGCGAGCGGTTCGAGATCGATTCCGCGGGAACCGGTGCCTGGCACATAGGCAACCCGCCGGACCCGCGCTCCATCGAGATTGCGGCGCGGCACCACATCGACATCGCCGCCCAACGGGCACGGCAGGTGCATGCGGAGGATTTCCGCCGCTTTGACACCATTGTCGCCATGGACAGCGACAATCTCGCCGCTCTCAAACGCAAAGGCGGGGCAGGAAGCGCCCGGCTGCGGCTTCTTCTGGACAAACCGCCTCAGGACGTTCCCGATCCCTACTACGGCGGCGCGGACGGCTTCGAACAGGTGTACCGGCTGGTGCGGACGGGGGGTGTAGGTCTCCTGAAGGAACTGACGTCCGGCGCGTGATACTGCCCCGAAACTCGCAGGAATGCCTGACTGATCAGGGATTGCCAGGCACGGGTTCATAAATCCGTCTCAGACACTGATGTATTGGTGTCCGACCTGTACGACTTCCTTGGCACAAACATGAAAATTCTGTGGTGGTCTCTTGCGGCTGCGCTGATCCTTGCAGGACTGGCAACCGTCTGGCTGCCGATCCCGACAGGCGTTCCCCTGCTTGCGCTCGGCATGATCGTCATTGTCGGCACGAACCGGAGTGCGGCGCGCATGCTGCGCAGCCGAAGACGCAAGACGCCGCCACTCAACGACGCCATCACCTGGGTGGAGGACCGCTCGCCTCTGCGCTTCGCCCGCATCCTGAAACGCACGAGGCCGCGCAAGAAATAGACACTGTCTCAGCGTTCGGAGAAAACGCGGCCAACCCCGCGCAACACCCGCCGGCTGCGCACCGCCAGCCTTTGCATCACGCGTTGCAGGCGCCTCCCTTTCACCGTGAACCATTCATCAAGCTGGCGATCGCTCACCAGCGGTGGCGTCCTGCGAAAAAGCAGGTAGTGGATCGCCAGGATCAACAGCAGCGTTACCCCCCAGGACAGCAGTGTGTCCGACAGGAAGTGGCCACCGAAGGCAACCCGGTTGGCCGACAGGATCAGGCCGAGCGGGATCAGAAAGGCAAGGGTAAGCTTGCGCCAGGTCGCGGGCACCAGCAAGGCAACCCCCGCCACCAGCCACATGGCGGCAGACCCTTCGCCGGACACAAAAGAACAGTTGCTGTCGCAATAGTTCGAGATTTTCCAGACCGGCTGGTAAGGCAGGTCTCCGCCAAAGATCTCGACATTGCGCGGCCGCGGGCGGCCCCAGTTGTCTTTCAGGATCAGATTGACCAGCACCCCCGGTCCAAGGATCAGCGTCGACAGCAGGAACACCGGCTGACGCAGCGGCATCAGTGGAGGGCGGCCCGGTACCAGCAGTTTGATAAGCAAAACCGCCACGCATACGATGGCGATCACCCGGACAAGAAACGGTCCCAGGTGCCGGACATCGCGCAAAAACGCGACGTTCTCGGCCTTGAAACCCTCATCACCGAAATGAAAAATCCCGCTCGCCCAGAGATCGACGCCGGGAAAGGCCAGAAAGAACAGCGACACAAGGCAGATATAGAGCCCCACGCATACCATCGAATGGTTAATGCACCAGATGGATAGTTTGCTCAGTCCGGTCTTGGGATTATGCTGCTGAGGGTGGGTTTGCGTCATGGCTGCTCTTTAACGCATCCGATTGCCCGATCCAATCCCTTCCTGAAACCGGCCGGTTCAGATTTTGCGGAGTTGCGGAATGTGAATAACAGTCAGCCGCCTGCGGCCCCTACCGGCACGAATATAGTGTCATTGCGGCAGGACCGGAAACCGGTGGTGGAATTCTGGTACGAGTTTGCGTCCACCTACAGCTATCTCTCAGCCATGCGGATCGAAACGCTGGCAATCGACTACGGTGTCGCGATCGCCTGGCGCCCGTTTCTGCTGGGACCCATCTTCAAGAAACTGGGCTGGCCAACCTCCCCGTTCAACCTTTATCCCGCCAAGGGCCACTACATGTGGCGCGACATGGAACGGCTCTGCGAACGCTACGGCCTGCCACTCACCATGCCTTCGCCCTTTCCCCAGGATTCCCTGCTGGCCGCCCGCATTGCGCATGCTGGCCAGAACCAGCCCTGGATCGGAGCCTTTACCCGGGCCGTCTATGTTGCCGAATTCGGACAAGGGCTGAACATTGCCGACGAAAGCCTGATGGCCGAGCTGCTTCTTGAAATCGGCGCACCGGCCAGGCAGGCTCTTGAAACCGCCAACAGCCGGGAATCCAAGATAAGCCTGCGTGCCGACGTCACCGAAGCCGAGAAACTCGGCATCTTTGGGGCGCCGAGTTTCGTCGTCCCGGGTGGCGACCTCTTCTGGGGAGACGACCGGCTGGAACAGGCCCTCGAGGCGGCAGTAAATCCGGTGACAACAGACCTTTAGGTCCAGCCTTGTTTCAACTCTGCAGCGCTCCGGAAAACCGCACTTGCAGGATCCCGACTTGATAGGTATATACGAAACATATACGTTTCATATATTCACTCCTCTCGGGAGGCAGTCATGGGCATCGTTAAGATCGACGAGGGTCTGCACGAGGAAATCCGCCGGGCCAGCACCGTCATGTGTCGCTCCATCAATGCACAGGCCGAATTCTGGATGAAGATCGGAATGCTGGCGGAAGCCAATCCGACCCTGTCCTTCAACGACATCGTCAAGATGCAACTTGAGGCTGCCCAGGTTCCCGCAGCAGATGCCGCGGTCGCCTGAGATGGTCAAGACCCCGGAAGAGCTGGACCTCATGCGCAAGTCCGGCAGGTTGCTGGCCTCCGTATTCGAGATGCTCGACGGCCTGAGCCTTGCAGGCCTGTCGACCCTCGCCGTCAACGACACGGTGGAACGCTTCATCACCGAGGATCTTGCCGCCCGGCCTGCCAGCAAGGGCCAATACGGCTTTGAATATGTCCTGAACTGCTCGATCAACCAGGTCGTCTGCCATGGCATTCCGGATCCGAACGAGATCATTCGGGACGGCGACATCATCAATCTGGACATCACGCTGGAAAAGGACGGGTTCATTGCCGACTCCAGCAAGACCTACGTGGTCGGAAACGCCAGCGCGGCGGCAAGACGGCTGGTGCGGGTTGCCCAGAAGGCGATGTGGAAAGGCATTGAGCAGGTGAAGCCCGGGGCCTATCTGGGCGATATCGGCTACGCGATCGAAAAGCACGCCAAGAAGAACGGCTACTCGGTGGTCCGCGACTTTTGCGGTCACGGCATCGGCCGCGAAATGCACGAGGAACCCAACGTCCTGAATTTCGGACGGCGCGGGACCGGCATGAGACTGCGCGAAGGCATGGTCTTCACCGTCGAGCCGATGATCAACCAGGGCACCAGCAGGGTTTCGACCAAAGAGGACGGCTGGAAGGTGGTGACCAGAGACGGCAAACTGTCCGCCCAGTTCGAACACACGGTTGCGGTCACCGCCGATGGCGTCGAGGTCCTGACCCTGCGCCCCGGCGAAACAGCCCTGACAGGCTAGGTGTTCAGACTCACAACCAATAGAAATTGGTAGCCGCGACGCAGAGCACTGAGAGAAAGTTTTCTGCGTTCCGGCCGTAGCGCCTGGTCATTCTGCGGAAGTCCTTCAGCCTGCCGATCATCAACACGCGCCTTGCCGCGCGTATCAGTCGGAAAAATCGGCAGTAACTTCGAAAACAGCTCATCGCCGCGCCAGAAAAACCACAAGACATTGTCAAGCTTCTGTTCAGGAGCTTGAATTAAACCTCAACTGATTTGCGTAGATATTTTGTGGGTCCGAAGCTTAGCAACCAGTTTACCAAGAAGTGCATCCCGCTCATCCTTCGCTACTCCACTGCCGAGCATCACTCATGTCATTCTTGGTCCATTCAACGTAAAAAGCAGAATATCTATAAACATCAGACTTTGGAGATATCGCGAGACGCCAGACTTCTACAAAAATGTCTCGATCAAAATCGCCTGAAATGTTTTGGGCGTGATAGTTCTTATGAAAATTTTCAGATAAAAAATGAGACAAAGCTTCTGGAGTTGCATCCGGTCGTTTTTCCAGAAATTTCTTCTCACCAAAGTCAAATGTAGCCTCAAATGGCATCTCTTTTCCTTCGAAGATTACTAGAAAATGACTTTTTCGTTCCTGAGAAGGCTCGTCGCGGATCCATTCCACCGTCAGGCCACTCTGCACGTGAAACGCACGCTTGCGATCCATGTCGACTTCAACAGTCATTCAGAAATTCCTTTTCGAAGAAGCCTCGACGCAAACCAAGTATCCACCTCCAAGTAAATCTTTGGCAATTTTCCAAAGCGAACACTCGCAAGGCATCAGATTGTCAACGCGAATGGACAACCTCACTGGAAAGCACACCTAGGGTGTAAGCTCCTAACCTTCACTGCGTCCGCTGGCCTGTTTCATCGCCTCGAAAAGAGCAGCAGGCGACAACGGTTTTGTCAGGACTTCCCGAAACCCTGCATCCCGCAGGCGCTTGTCGCCAACGGATTCCAATGCAGCGGTAACTGCGATCAACGGCAATTCCGGACGAATGGAACCGAGAGCCTCGGCCGTTTCGACACCACTCATGCCGGGCATGTGCAAATCGAGCAGCGCGGCATCGAAGGCCTCCTTCTGAACAAGACCGACGGCCTGTTCGCCGGACCTGGCAACCTCGGAGGAAATGCCAAAGGATTCCAGCAGCGCGGCCAGAAGACGGCAATTGGTCTCGTTGTCGTCGACAATCAGCACATGCGCCGACAGAGGCCCGGCAGCAGATGCATTGGCCGACAAACCCGACGCCCCACTGTGCGGGGCGTCGGCCTGCGACAAGCCGTCCTCGTCGGAACCGAGCGGAATTTCCACGTTGAAACGGCTGCCACCAGCCTCCGAACGCTCCAGCGTCAATCGGCCGTTCATGTCCCGGACGAATTGTGCCGTTCCCCAGAGACCCAGACCTGTTCCAGGCGCGGTTTCGCGGCCGTGACGCCCCCGCACGAAGGGCCGGAACAGCCGCGCACCTTCTTCCGGCTCGATGCCCGGTCCGCTGTCAGCAACGGAAATCAGGATTGCCGGCGGATGCTGCTGGCCAGGCACTTCGTCTGACAAACCACCGGTTGCCCGGACCTCGACCGTCACTCCACCTTCGGCCGTGTATTTGACCGCATTGTCCAGGAGTGTCGTGATCACCCGGCGCAGCGTCCCGCCGCTCGGGGTGACTGCTGTGCGGGCCGCATCATCGATCGCCAGGGACAAGGTCAGATTCTTGGCTTCGGCCGCCACCTGAAACAGATCGGCGATTTCGGTCACGATATCGACGATCCGGACGGGTCTTGCTTCTGCCCGCGCGCCCGGTTCTGCGGCGGTGACCAGTTCACCCGTCATCTGCGCAAGTGCGTCGATGGAGCGGATCAGGATCGACAATTGTTCCTTCTGGGTCCCGTTCAGCTCACCGGTACCGATCAGCTCCGCCGTCAGGCGCATGGCGGCAAGCGGCGTTCTGAGATCGTGGGCCAGAAGCGCAAGTTTGACGCTGTCCTCGTCATGATTTGCCATGCGGCCGGAGATCCTTCGCCTGAATGGGTCTCAACCGGGCTTGCCAGACACGCGCCAAAAAGCCAAGTTGGTCGAAATTCTGCTTACCTTGCCATGTGGCCGCTGTCCATCCGGGCCGGCACCTGCCAGCGCCTCGTCCAAAACCAACCGGAAACAGCCTTCGGGCTGCCGCTCAGATGCTTGCTCAAACACTCACGATCGTCGCCCCGGTTTTCCTGCTGATCGGCATTGGCTACTGCCTGGCCAAAACCCGCATTCTGAACCAGAGCATCAGCGAAGCACTCGGGCAGTTCGTCTATATCGTGGCGATCCCGGTGCTGATCTTCCGATCGCTGATCGGCGCCGATCTGAGCGCGGGTGTTCCGCTGGCGCTTTGGGCAACCTACTTCATCGGCGTCGGCTTTGCCTGGCTGCTCGGATCGCTGATCATTCGCAAGGGATTCGGCCGCGATGCCCGGGCAAGCGCGATCGGCGGGATATCCGCCGCCTTCGCCAACACGATTCTGGTCGGCCTGCCGCTGGTGGCCTCGGTGTATGGCGACGAAGGTCTGGCCCCGCTGCTGCTGATCATCTCGATCCACCTGGCCACAATGACGGTGCTGATGGCGGTGATGATGGAGCGGGCGGCTGCAATCGACAACGGCACGGCTTCCCCACCCATCTCCCAACTGCTGATGGGGGCGGGAAAAAGCCTGATGAAGAACCCCCTCGTCGTCACCATCGTCGCCGCCTTTGTCTGGCGGCTGACAGGTCTGGAGCTGCCGGAGATCGGCCTCGACGTTCTCAGCCGCATCGCTGCCACGGCGCTGCCTCTGTCACTGTTGTCACTGGGCATGAGCCTCGTGCAATACGGCATGCGCGGCAATATTGTGCCAGGCCTGCTTCTCAGCATCATCAAGATGCTGCTGATGCCGATCGTCGTTTTTGGTTTCGGGGCCTTCGTGTTCCACCTGCCGCCACTTTGGACGGCGGTCGCGACCTTGACCGCCAGCTGCCCCACGGGTGTCAACGCCTACATCTTCGCCAACCGCTATGGCACCGGCCATTCCATGTCCGCAAACGCGATCACCATGACCACGCTCTGCGCCATCGTCACGGCCAGCTTGTGGATCTGGTTCCTGGATCACTGGTTCGGCATGAGCCTGCGCTGAGCGCCCCCCCGCCTAAAGCCCGATCCTCTTGCGCAGCTCGGCATGGGTCATGCCGGCCTCCCGCAGCGACCTGAGGCTGGTATCCTTGCTGGATTTCGAGAGCTTCCGCCCGTCCGGCCCGAGGACAAGCCGGTGATGCCGGTAGACCGGCGCCGGCAGACCGAGCAGCTCCTGCAAGAGCCTGTGCACGCTGGTTGCATGATAGAGATCCTGTCCGCGCAGAACGTCGGTTATGCCCTGCCTGGCATCATCGACGACGACGGACAAGTGATAGCTTGTCGGCGTGTCCTTGCGGGCGAGGACCACATCGCCCCACGCCTCCGCCTCAACCGGTACGGCAACCGGTTCGGCAAACAAAGCATCGCCTTCCGCCCCCGTTTCCTGCCAAGACAGCGAACCGCCGATTGTCGCGAGCGCTCGTTTCATGTCGAGGCGCAGTGAAAACGGCGCGTCGCTGGCAGCCCGGCTCTTGAGTTCTTCCGGCGACAGGACCGTAGCGTCGCCCGGGTAAAGCGGCGCCCCGTCGGGATCGCGCGGCCAGCTCTCTCCATTCGCCTCGCTGGCGGAGACGAAAGCCTTGATTTCGGCGCGGGTCAGATAGGCGGGATAGACCAGTCCCATGTCCTGCAACTGTTCCAGGGCTGCCCGATACTGCGGAAAATTGTCTGACTGGCGCAGCACAGGCTCATGGAGCGGCACGCCCAGCCAGGCAAGGTCCTCGAACATTTCCCGCTCAAGCTCCGGCGTGCAACGGGTCTGGTCAATGTCCTCCACCCGTACCAGAAACCGGCCACTGAGCGCGACAGCCGCCCGCGCATTCAGGAGCGCCGACAACGCGTGCCCGAGATGCAGGTGCCCGTTGGGCGAAGGAGCAAAGCGGAACACGGGCTGGGTCATGAGATCGGCAAGGCTGTTGACGTGGGACGGGATGATGGGTGAAGTCCTACCTACCATTCCCCCGCCGCCGCGCAAGAGACAGTATTGACCGGCAGCACCTGACATTCCCGGACCGCCCCACCGACATGACGCCGATTGCCACCGAAAAAGACATTGAAACCGGCCTTGAGGCGCTGACCCGCCTCGACCCTCGCCTGCAGGCAATTGCCGGAACGGCGGGCCCGATCCCCTTGCGCCGTCGTGCGGCAGATTTCGAGGGTCTCGCCCAGATCATTACCGGCCAGCAGGTGTCGGTTGCCAGTGCGGCCGCCATCTTTGCGCGCCTTCAGGCACTTATCTCACCCCTGACGGCAGAAAACCTGGCAACCTTCACCGACGAGGACCTGGCCGGCGTCGGCCTGTCGCGACCGAAAATACGGACCCTGCGCGCCCTGACCGAGGCTTGCGGCAAAGGCCTCGACCTGGCCCGTCTGGCGGAAGCGCCTGCCGACGACGCCCATCGCGCGCTATGCGAGATCAAGGGGATCGGCCGCTGGACCGCGGATATCTTTCTGCTGTTCTGCGCCGGGCATCCGGACGTTTTCCCGAGCGGCGACCTTGCCTTGCAGGTTGCGGTACAGGAGTCTCTCGGCCTTTCGGAGCGTCCGGCACCGAAGGCGCTCGACATCATCGCTGAAGCATGGGCGCCACACCGCGCCGTCGCCGCCCGCCTCTTCTGGGCATGGTACCGGGTCAAGAAACAGGGCCGGGATACCATGCCGGCCTAGGACGTGGCTCCCTGGGCAAATGCCGCACTACCGCGCGGACATCTCCGCAACAGCCCGCAACAGAAGATCAATGTCCTCGGGCCGGGACAGACGGTGATCGCCATCCGGCACCAGCGAAAAGGTGACATCATCCAGCGGCAAGGCCTCGACAAGGCGGCGCGCGTGGCTTTCGGGCACATCCGGGTCCTGCGCGCCTTGCAGGATCGTCACAGGGGCGCCGAGATGAAGCGGAGCGCCAAACAGAAGATGATTGCGCCCGTCCTCGATCAGCTTGCGCGTGATCACATAGGGCGCGTCGCTATAGGCCGAGGGTTGTTCCCAACGACCGTCAGCAAGGATGGTGGAGCGTATCTCATCGCTGAACCGCTGTTTCCACATCAGCTCCTCGGTGAAATCCACCGCCGGAGCAATCAGCACCAGTCCCTTGATCCGGCCGCTGCCCTTGCGGGCCAGTGCCAGCAACAAGGCGAGCCAGCCTCCCATGGAGGAACCGACCAACACGGTTTCGCCAGGGCAAAAGGCGTCGAAAACCGCAAGCGCCTCCTCCAGCCAGTCGGAAACGCAGGCATCTTCGAAATCGCCGCCCGACAGTCCATGGCCGGAATAATCGAACCGCACCACGCCCTGCCCGTTTCGCGCCCCCTCTTCGGCCAGGGCCTCGGCCTTGGTGCCGGACATGTCCGACTTGAACCCGGACAACCACAGGATGGCCGGGGACGTGCCGGCCGCCGAACCTGACGCGCTCCGCACGGCAATCCGGCGTTTCGCCTCATTTTTTCCAACCTGGATGAATTGCGGTTCGGAATCACCCATATTAAGGCTCTCGTTCTGATAGATGTTTTCTGTCCATGCCATTTGGCACAGACGCCCCGCCTTGACCAGTTCACCGGAGATCCGATTTGGTTCATCTGCCTTCTGAGACCACGATTTTGCAAGTGATCCCGGATCTCAACTCCGGCGGCGCCGAGCGCACCACGCTGGATGTGGCCAAAGCGGTGGTGGAGGCCGGGGGAACCGCACTGGTTGCAAGCCAGGGCGGCCAGATGGTGACAGAACTGGAAGCCCTTGGCGCGGAACACATCACGCTGCCCGTCAAGTCGAAAAACCCGGCGACCCTCTGGAAAAACGCAGCCAGGCTCGCGGAGATCGTGACAAAGCGCAAGGTCAGCGTGCTTCACGCCCGCAGCAGGGCACCGGCCTGGTCGACGCTTTGGGCCGCACGGCGTACCAAAACCCCGTTCGTGACCACCTACCACGGCACCTATAACCAGTCGAACGCACTGAAGGCCTGGTACAATTCGGTCATGGCGCGAGGCGACGCCGTTATCGCAAATTCGCACTTCATTTCCGGGCTGATCGAAGACCGGCACCCGTTCGCGAAAGGCCGGATCACCGTGATCCAGCGCGGGTCCGACCTGAAAGGCCTGTTGCCGGACAACGTCAGCGCTCTTCGGCTCCAGGCACTGAAGGACCAGTGGGGCATTCCGACGGGCAGGCCGATACTCCTCAACATGGCCCGGCTGACCGCCTGGAAGGGGCAGCGTGTCGTGATCGAGGCGATGGCGCTTCTGAAAGACAGGACAGCTGCCGACCCGATAGCCATTCTGGCGGGCGACGCCCAGGGCCGCGACGGCTATGTGGCGGAATTGAAAAAGCTGATCGCCGACAATGGACTGCAGGACAAGGTTCGGATCGTCGGCCATTGCGCCGACGTTCCCGCCGCAATGGCCTTGGCCGATATCGCCATTGTTGCCTCGGTCGAGCCGGAGGCCTTCGGCCGGGCGGCAGTGGAGGCACAGGCCGCGAGGGTGCCCGTGATCGTCTCGGACCTTGGCGCGGTGCCGGAAACCGTGCTCGCACCACCAGACACGCCCGAAAGCGAGCGCACCGGCTGGCGCGTGGCTCCCGGCGATGCTCAGGCTCTTGCGGATGCCGTTGCCCGTGTGTTGACCCAGGACGATCTAGAGAAACAGAAAATGGCGGACCGGGCTCTCGCCCATGTCCGCCAGAATTTCTCTGTGGAAACGATGTGCGCCCGCACGCTCGGCGTTTATGCCAGCCTGCTGGGCGCCTGATTTCAGCCTGCACGCACCCGTGCCAGGAACCCGTCGACTTCAGTCTGAAGCGCCCTGGCGTTGCCTGACAGTGTACCGGAAGCTGCCCGCAGCTCTACGGCCGCATGGCCTGTCTGGGTGGCCGCTTCGCTGACACTGCTGATGTTCTGCGTCACGTCCCGGGTGCCGGTCGAGGCTTCGTGAACGTTACGGGCGATTTCGGTGGTCGCCGCGCCCTGTTCTTCGACGGCCGCCGCGATCCCACCGGCGATTTCGTTGATCTCGAAGATCGTCTTGGTGATGCCGTCGATGGCCGAGACCGCGTCCCGGGTTGCAGACTGGACGCCGGAAATCTGCAGCGAAATTTCCTCGGTCGCCTTCGTCGTCTGGCTGGCCAGCTCCTTCACCTCGGAAGCAACAACCGCAAAACCCTTGCCTGCTTCCCCCGCTCTGGCCGCCTCGATGGTGGCATTGAGTGCCAGAAGGTTGGTCTGCTCCGCAATATCGGAAATGAGCTTCACCACTTCACCGATCCGCGTGGCGGCTTCGGCAAGCCCCTGTACCTGCTCGTTGGTCTTCTTGGCTTCCGCCGTTGCCGTGGCGGCTACGCTGGAAGACTGGGCAACCTGCCGGGAAATTTCCGAAACCGTCGACGACAGTTCTTCGGCGGCCGACGCGACGGTCTGAACGTTGGCGGAGGCCTGTTCGGCGGCCGCGGCAACGTTCGAGGACTGATGCTGGGTCTGCTCGGCAGTGGCGCTCATGGAACTTGCACTGGATTCCAGCTGCGACGACGAGGAAGAAACGGCCTGGACGATTTCGCCGACGGAACTTTCGAAACTGTCTGCAAGCTCCATCATCATCCGTTTCTGTTCGGCGGCGGTTCTTGCTTCCAGTTCTTTCTGCTCCGCTTCAAGCTCCCGGGTCCTGACAGCGTTTGCGCGGAAAACCTCGACAGCGCGGGCCATGCTGCCGATCTCGCTCTTGCGGTCGGTGTACTGGACGTCGATATCGATAGATCCGCCGGCAAGCGTGCCCATGGTTCCGGTGAGCGTCTTCACCGGTCTGGTGATGCTGCGTCCGATCAGCCAGCCCAGAGCGATGGACAGCACCAGCGCGACGACGGAAACGGTCAGGAATATGGTTTGGGAAAATGCCTGGGCCGTATCCAGCGCCTCGCCCGCAGCCTGCTTTCCGGCATAGGCCGCTTCCGACATCACCGCCCATTCCGGAGCGACCTGGGCGTAAATCGCGTCGATTTCGGCCAGATCGGCGGCGATCTTCACGGACAGTTCAGCGTAATCCTTGAAAGACGCCTGATAGGCGTCCAGCAACTTGGCAATTTCGGCCTGCTCCGCATCCGGCAAACCGCTTTCCGGCAACAGATCGGCAATTTCGGCTCGGCGTTCGTCGATCCTGCCGATGTATTTCTCGTCTCCGCGCAGCATGAAGTCTTTTTCATGACGGCGCATCATCAGCATCTTGACGGACAGCGCGTCCTGGTTCGCCATTTCCAGCTTGGCTTCCACGTCATGCACGGCAGTGCGCAACGAGCCCTGCAACCCGGTGCTTTCGTCAAGTCCCATCTCCCTCAGCTCGGCCGTCAGCGCATCAAACTTGGCCTTGTGCTGATCCAGCACGGTATGGAGCTTGGCGATATTGTCCTTGATGGAGGCCGACTGCGGTTTCGCGTCGACATCGTTCAGGTTGGTCTGGGCTTTTTCCAGCTCGGCATTGTATTCCTCGACGAAGGCCAGATCCTTGGTGAGAAGGAAATCCTTCTGGCTGCGCTGCATGTTCTGGGCATGGGCCTGAACCTGCGACACCTTGAAGTCCATCTGTGAATATTCAGCCAGATTGTCGATTTCATTCGATACGATGTGCTGGCTGTAAAGCGCTGTACCCAGCAATACGCCAATGGCAACCACGGCGATTGCGGACAGCGCTCCGACACGCACCGCGATGGGCAGATCTGCAAAGAACTTCATAATGGTCTCGTTTTTTGGGGCAGCTCTTGTCGAGCCTTGCACAGTGTGCCCAGAAAACGCTCAAGCCATTAATTTTCCTTTACGCAACTTGAATACTGAGCCGACTAATCTTCTAAACCACAGGTTTATACTTCTGCCCACTCAATCATTCAGAGAATTCAGTCAACTTATTATTTAGGCAAAACAGCCTTTTTCACTGCTCTGGAATTCCGGCCTGCCCAAAAACCGCACAGTTTCTCGGCCCCCTCCTGTCACTTTTGACCATCACAAAAGGAGTGCGGACGCCAGCGTGCGTCGTTTTTTCGCGTCGCGTCGGTGCAATCTTTTTCAGGGTTTCAGCCAAAAGCGACCCGAAACCGGCAAAGGCCTGGGTTCATTCTGCCGATACGCAAATCCTCTGGTCCCGCTGCACGCCACCAGAACGCGGGCGTCACGCTGCCAGCGGATAGGCCTCTTCCACCAGATAGGGGCCGCCACCGACACTGGATTTCGCCGAGAACAGCACGAACCGACCGGCAATGAAGGGCTGAGCCTGGAAATTGCCACGCTCGCTCAACCACTTGGCCACATCCTCGTTGGTCGAGGTCCTGCAACGGGCAAGGGTGACATGCGGCACGTATTTTCGTCGCTCGGCCGGCAGATGCAGGCGCTGGATGATGCGCTCCTGCTCGGCCTGCAATTCGGCAAGCTGAGCGGTGGGTTCCACCCGGGCCCAGACCGCATGCGGCTTGCCGTTTCCGAAGGAGCCAAGACCGTTGAGGCGGATTTCAACCGGATCCCTGCGGATGCGGTCCAGCCCGGCCGCGACTTCGTCAGCCGTGCGGTCGTCTATGTCGCCAATGAAGCGCAAGGTGATGTGGTAGTTTTCCGGGTCGATCCAGCGGGCTCCCCGAAGGCCTCCCCGGAGCATCGAAAGCATGAGTGCCGTCTGGGACGGAATCTCAAGGCCTGTAAATAGGCGCGGCATGGGTATTCCCTCCGCTGTCGCTGATGAATCCCATGAGGAATCAACTTCATGAAAATCGCAAGACAAAAAACTAAGTTTTTGAGCCCATTCAAAAAATCGGGCTGGCACCCAAACAGAAACCGGACCGGCTGATCGCCGGCCCGGTCAAATCACGCAGGTGATTCTCTAATCGATGCTTTCGATCTATCGGTTGCCGCAGCTACGGCGCGGGATTGCCGAAAATCTGGTGCAGATCGTCGATTTTCTCGAGCACGTCCGCACTCAGCTTGATGTCGGCAGACCCGATGTCCGTCTCCAGTTGTTCCAGCGTCGTCGCCCCCAGGATGACCGATGTCATGAATGAACGGGACATCGCAAAGGCGAGCGCCATCTGCGAGGGATCAAGCCCTGCCTGCTGCGCCAGATCGAGGTAGGCATCGACGGCCTCAATGGTGCGCGGATGCTCGTAGCGTTGCAACCGGTTGAACAGCGTCTTGCGGGCGCCTGCCGGCAGGGCGCCATTGCGGTACTTGCCTGTCAGGTACCCCTGCGCCAGTGCGGAATAGCCCAGAAGACCGACATCTTCCCGGCGGGCAACTTCCGCAAGGCCGGTTTCGAAGGTCCGGTTGACCAGCGAATAGGCATTCTGGATCGAGACGACCCGCGGCACGTCATACATCTCGGACGCTGCGACGTAGCGCATCGTGCCCCAGGCACTCTCGTTGGAGACGCCGACGTGACGGATCTTGCCGGCTTTGACCAGGTCTCCCAGAACGTCCAGCGTCGACTGAATGCTGTTTTCGTCCGGTGCAGGTTCGACATCCGCCCAGCGCGTCGGGTTTGACCCGAAGCCGCCGACGTTCCGGTCCGGCCAATGGATCTGGTAAAGGTCGATATAGTCTGTTTCCAGGTTCTTCAGGCTGCGGTCGACCGCGAATTCGATCTCTTCGCGAACCAGTTTCGCTTTCGCGCCGTTTTCACGGAACCAGTCCATATCGGTCCGTCCGACCACCTTGGTGGCCATGACGATCTTGTCGCGCATGCCGGTTTTCTTGAACCAGGTACCGATGATGCGTTCGGTCCTGCCCTGGGTCTCCTTTTTCGGCGGGATCGGATAAAGCTCGGCCGCGTCGAAGAAATTGATGCCCTTTTCGACCGCGCGGTCCATCTGGGCGTGACCTTCTGCCTCCGAGTTCTGTTCCCCAAAGGTCATGGTCCCGAGGCATAGGGCACTAACCTGTATATCCGTGCGGCCAAGCCGGCGCTTTTCCATAAGACTGTCCTTCAAATTTTGAAAACGGGGCGTCCAGGAAGCCGGATCGGCTTCCACCCCAGGTCCAGAGCAAAGCCCCTAGGATCGGGCTTTGGCCAAAAGCTCTTCCACTTTCGGCAGAATGTTTTCGACGATGACTTCCACCCCTTTGGCGTTGGGATGCATGCCATCGGAAAGGTTGAGATCGGGATTGAGGGCGGCGCCCTCGAGGAAAAAGGGATAAAACAATGCATCGTGCGCCTTGGCAACATCCGAGTAGATCGGATCGAATGCCTCGGCGTATTCCGGACCCAGATTGCGCGGCGCCAGCATGCCCGCGACAAGCACCGCAACGCCGCGTTCCGTCAAGCGCCGGACGATTTCGTCGATATTCTTGCGCGTCAGCTCCGGCGAGATTCCCCGCAACGCATCGTTTGCGCCCAGTTCCACGATCACGGCGTTCGTGTCCGGCCCCACCGACCAGTCCAGCCGCGAAAGCCCGCCGCTGGAGGTATCGCCAGAAACACCTGCGTTGACGACCTCGACCGATTGGCCCTCGGCATCAAGCGCTTTCTGGAGCTGATCGGTGAACCCTTCACCGGCCGACAACTGGTATCCGGCGGACAGACTGTCCCCCAAAACCACCAGCTTCAGATCGGCCGACTGGGCGGCCCCGGGCAGGAAAGACAGGATAATTATCGTCAGGCAGGCAAGAAAACGGTTCACGCGAACACTCTTTTGGGACTGGAAGACGCATTACAACAGGCCCATATGGTCGCAAAGCGTCCAATTGTCGAGGGCTTGCATCTGTCAGGAAGACGATCAAACGCCCGTTGTAAAGGTCAGAGAATGACAAATTCGCCCGCGATCGCCCTGAAAGACGTCCACCTGACCCTCGGCGAAGGCGCCGGGCGGGTGCATATCCTGAAGGGCATCGACCTTCAGATCGAGAAGGGGGCGTCCGTCGGCCTCGTCGGCCCGTCAGGGTCCGGAAAATCGACATTGCTGATGGTCATGGCCGGCCTCGAACGCGCAGACGAAGGCTCGGTCAATGTGGCTGGGTCGGAACTCGGTCCCCTGTCGGAAGACCAGCTCGCCCGGTTCCGCGGCCGCAATGTCGGCATCATCTTCCAGTCCTTTCACCTCGTCCCCAACATGACGGCGCTTGAAAATGTGGCTGTTCCGCTGGAACTTGCAGGTGATGCCGCTGCCTTCGACAAGGCGAAGGCGGAGCTGGACGCCGTTGGCCTCGGCCACCGCATGCACCACTACCCGGCGCAACTGTCCGGCGGCGAGCAACAGCGCGTCGCCGTGGCAAGGGCCCTGGTCGTCGAACCCGCCATCCTGATCGCGGATGAGCCAACGGGCAATCTCGATGAAAGCACGGGTGCGCAAATTGTCGATCTGATGTTCACCGCCCAGAAGAACCGGGGCACAACACTGGTTCTCGTCACCCACGACCCGAGCCTTGCCGCCCGCTGCGACCGCATGATCCGCGTACGCTCCGGTGAAATCGAGGAAGAGAAGACCGATCGCTCTCGCAGCGAGGTGTCTGCATGAGCGCGTTCGTTCCGGGGGCCACACCGGCAAGCCACCAGACATTTCGCCTGGCGGCCCGGTTCGCGTTCCGTGAATTGCGTGGCGGTCTCAAGGGCTTTTACATTTTCATCGCCTGTATTGCGCTTGGCGTGGCCGCGATAGCCGGTGTCACCTCCGTTTCCCGTGCACTCACGGAAGGAATTTCCCGAGAGGGTCAGGCCATCCTGGGCGGAGACCTCGATTTCTCGCTGATCCACCGCGAGGCCGATGCCGATCAACTTGCCTATCTGAACAGCCTTGGTGACCTGTCGCGCGTTGCGACCATGCGGGCGATGGCCCGTCGCCCGGAGACCGGCGATCAGGCACTCGTCGAGCTGAAAGCCGTCGACAGCCCCTATCCGCTTTACGGTACGTTTGAACTGGCCCCAGCAGAGGCGTTGGACACGGCCCTGGCCCGGAAAGACGGAACCTGGGGCGCCGTCGCCGACCCTGCACTTCTGGCACGGCTCGACGCGAAGGTGGGCGATACGATATCCCTCGGGCGCGCCACCATCCGCATTGCAGGCACGATTGCCAACGAACCGGACAAGCTGGCCGGCGGCATGGAGTTCGGTCCGCGCCTGCTGATTTCCGATGCAGCCTTGCCCGATACCGGATTGATCCAGCCCGGCAGTCTCGTCCGCTGGCACTATCGTGTGCGAATGGACCCGGCTCCCAATCTGGAAGCGATGGAAGCGATTGTCGAGGAGGCGAAATCCGCCCAGCCGGACGCAGGCTGGCGGATTCGATCACGTGCAAACGCCTCACCCGGCCTGCAGCGCAGCATCGACCGCTTCGCCCAGTTCCTCACGCTGGTCGGCCTCACCGCTCTGGTGGTTGGCGGTGTCGGCGTCGCCAATGCCATCCGTGCCTACCTGGAGACCAAGCGCGAGGTTATCGCCAGCTTCAAGTGTCTTGGATCGACCGGTGGTTTCGTCTTCAAGATCTATCTGGTTCAGATGCTGGTGCTTGCCCTGCTCGGCATCGCAGTCGGCCTTGTTCTGGGGGCCTTGATCCCCTTCGCCGCCGCAGCAGCCCTCGCCCCGGTTCTTCCGGTGAAGCTTGCAGCCAGTATCTATCCGGCGGAACTCGCCCTTGGCCTCGTCTACGGCCTGCTGACCGCGCTCGCCTTCGCGATCTGGCCGCTCGGGCGGGCCCATGACGTGCCGCCGACGGCCCTTTTCCGCGATATCGTGACGGGCGGCGCCAAGCTGCCGCGCAAACGCTATCTGTTTGCCACCGCAGCAACGGTTCTCGCCCTTGCTGCCATAGCCATTCTGCTTGCTCATGACCAGCGCATGGCGGGTATCTACATCGCAGCGTCCACCGGGGCCTTCGTGCTTCTGGTGCTGGTTGCACGCGGGATCATGGCCCTTGCCAGACGCCTGCCCAGTGTCCGCTCGACCGAGCTCAGACTGGCGATTGCCAACATTCACCGCCCCGGCGCACTGACCCCGTCTGTTGTGCTCTCGCTCGGACTTGGCCTGTCGCTGCTGGTGGCGCTCGCGCTAATCGACGGCAACCTGCGGCGGGAACTGACCGCAACGATCGCCGACAAGGCGCCGAGCTTCTTCTTCATCGATATCCAGAGCCATGAGCGCGATGCCTTTGCGGCGCTGCTGAAGACGGAGGCGCCCGACGCCACCCTTCAAAGTGTCCCCATGCTGCGCGGGCGCATTGTCACGCTGAACGGTATTGCCGCTGACAAGTTCGTGCCCGCCAGGGAAGGATCCGGCTGGGTGCTGCGCGGCGACCGCGGCATAACCTATGACGCCAAGCTGCCGAAGAACTCCAAACTGGAAGAAGGCTCCTGGTGGCCGGAGGATTATACCGGCATTCCGCTTGTGTCCTTCGATGAAGAGGCTGCCACCGATCTCGGCCTCAAGATCGGCGACCAGATCACCGTCAATGTGCTCGGCCGGGAAATCACGGCGGAAATTGCCAATACGCGCACGGTGGAATGGCAGACCCTAGCGATCAATTTCGTGATGGTGTTCTCGCCCAATACCTTCGCAGGTGCCCCGCACGCCCACCTGATGACACTCGGCTGGGACAGGGACGTGTCCGAGGACACTGAACTTGCCCTTTTGAAAACCGTCTCGAACGCCTTCCCGACAGTGACTGCCATCCGGGTGAAAGACGCGATCTCGCAGGTCAATGATCTGGTGGCACAGCTTGCCTGGGCCATCCGCGGTGCAAGTTCGATCACGCTGATCGCCAGCGTGCTTGTTCTGGCAGGCGCGCTTGCAGCCGGACATCGCAGCCGGATCTACGATGCCGTCATCCTGAAGACGATTGGGGCGACACGGGCACGTCTGATCTTCGCCTATGCACTTGAATACGCCATCCTGGGCCTTGCAACGGCGGTTTTCGCCCTGCTGGCAGGCGGGGTCGCCGCCTGGTACGTGATAACGCGGATCATGGACGGATCGTTCGTGATGATGCCGGTGACGGCTGCAGGGGCTGCCCTGATCGCGCTGGTGCTGACCGTCGGCTTCGGTCTCGTCGGCACCTGGCGGGTGCTGGGCGAAAAACCTGCGCCTGTCTTGCGGAACCTGTAGCGCTTGCTGCGGTCATGGAACCGCGGGAAACGAGACTCGAGCCCTTCAACGCGGACCGGACCAAGGAACGTTCAACCGGCTCCGGCTGCAGCCCTGGCCTGGCTGGCTATTTCCGCCGGTTTCGCTGACGTCCGGACACTAGTTCCAACGAATAATTGCCGACGTCCGATCTATTGTGATCGGGCGTCCACAGGACTTGGCACACTTCGTTCCGGAAAAAATCACGATATACAACCAAATCGCGACGAACTTCAGCTCCACACAACTTGCATACCGAATTGATCTTGGCTATCCGGTTCGGGTCCAGGCAGTTTGTTAAAAAGGGGCCATTCCATGTTCAAGTTTCTCCCGAATATTCGTTTGAAGACCATTGCCGGGGCCGCAGCCCTGTCCGCGGTTGCCGTCATGGCATTCGCCCCTGCCGCATCGGCAGAAAGCCCGTTTCACACCGGCGTCTGGCAGCTGAACACGCCGGAAGGTCCGCGCGGCCTCGTCGTCAGTGACTGGCTCGTGTTTGAAAACGGCCTGCCGAAGCGCTGGCTCTATCGCCGGGCCGGCACCAACGACGCCAACCAGTTCGACTTCTTCACCCGTTCCATGAATGATTCCGGTTATACGCCGGTCGGCATCCGGGTGTACCGCACCGGCGACAATGCAATGAAGTACACGCTGGCACCCAAGGGCAAGGATCCGGTCGAAGTGTCCGCCGTGCGTCTTTCCATTCCGAATTTCGAGAATTCCTGCCTTTCCGTTGAGAAAAAGGGCAAACGTTTCTTCGGCAACTGGGTCGGCACTGAAGGCTCCAAACTGAAAAAACTGAATGTCTCCAAAAACCGGCTGACCATCGATGGCGAAGCCCGCAAGGTAGCGATCGCGGAAGTTCGCGTCGGCCGCATGGGCATCACCGAAAACGGTAAGCCGCTCGCATTCCTCACCGACGCCGGCGGCGACTATGCGGTTCTGCAGTGGTTCAAGCCCCCTGTGACCGTCGAGCAGATGCAGGATCCGGAAAAGGAAATTCTGGACTTCGCATCGGAAGAAATCGTTCGCAACCCCGGCGGCGACTGCGATCGGCAGATCAAATCCCGTCTGAAAGCCATGAAATAATCCGGCGGAATCTCAGTCCGTTTTTAAGGATAGGTTCAAATAAACTGTCCTGAGCGCAAAGATTACGAAATTTTCATCGGATTCGACTTGTGCTCGGGATAGGGTTTTCCCATATGTTGAGGGAGTTGTGTTGCATGCGCGATTGCATGCGCACGTCTATCTAGAAGGGGATTCATACGACCATGTCGACCTATGACCGTCAATCTCAAGGCGCGTATACCGTCGCCGGCGCACGCGCCGAGGCCGGCATCGATCAGGGCCTGCGTGCCTACATGCTGGGCGTCTACAACTACATGACCATCGGCCTTGCGCTGACCGGCTTTCTTGCGCTGGCAACGGTCATGCTTGCAACGACCACCGACCCGAACTCTGCCGTCGCCAGCCTCGGCAATGGCCGCATGCTCACCCAGCTGGGTGTTGCCATCTACGGCAGCCCGCTGAAATGGGTAGTCATGCTCGCACCGCTCGGGATGGTGTTCTGGCTGTCTTTCCGCATTCAGTCCATGAGTGCCGGCGCAGCGCGGACCCTTTTCCTGGTCTATGCATCCGTAATGGGTATTTCCCTGTCCTCGATCTTCCTGGTCTACACTCCGGGTTCGATCGCTCAGGTCTTCTTCATCACCGCCGGCACCTTCGGCGCGCTGAGCCTGTTCGGCTACACCACGAAGAAGGATCTGTCCGGCTGGGGCTCGTTCCTGTTCATCGGCCTGATCGGTATCGTGATCGCGTCGCTGGTCAACATCTTCATGGCATCTTCCGCCCTGCAGTTCGCCATCTCCGTGATCGGCGTCCTGGTGTTCGCCGGCCTGACCGCCTACGACACCCAGCAGATCAAGGAAATGTACTACGAAGGCGACAGCGGTGAAGTCGCAACGAAGAAGTCCGTGATGGGCGCTCTGCGTCTGTACCTCGACTTCATCAACCTGTTCATCATGCTGCTGCAGCTGTTCGGCAACCGCGACTAAGCGCAGTCTCTTGAACAAACGGAAAAGCCCGGCTCTGCCGGGCTTTTTTGTTGCCATCCGTCAGCGCCGGATGCCTGCCCGGACGGCAGCGGACCCAACACTCCCGAACTGGAGGCCGGGGCGCGTCTTCTCAAGGCAATGGATTGGAAACAGTTGGCTCCCTGTTCCGGGCACCGCTCTGTCTGTGCTGGACAGGGTTGAGCTGGGCAAGGGGCGACCACCTGAAGATCGTCAGCGTGCTAGCACCCGGCCACCAGGAATTTTCACAGAGAGGCCCGCTCTCAGGAGAGCGCAGGGCAGGCCGGCCCGGTCTTCAGAGAGCACGTCGTGAGGCTTCTCGGGCTGCGTTTCAGGCGTCGACCACCCGCAGGTGTTTCTTCTTCTCCAGAACCCTCAGCACCTGCGCCAGGTCGTGACCCCGCTTCAGGATCATGCCCCCGGCCGCAACCACCGCATAGGCGCCCTGGCGACGAGCCAGCTTAGGATCCTTCTCGATCCGGTAAAGAGGCATTTCGGAAGATCTGCGGAACACGGAGAAAATCGCCCGGTCCTTCAGCAGGTCGATGGCATAATCCCGCCACTCGCCATCGGCAACCATGCGCCCGTAGAGCCGCAGGATGACATCGAGTTCACGCCTGTTGAAAGCAACAATGGGTTTGGGAGTGGGAGCCGGGTGATGTTGCGGCGGCGGACCTGCACCCGCGCCTCGCTGAAACGCGCTGTCGTCGGCTTCGCTCATTCCGCCTCCATTCCGCTCGCGGTTTCGCAGCAGACAGGCAATCGCCAAGAGATTCGCCAGGGCAATTGCTGTCACCTTAAAGTCATGATGCGTCGTCTTGGACCATTCTGGCAAGCCCGCAACGTCAGAATGACGGACTGAGGCCCGGACCGAGGGTAATTTTGCCAATAAGTTTGCTGGAAAGAAGTGCAAAATCGAACGTTACGGCACTTTGCCAAGAAAGAATGCAAAAATTTCCTTGATTTTGCCGCATTCCAGCCCTTGGCCAGCCATTTTACCCACCCATATTAAGATCATACCCTGATGGGTATGGCCCGTAGAAGCCGCGGAATGCATTAGCCCCCCAGCCCCCCGGGGTTTTTACTGGCCAACCAGATTTAGTGAGTCAAACATCAGGGCAACTGAAGGGCCGGCATTATGCCGGCCCTTTTCATTTGTGAGGTGGCCTGTCTTTCTGCTTGCAAGCTACTTCATGAAATCGCGCAGGAACGACAGGAACCTTGCATCGGTTCCGTGGGCGACATTGACCCGCATCGCCGGTCGTTGCCGAGCCTCCCTGTTCGGATAGAAGACCGAGCCCGGCGCAATGAAGATGCTCTGCTTGCTGGCCGCAGCACACAGCTCCCTTTCGTCGACCTCCTCGGGAAACTCCACCCAGAGATAGAAACCGGGAATGGAGCATTCGCGCACGGAAAGCCCGATCGCCTCCAGTGTCCCGAAGGACGCTTTGTAGGCATCCTCCACCCGGCTCTTCAGGCGTCGCAGATGCCTCAGATAATGCCCGGCCTGGATCAGGTTGAACACGAACCGTTCGACATGATCTGAAGAATTGACCAGCGTGAGCATCTTGATATCGGCAAGCTGCCGGATGATGTCCGGATTTCCCGCCACATAGCCACACCGGAGACTGGCGGACAGGGTCTTGGAAAACGTGCCGAGATAAAGAACCCGCTCCAACTGGTCCAGGGCCGCCAACCGTGGAAGCGTGGCCGGAAGAATGTCGGCAAGCGCATCGTTTTCAACCAGGAGAAACCCCCAGCGCTCGGCAAGCTGCATCAACCCGAACGACCGCGACGGAGACAGCGAGCCTCCGGTCGGATTATGGCCGTGGGACTGGGTGACAAACATTTTCGGCCGGTGAAGGGCAAGTTTGGCGGTCAGATCTTCCAGGTCCGGTCCGTCCCGGTCACGGCGGATACCGACAATCTGCACCTTGGCGAAGGTCAGCTTGGAGAAGAGCGGATAGTAACCCGGTTCATCGACAAAAACCGTATCACCGGGCTCGGTCAGATGACGGACGATCAGATCCAGTCCGTGATTGACGCCGTGTGTCAGCAGGAGGCCCTGTGGATCGGCCGGGATGGACCGCTCAAGCAGCTGCATCCTCAGCCGGTCCCGCAACGGGCCATATCCCCACGAACTGCCGTAGCCAAATTCGATTGCATCGGGAAACGGCGTCTTTGCATTGGCGAAATGGCGGCGCAGTTCCGCACCTTCCATCCAGGAGGGCGGCGGGCGCCCGTCTCCCGGACGGACCTCGTAGTGCTGTTCCAGTTGCTCGCGCAGCAGCGACATGCCGTCAACAGCCGCCGTGACATGAGGGGCCGGCGGGGTCTTGGAAGCAGGCCCGACCTGTGACATGTAGTAGCCGGAGCCGGCTCGGGCCTCCAGAAGCCCCCGGGCGACCAGCCGGTCGTAAGCCTCCGCCATCGTGTTTTTCGAGACGCCGTTCTCACGCGCAGCCTGACGAATGGAAGGCAAGCGTTCGAAGGTCTTATATGCCCCCGCCTCCAGCATCAACGCGACCTTTTCCACGATCTGGTCGACGCGAGACAGTTTCCGCCCGCTACCTGTCACCCTCATTGTCCCTCAATTTCGACTGGGACAGTACAGCCTATAAATCCAACAACTGTCCCTTGATTGTCCCAATCATTTTTATGACAGTTTGCCCCATTACGCCAGCAAATGGCAATTTCCTTGGGAGGGAAAAATGACCAAAGTTAGTAGACGCAGCCTGCTTGCAGGTGCAGCCGTTGGCGGCACCGCCCTCGCGGCACCGATTTCAGCCAAGGCGCAGGATGCCGTCGAGTGGCGCATGCAGGCTCTTTGGGACGCCGGCACCACTCCTTTCGAATTCGAGAAGAAATTCGTCGAGCGCGTCAGCGAACTGACCGACGGCAATTTCAAGATCACGCTGTTTTCCGCCGGCCAGCTTGTGCCCGCCAACCAGGCATTCGATGCCGTTCGCGCCGGTGCCTTCCAGCTGATGAAGACCTTTGACGGCTACGAAGCCGGCAAGATCCCGGCTTTCGCCTTCACGTCGACCATCCCCTTCGGTTTCCCCGAGTCCGACCAGTATGAAGCCTGGTTTTACGAGAAGGGCGGCCTGGATCTCGCCCGCGAAGCCTACGCAAAGGCCGGCCTCTTCTACATCGCACCCACCGTCTATGGCGAAGAGCCGATCCACTCGACCGTGAAGATGGAAAGCATTGCCGACATGGCCGGCAAGAAGGGCCGTTTCGTCGGCCTCGCGTCCGCGGTAATGGCAGACCAGGGTGTCTCCGTGACTCCGCTGCCGACGGCGGAAGTCTATACGGCACTGGAAAAAGGCCTCATCGATTTTGCGGACCGGGGCGACCTGACCGCGAATTACGAGGCAGGCCTTGGCGAAGTTGCCAAGTTCATCATCCTGCCGGGTGTTCACCAGCCAACCACCGCCACCAGCTATGTCGCCAACCAGGCCGCCTATGACGCCCTGCCGGACGACTACAAGGCAGCACTTGCCGTTGCCGCCCGCGAAATCTCCGGCTCGCTGCGCCAGCACATCCTGGTTCAGAATGTAGATGTCCTGAAAAAATACATCGAACAGGGCGTCGAGATCATCCAGCTCGACCCGGCCGATGTCGCGGCCAACCGGTCCAAGGCTGTCGAGTCCTGGAAAAAGGCTACCAAGGAAGACGATCTGGCGAATCGCGTGCTCGCAAGCCAGATTGAGTTCATGACAGCCCTCGGGCTGATCTGACCCTTCCTCCACCGGACAGCAAACGGCACCTCCCTGTCGTCTGCTGTCCGGTCGTCTTTCCGATCGGCAAATGCTCAGCTTCATGAAATCCGTCAGTTCCATCGTCACCGGCGTCAACCGGTTGTTCTTCCTCCTTGCGGCAGCGCTCATCTTCGCGGTGGTGCCGATCCTGCTGTTCGAAGTGGTCGCAAGATACCTGTTCGATGCGCCGACGGTGTGGGCCATGGAAGCCAGCACGCTGGTCTTCGGCCCGCATTTCATGCTGGCCGGCCCCTATCTTCTGCATCTGAAGGGCCATGTCGCCGTCGATATCTTCAGCGAAAAGCTGACGGGATTGCCGAAAGTGGCTCTCGACGTTTTCTCCTATGCCGTCATCGCGGTCTTTGCGGGCGTCTTCGCCTGGGTGAGCTGGCCGCTCGCCGTCAACGCCTATTCCCTCGGCGAGACCAGCTTTTCCGCCTGGAACCCGCCGGTCTGGTGGCTGAAATTCGTGGTGCCGCTGTCCTTCGCGCTGCTGTTTGCGCAGGCCCTTGTTGAAGCCTTCAACGCGGTGCGTCCGGTGCGGGAACATAAGGGAGCCAGCGCATGAGCTCCGAACTCGTCCTTGCCATCATGTTCGCGAGCCTCGTGGGTCTGCTGCTCACAGGCCTTCCACTCGCCTTCACGCTCGGCGCACTTGCCCTCGTCTTCACGATAACGCTCTGGGGCCCTGCTGCTCTGTCCGTCACCGTGCTCAATCTCTACTCCACCATGACATCGGAATCGCTTCTGGCGATCCCGCTTTATGTCATGATGGCCAGCATTCTGCAGCGCTCCGGCGTCATCGAGAGCCTTTACCGGGCCATGGAGCTCTGGTCCCGGCGGTTGCCGGGCGGCCTGGCGGTGGGCACCATCGCCATCTGCACGATCATCGCCGCCATGACCGGCATCGTCGGAGCAGCGGTTGCCGCCATGGGCATGCTGGCCCTGCCGTCCATGCTGAAGCGCAAATATAGTCCGGAGCTCGCGATCGGAACGATCTGTGCCGGCGGAACGCTCGGCATCCTGATCCCGCCCTCGGTGATCACCATCGTCTATGCCGTGACCGCACAGGCCTCTATCGGCCAGATGTTCATCGCCGGCGTGGTGCCGGGCCTGCTGCTGGCCTCGCTCTATATCGGCTATATCGTTCTGCGGTCCGCGCTCAACCCGTCCATCGCCCCCCGCCCGGACAACGACACCCCGGCCAGCTGGGAAGAGCGCATTGCCTCGCTGAAATCCCTCATCCTGCCGCTGCTGATCATCGTCGGCGTCCTGGGCACGATCTACATGGGCATCGCAACGCCCACAGAGGCGGCCGCAGTCGGTGTTTTCCTGGCATTCCTGTCGTCGCTGATCGAGCGCCGTTTCGGCTGGGAGCTCGTCTCCGGCGTCGCGCTGGACGTGGTCAAGGTGACGGCCATGATCCTCTGGATCACCATCGGCGCCCGGGCTTTCGTCGCAATCTTTACCGGAACCGGCGGTGCCGACTTCCTCCTGTCCTTCATTCAGGATCTCGATGCCAACCGCTGGATCGTGCTTGCCGTCATGCTGGGCATTCTGTTCTTCCTCGGCATGTTCCTGGACGAGATGGGCATCATCCTGCTGTGCGTGCCCGTCTTCCTGCCGGTGATCGACTTCCTCGAGTTCGACCGGCTGTGGTTCGGCATCCTGTTCCTCGTTTCGGCGCAGATGGCCTACATCTCCCCGCCCTTCGGCTACACGCTCTTCTACATGAAGGGCGTCCTGCCTGCCGCTATCGGCATGGGCACGGTATACCGTGCCATCGTTCCCTTCATCCTGCTGCAAGCCATCGGTATCTTCATCTGCGCCCTGTTTCCGGAGCTGGTGTTGTGGCTGCCGCAATCCATGATCAATTGACAGACAGGTTTCCCCGATGAGTGACGTCACTTCGTCCCGTATTGAAGGTTTTCACAAGCTGGACCCGGCCGGCAGGCTCCAGGCCGTCCAGCGCCAGGCAAATCTCGACAACAAGTCCGTCTCCGATCTTGTAGAAGCGGCCTCCGGCCATATCGACCTTGCCGACCGCCTCGTCGAAAATGCCATTTCCAGCATCTCCATTCCGGTCGGCATCGCGACCAACATGACCGTGGATGGACGCGACGTGCTGGTTCCCATGGCGAGTGAGGAATCCTCCGTGATCGCCGCCGTGTGCAACTCGGCCAAGCGCTGCCGGTCGACCGGTGGCTTCAAAACCTCCACAAGCGGCCCGCTGATGGCAGCGCAGATCCAGCTTCTGGGCGCCAGCGACCCGGAGAACGTTCGCCTCAAGGTTCTGGAACGCATCGATGACATCCGCACCATCTGCGAGGAAATCGACCCACTTCTGGTCAAGCTCGGCGGCGGCTTCCGCGATCTCGACATCAGGGTCATCGACACGGCCGAAGGCCCGATGACCATCGTGCACATCATCGTCGATACACGCGATGCAATGGGGGCGAATGCGGTCAACAGCATGGCCGAAGCCCTTGCACCGAAACTGGAAGAATGGACCGGCGCCCGCAGCCTTCTGCGCATCCTCACCAACCTCGCCGACCGCCGCGTGGCCCGCGTGCGCGCCGTCTGGCCGCTGGAGGAAATCGGCGGCGAGAAGGTGCGGGACGACATGTTGTCGGCCTATCACTTTGCCGATGCCGACCCCTATCGGGCAGCCACCCACAACAAGGGCATCATGAACGGCATCAGCGCCGTGGTTCTGGCAACCGGCAATGACACCAGAGCCGTGGAGGCAGGCGCCCATGCCTTTGCCGCCAGGGATGGCCGCTACCGTTCGATGTCCCGCTGGGAAAAGGACGGCGACGGCAATCTTGTCGGCATCCTGGAGCTGCCGATGGCTGTCGGACTGGTCGGTGGTGCAACCAAGATCCACCCCACAGCACAGGCCAACCTGAAAATTCTCGGCGTGACCACGGCAGACGAACTGGCCCGGATCATCGTTGCCGTCGGACTGGCGCAGAATTTCGGTGCTCTGCGCGCACTCGCCACCACCGGCATCCAGAAGGGCCACATGGCCCTGCATGCCCAGAACGTTGCCCTGATGGTTGGCGCGACCGGTGAGGAAATCGACCTGGTGGCCAACGAGCTGAAGTCCCTCGGCAAGGTCCGGCAGGATCTGGCAGAAGAAATTCTTGCCCGGTTGCGGCAGGCGGCGCGGCCTGAGGCCTTTTGACAAGGTCCGGCCCGCCGGATCTTGGCACTATTACCGTGTTGTCCCGCCTGGCGGGTCAACTCCCGGATGTCGAGCGCGATGAAATCGGGAAAATTGGCACCGCAACCGTTCGATTGCCTCTTTTCCGTCGGAATGCTTGTTGTATCTTTCTAGAAGCATGACAACCGACCTGATCGATTTGCGCGCGGCCCGGACCGCGGATTGTGAGGCGCTAGCCGGCATCCACAGCGAGGCCTGGCTGGGCGCTTACCGGGGCGTTTTGCATGGTGTCGACCTGCAGAAGATGATCTCGCGCCGGGGCAGTGGCTGGTGGCGCGGCGCCCTTGCCCGCGGCGTCGACATCAAGATCCTCAGCATCGCCGACGTTCCCGCCGGCTACGCCACCTACGGGCCCTGCAGGCTGCGCAATACCGGCATGGATGGCGAAATCTACGAGCTCTATCTGAAACCGGAATATCAGGGCCTCGGCTTCGGCCGGGCCCTGTTCCAGAATGTGCGGGAAACGCTGTCGGCGAAGAGCATGCCAGGTGTCGCGGTGCAGGTGTTGAGCGCCAACGAGCCCGCACGCGCATTCTACAAGGCCGTCGGCGGCAAACTTGCCGCGAAATCCTGGTACCGTATCGGCGGCCGCAGACTGGAACTCAGCATCTACGCCTGGCCGCAGATCATCACATGAACCACCCGGCGCGTGATCAGTAGAGGATACCCGGGTTTCCGATGATCCGGGGCGGCTGCGAACAGTCGAAGGAACCGGCCATCGTATCGGCCGCCTGGCGCGCCAGCTCGTTGGCGTTCTTGTTTGCCTGGGCATCGATCCGGGCAATCTGACAGGTACCGCCACCGGGCAGCAGCTGGGTCACGATCAGCACGCTGCCGGTCTTGGCCCCCTCATCGAGGCTCGGAAACCAGCGCAGGATGGTCGCGAACGGAACACCGCCCTTGAGACGCCATTCCAGCGTTTCATTGACCGAGTTGAAATTTGGCAGGGTCTGGGTGGCGGCAGGCTCGTCAGCGGCGAAAGGCCCGAAGGAAACGAACATGCGCAGGTCGCCCTCGGCAACATAAACGCCTGTGTCCTTGTAACCTGCACACTGCCAGGCTCCGCCGAAGGTACCTTCTTCCTCGTCGCCGGCTTCGATCAACGGGCAGCTGTCCAGAAGGATCTTGGTATAGGCACTGTCGATCGACGCCGCACTGGCAGTCTGCGGAGCCACAAGCACTCCTCCAGGCACGAAAAGGGCAAGCATCAAAAGCGAAAGTGTGAACTGTTTCATAAATCTATCTCCTCCAGAGCCTGCCGCCGGAATTGAGGCATGTTAATCAATTAGGTGCAATGCAAAAATAAAGGGCTTGAACTTCTTCGGTGGGATTGCGATAGACGCAGCAACGAATAACAGGAGTTTCCTAAATGCGTATCGACGCTGTGCCGATTGGCAAGAACCCGCCGGAAGACATCAACGTCATTATCGAGGTCTCCGTTGGTGGCGAGCCGATCAAATACGAGATGGATAAAGACGCGGGTGCGATGTACGTCGACCGCTTCCTGTACACCCCGATGCGGTATCCGGGCAACTACGGCTTCGTCCCGCACACGCTCTGCGGCGACGGCGATCCGATCGATGTGATCGTGGTCAACCAGCGCCCGATCGTTCCCGGCGCCATCATGAGCTGCCGCCCGATCGGCGTTCTGCTGATGGAAGACGAATCCGGCCAGGACGAAAAGATCCTCGCGGTTCCGTCCCACAAGCTGAGCAAGCGCTACGACAACGTCAACGACGTTACCGACCTTCCGGACATCACCGTCGCCCAGGTGAAGCATTTCTTTGAACACTACAAGGATCTGGAACCGGGCAAATGGGTGAAGATCACCGGTGTTGAAGGCGTGGAAGCTGCCAAGCGGCTGATCCTGGAATCGATCGCCCGCGCCCAGAAGGAAGCCGCTGAATAAGCGTTTTCCGACCAGACGAAATCAAAAAGGCCTCCCGTGTTTAGAAAACGCGGGAGGCCTTTTTCATGATGGGGTCCGAACTAGCGGTCGGCTGCAGCCTCTATGCGCTCCATGTCATGATCGGACAAGCCGAAATGGTGTCCGATCTCATGGATCAGCACGTGGGCGACCACATCACCCAGGGTCTCGTCCATGGCCGCCCAGTAATCCAGGATCGGCCGGCGAAAGAGCCAGATTCGGTTGGGCATCTGCCCGGTGAGTACGCTCTCCGCGCCCTCGCTCAGCCCCTGGCCTTCGAACAGGCCCAGCAAATCGTGCGGATCGTCGATGCGAAGCTCATCCAGAACGTCGTCGGGCGCATAGTCGGCCAGGCTGATCTGCAGATGACCGCAGCGCAGCAGAAGATCGTCCGGAAGCCCGGAGAGTATCTCGCTCGCCATCGCCTCGAAGTCTTGCAGGTCAGGTGCTTTGCGTTCGGTCCAGCTGCTGTGGCTGACCGGCCGGACGGATGCCATATCGCTTCCTTTGACGGATCTGTTCATTCAGGTGTTGGGCAGTACGTAGGTGACAAGAAGGTAGATCGCCAGTCCAATGGCGAACACAACCCCGAGACCACGGCCGATCCGACTGCCCCATACCTCTATGCGGTCGTCTTCATCCTTGTCGGCGGCGCTCAGATGATCCTTTGCCCGGTCGGCCATGCGCACAAAGGTCGAGCCGGCAACGGTCTCGCTCTCGGCATTCACCCTGTCGAGTGTTTGGAGCGCTTCCTTGCGGAGTTTCTCTTTGGGATGCTCGGTTTGGTTCATGCACTTACACTGGCCGCGTTGCCTTTGCGTTTCAACCCGAAAGCGGCCAAAAGTGCCAGAAGGGCGAGCCCGCCGGAAGCAACCGCGTTCCAGCCTGCGAAGGACAGGCCGAACATCCGCCAGCTTGCCTCGGTACAACTGACAACACGTGTCGACTTGAGAGCCTGCAGCATGTTGGCGGCAGACGTTGGCGTCGAGGTGCCGCCGCCACAATCACTCGGGCCGTCCCAGAATTGCCATTCAGCGCCGGACTGATAGACGCCGAGGCCGGAGCCATAGGCGAACACGGCGGCAACGACGAGAAGAAGGGCCAGCGCCAATCCGGTCCGCTTCGCCTGCATCAGGAAGAGCGCCAGCAGGGCCAGTGGAAGGCCGACATAATAGGGAATGCGCTGCTCGAGGCACAGCTTGCAGGGCACATACCCCCCGATCAGCTGAAAGCCCCAGGCCGTCGCGATTGCCGCCAGACCGCCCAGCAGCAAAAGCACCGTCAGATTGCGCGAAATCCGGTCGGCTGTCATCTTACCCTCTTATTGTCAGATATACCTAAGCAGAACAAATCCGCCGACCAGCAGCACCACAAATATGGTGAACATGAGACCAAGCCGCTTTTCGATGAAATCGCGGATCGGCGGGCCGAACAGATACAGCAATCCGGACACGACGAAGAAGCGGATCCCCCGCGAAACGATGCTTGCGGCAATGAACACCGGCAGGCTGAGCCCCAGCGCCCCGGAGGCGATGGTGATGACCTTGTAAGGGAACGGTGTCAGCCCCGCGATGAACACGAACCACCAGCCATACTGATGATAGATGTTCTTGAACTCGTCGACGAACCCCATCTTGCCGTAGAAAGTCAGGATGGGCACCGCCACCTGCTCGAACAGGAACAGGCCGATCATATACCCCAGGATACCACCGGCAACCGATGTCAGCGTGCACAGCAGCGCGTACCACCAGGCTTTCTCGCGCCGTGCGATCACCATCGGGATCAACAGGAGGTCCGGCGGGATCGGAAACACCGAGCTTTCGACAAAGGATACGGTACCGAGCGCGGCAGGCGCACGCGGTCCGGCGGCGAGGGACAGGGTCCAGTCGTAAAGGCGTCTGATCATGGCGCTTCCCTTAGCCGCTGCGGTGTGAAAAGTCACCTAGGGAAATGCACAGCCGGCAAGCAGCATGATGTCGCGCTGTCGAAGGGCGTGGACCAGTGCCGCCCCACGCACTTGCAGCCGGTGCCATCCTGCCTCCCGAAACATGCCTTGAGACAGAAGGCGGCGTTTTCTTCGGCATCTGGTAGCATGGATGCCTTGCCAATTCTTGTGCGACGCCGGGAGGGAGACATGAAAGGAACCGCCAAATGGTTTTCAGCATTGGCACTGGCCTTTGCGGTGGCAGCACCTGTCGGGGCATCTGCCCAGCAGGTCGAGCTGGAAGGAACGGTCAAGCTGACACCCTTTGAAGCTGAAGGCGTAAGGCTGTCGACGACCTATACGGTGGATGCGGACTTCGCCGCCAAACACGATGTCGAGGTTCCCGTCCCGTTCAGCCTCGCTGCGCCCCGCCGAAAGGCACAACAAATTCTTGCCCAGGCGAAACCCGCCGGCGGCGGCCCGATCAAGATCTACTTCGCGACCGACGACGAAAAGAAACAGATCTATTCGTCCCTGCAGATCGTCACCTACACGATCAAGACCGACGATCCTCAGAAACGCCTCGATGTAGGCGATTATGTTGCCATCGAGCTCTTGAAACAACTTGGCACCACAGACGACACCCGGCTGAATGTCCGCCGCAAGATCACGATCGGCGACCTGCCTGCCGCCGAAATCGTCGGTAACTTCATCAACAAGGACGGGGATCAGCTGCTCGTGCGGATTGTCGCCCTGGCTAAACCCGGGACTCAACGGGGCATCGTCGGCATCGCGGTCGGCCATCCGCGCCAGGGACAAATCAAGAAAGTGGAAGACATCTACCAGACCAGCGCTTCGCTAGCCTTCGACACGGTGACGTTCAAGTAGCTGGTTACCTGTGCGGGTGGGAGGCGAACCTCGAACCACTCCGGCGCATTCCTGCAGCAATTCAATCCGCTGGAAATGGTGCCCCCCGCCGGAATCGAACCGGCACTCCCGAAGGAACCGGATTTTGAATCCGGCGCGTCTACCAGTTCCGCCAGGGGGGCTACAGGTATCGGAATGGGTGCCTATCATGGGGCCTTGTCCGATGCAAGCGGTTCCAGCGCTGCGTTGCTTTGCCGTGTTTCTTGTCCCACGCCGACTTTAGCCAACCGCGCACTTCATCGAATTTGAAGAGCTTCCTTTACCCTAACTTAACCCTGGGTCGCAAATTACCCTGCCACACACTCTCAAAGAGTGAGTTCCGGCCCATATTTAAGCGGTTTGCAACCGCTGATCCGGCAAAACGTCGGCCAGACAAGTTTGGGAGATACGGATGACACTGGCTGGCCCCCTTCAAGAGACGAAACGGGCAAATACCTCGACAGTGGACGCCGCCGCTCAACACGGCATGGTTTTCACGCAGTCCTTCGTCGACAAGTCGCAGTTGACGCCGGCACCGATCCGGCCCGAATGGGTGCTTGAAGGCGACCCCAAAGCCATGTGCGCCGTTCTGGCCAGACACAAGTTCGGTTGGGGTGACGCCTGCCACTGGTCGTGCACGGCGGGCAAGTTCCGCTGGCATTATGGCTGGGACGAGTCGGTGATGTTCCTGGAAGGCGAAGTCCGGATCACGGACGACACCGGTCACGTCTATGAAGGCAAACCCGGGGTCACCCTGTTCTTCCCGGCAGGCACTTCCGCCGTTTGGGAAGTTCCAACCTATATCCGAAAGCTCGCCTTCAACCAGAAGCCGGTTCCCTGGTATCTGCATTATCAGTCCCGCATCCTGGAACGACTGAAGGGCGTCGGCCAAAAGCTTTTCGGGTAAGCTGAAAGATCCGCGCGCCAGAGCCAGGCTTGCGACGGCAGCTGCCTGCTGGCTGCCGTTCCGTTAAGTTTGTTAGCCAGCGAACAAAAGCGCAAATTGTGCGCTTTTTCTGGACAAGCAGAAACCGCTTGGCTAGTAATTCTGCATGAGCAAATCAGGACGTGAAATCGAGCTCAAGCTCGAGCTGGAAACGAGCGCCCAGGACGCTTTGAAACGGGCCGGATCCATCGACGGATTTACCGCCAGCCGAGCGGTGAACAAGACGCTGCAGTCAATCTATTTCGACACGCCGGACCAGGCGCTGCGCAAGGCGAAGGTTTCCCTGCGTGTGCGTAAATCCGGCAACAGCTGGGTTCAGACAGTCAAACTCGGCACCGGCGTCATGGGCGGGCTGTCCTCGCCAGTGGAAGCCGAACATCCGGTCAAGGGCCGTGCGCTCGATTTTTCCGTCATCGAGGACCCGTCCGTTCACGACCGCCTGCTGGAAATCATCGGCAACGCTCCCCTGTCGGAATGCTTTGAAACGGTGATGAAACGCACTGTACGCAACCTGACACGCGACAGCGACGGCACCTTCATCGAACTCGCCTTCGACAGCGGCAATATTCTGGCCGGCAACGGCAGCCAGCCGCTGACCGAGCTGGAAATGGAGCTGAAGTCCGGCCCGAGCCTTGCCCTTTTCGAGGCCGCCAAGGCTCTTTTGAAAGACATTCCCTTCCGCTTTTCACCCTATAGCAAGGCCGAACGCGGCTATCGTTTTGCCGAAGGCACCGCGCCGGCGGAACGGGCTCCTTATTTCGCGGAAGACATCGCCTTTTCGAGCGGCATCACCACCGAGCACGCCTTCCGCGATGTGATGCGCTCCTGCCTGACGCAGATTTCCGAGAACCGGCTCGCCGTTCTGTCGTCGGAGGAACCCGAAGGCCCGCACCAGCTCCGGGTGGGCCTGCGCCGACTGCGCAGTGCGTTCCGCCTGTTCCGGCCGATCCTGAACCCGGTGACCATGGCGCCGCTTGACCAGATGGCGAAGATCATTGCCACTGAAGCTGGCTCCCTACGCGATCTCGATGTTCTGGTGGATGAGATCGTGACGCCGCTGGTCGCCAAAGCCCCGGCAACCTTGTCCTTCGACGCCCTTTTGGAAAACCTCAGCGCGTCCCGGGACCAGAACACCCGCACGACGCTGACGGATCACCTGAAATCGGAAGAGGTCAACCGCTTCCTGCTGGATCTTACCGCCTACACGGAAGGACGCGGTTGGCTGGATCCGGAAAACTTCGGCCAGACGCAGCTCCTTGCCCAGCCTGTCGAGACCCACGCTAACGAGGCACTCTCCAAACAGTGGAAGAAGGTGCTGAAATACGGCAAGCGCCTGGAAGAGCTCACCATTCCGGAGCGCCACGAAATGCGCAAGGCCATGAAGAAGATGCGCTACGGCATCGAATTCTTCGGTTGCCTTTATCCGAAAGACACGGTGAAGCCCTTCCTGAAACGGATGAAGAAGCTGCAGGACATTTTCGGCTATCTCAACGATGTCGCCATGTCCGAGCAATTGCCGGTGAAATGCAAGGTCAGCGGCGAAAACGCCATTGCGACCAACCAGGCCATTGGGTTTGTCATCGGTTGGCACGAGGCCCAGTGCCAGGCCATGTGGAAACACGCCAAGGGGTATTGGGAAGCGACCCGGGAAACTTCGAAATTCTGGTCCTGACCCCGGTTACCGGCTCGTATCGATCGTCAGAATGTCCGGAAAGGAAACGGGTGCGAAGGCACCCGTCAGCTTGAAGGTGGTCAGATCTTCCTCGCGCGAAACCAGCTGATCCTGACGGGCCAGCTCGGCGATGGTCTCCTTCAGCGTCTCGATCTCGCGCAGGATGAAAGCACCCGTGTCTGGCAGCATGCGGCGGGAGAGCGTGAAGAACAGCGACTGGTTGCCGCCCGGATTGGCAATCACCTGGCCCAGAAAACGCATGTTGATTTCCTTCAGAAGCGGGATCAGCGGTCCGTCTGGCCGGAACCTGAACGGCTCCTTGCGTGTGATCTTGATGCGGTTGCCCGGATGCACTTCAGCCAGCCCCAACGCTTCCAGCGCCCGGCCCAGCCGGAACATATCCTCCCCCGAAAGATCGAAACGGCGTTCGATTTCCTGCTGAGGGATCGGTTCACGCAGCAGTATGAAGAGATAGAACAGTGACGGATCCGCGGCGAGCCGGGCTTCCGTCGCCACCGGCAGCACGCTTGCCTCTTCCGAATTGCGCTCGGCCCGATGCAGCACGTCAGCCAGCGGAACATCCAGAATCTGGCAGATTTCCAGCAATCGGCTCAGCTTGCAGTCATGCCCGGCGAAGATCCTTTTGACCGTCGGCTCCGATATTTCCATCCGCTTCGCGAGATCCGCATAGGTCATGCCGCGCGCCTTCAGGACGCCCTGTAATATCTTGAAAGTATCTCCGCGCATGATCCTGATCCCGAAATCAACACATCTGGTATCGTTTTTTGATACCAGAACATCGTCAATTGCAAGAAAAGTTCGCCTTCTGCAGGAACGTTCCAGTTCAACTGCACGAAAGGACATCCCATGCAGACCATAAAACCCCTCGCCGCAGCGCTTCTGCTCGGCCTTTCCTCGCTGCCATCTTCAGCCGGTTCGCTCTGGTCGACAGACGGTTTCGATATGCCGGAGTCGGTTGCTTATGATCCTGCGACTGATCGGCTCATCGTCAGCGTCATGGGAGGCGCTCCGAATGCGGTTGACGGCAACGGCCATCTGGCGCTGCTAACCACCGGCGGGCAGCTCATCGATGCCAATTGGGCGACCGGCATGGACGCGCCCAAAGGACTGGCACTGATGGATGGCAAGGTCTTTGCGGCCGATCTCACCAGCCTGCGCATTGTCGATGCCGGCACCGGCGAATTGCTGCAGTCCCTTCCTGCCGAAGGCTCGGTCTTTCTGAATGACGTGACCACCAACGGCAGCGAGATCTTCGTCTCCGACATGATGACGAACACGATCTGGCGCTATGCGGACGGCAGGTTCGAAAAATGGCTGGAGAACCCGGAACTCAACCACCCAAACGGTCTTTACTGGGATGACGGCCGCCTGCTGGTCGGAGCCTGGGGCAAGGGCCTCAAAAACGACTTCACCACCGAAGCCCCCGGCAACCTGCTTTCGATCGATCCGGTGACAAAATCCATCAGCGTCGTGGCACCGGATGTCGGCAATATCGACGGCATCGCGCGGCTGAACGGCAAACTCGTCCTTAACGACTGGATCAACGGCAAGGTCTTCGAAATCGGGACAGATGGCACGACAACCGAGATCATGAGCGAACCGGCCGGGCTTGCCGATATCTCCACCCGGGACGGAATTCTCTACCTGCCGCACATGCTGGAAGGCCGGATCGAAGCGGTCACGCTGGACTAGCAACGGCAAGCGCAAAATCTCCCGGCGCGACCGTGATGGGCAAAGCACTTGACTTAACGTAAGGCAGCGTCGCCAAATACAGGTTGGGCATCCAACGCCCAACCTGAAATCTGGAGATCCCCGACGTGGTTCGCGCCCTTCTGGCCCTGCCTCCGTTGCCGCAACCCATGAATTCGCCCTATCTCGGGCAGCAGTATGTTGCGGCCGCCTTGCTGTCGGCGGGTCACATAGTGCGATGCCTCGATCTTGCGAACTGCAGCGACGCCGAGGCGCGAACATGTCTGGCGGAAGAAGCGCGCCTGTTTCAACCGGATCTCGTCGGCATGACGCTTTTTACCTACAACGCCCTGGCCGGTTACCGGTTGGCTGAAGTTCTGTCCGGAACCGGTGCGCTGCTGATTGCCGGCGGACCGCATCCAACGGTCCTGCCCGAGGAACCACTTGCCCACGGCTTCGATCTGTCACTGGCCGGCGAAGGCGAGCATGCAATTGTTGCTGTTGCCGAATGCCTGCAGTCAGGCGGTGACTTTTCCTCGATACCAGGCCTTTACACCCCGAAAGGTCACGGCCCGCCCTACCATGCCATCGAAGACCTCGATGCTTTGCCTTATCCGCATCTGGCTGCCGGATCGACGGGCGACGGCACTGTGGCTGGAGGAATCGTCAGCAGTCGGGGCTGTCCGGCCAGGTGCACCTTTTGCGCCAATTATGTCACCGGCCGAACCTATCGCTGGCGCAGCCCGGAAAATGTTGTTGCCGAAATGCGGGCGTTGCGGCGCTACTTCGGACTCTCTCATGTGCCGTTCTGGGATGACGCGTTCACCGCACGCCGTTCCAGGCTCGAGGCTCTGTGTGACGCCATTGCGAGCGAGCCGGACCTTGCAGGCGTGACCTGGACGTGCATTACGCCGGGCAACATGGTGCTGCCGCGCGATCTGGACAGGATGCGGCACGCTGGGTGCGTGGCGATCAATTTCGGCATCGAGAGCGGCGACGCCACCATTTTGCGCGCGATCAGGAAAGGCCAGACGCCAGACCGGCTTATCGCCTCCGTTGAAGCGGCCAAGGCAGCGGGAATGATCACGATCGTGAATTTCATGTTCGGCTTTCCCGGCGAAGGCGAAGCAGAACTCGCCAATACGCGAGCCTTGATGAACCGGCTCGCACCGATCACTGATTTCTTCAACAATTTCGGCGTTCTGGTGCCATTTCCCGGCACACAGATCTACGACCGCTATCACGCGGAATACGGCTTTACCGGATGGTGGCTCGATCCCGGGCGCATCCCGCAGTCATCTCAGCAAAACCGGGGCTATGATCTTGAAAGCGATCCGGCGCTGGACAAGGACTTTTTCGCCTATGAGCCACGTTTGCGCGCATTGATTGCCGACCTCGTCGGATGGAAGGCACGGCACAATGCAGCCTGGGCAAGCCGTCAGGCCAATTGCGGCTAGCAAAACACGTAAAACGAGGAGATCTGGATCATGAAGCCAAACCTGCGCCCAACCAGAATTTCAAAACATGCTGCTGAATTTGCCGAAGCTGCCTCGAAATCAATCGCCAAGCAAGCCGCACAAAAAGGCAGTGGCGCCACATCCATGGCGACGAAAGTGGCAAGCGCGGCTTCCAACGCATTTGAAAAAGCAGGGGGCGCTGCGTCCATGGCAGGCGGGGTGGCGAAAAAGGCCGGAAGCCCGGGCTCCCCTTTGGCACCGGCCTGGAACGACGACATCGCCAAGACTATCGGCAAGGCGGACACGACGAACAAAAAGAGCAGTGCCGATGCGGCCCAGGCCGAAAGCTGGATGGCGGTCGAGCTCATGAGCAGCCTGGCAAGTGGCGGTGGCGCTGGCGGTAGCGGCGGTGGCAGCAGCCAGCCCGCGTTTACGGCAGCGGATGAAACCGCCGTGATCGAAGCTATCAAACCCGCGATAAAGAACGCTATCGACCTTTGGAAGTCGGCCGCACATTTCACAGGTCTGACGATCATGTCAGTCAGCGCGATTGGAACACCCGGCTGCCTCGATGGCATGTCACTTGAACCACATATCCGAAGCCACGCGAAAATCCAGGCCCTGTCCGGTCCCGCACGAGAGATGGCCAACGGTATTGCGGAGGCTTTCTCCGACAGTTTCTATCTTTGGCAGAATGCCGTCACTGTGCCGGGATTGCCCTGGTATCCCGCCTTTGCCGCCTACCCTGGACCTGCGGCACCGCCCATGCCGAATGTCCCCGCGCCGCTTATTACCTGTGTCTCGAGCAAGTCGTCCAAACTCGTGCTTCCCTCGGAACTTGCCAGCACGATCAAACAGGCACTGCCGGCATCCCTGAGCAGCAAGACGGACTTCATAAACCGGGTTGCTGGAGGACTGGCCCTCAGCGCCACCACCTGGCTGGCCTCGGCCCAGGTCATGCTTGTGCTGGGCTTCGGTCCGGTTCCTTCCTTCGCGCCTCCCTACGTACCGGTTGGACCTGTTATCAATGGCACAAACATTGCCGTTCCGGGTCATCTTGCATCAGCGCCTCAGTTCAATCCGATGATCTTCTGAAGGACCGAAGCTCCTGCCGCACACCGGTGTAAAGCGCCCAGGCTTCCCACCGCCAGGAGGCTGTATCGAGGTCGCTCGCAACACGGCCGACAACGGCAATTCGATCCTCCGGCGGAAGCTGCCCAAGCAGGGTGTCGTTGACTGGCGGCAGGGTCATCCAGTCGCAATAGGCTGCCTGGCTCAGGCGATTACGAAGCGTTGTCCGGGTCACCGAAAACCCGCTATCGGCAAATGCCTGCGTCAAGACCGTTTCATTCAGGGGCGGCGATTGCTCCGTTGGAACTTTGCCCAATCTCATCTCGGACAGCACTTCCGGCAGCCTGCCGAGCCATGGATCGGAGCCCCCACCTGGCTCGTCCGGCTCCCCCAGATAGGCCGCAGGCAACGACACTGCCAGCACACCGCCCGGCGCCACACTCCCGGCGAGATCTGCAATAACGTCGGCCACAGGTCCCAGTGCCCAGATAGCCGCCCCGCAGATGACCCTGTCATAGTGCTGCCGGTCAGGTGTTGCAGGGTACCAGGTGACCGGCAGGCCCCTTGTGCGGACCACTCCTGCAAGGCGCATGGCTTCCGCTGCTTCCACCGCAGTCACCACGTCGGACTGTCCCAGCTGTTCAAGGCTTGCCAGCGCGGTGCAGCCTATCCCGGCTGCAAAATCCAGAACCCTGTGCCCCGGCGCAATGCCCGCCGCCTCCACGAGAGCCCTGGCCGCCTTGCGGTAACGGTCATGGTGCTCCGTAAAGTGACGATAGCGATCCACGGTGACCGGATGGTTCCAGAGCGCAAGGCTCATGCTGCCGTCATCCCGTTTTCCTCAAGTTGTGGCCTCACCGAAGCGAAAGTCCAGTGACAGGCGTGGCCGGTCGGCGCTTCGATTGGGTCGGCTTCTGTGTGGCGTCAATCCGGAGAAAAGCAGAACATCACCCGGCCCACAGGACGCGGGGCACCAAGTTGTCCGCAGGTCGCCCACCAATCCGCTGTCGTCATGCGCGGCAAGCGGCATTTCACGGTCCGCAATCTCCAGTGTCCCCAGCTGTCTGGAGCAGGCAACCAGCGGGATCCAGGCAACCCAGAGCCGCGGTACCTTGCAATACCAGGCGTCCTGATGCGCCGGGGTGCCGTCCGGCTCGCCTGGAAAAGTTATCCGGCAGACGTCGGCCCTGAGAGGCTCCAGAAGCTGCCCGCTGGCGTTTGCGACGGCAGCGCGTAAGCCGCGGTCGGATCGCAGGGTATTGACGTCCGGCAACGACAGAACGTCGGCAAGAAACGCCACGTGGTCGGGATCGTCGGCGGCCAGCCTCCTGCCACGCATCCGGGCCGGGACCCGTCCGTCTTCCCTGAGCCATCCGCGCAGGTGCGCCGACTGCCGGACCTGCGACGCCACGGCCAACACAAGGTCACGATCAAGAACCCGCCTCAACAAACGGGAGCCGGCCAACCGGTTATCCAAAATCAGATCGGGCATCGGAAACTCACCCGGATTCATCAATGAATTCAATAAATAGCACATCTTGCACCTGTCGGCCACGGTACCCCGGAGGGCGTCCTTTATTCCAACGGACTTATCGCAAACGGTCGCCTGAAAAGCGCGCTGCAAGGCATGCGGAGCATCGCGAATGCTTCGTTATTCGAAAAATGATGTACGCACCTCATTTTATGTTACCTTCGACCCAGGATGGCTGAAAGCCTGGTAAACAGAGTTCAAGCCTGCCCGCGAAACAACACGGGTCACACAGGAATGACCTTCAAAAGGGGAGCGTTATGGAAACCTACAAGATCAACCCGGAATTCGTCATTTCGGATGAACGGACACTCCGAAGCCAGTTTTCCGAGCTATCGCCGCTGGCTGCAAAAAAGTGCCTGAGCGCGCTGGACAAGCATGCGCAGGACTTCATCCGGCGCTCCCCTTTTCTGTGCCTCGGCACCCAGAGCGCGGAAGGAAAGGCAGATGTCAGCCCGCGCGGCGATCCTGTCGGCTTCGTCAAGGTTCTCGACCCGCAAACGCTTGCCATCCCGGACAGACCGGGCAACAACCGCCTGGACAGTCTGGCCAATATCGTCGCCAACCCGAATGTCGGGCTGTTGTTCTTGGTCCCGGGATATGACGAGACCTTGCGCGTCAACGGCACGGCCACCGTGGTAACCGACCCGGACCTTCTGAAAACCATGAGCGTGAAGGACCGGGCACCCAAGCTCGCAATTGTCGTGAAGGTGAGCGAGGTCTTCCTGCATTGCGCCAAGGCGTTCCGGCGCTCGCATCTCTGGAATCCCGAGCATTTGCAGGATCGCAGCGAGATGCCGTCGCTTTCCAAGATCATTCTGGACCAGACGACCGGGGCTCCGGACGATGACGAGATGCGTAAGCTCGACGCCGCGCTGGAAGAGACTTACCGGAAAACGCTTTACTAACCGGAGCTTACCCCGCCATTGCCGGGTCGAGGAATAACGGCCGCGCCAGGCAGCAACATAAGGCAGCGGGGAAACTCCAGGCGCTCCCCGCCCTGCCTCATGTCCCGCGCGGCTGTTTCAGGCCCGCGCCGCTTCGATTGCCGATGCCATGATTTCCAGCCCCTGATCGATCTCCTCATTCGAGATTGTCAGCGCTGGCGCGATCCGGAAGACCGCGCCCATTGCGGGCAGCTTGACGATGTTCATGCTGAGCCCGCGGACCATCGCCTCCGCGCCGATCCTGTCGGCCATGTCAAGATCCGGCTCGCGGCTGGCCCGGTCGGTCACGATCTCGAGGCCGAGCAGAAGCCCACGGCCGCGCACGTCGCCGACGCTTTCGAAACGCTGCTTCAGCCTTTCAAGCCCGCCCCGCAAGCGTTGACCCGCGGAAACGGCGCGTCCTGTCAGACCGTCCCGCTCAACGACATCCAGGACCGTCAGTCCGACGGCGGCTGGCAGCGGGTCGGACACATGCGTGGTCAGGAACACGAACCCCTTTCGGTGGGCGTCCTCCTCGATGGCACGGCTTGTCAGCACAGCAGACAGGGGCAATCCGGCACCCAGGGTCTTGGACAGGGTCAGGATGTCGGGCGTCACCCCGTCGCGCTGGAACGCAAACATGTGTCCAGTCCGGCCGATGCCGGTCTGGGCTTCGTCCAGGATCAACAGCATGCCGCGCTCGTCGCATTTCTCGCGCAGTGCCGCGAGATAGCCTTCGGGCAGTTCGATGATGCCACCCGACGACAGGATCGGTTCTGCGATGAAAGCGGCAAGATTGCCGGTGGACTGGCTGTCGACCAGCGCGAAGGCGTCGTCCAGCTCTGACTTCCAGTCCAGATTTCCGTTGGCATCGGTAAACCGCGGCCGATAGGCATTGGGAGCCGGTATCGCGAAAGACCCCGGATTGACCGGACCATATCCCCGCCGATTATGGCTGTAGGTGGCCGAAGCCGCCGCCCCTGTCATGCCGTGCCAGCTCTTGGTAAAGGCAACGATCTCATGCTTGCCCGTGACAAGCTTGGCGAGCCGGATAGCCGCTTCGTTGGCTTCCGCCCCCGTGGACAAAAGCAGCACCTTTTCCAGACCGGGCACCAGTGAACCGAGCCGTTTCGACAGGTCGACGACCGGGCGGGACAGCATGCCGCTAAACAGGTGGTCGAGGTGTCCGATCTGCTCGCGCACCGTTCGCACGATATCCGGATGGGAATGGCCAAGGATGGAGCTCATTTGCCCGGAGGTGAAATCAAGGATCGGCGCGCCTGAACTGTCATAGACAAAACTGCCTTCGGCACGTTCGATGACACGTTGTTCGAAGACTGGCCCATAACGCAGCACATGGTCCGATACATCGGACCAGAACCCGGGGTCCGTGCTGTTGCTCGCGGCTTCCGTTGCCATGGTGCGTCTCCTGATCCGGACAGCTGATGAAATGACTGCGTGGAGTGTAAGAGAGCCCTTGCTTTCAAGAAAATTCATAATTTAGATTATGAAATTCAATTGGATTGATATCTTATGCCCGTTCTGGAAATAGCCCTGCTGCGGAGTTTCGTCGAAGTCTCCCGCAGCGGATCGATCAGCACAGCAGCGCGGCAGGTCGGGCGCACACAATCAGCCGTCAGCATGCAGATGACCCGGCTGGAGGCGATTGTCGGTCAGCCGATCCTCCGCCGTACCCGTGGCGGCGTGGAGCTGACGGCAGCGGGCGACCGGTTTCTGCCCCACGCGGAACGCATCCTGGGCGCGCATGACGAAGCCCTGTCCACCTTACCCGGATCAGGCCTGCGTGGCCTCATCAGCTTCGGCTGCCCGGAAGACTATCTGACAGCCCTCTTTCCCGATCTTCTGAAAGGGTTTGGCGCGCGGCATGGCGATGTCGAGATCGAGGTGGTCTGTGCTCCGACAACGGAATTGCACCTTCAGCTGCAGCGCAGGCGGATCGATGTCGCCTTGATTTCCGTTCCCGGTGAAGAGCCCTCTTCCCGCATCCTGCGGCCCGAAAGCTTCGTCTGGGTGGCCAATCGCCCGGAGCCTGAAATCCTGCAAAAGGACGTGGTCCCGCTGGCCCTCTCAGCGCCGGGCACATTGGACCACCGTGCCGCCCGCACCGCCATGGACCAGGCGGGCAAAGCCTATCGCATTGCCTTTGCCAGCAACGGTCTCGCGGGCCTGTTGGCCATCGCCCGCTCCGGCCAGGCGATCAGCGTCGTAACCCGTTCCGCCGTGCCACCAGATCTCCACGTGCTGGAAACCGGCCTGCCGCCGCTTCCAGGCATCGGCATCACGCTTGCCTATGCGTCCCCCAATCCCTCAACTGCGACGCAGGCATTCGGGGAATTCGTGGCGGAAAAGCTGCGCAGCCCATCAGCCGAAGTCCCGACGGACATTGGTGCCGTGGCCCCGCGCGCTGGTTCCTGACCAACGACAAGAGCCCGGCCGGAACCAACACTGCGCGACCTGCGCGGTTCCGGCCAGGTGCCAGTCATCAGCGCATCAACAGGATCGGCACCTTGCAGGTTCGTACCATTTCCGTCGTGGTGGAGCCGATGATCAGGCTGCGAATGCGCGAGTGGCCATAGGCTCCCATGACGACAAGATCGTAATGTTGCTCTTCCACCAGCTTGCCAAGCGTCGCTTCCGGTTTGCCGTTTTCAATGACGACACCGGCATCGAAGCCACCGGCAGCCAGGGTGTCCCGGGCATTTTCAAGAGCCTTCCGGATCTCCGGGGTATCCACGCCTGCAAAGGCGAGTGTCACGGGCAACCCTGCAACAAGCGGGCTTCGGGACAGGAAATCGACCGTCTTCAGCGAGGACTGGCCACCGTCGAAGGCAATCAGCACTTTTGATAGCGGCTTGAACTCGCGGTTGGCGACGAAAACGGGTTTGCGGCAGGAGCGAACGACACGTTCCAGGTTGGAGCCCAGATGCAGCTTTGCAAAATCCGCCGCCTCACCGCGCTTGCCGATCACGATGAGGTCGCCGGTGTCTTCCTTGGCCAGAACGGTTTCCACAAGATCGCCCTGGCGCAGCCTTGTCTCGACGGAGACGCCGTCTGCCTCGATGATCGCCTGGGCATCTTCCAGAATGGCCCGTCCCTTGGCATGGGACAGCTTTGCCCGTTTCGCGTCGAGTTCGCTCAGCTCTTCCAGCAGGTGCGACCGTGCCCCCAGCTCTATGGCTCCGCTCAGGTCCTGCCGGTCGGTGCCTTCGCGGCGCCCCAGCACGTGGTAGATCTTGACCCTGGCTTCCGTCCGTTTTGCGATCCAGGCGGCGTAATGGCAGACGCTTTCGGAATATTTCGAGCCGTCCACCAAGGCAATCAAAGTGCCTGTCGACATGTGAGCCTCCCTAATGTCCCAGAAGTTTTTCCATGGCGCCCGGCTTGTCGTGAACTGCAAGCCTGTCGACGATGGTTTCCGATGCTTCATTCATGCCGAGAATATCGACCTCCGCCCCTTCACGACGGAATTTCAGGACTGCCATGTCCAGCGCGGCAACCGAGGAAATGTCCCAGATATGGGCCCGGGTGACATCGATCGTCACTTTTTCCGGAGCCTCCTTGAAGTCGAACGCCTTCATGAAGTCCTCCGTTGAAGCGAAGAACAATTGTCCTTCGACCAGATAGGTCCTGTGCCGCCCGTCCGGGCTGATCGTGGTTCTGATGCGGAAAATCTGCGAAATCTTCCAGGCAAAGAAGATGCCTGACAACAGCACACCGACAAGAACGCCGATGGCCAGATTGTGGGTGTAGACGACAAAAAACACCGTCGCCAGCATGACCACCGATGACGAGCGCGGATGCTCCCTGAGGTTCTTGATCGAGCTCCAGGAGAAGGTACCGATGGAAACCATGATCATGATCGAGACCAGGGCCGCCATCGGAATCCGTCCGACGAGATCTCCCAGCACCACCACCATGAATAACAGGAAGGTACCGGCTGCGAATGCGGACAGCCGTCCGCGCCCACCCGATTTCACGTTGATCATCGACTGGCCGATCATGGCACAACCGGCCATGCCGCCGATGAAACCGGTCGCGGTGTTGGCAATACCCTGGCCGATGCATTCCTGGTTCCGGTCCGACTGTGTGTCCGTGAGATCGTCGACAATCTGCTGCGTCATCAGGCTTTCCAGAAGGCCGACCACCGCAACGGCAACCGAATAGGGGAAGATGATCTGCAGGGTTTCGAAGGTCAGGGGAATGTCCGGTATGAGGAACACCGGCAGCGTATTGGGCAGTTCGCCCATGTCGCCGACCGTGCGCACGTCCCATCCGAAGAAGAGCGTCAGTGCCGTCAGCACGATGATCGTGACCAGGGGCGAGGGAATGACTTTTGTCAGGCGTGGGAACAGATAGATGATCGCCAGTCCCGCCGCGACCAGCGCGTAGGTGAGCATCGGCACACGTGACGGATCCAGCTCCGGCAATTGCGCCATGAAGATGAGGATGGCGAGAGCATTGACGAACCCGGTCATCACGGAGCGAGACACGAAGCGCATCACGTAACCGAGCTTGAGGAGCCCGGCACCGATCTGCAGCAAACCGGCCAGAACCGTCGCGGCAAGCAGATATTGTAGTCCGTAGTCCTTGACCAGCGTAACCATCAGCACCGCTGTTGCCGCCGTTGCGGCGGAAATCATGCCTGGCCGCCCGCCGGTGATCGCAATGATGACCGCGATGGAAAAGGAGGCATAGAGGCCGATTTTCGGGTCGACCCCTGCGATGATGGAAAAGGCGATGGCCTCGGGAATGAGGGCAAGGGCCACGACCAGGCCTGACAGCAGGTCGGCGCGGATATTGCCCGTCCATTGATTTTTGTATTTTGCGTATGAAATCATATACAGCCCAAAGGTCAGCGAACCGGAGCATCGGCGACACTACGGATTTTCAGACGTGAATTTTCGGGTTGTCCGGCGGATCGGCGGCCGGAGGAGCCACCCGGGAATCTCACCCAGGTCCTGACGATTGCAAATTGATAGCCTGTTGCACTGCAAAAGCCAAGGCCCGGGCAGCCGCCCGTGTGTCGGCAATCAATCTCCGCAAGCCCACGTGTAGACCGTGTCGAGCGTGTCCCGCGAGACGAACCGGAACCCGCAGGACAAGTAGAACGCGTTGGCGGGACTTCCGTTCAGGGCAATCAGCCGGATTGGCAGGCCCGCCACACCTGCCTCTTCCTTCAGGTTGGCAATGATGTGGCGACCGATCCCCCGGCCCTGAAAGACCGGACTGACATAAAGATGATCGAGATAGAAATGGTCAGTGCATCTGCGAACGACGAAGAAACCGGCTATCGCCTCATCGGCGAAAACGATCTTCGTATCCGCGGCGGAAAAACTGTCCAGGAAACGACCCCTCGCCCGGACAGGATCAAACCGTCCGGCAGCTTCCAGGCTGGGCCGCATCGCGTCTACCCGAATGTCGGCGAGTCTGTCCGCATCCACTTCGGTCGCGGGCTCAATTCGGTACTGTTTCACCAGACATTTCTCTTCGGCAGCGGGAGCGAGCCATAAATCGATGCTTCGCTCGGCTTCAGGGCAAGGACAATTTCGCTGTCAGGCGCTCGACCAGCGCGCGTCCGGCGGCCTCGATGTGACGCTGCAGGATGTCGCAAGCCTTCGTGCTGTCCCGGTGGCGGCAGGCTTCCAGTAATTCCCGGTGCTCCTGGTGAGACCTTAGGGTGTAGTCGAGCTGCGCTGCCGCAAGCCGAAGATACCGGTCCCCGGTTTCGTTGAGAGCGGCAATCTGTGCCAGTAGCCGTGGCCTTGCACAGGGTTCGTACAACGCAAAATGAAAGGCCTTGTTCAGGGCTCCGAAATTTCCCAGGTCCGACGCCTCGGCCTTGTCCTGAATGGCGGCAGCGCGATCGATCTGGCTGTTGGTCAGCTCCGGAATGGCAAGGCGTAGCGCCAGTGTCTCCAACGCCGACCGCATTTCATAAACTTCCCTGAATTCGTCCGGATCGAGCGGCGCGACGATTGCTCCCTTGTTGGGCGGCATCTGCACCAGCCCTTCGGCTTCCAGCAGCCGCAATGCATCGCGAACCGGCATCCGACTGGTTTCGAACAGCACCGCCAGCTTTTCCTGGCGCAGTGCTTCCCCTGGTTTCAGGTCGCCTGAAACGATCTTCTCGCGCAAGGCGTCCGCCACGCGGATTGCCTGGTCACCGGTTCGTTTAGCGCTCGTCCGCTCTGCCATTTGCCTGTCCGACTGGGTCATCCTGCTTTCCTAGACAATCGAAGACTTGACTGCAATCTCACAAATTTGTATCCAATATTTAGATTTGGATACAAAATGAGGACTTCGATGACAGTCACACGATTGAAGGACATTCCAGGCATTGGCGTGGACAGGATGGGGCAGGCGGCCGATGACGCCGGCAAATCCGACATGCTTCGGCTGGAGAACCTCGACACCGACCTCCGCCCGCCTCAGGAGGCACTGGAGGCAACGCGGGCCGCCATCGGCCGGGATGATGCCAACAGCTATCTGCCGTTTCTGGGGACCGACGACATCCGCAGGGCAGCAACTGCCCGGATATCGGCCACAAGCGGTCAGTCCTACGACTGGAAAACCCAATGCGTCATTTCGGCGGGCGGCCTGTCCGGCATCCTCAATGCCCTCCTGGCGATCCTCGAACCGGGAGACGAAGTGATCATCACCGATCCTGCCTATGCCGGTTTGCTCAACCGTATCCGGCTGGCCGGCGGCGTTCCGAAACTCGTTCCGCTGATGGTAGTGGACGGCGGCTGGCGGCTCGATTGTGAGGAGCTTCACCGCGCAGCCAGTCCCAGGACCAGGGCCGTGCTGACCATGAGCCCGTCCATGCCGACCGGCATCGTTCATACAGCAGAGGAATGGAACGCCATCGCGGATGTCGTGAGGAGAACGGGCGCCTTTCTGCTGCACGATGCCGCCATGGAACGGATCCTTTATACCGGCGACTCCGTGATCCATCCGGCCAGCCTCGACGGCCTGGCCGAGCGCACGATAACGGTCGGCTGCGTTTCCAAGGAGTACCGGATGATCGGCTGGCGGGTCGGCTGGATCGTTGGGCCGACATCTATCATGCCAGACATCGGCCTGGTCAGCCTGTCCAACGTGGTCTGCCAGGTCGGTATTGCAATGCCGGGAGCCGCGGCCGCAATAACCGCGAAAGACGATGGCGTCGCCACTGCCACCGCAACCTGGAAAGGACGCCGGGACATCATCTTGCGGGAGCTCTCGGATCTGCCTGTCGTGCGGCCGGACGGCGGTTGGTCATTGCTGATCGACACGGCCGAACTTGGCTTGTCTCCTGCGGAGGCTTCGCGGTTGCTGTTCGAAAAGGGGCGGATCGCCGCAACGCCGATGACCGGATGGGGCAGCAAGAACATCGCCGACAGATACCTCCGGTTCGTGTTCGCCAACGAACCGGAAGACAGACTGAGCGACATACGCGAAAGGCTGCGGATGGCCTGGAAGGTCTGACGACTTGCTTCGCTGACATCAGTTTCACCCGGAGCGTTCCCTTGGCACTCCGGATCACATTTCCCTGTAACGCCGGCAACCACCACCGGCATCACACCCCTGTGCCGGCAGGCGCAGACCGCTCCCTGAAAGGACCAAAGACTTGACGACCCGCATTCCCACCCTGGCCGCCTGGCTGTTCAGGCTTGCCACTCTCTGGATGCTGCTTGGGCTGGTGCTCGGCATTGTCATGGCGGCAAGCCACGACCACACGCTCTCTCCTGTGCATGTGCACACCAACCTGCTCGGCTGGGTAACCCTGGCCCTTACGGGCATGATCTACATCGCAATCCCGGCCATGGCGGAAAACAGGTTTGCCCGCCTGCACGTCTGGCTTCATGCGCTCGGCCTGCCGGTGATGATGGCGGCGCTGGCCGCCTATTCACTCGGCCACTCGGCGGCGGAACCCGTCATCGCGGTCGGCGCGATCGCAGTCGCTGCCGGGCTTGCCTGTTTCACGGTCAACCTGTTCCGTACGCTCTGACCGGGCGGATTTCACTCACCTTGCCCGTGGCCCGTGGTGTCGCCACTGCGGGCCATTTCCGTTTACCGCACGAACCAGAACACAAACGCCGACCTGTCTTGACAGCGTCACACCTGGTCGGCCCTATATCAAAAGTTGTGCCGATGCGGCTCTGCACCGCCTATTGGCAGACTGCAAAGGAGACGGCGCATGAAAATCGGCGAGGCCACAATGACGGCAGCCTGCGCCCTGGCCATCACCTCGTTCGGCCTCTTTGCGCCACGCCTTGCGGATGTCTGCACCCGGGTGGTCTATCTGGGCGCCAGCGAGCAGGTGATCACCGCCCGCTCGATGGACTGGAAGACCGACGTCGGCACGAACCTGTGGCTGTTCCCGCGCGGCATGAAACGCAACGGCGAGGAGGGGGCGAGTTCCCTGGAGTGGACGTCGAAACATGGCAGCGTCATTGCTTCGGGCTACGATATTTCCACGACCGACGGCATGAACGAGGCTGGCCTTGTGGCGAATGTGCTGTGGCTGGTGGAATCCGACTATCAGAGGCCGCACCAGTTGAAGGAACCAGCTGCGAGGATCGAAATCTTGCACAGCAACGAGCAAGCCGGCCTCGCTTATGGAGCGTCTTCGGGTTCTCAGTTCAGGACATCGACATCGGATTGACGGAAAGCCGCTATCTGCTCCGCAGGCGCTGCCTTGTTTGTCACGAGTGTGCTCATCTCCCCAGCTTCCCAGGATTGAACCCGGCTGGTTTTACCAAGCTTGCTCTGGTCGGCCAGGATCACCGACTGCGAGGCCTGGGCTGCCATGGCAATGGCGATCTCCGCTTCCTGCAGGTCGTAGAAGAACGCGCCCTTGGTCGGATGCACCGCGACCGGGGCAGAGAAGCAAAGGTCGACACGGAAACGGCGGATTTCGGACAGGGTGAGTTCGCCCACCGTCGCCGGAACGTCGGCGGCCATTCGGCCACCAAGCAGCAGCACGTCCTTGCCGGCTCCCTGCAGCGTGGTGGCTATGTCGAGGGAATTGGTAATCACGGACAGGCCCGACAGTTTCACCAGTTCCCGCGCGAATATGGCAGTGGTCGTGCCTGCATCCACCAGGATCGTCTGTCCAGGCTGGATCAGCCCGGCCGCCTTTCGGGCAATCTCGGACTTGGCACGGATCTGTGTCGTCATCCGCTGGCGGAAAGGCTCCTCTGAACGGGGCTCGGGCAATACCGCCCCGCCATGCACGCGGCTGACCCGCCCAGCTTCCTCCAGATCCAGCAGGTCTCGGCGCACCGTCTCGCGAGAGACATTCAGCATCTGCGCAAGGTCGTTGGCACTCACCTGCTGGCTCGCGCTCAGCATGGACAGGATGCGCCGGTGACGTTCCTTTGCCCACATCAGACCGGCCTCGTGATCCGGTTACGCCGTCCCATCAACGTCAGCGTTCCCTTCATACTCAGAAGCGCGATGCTGACGACTGCCATCACGCAGGTGGAAAAGGCGGCCGCCTGTGATGTCAGACCGGCATCGTCCAGCCGCATGATGGTGACCGCCGCAACGCTCAGGTCAGGCGTGGTGAGGAAGACGACCGCCGACAGGGTCACCATAGACCGCATGAAAAGGAAGAAGAACACCGAGACGAGCATGGGGGCTATGAACGGCGCAACGATATCGACCGCTGTCCGTGCCATGCCGGCTCCAAGGCTGTCCGCCGCTTCCTCGAGCGCCCGGGGCAACTGGCGAAAACCGGTCATCACCGTCAGAAAGCCCTGCGTGTGGTAGTGGTAGAAGTTGACGATCGCGATGAGGGCCGCCGTACCATAGAGAAGGTAGAGCGGTGTCGTCGTTGAATTGAAAGTCAGGATATAGGCGAGCCCCAGTACCATCCCTGGGACTGCGGCCGGCATGGCGGCGAGCATCTGAATGGGCTGGGCCACACCGCGCGGAAGGCGGCGCAGCCCGAGGCACAGGAGGAAGACCGCAAGCGAGCCTCCCGATGCCGCCATGAGCGATATCACGATGGTCATCCAGAGCGAGGAATACCCCCCGGCCAGCGTGATGTCGTAGTGCTTGACCGACAGCGTCATGTTGTAGGGCCACAGGGTGACAAAGCTTGCGTAGACGACGATGCCGATAACCGCGACGATGCCCGCGCAGATCAAAAGCGACAGGGACGCCATGACCGGGTCGCGCACTGGCGCAAAGGACGGCCGATACGGCACTTGGCCAGTCACCTGTCCGACCTGTTGCCGCTTCATCGCCTGACGCTCGATGGCGTAGGAAATCACCGTCGGCAACAACAGCATGATGCCGACCACGGCACCCATATTGAAGTTCCGCTGACCTACGACCTGGGAGTAGATTTCGGTTGCCAGAACCGAGTAGTCCCCGCCGATCACCGCCGCGTTGCCGAAATCGGTGATCGTGATTGTAAAGCAGACAAAGGCAGCGTTCAGGATTCCGAAGCGGGCCGCTGGCAGCGTCAGGTCGCGAAACTGGCGTGACGGCGAGGCGCCCATCACTTCCGCCGCTTCGTAAACACGCGCGTCCAGAAGAACCAGCGCCGCGCCGATGATCATCACCGCCTGTGGCAGAGCGTAGAGGGTGTTGGCGATCAGCAGACCCCAGAAGCCGTAGATTTCGATCTCGACACCAAGGGCACGGCTGATAACGCCGTTGCGCCCCAGAAGGAATATCAGCCCGAGCGCCTGTACAAGGGAGGGGGCGAGAAGCGGCAGGACAATCACGCCGCGGATCAGCCACTTGCCCGGGAAAGCACAGCGATAGAGCCCGTGCGCGATGATGAAACCCAGGAAGACGCTGAGGACCGTCGTGGCGGCCCCCATGATCAGGGAATGTTCGGTCGCACGCCAGAATCCGGTCGACCCCAGAACCCGCGTGTAGTTGGCAAGACCGTAACCATCGTCAACCGTCAGGGACCGCAGGAACACGATCACCATCGGGTAGAGAAAGAACAGGACAAGCCCAAGCAGCGGCAGCCCCACGCAGACAAGCGTCAGCAGCCGGTCCGCATCCGGTTGTCTGCGCGCAGACGTGACCATCGGTTCCACTCCGCTCATACGGCGGTCTCGGCCGGCTGGTGGGCCATGTCGTCGGCCACCCAGGTGCAGGCCTCCGGTGGAATGCTCAGGTTCACGCGCTCGCCCTCGTGACAGGTATTGTGGCCGTGCGTCTCGACAACCAGCGGCCCGATTGAGCTGTCGACCTCAAGCCGCCGCAGATTGCCGAGAAAGCTGATACTGCGCACGGTGGCGTTGCCGTCCTGCGCCGGGGTCAGGCCAATCTGTTCCGGTCGAATGCAGGCAACATGTCGCGCGTCCGTTCCTTCAGGCCGCTGTGCCATCAGATCGGGGAATTCACGGCGGATCGGATCGGCAGAGACGAGATTGCTGATCCCCATGAAGTCCGCGACAAAGCGCGTCGCCGGACGGTGGTAGAGATCTTCCGGCGTGCCGGCCTGCACCACCACGCCATGGTTCATGCAGATGATCTTGTCCGCCAGCGCCAGCGCCTCTTCCTGGTCGTGCGTCACCATCAGGGTTGGAATGCCGAGCGAGCGCTGAACGTGGCGGATCTCGCTGCGAAGCTCTGCCCGAACCTTCGCGTCCAGCGCCGAAAGGGGTTCGTCCAGCAGCAAAACGCGCGGATCGACGGCGATTGCCCGTGCCAACGCGATCCGCTGCTGCTGTCCGCCGGACAGCTGACCGGGGAACTTGCCGGCGACTTGCGGCAACTTCACCAGCTCCAGCAGTTCCGTGACGCGCCGTGAAATCTCCGACCGCGGCGTGCCGCGGATCTTCAGCCCGTAGCCGATGTTCTCGGCCACTGTCATGTTGGGAAAGAGCGAGTAGGACTGGAACACGATCCCGAAGCCCCGCTTGCGTGCGGGAAGGTTGGAAAGCGCCGTCCCCTCCAGGAGGATTTCGCCGCCGTTCAGCTCAGAAAGCCCTGCGATCAGCCGCAGGAGCGTCGTCTTGCCACAGCCGGACGGACCCAGCAGACAAACGAATTCCCGTCGATCGATCTCGATCGAGACGTCGTCGAGCGCTTTGAAGGACCCGAAGGTCTTGGTGGCGTTGCGGACAGTCAGATACACGGCGGGTCAGGTCTCCTGTCAAAGTGGGGCGCGGGTCTCCAGCGAAGCCCCGCGCACTGCTGGCGGCGGCCGGAGCCGCCGCGCGCACTATCAACGGCCCAGCTTTTCCTTCCAGGTGGCCTTCACGTCCGTCTGGTTCTTGGCCGCAGTGACGAAGTCGATATCCGCCAGAACGGTCGAAATGTCAGCCGGCAGGCCCGCTTTTTCGGCCGCCTCGGAAGCATCGACACCCGGAACCGTGATCAACGCCTTGTACTGCTGGTAGAGGTCGATTGCCTCGTCCGACATTGTCCAGTCAAGAAAAGCTTTTGCCGCGTCCTTGTTGTCGGAGCTGGCCATCAGGCCGGAGGCTTCCAGTTCATATCCAACACCTTCCTCTGGGAAGACCATGGCCAGCGGATAGCCTTCCTCGATGGACTGCATCGCGGTGAATGCCAGCGAAATGCCGACGGTGTATTCGCCGACGCGCGCGGACTTGCAAGGCTTGGATCCGGACGAGGTATATTGTGCCATGTTCGGGTCGACGGCTTCCAGCTGCGCCCAACCGGCCTCTTCACCCATGGCTTGCAGCACTGCATTGACGTGCAGATATCCGGTCCCTGAAGAATTCGGATCCGGCATCAGGACTTCGCCCTTGAAGTCCGGGTTCTCCAGATCCTTCCAGCTCTTGGGCATCGGCAGGCCCTTTTCCTCAAGCCGTGCCGTGTTCACGCAAAACGCCCCCATGTAGCCGATCGGAGCAAACCATTTGCCGTCTTCACCACGGAAGGAGGCAGGCAGAACATCGACGCCTTTGGCTGCGTAGGGTTCCAGCATTTCGAGAATCTGGGGGTCCATCATGGCGCTGACGGCCCATCCCCAGATCACGTCGGCCTGCGGGTTGCCCGCTTCCGCCAGAAGACGCGCGCCCAGCTTGCCCGTGGACAGGCGCAGCACATTGATCTCGGTATCAGGCATCGCCTTCTGGGCGGCCTCGACATAGGCCGCGATCTCTTCTTCCTCAAGCGCTGTGTAGACGGTGATTTCGTCGGCAGAGGCTGTTGCCGTCATGCCGACGGCAAACAGCGAAGCCAAGGTGAATTTCGTCCAGGTCTTCATTGTCGTCTCTCCTTGTTGATCCACGTATTCGTGTGCCAGTAGCTGCCCCGGATCGGATCCTCCCGAGACCCTTTTTTATTGCCGCGTCCTCTGGTCGCGGTTCTGGGGATATTTGTGTAGTCTTGCATTTTTGTGGCTTTTGTCTACAGTTAATTTGCTGGCCAAACATCGTTGCCAGCCCCCGCAGACAAGGAAAATTCATGCAGAGCTCCACGACGCCGCCCGAAACGGAGATGCTGGCGCGTTTTGCCGGCGGGCTCGCCGACGTGACCGACGCCATGGCGATGACCTATTTCCGCAAGCCTCTGGACGTGGAGCAAAAAGCCGACCTCTCCCCGGTCACGCAGGCCGACCGCGCCATCGAGGCGGCCATGCGTGAACGTATCGTCCAGCGCTTCCCGGCTCACGGCATCCTCGGCGAAGAGCACGATGACGCCCGCCTGGATGCAGATTACGTTTGGGTGCTGGACCCGATCGACGGGACAAAGAGTTTCGTTTCCGGGATGCCGACCTTCGGCACCCTGATTGCCTGCCTTTTCAACGGGACGCCGGAGCTCGGCATCATCTCGATACCGCCGACCGGCGAACGCTGGACGGGTCAGCGCGGCAAGCCATCGACGTTCGATGGTGCGCCCTGCCACACCAGCAACCGGACGCGGCTGGCCGACGCGATCCTTTACACGACGACACCTGACACGTTCGACGCTGCGGGAAGTGCCAAATTCGAGGCGCTCTCACGAAAAGTCGCCATGCGCCGCTTCGGGGGAGATTGCTACGGCTACGGTCTGCTGGCGTCGGGGCACTGCGATCTTGTGTTCGAAATGAACCTGCATCCTTACGATTACATGGCGCTCGTTCCGGTGATCGAGGGTGCGGGAGGCGTGATCACCGACTGGAAGGGTGAAGCTCTGGGCCTGCACTCGGACGGACAGGTCATCGCCGCGGCCAACGCCGCCCTGCATGCAGAAGCGCTGGCTGCCTTGACCTGATCCACCGCGAAGGTGTTCAAGGCCCTGCCGTGTTGCAATGACAGGGCCTGATACTTCAGTGACTTCAGTGACCTCAATGCCATACGATGATTGCAGGGTGCTGCGCGAGTCTGGAGCGCTGATCAGAGCTTGCCGTCGGCAAGCAACTCGCGGGTTCGCCTCAGTGTCGAAACCAGAGCGAGTTTGTAGCCCTCGTCACTATCAAACTGTGCCTGCTCGGCCTGTTCCTCAGGTCCGTTCGGTGTCTTGTCGCGCAGTCCTAGGTAGCAGTAGAACTTGAGCTGAAGCGCGCCGCCTTCGTCCTCGAACAGCTCGTTCACGATGGCGCCTTCACGCGGGCCGGTCGCCTGGAAGAAGGTGACCTTGCGTTGCGGCTCGAGCGTGATGATCTCGCGCAGATCTGCACCGGCGATCGTGGCCTCACGCACGAAATGCGCATCACCTTGCTCACTGACATCGCAGCGGGTGCAAAGCCCCGGCGGAAGGAAGAAACGGGCGTCGCGAGCCTTGAGTTCGAGGCCCTTCCAGACCTGGTCACGGGTGAGCACGGGCTCACCTACCGGGTTCACCGGAACGGTGGCGGATGAATAGATCATGCTGGTATTCCTTGTCGTGAGGACGGATCAGCGTCAGCCGGCGATCTGTGCAACGTAATCGCGGTAAGTGCGCAGCGGTCGGCCTAGCAGCGTGGTCAGCCGGTCCACATCGCCAGCCTCAGGCAACATGCCGTCGGTCAGGAAACGCTCGGCCATCAGACGCATGTCGTAGGCCATCCACCCCGGCATGAAATGGCGCAGATTCTGCTCGAACCCGGCGGTATCGTCACCCGGATAGAAAATCGTGCGGTCCAGCACATCGCTCCAGACGGCAGCAGCGCTTGCACCGGTCAACGTATCCGGGCCAATCAGGTTGATCCGAGTGAGCGGCAGCGGTGAGGCCGACTGGTCGCGGCGGATGAGCTCGACAGCGGCAATCTCGCCGATATCGCGCGCGTCGATCATCGCGAGGCCCTTGCCGCCAATCGGCATCGGATAGATGCCGTAGCTGGTGACCACGTCCTTGATCGTGATTTCATTGTCCATGTAATAGGCCGGGCGCAGGATGGTGGCGTTGAACCCCATCTGCTCGATCATCCGCTCGACGCCGAACTTGCCTGCGAAGTGGGGCACATTCAAGTAGATATCGCTGTGGATCACTGACAGGTAGACAATCCGCTCGACACCTGCGTCGCGGGCAACGTTCAGAGCGATCAATGCCTGGGTGAATTCGTCAGCCACCACGCCGTTCAGCAGAAACAGAGTGGAAACGCCGGAGAAAGCGTCTCGTAACGAGTCCACGTCAAGCAGATCGCCTTTCACGACATCGACACCATCCGGAAAGTTCGCCTTCGACGGGTCGCGGACCAGGGCTCGCACGCTTGCGCCGCGGTTGACGAGCTGTTCGACGACGTTGCTTCCGACATTGCCGGTCGCACCGGTTACAAGAATGGTCATGTGGGTCTCTCCTTGGGTTGAGCCGTTTGGCTGACCTTAAATTAGTGATCCACATTTTTGCCGGTAGACGATATATTTGGACGGACCGTCTCATACATGGAACGATAATGGACCTTCTCGCTCTCGCCGATTTCAACCTGGTCGCCCGCCACGGCGGCTTCGGCAAAGCCTCGCGCGCAGCCGGGCGCCCAAAGGCAACGCTCTCCCGACGGGTAAGTGAGCTGGAGGCGAGCCTGGACCTTCGGCTGTTCGAGCGCGGCACACGCGCCATGAAGCTGACCGAGGAAGGACGAGCCCTGTTCGAGCGGACCAGTCAGCTCCTCACCGAGCTTGACGAGACGACTGCGGCAATCGCCTCGGGCGGTCAACATCCGCGGGGCTGCCTGCGGATCAGCGCACCTTTGCTCTTCTCTCAGACAGCAATGGGGAAACTTGCCGCCGGGTTTGCGCTCAAATATCCGGACGTTCAACTGGAGGTCACGACCGAGGACCGGTCTGTCGATATGATCGAGGAGGCGTATGATCTTGTGATCCGTGTCAACCCGGATCCGGATGAGAGCCTTGTTGGACGGGTGTTCCTTCGCGACCGTCTGGTGGTCGTGGCAAGCCCCGACCTGACCCCGCCGACAGACGGATTGACTGTTCCCGCCGTGGTTCGCGGGCCGGTTCGCCAAGACGAAGCCTGGAACCTGACGACCTCGACGGGACGACTGAAAATGACCGTCAACCCCGTCTTGAGCCTCTCGTCACTCATCATGGTCAAGGATGCAGTGCGCATGGGTGTGGGTGCGGCACGACTTCCCGTATCGCTCGTGAGCCGCGAGCTCGCAAACGGCTCACTGGTGCACTGGGGCGATGTGGAAGGACCGGAAATCGCACTCTGGACGCTCTATCCGACACGGCGGCTGCTGAGCGCGCGTGTGTCCGCGTTCCTCGATCACCTGAAGGAGGCCTTTCCGCAGGGAACTCCCGATGAGCTCGCCGCCTATCTGGGAAACTGAGCATCGCCCGAGGGCATCGCCGGTGGGCTGGTTCGCAGGAGTGTAAGGCAGCCCTTTCCAACCCTGTCCCCGCCCTCACCCAAAACCTGTAAAAACTTTGCGACACCGGCAAGATCACGAGCCCGCTTCCCACCAGCTGGCCACCCGCCTGGCACCCTGACTTCGAAACCGAAGCGCCACCAGTTGGTCGGAAAAACGTATATTTGCCTTGTACTTGATAAAGTTCGCATCTAGTCAACAATAAGCATGTGTCACATCACCGGGCGACGGTGACGTTTCGAGCACGTGCCGTATTGGCGGGGCAGCGAGGGGCTGGCGTCCGCAAATCAAAATGCATTTGAGGAACCTTGGAATGAAATTTAGAGCTTTTGTCTCGATGCTGGCTTTGCTGCCGGCAACAAGCGTGAGCGCTGTGGCATTCAGCAGTGGCGATTGGCAGGCAGCCAGGATCGGCGAGACCTGCCTCGTCTACAACAATATTGCCGCGCGCGACACGTCGGGCTCGTTGCAGTTCAGCTTCGATGTCAAAGGCTATAACGCCGGGTTCACCTACGAATACGCGCCCTATACCGAGAATGAAGAGGATCCCTGGGCCGAGACAGACCTGGTTGAGATCACGATCGACGAAGAGGACATCTGGCTGGGCGAGGAAATGTTCCCTGTCGGCGTGCAGGCCCCGTACAAGCTCTCGATGACGTCCGGCTTCGTGAAGGAAATGATCGTCGCAGTGGCGAACGCGCAATCCTCGGTCGACATTTCTGTCGAACGGGAAAGCCTGGGCGAGACATGGCTCTACGGCCGTTTCTCTCCTGTCGGTTTCAACGAGAGCCTGGCCAAGGCTGCCGAGATGTGCGACTTCGACCCGGCGAAGCTGCCGGAGTCCTGATCGACTTTCAGCAAGGGGATGTGGCCTCCAAGTGAGCAGGACCTCTCGTCCCGAACTCACCGGCCACATCCGCCTTAACCAGTCGCACTACCGTTCGGGTGGCCGCTTTCCCACGAAAATCTCACCCCACGGACCCCGGCAAGGCCGGAACCACAACGACTTGCTTCCTCATGCACCCGGACTGTGCTCGTACCCGCCGAGCATCACCGCATCGCAGCGGGCGGCGGCGATCCTGTCATTCTTCAGCGGTGCATATAGATCGGACTCGTACCAGGCGCGGGCGGTCTGGCTGTCGGGAAACTCGATCAGCACCGGAATGTTTGGCTTCCAGTCGCCTTCCAGGACCCTGTCCATTTCACCAAGGACACGGTAGCGCCCCCCGAAATGTTCAACGGTCTCAAAAACCTTGCTCCGGTAGGCGCCGAGCAGTTCCGGATCCAGAATTTCCTTCACGTCGAAAAACACGAATGCAGCCATGGCGGCATGTCCTTCCGTTGATTTCTAACCTCTGCCTGGAAATGGTAAGCTTGGACATGTCCGCGCTCCATGCTCCACCGTCCGCAAGTTCTGCCCCCGCAACCGGGGCAGAAACAGTGTCGGTCGCCAGGTCCGGATCGGCAGAGGACCCTCTCGCCGATGCCCTGAACCTCATTCGCCTGTCCGGGGCGCTGATGTTTCTGGTGGACGCGAGCGACCCCTGGTGCGTCGATATTCCCCACACGGATGCCTATCGTGCGATCCTGACGGATCCCGGGCAGCATGTGCTGTCCTATCATGTCGTTCTTGAAGGCTCCGGGCTCGCCTCCATTCCAGGCGAAGCCCCAGTCCGTTTCGATCGCGGCGACATTCTCGTCTTCCCGCAGGGCGATGCCTATCGCATGGAAAGTGCCGCAGGCACACCGCCCGAGTTCAGCCCGGGCGAAGTGGTGGATTTCTTCAGAAACCTGGCCTCCGGACGCCTGCCGAACATCATCCCGGAAGGTGGCGGCGGCGAGCCAAGAGCCCTGTTCCTGTGCGGCTTCCTGGCCTGCGACGCCAAACCCTTCAATCCGGTCCTGGCAAAGCTTGAACACCGACTTCTGATCCGGCCTGACAGCGGCACCGACGACAGCCTGCGCAAACTGATCGAGATCGCCCGGACGGAGATCCGGTCAGACCAACCCGGCAGCCGCAGCGTGCGCCTGCATTTGTGTGAGCTGATCTTCATCGAAACCCTGCGCCGCCACGTGCTGTCCCAGACACCGGCCTGTGAAGGCTGGCTGGCCGCACTCTCCGATCCCGTTGCGGGCGCGGCAATTGCAGCCATTCATGCCGACCCGGCGGCCGACTGGACGCTGAAGAGCCTTGCCCGCCACGTCAACACCTCGCGCACGGTTCTGGCCGAGCGATTTGCCGGCAAAATGGGCCAGGGGCCGATGCAGTATGTTACCTCCTGGCGTCTCCAGCTCGCCGCGCGCCGCCTGCGTGACAGCAGATCGTCGATTGCGGACGTTGCCTGGAGCGTGGGCTACCGGTCGGAGGCGGCGTTTTCCCGCGCCTTCAAGAAGATGGCTGGAACATCACCCGGAGCATGGCGGCGCAGCAGCTGACACCGAAGGCGCGGCCTAGTTGGAGGCACCTGCCAAAATGGGCAAGCACCCTCGATTTGCAGGGTTTGGCCCGGACGGTTCTGGAATGTGCCCGGCGACGGCTGCGCTCAAACCTCGCCGTTGACCACAAGCTGCATGCGGTCGGCAGCAACGCGGGCGCGGGTGTATTGGAGGGGCTTGCCGGTCATGTCCAGGTTGACGCTTTCCATCACTATCACCGGCTGGCCCAGCGCCAGGCCAAGCTGCTGGGCATCGCGGGTTTCCACCAGTTCCGCGGTGATCCGGGTTTCCTTGCGGCGATAATCCGAGATGCCGGCGCGTTTCAGGGCCGATGTGATCGACCCGGTATCCGCATAGTCGGCAACGAAATTGGGCACGCGCGACTGTTCGAACCAGCTCGTCGCTGCGATCATCGGCACACCGTCGGCAACGCGCAGGGTTTCCACGCGAATAAGCACCGTGCCGAGCGGCACGCCAAGCTGATGCGCCAGGAGGGCGTCGGCCTCTTCGACTGCCGAGCCGATCAACCGGCCTGACGGCGCCCTGAGCTGTCCCGAAACGATTTCAGAAAAGCGCGTGCGCGGGCCGATGGGATAGCTGAGTGGGGCAGAGGCGACAAAGGTGCCGCGGCCCTGGTCGGCCCGCAGAATGCCATCCGAGGTCAGGGCGGCGATCGCCCGGCGCACCGTGTGCCGGTTGACGCCGAACCGGGCCGCCAGTTCGGATTCCGGCGGCAGGCGACTGCCTTTTTCAAAGGCGCCGCTCACGATTTCCGCCTTCAGCGTTTCCATGATCTGGCGCCACACCGCAATTCCGGCGCTGCGGTCGAGAGTGCTGTTCGTCGTCATGAGCCCGTCATCAAATTTCGGTACCAAAGAGTCAACCGGATTATTTGTCTAGACAAATAGACAAATCGATTCTAGGACAAGGGTGTTTTCGAACACTTTCCGAAGAACCGCCCAACCCAAAAGGCGCGCTTCATGACAGATACCTCTTCCACCGCTTCCTCCCTGGACACCGAAGCAGGCGCCGCTGTTGGCGCCCGCCAGAAAGTCATCGCGACACTTGCCGCGGCCTCTGCCGAAGCCGTTGCGGAAAAATTCAACGCCCTTCCTCCCCAGAGCTATGAACTGGTGCGCCAGCCCGAAACCGGTCTGGTGATGGTGCGTGGCCGCATGGGCGGCACCGGCAGCCCGTTCAACCTGGGCGAGGTCACCGTTACCCGCTGCGTCGTCCGGCTGGAAACCGGTGAAACCGGCAACGCCTATAGCCTTGGCCGCAACAAGCAGAAGGTGCTGCAATCTGCCGTGATCGACGCCTTGTGGCAGCGCCCGGCGATGCAGGACCGCATCGAGGCGGACATCATCGCACCGCTGGCCGAAGCCCAGGCAGGCGCAAAGGAAACCGTCCGCGAGGAAACCGAGGCCACCAAGGTCAACTTCTTCACCATGGTGCGGGGAGACAACTGATGAGCGCAGCAAACGCAACCGCCGCCGCCCCGCTGGCCGCGGGTTTTCAGGATCCGGTTCACGATGCGCAGGGCTGCTTCCGCGCCATCATGAACGCCATGGCCCGCCCGGGCACACGGCAGGCGATTAATGCCGGCAACCTGAAGCCGCCCGCACCGCTGACGCAGGTGGCTGCCGCCATCGCCCTGACCCTGTTCGACTATGATACGCCGATCTGGCTCGACAAGCCGCTGATGGCCTCGGAAGCGGTGAAAACCTTCCTGCGTTTCCACACCGGCTGCCCGATCGTCGCCGAACCGGTGGAAGCGGCCTTCGCGCTGGTCAGCGCACCTGTGAGCATGATCCCGCTGGCAAGCTTCAACCAGGGCTCCGCCGAGTATCCGGACCGGTCGACCACGGTGATCCTGACCGGTCAGGACTTTGGCGCAAACCCGGCGGTCACATTCAGCGGCCCGGGCATCAAGGACACGGTTTCCTTTGCCTCTGGCCCGGTTCCGCCGGTGTTCTGGGACCAGGTGATCGCCAACAACAGCCAGTTTCCCCGGGGCATCGATCTGGTCTTTGCCGGCCAGGACGCGCTGTGTGCCCTGCCCCGTTCCACCCGCATTCTCAAAGCGGAGGCCTGACCCATGTATGTAGCCGTAAAGGGTGGCGAGAAGGCCATCCGCAACGCCCACAAGCTCATGGCCAAGCGCCGCCGGGGCGACACCTCCGTTCCCTCGCTGACACTGGAGCAGATTGCCCAGCAGCTGTCCCATTCGGTTGCCCGTGTCATGGGTGAAGGCTCGCTCTACGACGAGACTCTGGCTGCGCTTGCCATCAAGCAGGCGCGCGGTGACCTGATCGAGGCCGCTTTCCTGATGCGTGCCTACCGCACGACCCTGCCGCGCTTCGGCTACAGCCAGCCGGTCGACACCGCGAAAATGCTGGTGGAACGGCGCGTCTCGGCCACCTACAAGGATCTGCCCGGTGGCCAGGTGCTGGGCCCGACCTTCGATTACAGCCACCGCCTTCTGGACTTCGCGCTGGCCGCCGGGGAGGACGGCCTCGAAAAGCCGGTCGAAACCGCCCGCGTTGAAGACGACAGCATGCCGCGCGTCACCGATCTGCTTGGCGACGAAGGTCTGATGGAGCCGGACCCGGTGACCGACGAGGACGCCCCCGTCGGCGACCTGACCCGCGAACCTCTGTCCTTCCCCGCAGACCGGGACCTGCGCCTGCAGAACCTTGCCCGCGGCGACGAAGGTTTCCTGCTGGCCCTGGCCTATTCCACACAACGCGGCTACGGCCGCACGCACCCCTTTGCCGGCGAGATCCGCTATGGCGAAGTGGAGGTGGAGTTCTTTGCCGAGGAGCTCGGCTTTGCCGTCACGCTTGGCACCATCAAGGTGACCGAGTGCCAGATGGTCAACCAGTTCAAGGGCTCCACCAAGACGGCCCCAACCTTCACCCGCGGCTACGGTCTCGTCTTCGGTCAGGTGGAGAGAAAGGCCATGTCCATGGCCATGGTCGACCGGTCCATGCGCTGGCAGGAACTGGGTGAGGAACCATCCGCCCCGGCCCAGGACGTCGAATTTGTCCTGTCCCATTCCGACAACATCCAGGCGACCGGCTTCGTCGAGCACCTGAAGTTGCCGCATTACGTCGATTTCCAGGCTGAACTGGACCTCGTGCGCCGCATGCGCGGCGAATGGTTCGAAAAACGCCGCCAGGAAGAAGAAGAGGGCAGTACTGCCCAGGAGGCCGCAGAATGAACGACACGGCTCAGATTTTTGAACAGGGCGAATACAACTTCGCCTATCTGGACGAGCAGACCAAGCGCATGATCCGCCGGGCCATCCTGAAGGGCATCGCCATTCCGGGTTACCAGGTGCCTTTCGCCTCCCGCGAGATGCCGATGCCCTATGGCTGGGGCACCGGCGGGGTGCAGGTGACGGCAGCAATTCTGGGCAAGGACGATTGCCTGAAGATGATCGACCAGGGCTCCGACGACACCACCAACGCTGTGTCCCTGCGCGGTTTCTTCGAGAAGACCGCCGGTGTACGCACCACCTACGAGACTTCTGAGGCCAGCGTCATCCAGACCCGCCACCGGATTCCGGAAAAGACCCTGCGTGAGGATCAGATCCTGGTCTTTCAGGTGCCGATCCCCGAACCCCTGCGTTTCCTGGAGCCGCGTGAGACCGAAACCCGGAAGATGCATGCGCTCGAGGATTACGGCCTCATGCACGTGAAGCTTTACGAGGACATCGCCAAGAACGGCCACATCGCCACCACCTACGCCTACCCGGTGAAGGTCAACGACCGCTACGTGATGGATCCTTCGCCGACGCCGAAATTCGACAATCCGAAGATCGACCAGATGGCCGCGCTGCAGCTTTACGGCGCCGGGCGTGAGAAACGCATCTACGCCATTCCACCCTACACCAAGGTGAAGAGCCTCGACTTCGAGGATTACCCGTTCGAGGTGCAGAAATTCGACAAGCCCTGCGGCCTGTGCGGCGCGGAGAATGTCTACCTTGACGAGGTCATCCTGGATGACAAGGGCGGACGCATGTTCGTCTGCTCCGACAGCGACTATTGCGAGGAACGGCGCGCGGACGGCCATCTGGGCCCGATGGCGGCCGATCCTGCGGCACACCAGTTCGGTGCCACCCAGGCAGAGGAGACCGTCCGATGAACGCCTTTCCATCCACGGACCCGCTGCTGCAGGTTCACAACGTCACCCGCTACTATGGAGACCGCATCGGCTGCGCCGATGTCTCCTTCGATCTGTGGCCCGGCGAAGTGCTGGCCATTGTCGGCGAAAGCGGCTCCGGCAAGACCACACTGCTCAACTGCCTGTCGACACGGCTCGCGCCGACGGCCGGCGCCATCGAATACCGCATGCGCGACGGCACGATGCGCAATCTCTACCAGCTGACCGAGGCCGAACGCCGCCTCCTGATGCGCACCGACTGGGGCTTCGTGCACCAGAACGCCGCCGATGGCCTGCGCATGAACGTCTCCGCCGGTGCCAACGTTGGCGAACGGCTGATGGCGGTTGGCGAACGCCACTACGGCAACATCCGCTCCACCGCCGACGACTGGCTGGGACGGGTGGAAATCGACAGTGACCGCATCGACGACGACCCGCGTTCCTTCTCCGGTGGCATGCGTCAGCGCCTGCAGATCGCCCGCAACCTCGTCACAAGACCGCGGCTGGTTTTCATGGACGAGCCGACCGGCGGCCTGGATGTCTCCGTGCAGGCCCGCCTTCTGGACCTGCTGCGCCGTCTGGTGGCCGACCTCGGTCTGTCTGTGGTGATCGTCACCCACGATCTTGCGGTTGCCCGGCTGTTGTCGCACCGGATCATGGTGATGCGCCATGGCAATGTCATCGAAAGCGGCCTGACGGACCAGGTGCTCGACGACCCGCGCGAGCCCTACACCCAGCTGCTCGTTTCTTCCATTCTCCAGGTATGAGGACCGAAATGCCCGTACGCCTCTATCTCAACAATGTCGGCAAGTCCTTCACCATGCACCTGCAGGGCGGAACCGTCATTCCCGTGGTCGAGAAGGTCGAATTCTCGGTCAATTCCGGGGAATGTGTCGTGCTTGGCGGCCCTTCCGGTGCCGGCAAAAGCTCGATCCTCAAGATGATCTACGGTAACTACCGCTGTGACGAGGGCCAGATCCTGGTGACCGTCGGCGATGAAATCGTGAACATTGCCGGGGCCGAGCCACGCAAGGTTCTGCGCCTGCGCGAAGACACGATCGGCTACGTCAGCCAGTTCCTGCGCACCATTCCGCGTGTATCGGCAGAAGATGTGGTCGCCGAACCGTTGATCGCCCAGGGCACCAGCGAGGAAGAAGGTGTCGACAAGGCACGCTCCCTGCTGTCGCGACTGAATGTGCCGGAGCGCCTGTGGACCCTGCCGCCGGCCACCTTCTCCGGTGGCGAGCAGCAGCGCGTCAACATCGCCCGGGGCTTCATTGCCCACTATCCGATCCTGCTGCTGGATGAGCCAACCGCCTCTCTCGATGCGGCCAACCGGGCCGTGGTTGTCCGCCTGGTGGAAGAGAAGAAGACACAGGGCGTCGCCATGGTCGGCATCCTGCATGATCAGGACGTTCGGGAGGAGATCGCCGACCGCATCATCGACGTGACCGGGTTCAGCGCGGAGGCGGCCGCCTGACACGCGAAACGAGGAAAGGCTTGCAGGCGGGCGCAAACTGTCACAGAAAAGTCACCGCCCGCCTTTAGGTCACTCCCTCAGAAAATTGAAGGATGTGGCCCTGCCACATCCCGGCCGAACCACATTTCAAAATCGCGATTCCATTCATGCGCTACGCTCTCTATTTCGCCGCCGATGCCGACGACCGCCTGATGCAGCTCGGAAATTCCTGGCTCGGACGTGACCCCTTCACCGGCACGCCCCTGCCGCAGCCGCAGCTGCCCGGCGTGACACCGGCCCGGTTTCAGGAACTGACGACCGATCCGCGCCGCTATGGATTTCACGGCACCTTGAAGGCACCGTTCTCGCTTGCTGCCAACCAGACCGAGGCGGGACTTCTGGACGCCTGCCGGAGCTTTGCGGGGGAAATCGCACCTTATGAAGTCCAAGGGTTCGGCGTAAACCGGCTTGGCCGCTTTCTGGCGTTGACCCCGCAAGCCGAGGAGCCGGCATTGCGCGCGTTTGCCAGCTTGTGCGTGCGCCGGTTCGAGCCATTCCGCGCCCCGCTGTCCGAGACAGACCTGGAACGGCGCCGCAAGAGCGGTCTGTCGGAAAAACACGACACCTATCTCGTCAGGTGGGGCTATCCCTATATTTTCGACGAGTTCCGCTTCCACCTGACCCTCTCCAACAAGCTGGAAGACGATACCGACATGGAACGGCTGGCAAATGCCGCCCACGAGCACTTTTCGGATGTCACCGGCAAGAAGCGCCTCTGCAAACACGTTGCGCTTTACACCGAAGCTGAGCGGGGCGCGCCGTTCAAGGTCCACACCGTTTTTGAACTGAGCGGCAGCACCACCCCTGCCGACGCCCTCAGCCAGGCCGAGCGTCTCTCCCAAGAGGAAACTGCATGAGCAAGCATCCCAAAGTCTTCAAGAATGCCACTCTGGTTCTCGCAGGCGAAGTGTTCGACGGGTCCCTGACGGTCGATGATGCCGGCCTGATTTCCGGCATCGGATCGCCGACCGATGTCGACGGCCATGATTGCGAAGGCGACTTCCTGCTGCCGGGCCTGATCGAGCTGCACACCGACCATCTGGAAACCCACTACGCACCACGTCCGAAGGTGCGCTGGAGCCCGGTCTCCGCCGTGCAGGCCCACGACGCCCAAATCGCCTGCTCTGGCATCACCACGGTGTTCGATGCGCTGCGCGTCGGCATGGATGAAGACGCCGACCTCGGCTATTCGGACATGCGCGCGCTTGCGGATGCCATTGAAACCGGCCAGCGGGAAAACCGCCTGCGCGCCGACCACTTCATCCATTTGCGCTGCGAAGTCTCCGCACCGGACGTGCTCAGCGCCTTCAAGGTGTTCGAGGACGACGACAGCATACGGCTGATCTCGTTGATGGACCACACACCCGGACAGCGCCAGTTCGTGTCGATGGATGCCTACAAGATCTACTATCAGGGCAAGAAGGGCTTCACCGACGCCCAGATGGACGATTTCATCCGCAAGCGCCAGGCGCGCGCCAGCAGCCTGGCGCCGGAAAACCGCAAGCAACTGTCGGCCATCGCCCGGTCGCGCGGTATCGCCATCGCCAGCCATGACGACGCCACCACCGCCCACGTGGACGAGGCGATTTCACTTGAGACGAAAATTGCCGAGTTTCCGACCACACTGGAAGCTGCCAGGGCGTCGCACGAGGCCGGCATGGCCGTTCTGATGGGAGCTCCGAACGTCGTGCGCGGCGGATCCCATTCCGGCAACATCTCGGCAAAGGAGCTCGCTGAAGCAGGTGTTCTGGATGTGCTCTCCTCGGATTATGTGCCGATTTCGTTGCTGCAGGCCGCGTTCCAGCTGGCTGCGGAGGTCGAGGCGATTGCCTTGCCACAGGCAGTTGCCATGGTCACGGCAACGCCTGCAAAGGCCATCGGTCTGGACGATCGCGGCATTCTGGAACCCGGCCTGAGAGCCGATCTCATTCAGGTGAAGATGGTTGGCGACATTCCGATCGTGCGTGGTGTCTGGCGCGAGGGCAAGCGGGTTGCCTGAGGCTGCTTCCGACATGACAGAAAAACTCGGGCCGGGCCACATGGTTCTTGTGGTCGGCCCGAGCGGGGCCGGCAAGGACACGCTGATGGCCGCGCTGAGAGCGCGCCTGTCGGGACGGAACGACGTCAACTTCGCGCGGCGCGCAATTACACGTCAGGCCGATGTCGACGCCGAGGATCACGATACGCTCTCCCGCATGGAGTTCGAAAGCCTGAGGGCCGCCGGAAAGGTCGCGCTGTGCTGGGAAGCCCATGGGCTCGGCTATGTCATTCCGGCAACCTACGACCGGGCAATCGAAGCGGGCCAGACAGTGATCGCCAATGGCTCGCGCAAGGTGTTGAAGCAGGCAGAAGACAAATACCGGAATGCAAGTGTCCTGCTGATCACCGCACCGGTCGAAATTCTGGCCGAACGCCTTGCCGCACGCGGCCGCGAAACCAGGCGGGAGATCGAGGAGCGGCTGCGCCGCGCCGACCTGGAGCCGGAAAACGTCGCCAACCTGATCCGCATTGAAAACACCGGCACGGTGGAGGATGCGGTTGACAGGATGGTCACCGCGCTCGGTCTTTGAGCGTGTCCGTATCTAGTCGGCGAAAGCGCTCTGGACAGCCTGACTGAAGACCAGGGCCCGGGCATCGAGCGTCTCCTGATGATCACCGTCAAAGGCGTGAACCATGGCGCGGAACTGTCGTGCTTCTTCGCTCAGTTCGGGCTCTCCGTTCGGCGGGCGAAGATGGATCAGGGCCTGTTCGTGCCTGACCACCAGATCTGCCAGATAGAGGGCGGAGCCGATCATATAGGCCCGATACTGCAGGCGTTTGACATGATCGATCCTGTGAACGTCCGGTTCCTGCAAAAGCTGCCAGAAGCCGATGACATTCGTGCAGGCGGTGCGCATCAGGCGACCGCATTTCTCTTCGTCTGACCGGGACATGCTTGCCTCGCAAGATTCGTCGCGACCCTTCAAGCGTAGCGCTACACTTGGAAACTGCAATGAACCAGAAGAGTCATGAGGCCTCATCACACGCCCAGATTCATTGATTTTGAAATTAACGATTTCAAACAGATACTTGCGCAGTGGACGACGGAGGGGAAAACCCAACCTCCAGACCAGAAAATGCAACCAGAAGGGTAGAACTTTGGTTCACATCCAGGTCAGCGGACGCCTGCGGAGATCGCCTGATTGATTTGCAGCCCCGCATTCACAGCGTGATAGACCGGGAAAGGCGTACGCTGTGACAGGTCGATATCCCGCCTCAACCACTCCTGATCTTCCAGAACACCAAGGGACTTCGACAAGGCCCGATCCGTGACCGGTCCGAGGCCGGACTTGATCGCCGTAAACCGGCTCGGGCTCCCGGTCACGGCAAGGATCGGCACCGTCCAGCTTCGTCTCAAAACAGCAAAAGCATCCTCATCGGGAACGATCTCCTCGATCCGGCTCGCCATGCCAGCAGCCACCTTGCCTGTTTCCGTCAGCCGAAACTCCGGCCGCAGAGGATGGCCGTGGCCGGGGTTTCGCTCCAGAAGCCCAAGCAGGAACAGATGGTCAAGGCTTGCCGAAAAAGAACTGCGGCTTGCCCCTGTTGCCGCAATCAACGGAGCTTGGCGCCCGGGAAGGCCTGCATGCAACTGAGCCAGAATTTTCAGGGACCAGGCCTTGGACGTGAGGTTGACAAGAAGCTGCATATCCATGTTTTATAGCTACTATACTTTTGCTACATAAGGAAGTCTCATGTCTGTCGTTTCACTGGATAACACGATCACCCTCGCCCTCTCTGTTCGCGACAGGCATGCAAGTGCCGACTGGTATGCGGCAAACCTCGGCTTCGAATTGCTCTTCCATATGGACGAAGCTGGCTGGAGCGAGATGGCAACCCGAACCGAAGGCGTGACCCTGGGCCTGGGCGAACAGTCTGAACCAGCGCCGGGAAACACGGTTCCCGTGTTCGGTGTGGCCGATATCGCGGTTGCCCGCAGCGCACTGGAAAAAGCGGGGGTCAAATTCGACGGGGCAACAGAAACCATCGAAGGCATGGTCAGCACCGCAACCTTCTACGATCCGGACGGCAACGCTCTCATGCTTGCGCAGGATCTGTCCAAATAAACAGGTTCAAGGGTCGGGAAATCTCGGAAGGGGCTGTGACATCGTGTTGCCGCACGAACGCTGCCCCTTACACGCGCCTGGTTCTGAACACGGCGACACTCTGATCCGCATCAAGAACACTGGGCCAGCGGGTGAAGCAGGCACGCGCCATTCGGCAAGGAATTGCCCACAAAAATGCGCCAGTCTCTTCCCGAGAAAGTCCGAATAGATGACGCAGAGGAATTGAAAACACAATATCTTTCCATTGGCAGAATAGTCGATTACTCTCTTGTTCTTGATCTCATTCTGAAAATCGAGTCCTGCGGCATGTCTGCGACATTGTTTGAAAAGTACGGCGGCTTCGGCTCGGTGAGCCGCATCGTAATGACCTTTTACGATAAGGTTCTCGATTCCGACGAGATCGGTGACTTTTTCGACGAAGTCGACATGACGCGTCTGATCGATCATCAGACCAAATTCATCTCCTATCTGTTGGGCGGGCCGGTTTCCTATTCGGAAGAACGACTGAGACGTACCCATGCATCCCTTGATCTGACAAACGAGGACTTTGACGAAGTTGCGCGTCTTCTGCGTGAGACGCTGGTGGAGCACAAATTCGATCCGGGCGACATCAAGTCCGTAATGAGGGAAATTGAAGCCCGCCGGGCCGCCATCCTTTCGACCGGTGCATTATGAACATCACCGCCATCAACCAGCAGCTCTTGCGCGCGATCGGCGTCGGCATCGCGGTCGTCAGCAGCAAGGACCTGCAGTTCCTGTTCTACAACGGTCCGTTTTCCGATTGGTTCGGCAAGCCGGAAGCCGTCACGACGTTTGCCGATCTGCTGCCGGATATCGATGTCGAACAGGTTCGGGCGGCAATCGAAGACCAGGGCCGCTTTACCGGCGAGGTGTCCGTCAAGCTGAAGCGCCGGACGCTGGTCATCGCCTTGACGGTTTCGCCGGCCGAGGAGCAGGATTTCCTTGTCGTGGAGTGTCAGAACATCACGCGGATCCGCGAACTGGAGTCGATGATCGACAGCTATTCTTCCATGGTTGAGCGCAATACGCGGGAACTGGAGCGGGAAAAGGAACGTGTCGAGCGCCTGCTGCTCAACCTGATGCCGCGCTCGGTCTATGAGGAGTTCAAGACCTTCGGTGTCGTCACACCACAGCTTTATGAAAGCGTTTCCGTGGTCATGCTCGACTTCGTGGACTTCACGAAATTCTCGGCGGAAAACGACCCGACGGTGACGCTCGGGGAGTTGAACGACATCTTCACCGCTTTCGACCGAATTGCCGAGCAGTTTGGTTGTGAGCGCATCAAGACCATCGGCGATGCCTATCTTGCCGTTGCGGGCATGCCCGAACCTTCGCCGGATCACATGCGCGCGGTTGCCAATTGCGCTGTCCGCTTCATTCGTTACCTGGAACGCCGAAACCAGAGCCATCAACACAAGTGGAGGGCTCGTGTCGGACTGGGCACGGGATCAGCGGTCGGTTCGGTCGTCGGAATCCAGAAATATGTCTATGACGTCTTCGGTTCGGCGGTAAACCTGGCTGCACGATTGCAGGAATTCGCCAATCCGATGTGCGTCGTGGCTCCCGATGCCATGAAGGAATTCCTGGTGGACGAATTTCACCTGGAAGACCTCGGCAAACGGGAGATCCGCAGCTTTGGAGAAATCCGGCTGATGCGGGTCAACCCTGGCGTCGAACTGGCGCAACGGGTGAGGCAGTTCTGAACGGACAAGTCTTGCGCCGTGGCACAATCGGCTCTGAAAGACACCTGTTGAAACCGACGAAATATGGCGCGGTGCCGCACCGAAATGCAGCACCTTCGCTCAGCCGCGCCGTCAGTTCTTCTTTTTCTTCTTGTTTCCGAACACGTTGCCCAAAAGGCCCGAAGGCAGGCCGAAACCTTCTTCTACCGCCTTCAGAACTTCCTCGTCGTCGACATCGCCTTCGAGAACCTTCTGAACGTCGATCTGGGTCTTGCCGCCGGTCGCCTGGTTGATGACCTTATTGGCCTGGTCGACCAGTTCCTGCGACGGCTCCTTCTCGCCCTGGAGAATGGAGATCAGCTCACCACCGGTTTTCTGCAGCTGCTTGTAGGCAGCCTCCGGATTTTCCAGAATGCCCTTGATGTCCGGGTAGATGCGCGGATCGTTCCAGGCACCTTCGATCACGATAGGCACACCCAGGCCGGCCAGCTTCTTGTCTTCACCCTTGCGGCGCGGCTGCGGTGCCTGACCTTCGAGCGTCGGCACGATCTTCGGTTCCACTCGCCAGGAAAGACGCTGCGCGGGCATATCCGTCGTGCCCTTGCCCGACATGCGCACCAGAGGCCCGATCAGGGACAGATCGTCCGTCTTGGCGATGCCGTTCTGAATCTGGAATGTTGATCCAAGCGAACTGAAGTCCGTCTTGGCCGACGGGTTTGCCTGCCAGCCAAGCAGGGTTTCCACCGAAAGGCCGCGCACCATTTTCGGCACGTTGATGCCCCTGATCGCACCATCGGCGAACTTATAGTCCGCCGTTCCGTTCAAAGCCTGGACCAGCGCCTGTTCACTGCCCCCCTTGGAGGTGACATTCAGGTTGATCGTGGCCATGCCTTCGATCCAGCTGAAATCGGCGGCATCCCTCAACAACGGATAGGCATTGAGGTTGGCAAGAGCGAATTTCGCGGCAACCTCCGGCGTGGCTGACGCCCCGTTGAGCGTCACCGTACCGGTGCCGGAGCCGCCATAAAGAGCCAGGTTTTCCAGATTTGCGGTCAGCACACCGTTCTTGATGGTGGTCGACAAAGCACTCTGGTCAATCTTGATCTTGTCCCAGCGGATTTCCCTGGTGGTCAGCTTGAGGTCGGCGTCGATGGCGTTGAGACCGGAAAAATCTATCGGCTCCGTGCTCCAGCCGCTTGCACCACCGCGCTTGCCGCCGCCACTCGAGGAATTTCCGGACGCTTGGCCAGAACCGCCACCACCCCCGCCGCCTGCGCCCGAAGACGATGCGCCGCCGAGATAGGGGTCAAGCACAAGTTCCCGCAGATCCAGCCGCGCCGTAACGCTTGGCTTGCCGCCAAGGACGACCCGTCCATTGGCTTCACCCGACGTATCGTCCAGGGTGAACCGTGTTTCCTCGAATGAAATCGTCTCGCCTGCAACGCCGAAGATGCCCGAAGCCTTGAACCGCTTCAGACCGCCGCCGCTACCGAGTGGCTTGCCAAGCCACGCCATGAGCCCGCGCAAGTCAGCAGTATCGACACTGACCGCACCATCAAGCGCACCGTCGCGCGAAGCCCGGCCGTTGAAGCCGGCGCTCACGCGATTGCCTTTCACGTTCACCGAGATCGGCGCAGCTTCCCCAGCCAGCAGGCGGGCGGTGTCGCCTTCGCCGGTCAGGCTGAAGGCTTCCCCGCGCCAGGACAAGGCGCCGCTGAGCGATATCGGGTTTTCCAGCCCCTGCAGATCGATTTCCATGGCAAGGTTCGTCAGGCGGTCCGCTTCCGGATCGCCGCCGACCGCCGAAGCAAGCCCCAGTCCGCCAATCTCGCCCTCGGTGATGCGCACGGCCCCCGTGATATCAAGACCGGCAAGCAGTTCCTCACCCGTCAGCCCCACGGTTGCGAAGGCGAGGTCGAGACTGAGTTTGCCGCTCGCGGGCAAATCCCGGCCCGCCAGCTGCAGGAGATCGGCAATCGAGCCATCCTTCAGCACCAGTCGGCCGGAAACTTCCGGCACAAGCCCGGACAGATCCGCATCTGCCGCCCCGCCGAGGGAGAGCTGGCCAAGCGTGATGTCGAGATCGGCCAGCGACAAATTGGCCTCGGTTCCCGCAACCTTGGCCGATACAGCAAAAGCACCCGGATCAGCGGCAAGGTCTTGCCCGGCCAGCGCTGCAAGCGCTTTCAGGGAGGGTCCAGCCGCTGAAAGGGCCAATTCGGCGCGTATCGGATCCAGGCCGGATTGACCAGTGACGGAAATGCTGTTTTCACCGCTGGAAATCTTCAGGTCCACCGGCACCTGTTCACCACCCATGAGGCCAAGCGGGTTCGTCAGGGATCCCTCGACGGCGACCGGCAACTCGCGGAAAGTGAAACTGGATGTCAGATCGACCTCACCCGAAAGGCTCGGAGCCTGCAGGCTGAGATCGAGATTGGAGATACGAACTGGCTCGGGAGCACCCGGTGCCTTGTAGGTCACCGTGCCGCCGGTGATCTGCAAGCTGTCGACGCCGATGCTCTTCAGGTAGCCTTCCGAAGCTGCCGCAGTCTCTTCCGGGCTTGCCTGTGGTGCAGGTGCCGGAGCGGTTTCTGCCGCGCCCCCGGTTTCGGCGTCGCCGGTTTCCTCTGCGATCACGTCTTCAATGTCGCGGCGCGGTTCCCAGCTTGTGGTGCCGCTCGGGCCGATTTCCAGATAGATGTCCGGCTTGTCCAGGGCAATTCCGGTGACCTGAATATTGCCGGAAACAAGACCGCCCCAGGCCAGACCGAATTCAACACGTTCGGCCTTGGCAAATTCGATCCCGTCGGCACCGGCCTCGCCGGCAAGGCCGATATCTTCCGCTACCAGAGAAAATCCGGGAAACAACGACAAGGACACAGGTCCGTCCAGGCGCACGCGCCAGCCAAAGCGCTTGTCCACCTGTTCCACCACCTGGCGCTTGATTTCGTCCTTGGGCAGGAACAGCGGCACCACCAGAACGATGGTTACCAGCATGAACAGCAAACTGCCCAGTCCGATCAAAAGCCGACGCATTTAATGTCTCCCCGTCGCGAATCGGTCCCCAATGTAGACCAATCGGGCCGGAACGTCCCCAAGCAGAAGCAACGGCTTTCGCAGGAAAGGAAACAGAACGCTCAAATACCGGCAAATCGGTCTACGGATCCGCAACCCGGCCTTACGGCGGTCATGCGGACCGGAGCAATGTGCCTGCCGATTTTGACAAAAGCAGGAATTCTGCCGAATTTGGTTCAACGAGCGGATTTTCGGCACAGGCCTGCCGGAACCCGGGTAACCCCAGGCCGGCGGCCGCCCGGTCTCAGGACAGGGCGAACATGTGATTGTCCCAGGATATCCCCGGTGGGCGGGCCAGGATTTCGGCCGGCTGAGCAGGATCGTCCACCAGTGACAAAGCTCCATTGCCGTCGGATATCAGGAAGCTGCCCTGATCGATCGGTGCAACGCCGCATCCGTCGGCAATGGCCTCGGCACCGAGGAACGCGCCCGTATCGGCTTTCCAGAACAAGGTCTGCCCGCCCCGCGGAGCTGATGTTGCTATCACGTCGCCGCTTGCGTTGGCGGTAACCGACCCGATGTAGTTCTGCAGACCGGAGGCTATACCGGTCGGGATTTCCGTCAGAACGGGTGCCTCGTCTCTTGAGAACACGCCGACCAGAGGCGGCAGGTCCGTTTCCGGGCCTTCGAACTGGCCGCCGACCCATGCTCGCCCCTGCCCGTCCAGCGCCATGTGCCGGAGCGACAACTGGTGCAGGGAGACGTCCAGACCATGGCTGGCGTGAAGATCGCCAGTCTCGCTGTCCAGGAACACCACTGTCGGCGACATGGTATCGAGATTGAGCTTCTCACGTCCCTTGTCCGGATGGGTCATGATACCGCCGTTGGCAACGACCAATGTCCGTCCATCCGGCGCCAGCAGGAGATCGTGGGGCCCGATGCCATGGGTATCGACCTCGCCGATCCGCTGCACCTGACGACCGCTCATGTCGTAAACACCGAGCACGCCGCGAGCAGTCGCATAGTCATTTTCGACCGCATAAAGCAGCCTGCCATCTGCGGAAAAACAACCGTGGCCGTAATAATGGCGGCCTGGTTCGGCCGTCACGACCTCAGGCCCGGCATCCTGAAACGGCCGCACCACGACCGCGAAGGTGCCAGGTCGCCGGGCGAAGGCGACAAACCGGGTTCCATCGGGGGAAACCGCCACACCGTGGCCCCGCCCCGGCAGTGCGATCCCGGCCAGGACCTGACCGAGGTCGTCGACGACACCAACGCCATAATCACCGTTTTCCAGCTTGTAGGCGCTCACGAACAGCGGCACCCCTTCCAACGCTTCACGGCTCAGGAGGCTTTCCGCAAGCGTCGAACCGGAAAAGGCCGGCAACGCAGCAAGGCTGCCAAGCGCCGCCAGAAATCCACGCCGGGAAAGAGGCTTAGTCCCCATCGAGCGCATTGAATCCTCCTGCAAGTTCAAGGGCACCGGCAAGTTCAAGGGCGATCGTGTCTCGAAGCGACTTCAAGGTGATCGCAAGCACCGCGACCTTGTCATAGGCATCGCCTTCTTCGAAGGACTGCCGCAGAGGCGGCTCCAGCGTTTCCAGGAGATTGACCGCATTGCCGAATTCGAAATCGAGCGTGTCATAGATCCAGGTAAAATCGTCGGGCGTCAGGTCCTTCAGATCCAGAGAGGTGATGGCGTCGTGAACGCCAAGCAGCTCACCGCTGAGATAGACCACGCTGTTGCCGGACCGAGAGAAGGGAAAGCGCGTCGCCTTTGCCTTGTCCTTGCCGGTTCCCAGAGCCGGAAGGACATCCTGATCCCGGGCGATGATCAGCCCGGTGACCAGCGTATTGAACACGCTCTCCAGCGCTTCCTTCGACGTATGGAACCGTTCGTTCCCACCTTCAGCGCTCAGGAGCACGGCGCTGTATCCGTCCGGATCCTGCCAGCCTGCCGCGATGTCGCCCGCCATGGCGGCGAGGTTTTCCGAAATCGCCAGGGCATAGCCGCAACTGAATTCCTTGCCGTCGTCCGCCTGCCCCAGCCGGACGGTACTGTTCTTGTCGAAGGCCAGCAGTTCCAGCGCCGTCAGGCCCTGGACCGCTACGCTTTTGTCCTTGAGCGTGGCCGCGGACAGGGCGCCCTCGTCTTCAGCGGCCAGAAGCTTGCGGATCTGGCGCTGCGTGATACCGCGCGGATCGGGCAAAAAGGCCAGCCGGCTGAGACGGTCGTTGTCGAGCAGCGGACCGAACCGCAAGAAATGCACATGCGAAAAATCACGCACCGTTTCAGAAAAGGCCGTCTCGAACCCTTTGACGGAAGCCTCGTCCGCATTCGCGCAGACGCTGCGCACGGCATCCGGAAGTTTCGCAGCGGTCTCGGCGAACGTGCCGGTCGCGGGCTTGATGTAGGCCTCGATCAGATTGTCGAGCTTCGGTTCGTAGTCCGTCGCGAATGCCGGCTGAACGGTCAAAACGGCGAGGGCGGCGAATAGCAGACGGCGCATCAAAGAGACTCCAGAAAACGTATCAACGACTGCCGGTCGGCAGGTGGCAGCGCAACCACGGTGTCGCGCGCTTGTCTTGCTTCGCCATCGTGCCACAAAACCGCCTCCAGCAAATTACGTGCGCGACCGTCATGCAGGAACCTTGTGTGATTGTTGACGGTCTCGGTCAGGCCTATGCCCCACAGCGGCGGCGTGCGCCACTCCCGTCCGCCGGCGTCACCCACGGGACGATTGTCGGCAAGGCCTTCTCCCATGTCATGTAACAGGAAATCGGAATAAGGCCAGATCAACTGGAACCGGTGTGCCGGATTTTCCGCCTTGCGGCTGGTCACGAACTTCGGCTGGTGACAGACCGGACAGCCTGCCTGATAGAATATCTTCTTGCCCTTCAGCACCTCGGGATCATCCACGTCGCGGCGCATCGGCACTGCCAGGTTTTCCGAATAGAAGGTGACGAGATCCATGACCGGATCCGGAGCTTCCGAAACACCAAGGTTCGCCTGTTCGCCATGCGGCAAAGCCAGGCACGCGCTTTGCGCTTTCGTGCAGTCGCCGTAATTGCCGGGCATCTCGGGCGTCGAAATGCCGATATCGCCGGAAAACGCTGCCGCGCTCTGGGCACGAACGGAAGGTTGGGACGCTTTCCAGCCGAACCGGCCAAGTGCAAGCGCCCCCGTCTCGGGATCACGAACCCGGCTGACCTTGCCGGAAATCCCGTTGCCGTCCGTATCGTCCGGGTCCGCGAGGGCTTCAATGTCGCCGGGATGAATGGCCTGTATCAGACCGAGGCCGGTCATTGGGGGAGCCACCCGGGCCGACATCATGGTTTCGGGATGCATCTCGCCGTAGCCGAGTTCCCGGATCTTGTAGACAGGCTTCTGCAACACAGCCTTGTCACCACCGGCAAGTGGCACCTCGATCTCTTCGAACACGATATCGAAGCGACCTTCTCCGGGCAGGCCCGGCACGGCAAAGGTCTGGAACTGACCGCCATAGGTCGGTTCCGGCACCAGCATGATGTCCCTGGCGGCAAGCGCCTGGCGCTGCGCATCGGTCTGCGGTGGTATGGACAGACGCAGGAACATGGAAACGGCGTCTTCGCCGGGACGCGGTGGCCGGCCCCGACCATCCTTCAAGTGGCAACCCTGGCAGGAGCGCGCGTTATAGAGCGGCCCGAGACCGTCGGACGCCTGTGTCGATGAGGGAGACGACGCCCAGAGCTTCTTGAAAAGGCCGTTACCCACCTTGAAAGTGGCCTGTTCCTCGAAGGTCAGATTAGCGTTGGAGTGGGAATAGGCGTCCCTGTTGATCCGCTTTCGGGAGGTCCCGGCCCCGCCCTGCATGAGTTCGAAGGCTTCGGCGGCTTCGAAATCGGCCGGCGGCTGCAGAACCCTTGCGGCCTTGAGCCGGTCTTTCGCCGATAAATCATCCCGATGGGACAGCGCACCGCCTGCAAGAGCGGTGCCCGCTCCAAGGCAGAAACACAAAAAGACACCTGTCACGGTGCCCGGTCTGGGGACCAGTCTCATATTCGCATCCTGACTGTGAACCGCGAGCCCCAATTCGCGGAAAAGCCGTCAGGCGGCCAATGCCGCCTGACGGTCTGTTCGATTATTCGAAAACGGAGCCCGGATTGTCCAGGCTGTCGGAGCCTTCGAACGCGATATCGTCGAGTTCGAGCACCTTGACGACGCGCTCGATGGAGGCCGTCTGGTCGACCAGCGCATCGACGGCAGCCTGCACGATGGCGTTGCCTTCATCGTTGCCTTCACCGATCATCTGGTCGTAGGCTTCACCGGATTCGGCCCGTGCCTTCATGGCTTCGAAAGCCGCAAGGGTGGCGTCGAGTTTCGCCTTCATTTCCTCTGCCAGCGCCGGATCCTTTTCCGCCACCAGGTCGGCCAGGGAAGCCCCGGACACATCATTGCCGACCGGGCTCTTGTAGGAGCCGAAATAGACGTTCCGGATACCGACCACGTCGTTGTAGTGCGACATGTGGGTGTTGTCGGAGAAGCAGTCATGTTCTTCTTCCGGATCATGCAGCATCAGGCCAAGCTTGATGCGTTCGCCGGCCAGTTCACCGTAGGAAAGAGAGCCCATGCCGGTCAGGATCGTGGCGAGACCACCGGCCTCGCCCTTGCTGGCAAGTTCCTCACGCGCAGCGCCGTCCGGAGCCCATGCGGCGGCCATTTCCTCAAGATCGGAAATCAGAAGATCGGTTGCGGCCTGCAGATACTGAATGCGGCGGTCACAATTGCCGCCGGTGCAATTGGCCGGATCGAAGTCGGTTGCAGGACGGTTGCCGGCACCGGCATCCGTGCCGTTGAGATCCTGACCCCACAGCAGAAACTCGATGGCGTGATAGCCGGTTGCGACGTTCGTTTCCACTTCGCCCGCTTCCTGCAGCTTGTCTGCAAGAAGATCCGGCGTGATTTCGGTGGCGTCGATGGTTTCACCGCCAACCTTGAGCGATGGATTTGCGATCACGTTGGCAACGTAGAGGTCGTTTTCTTCCGATTCATCGCCATAGGACGCGTCGACATAGTCGATCAGGCCCTCATCGAGCGGCCAGGCGTTCACCTTGCCTTCCCAGTCGTCGACAATGGCGTTGCCAAAGCGGTAGGCCTCGGTCTGCTGGTAAGGGTCACGCGCTTCCTTCCAGGCGGTGCGCGCAGCTTCCAGGTTTGCTTCGGTCGGTTCAGCCACCAGCTTGTCGATGGCGGTCTTGAGCGTCTTGGCCGTTGTGAGCGAGTCCGCATACTTCGCCTGGGCGATGTCGCCGTAGGTCGACAGAACATCGGAAGGCGCTGCAGCCAGGGCCGGTGTAACGAAAAGGGCAGAAGCGGCCAGAAGGCCAAGCTTGAAAGTATTCATCGATCCATCCCGTAAACTGTGCCGCCCGCGGTGCGCATGGACCGGCCCTGGGCGAAAACTGAATGATTTTGTGGCGCGTAACACGCCCTGCAACGAGAGGTGAAACCATTTCATGAGGGTAAAAGTCAAGTTATAATTCCAAAAAAATCAATAGTTTAGAACGGTTCCAAAAAGTTGACTTAGAAATGCCGGATTTGGTTCCCATCTCAAAGTCTTAAAGCCGACATCAACTCTTTGATGCTAAAGAGGGAATGGTATAGCAATAAAAGCCGGCCTGTTTGGGGGGCCAGGCAACAGGAACGACTGACATGCTGAATGCGCTGAAAAGTTTTGTCCGGGAGCTGACCTTTGGTGACAGCGGAGAAAAGACCTTCGCCGAAGATGACAAGCGCCTGGCCGCGGCAGCCCTGCTCTTTCACCTGATCGATATCGACGGCGTGATCGAGGAAAGTGAAAGCTCGAAACTGCGCGAAATCCTGCGCAAGCATTATGATCTTTCGGACAAGGAAACGACCGAGCTGATCGCTGCCGCCAAACAGCGCGACGAGGAAGCGGTTGATCTTTACGGCTTCACCTCGGTGCTCAAGCGCACCACCGACGAGGAAGAACGCCTCGCGATTGTCGAGATGATGTGGGAAATCGTCTACGCCGACGGCCACGTTCACGAGTTCGAGGACAACACCATCTGGCGGGTTGCCGAACTTCTGGGTGTCTCCACCCGCGATCGTATGACCCTGCGTCACAAGGTGGCCCAGACAGCCCCCGAGACCGACGAATTGGACTAAACGCCCACGGGATAACCAGCCGGGACGCGTATTTATGCAGGATGAAGCGGCAACGGGACTCGATTTTCGTGCCGACCTCCCTCATATTAAGTCCATGCTTTTTCAGTCCGATCCCGTTAAGAACCGACCGAAAGTCCTGATCGTCCTGCATCAGGAGCATTCCTCGCCCGGACGGGTGGGCCTTGAGCTTGTGAAGCGCGGTTTCGCGCTCGACATCCGCAAGCCCCGGTTCGGCGACCTTCTTCCCGACACGATGGACAATCATGCCGGCGCCGTTATTTTCGGCGGCCCCATGAGTGCCAACGACCCGGATGCCTTCCTTCACAAGGAAATCGACTGGATCGGCGTGCCGCTTGCCGAAGGCAAACCCTTTCTCGGCATTTGCCTTGGCGCGCAGATGATGGTCAAGCATCTGGGCGGCACGGTCACGGGCCACCATGAGAGCCTGGTTGAGATCGGTTATTATCCACTGCAGCCGACCAAAGCCGGCAAATCTCTGATGGACTGGCCGAAGAAGGTCTATCAGTGGCATCGGGAAGGCTTTGACCTGCCCCGTGGTGCCGATCTGCTGGCGTCCGGACCGACCTACCCCAACCAGGCGATCCGCGTCGGTTCATGTGCGTACGGCATTCAGTTTCACCCGGAATTGACCCACCAGATGATGGTTCGCTGGACGACAAAGGGCGCACCCCGCATGGAGCTGCCCGGCGCTCAGCAACGCCGTGACCATTTCGCCGGCCGGTTCGTCTACGATCCTGCAGTCAGGAAATGGCTCGACCGTTTTCTGGATCTGTGGATCGGCACGGCGGCGGCCCCGGTTTGCCATGACATGATGAAGGCTGCGGAATAGCTCGCCTCGCCTGCACGGCAGAAGCCCCCCGCCGCCGACAACAGACCTCTGCTTCTCATATTCGAATTTCACCTGCATTCGTATGGAAACTACCGATGACTGTCTTTGTCGCCCTGTTGCGGGCCGTGAATGTCGGCGGAACCGGCAAGCTGCCGATGGCGGATCTTCGGTCCATGGCCGAGGACATCGGCCTCGAAGCTGTTGCCACCTATATTCAGAGCGGAAATCTTGTCTTCACGACGGACCAGGAAGCTAAGGACGTTCTGAACCGGCTCACCGAATCTCTCACGGCTTATTTCGGCAAGACGCCGGGCGTCATACTTCGGACCATCCCGGAGCTCGAAACTCTTTGCGCACAAATGCCGTTTCCGGACGCTCCGCCAAACCGCGTGCTGGTGACCTTCCTGCCGGAAGAAGCCCCGTCCGATGCCCTTGAGGCAATGGTAGCACCCGATGGCGAAGAGGCCGTCGTCCTGGGGCGTGAAATCGTCGTCCGGTACCCTGACGGATCTGGTCCCTCCAAACTGAAGTTCCCGGCCCTGAAACCCGGCACCGCGCGCAACCTCAACACCGTCCGCAAACTGCTGGAGATGGCGCGGGACCGCGTGTGAGGCAAAACATGGAACGTCCAGACGTTCTCATCCGCGTTGCACGGCCGGCAGAAACGGAGCCTCTGGCTCGCATTGGCCTGGAGGCCTGGCTGCGCGGCATCGCCCCGATTGTCCAGAAGGATGTTCGCCAGAAGATCGTCAGTGACAATCCCTTCCTTCCTTTCCTGAAAACACTTGGCCCCGCAGTAATCGTCGCAACAATCGATGGCGCACCTGTCGGCATCGGCGCCTGTGAACACGCAGACGACACCATCTCCGACATATGGGTTTCCCCCGCTTTTGAGGGACGAGGAATAGGCTCTGCGCTCGTTCGGGCGCTTGAAACGGAGATCCTCGGCCGCAAGTACAAGACGGCCAACATCCAGGTCGCCGCACTCAATACGCGCGCCTTCAGCCTCTACAGGCATCTGGGTTACCGGGAAGAGTGGCGACAGGTCACGTTCGATCCGATCCTGAACGTCGAACTGGAGAAGATAGGGCTATCAAAGCGGCTCTCGCCCTGACAATCCGGAAACGAGGACATCGGATCCAAACAGAGATTTCTTTCCCCGTTGGCATCCCCGAGAAAGCGGCAGCCCGGAATGACGGGCGATAAGGAAACAAAAAAAGCCGCCCGGAAACGGTCCCGGGCGGCCTTTGGTTGTCGTCGCTGAGGCCTGCGTCCTAACTTTCGAAAACCACCAGAAGATCCTTGGCATCGATCTGGGAGCCCGGTGAGACCAGAACTTCCTTGACCTTGCCGTCACGCTCGGCGTGGAGCGCGGTTTCCATCTTCATGGCTTCGATCGAGACCAGCACGTCACCGGCGGTGACATCCTGACCGGCGGCGATCGCCACCGTGGAGATCACACCCGGCATCGGTGCGCCGACATGCGCTGCATTGCCGTCCTCGGCCTTGCGCATCGTGGCAGCACCGGTTGCACCGTGGGCACGGTCCGGCACCTTGATGATGCGCGGCTGGCCGTTGAGCTCGAAGAAGACCTTCTTCTCGCCCTTCTCGTCGGTTTCACCAATCGCCTGACAGCGGATCACCAGCGTCTTGCCGGCTTCAAGATCGACGGAGATCTCATCCCCCGGCTCCAGTCCGTAGAAATAGACCGGCGTCGGCAGAACGGAGGTTGGGCCGTATTGCTGCTGGGCCTTGTCGAAATCGGTGAACACCTTCGGATACATCAGATAGGAGGCAAGCTCGGTGTCGCTGATGTCGTGGCCGGTCTTTTCGGAAACGGCCTTGCGTTCGGCGTCGAGATCGGCCTCCTTCAGCAGTGATCCCGGGCGCACGGTGATCGGGGTTTCGCCCTTCAGCACCTTTTTCTGAAGCGCTTCCGGCCAACCACCGGGGGACTGGCCGAGATCGCCGTGCAGCATCTTGACGACACTGTCCGGGAATGCCACGTCCTTTGCCGGATCCTCGACCTCTTCCACGCTCAGCCCCTGGCTGACCATCATCAGCGCCATGTCGCCGACGACCTTGGAGGACGGGGTCACCTTGACGATATCGCCGAACATCATGTTGACGTCGGCATAGGCCTGCGCCACTTCGTGCCAGCGGGTTTCCAGACCGAGTGAACGGGCCTGTTCCTTGAGGTTTGTGAACTGACCGCCCGGCATTTCGTGAAGGTAGACTTCCGATGCGCCGAAGCGCAGGTCGCTTTCGAAAGCCCGGTACTGAGTGCGCACCGCCTCCCAGTAGAAAGAGATCTGACGGATGGTCTTCGCATCGAGACCAGTGTCGCGGTCCGAACTGCGCAGGGCTTCGACGATGGAACCGAGGCACGGCTGGGACGTGAGGCCGGAGAGCGCGTCCATGGCCGCATCCACGGCATCCGCCCCCGCTTCCACCGCGGCCAGAACTGTGGCGGCGGCGATGCCGGAGGTGTCGTGGGTATGGAAATGGATCGGCAGGCCGACTTCCTGTTTCAGCGTCCTGACAAGAACCTTGGCAGCTTCCGGTTTCAAGAGGCCGGCCATGTCCTTCAGACCCAGGATATGCGCCCCGGCCGCTTCCAGTTCCTTGGCAAGGCCGACGTAATACTTCAGGTCGTATTTCGGCCGGGCGCTGTCCAGCATGTCGCCGGTGTAACACAGCACGCCTTCACACAGCTTGCCTGCTTCCTGGACCGCGTCCATGGAAACGCGCATGTTTTCCACCCAGTTGAGGCAGTCGAACACGCGGAAGAGGTCGATACCGTTTTCCGCCGCTTCCGCGACGAAATACTTGACCACATTGTCCGGGTAGTTGGTGTAGCCGACACCGTTGGAGCCGCGCAGCAGCATCTGCAACAGGATGTTCGGCGCCTTTTCGCGGATCTTGTGCAGGCGCTCCCAAGGGCTTTCCGTCAGAAAGCGCATGGCAACGTCGAATGTCGCGCCACCCCAGCATTCCAGCGAGAACAGGCTCGGCAGGCCGGCGGCATAGGCGTCCGCGATGTTGACGATATCGTTGGTGCGCATGCGGGTTGCCAGCAGCGACTGGTGCGCGTCGCGCATGGTCGTGTCGGTCACCAGTGTCCGGGACTGGTCTTTCATCCAGTCCGCAAAGCCCTTCGGGCCCAGCTCGTCAAGTAGCTGGCGCGTGCCGGCCGGCTTGACATCTCCGAAATTGGGTATGACGGGCGCGGCGACGTCCTTCGGCGGACGCGCGCGGCTTTTGGTTTCCGGATGGCCGTTCACCGACACGTCGGCGATATAGGTCAGGAGCTTGGTCGCCCGGTCCAGACGCTTGGTCTGCTCGAACAGGGCCGGCGTTTCGTCGATGAAACGGGTCGTATAGTTGTTTGCCCTGAAATCGGCGTGGCTGATGATGTTTTCCAGGAACACGAGGTTGGTGGCAACGCCGCGGATACGGAATTCACGCAAGGCGCGGTCCATACGCTTGCGGGCGTCTTCCGCCGTCGGCGCCCAGGCCGTGACCTTTTCCAGCAGCGGATCGTAGAAGCGGGTGATCACCGCACCGGAATACGCCGTACCGCCGTCCAGGCGGATGCCGAAGCCGGTCGCCCCGCGATAGGCGGTGATGCGGCCGTAATCCGGAATGAAGTTCTGCTCCGGGTCTTCGGTCGTGATACGGCACTGCAGGGCATGGCCATTGAGAAAGATCTTGTCCTGCGACGGAACACCGCTTTCCGGTGTGCCGATCTTCTCGCCTTCGCAGATCTTGATCTGCGCCTGAACGATGTCGATGCCGGTGACCTCTTCCGTCACCGTGTGCTCCACCTGAACGCGCGGATTCACTTCAATGAAGTAGATCGCGCCGGTGTCGGCATCCATCAGGAATTCGACCGTGCCGGCACCGCGGTAGTTCACCGCCCGGCCGATCTTCAGACCGTATTCGCAAAGCTCCGCCCGCTTTTCGGCCGACAGATAGGGAGCAGGAGCCCGCTCGACCACTTTCTGGTGGCGGCGCTGGATGGAACAGTCACGCTCGAACAGATGAACGACGCTCTCGCCGTCTCCCAGGATCTGCACTTCCACGTGGCGCGCACGCTGGACAAGCTTCTCAAGGTAGATCTCGTCCTTGCCGAAAGCCGCCATGGCTTCGCGCTTGGCCGCCAGAACTTCCTTGGCCAGGGTCGCCTCATCCGGAATGACACGCATGCCGCGGCCACCGCCACCCCAGGAGGCTTTCAGCATCACCGGATAGCCGATCCCGGCCGCCAGGCGCTTGATTTCATCCATGTCGTCCGGCAGCGGATCCGTTGCCGGCATCACCGGCACACCGGCCTCGATGGCCAGATTGCGGGCGGCGACCTTGTTACCGAGGCGGCGCATGGTTTCGGACTTCGGCCCGATGAAGGTGATGCCCGCCTCTTCGCAGGCATCCACGAATTCGGGGCTTTCCGACAAAAGGCCGTAGCCCGGGTGGATGGCATCTGCGCCGGAGAGTTTGGCAACCCGGATAATCTCGTCGATTGAGAGGTATGCCTCGATCGGCCCGAGCCCCTTGCCGACCTGATACGCCTCATCGGACTTGAACCGGTGCAATGCCAGTTTGTCCTGCTCGGCATAGATCGCGACGGTCTTCATGCCCAGCTCGTTGGCGGCACGGAACACCCGGATCGCGATTTCAGATCGGTTAGCAACGAGAATTTTTGTTATCGCCAAACGCCTTCTCCCCCTAATTTTACGCAAAACGAAAAGCCTGTTTCCGCAAGATTTCTACTTTGGTCGGACGCGCTTGAAAAGGGGCAGAAGCTATGTCCTTTTTTTAACTTGGAAAATATTTTTGCGTCTGCACCCGTAACCGTTGGAAAACGAACGCTAATTCGTTTGAACCCCAGCACCACCCGGACTTTTCGAAAAAGGTGCAGCGCAGCAATTCGAGGACCAACACAGGCCCTGTAACAGGCAAAATCACTCGCGGCGGCCGCGAACCATTTCGGGACATATTCCTGTCGACCGCCCCGGATCGTTCGCCGGACACCCTGTCCGGCTAGACAGCGATCAACCCGCAACCCACTAGATCTTGTGAGAACAAATCCGCAACCTGTTTGAATCAGCGATTCGTCCGGGATTCGTTCACCCTGTGTGCCCGGGTAAACGCCACAGGCCCGAAAACACGGACTGATGTTTTCTTTAAATTAACCGTTGACAGGGATTCGACGCAAATCGGCTACAACCGACCAAAACGATTCAACCTCTTGACCAGATTCAGGATTTCGTGGCTCCACTCACATTGCGAACCACATGTCGTAGGGAACAAATCCTGAATCGTCCGGAGTCGCCGATTCGGTTTCGGTTTGTTCCAGAGTCGTTCTCCACAACTAATTTCAACCGGCAAAAACCTGACCGGCTGGCCAAAAGAATAACGACATGGCAACCCCGGCTGTGCTAGACACGCGGCACCAGATATAGGCGCTGTCCCTTTGCGCCAGTCCGAAGAAAGCCGATCACAAGCCTCCCCATGCCCCGTCCCCAGACCCTGCCGCTGCCGCCGTCTGCCCGGTCCCGCACAGTGACGGCCGTGCTCGGACCGACCAACACCGGCAAGACCCACCTCGCCATCGAGCGCATGCTGGCCCAGCCTTCCGGCCTGATCGGACTGCCGCTGCGCCTGCTCGCGCGCGAAGTCTACAACCGTGTTGCCGACCGCGCCGGCTCCGACGCCGTGGCGCTGGTGACAGGCGAGGAGAAGATCGTTCCGAAGAACCCGCGCTTCTGGGTGTCGACGGTTGAAGCCATGCCACTGGACCTGAAGACGGACTTCGTTGCCATCGACGAAGTGCAGCTTGCCGGGAACCTTGACCGGGGCCATGTCTTTACCGACCGCATCCTGAACGTGCGCGGCCAGTCCGAAACGCTCCTGCTGGGCGCGGCGACGGCACGTCCGCTGCTGGAAAAACTTCTGCCGGGCATCAACGTGGTCACGCGGCCACGCATGTCGGTGCTGGAATATGCCGGCTCCAAGAAGGTCTCGCGCCTGCCGGCCCGTTCGGCCGTGGTCGCCTTTTCGGCCGATGAAGTCTATTCCATTGCCGAACTCATCCGCCGCCAGCGCGGCGGCGCGGCCGTTGTGCTGGGGTCGCTCAGCCCCCGCACGCGCAATGCCCAGGTGGAACTGTTCCAGAACGGCGATGTCGATCACCTTGTGGCGACCGATGCCATCGGCATGGGTCTGAACCTTGATGTCCACCACATCGCCTTCGCCGGCAACCGCAAATATGACGGTTACCAGTACCGCCAGCTGACCGCTTCGGAGATGGGCCAGATCGCCGGACGCGCGGGCCGGCACACCAAGGACGGCACCTTTGGCGTGACCGGACGGGTCGATCCGCTGGACGACGATCTGATCGAACAGATCGAAAGTCACCACTTCGACAGCCTGAAAGTGCTGCAATGGCGCAACAGTGCGCTGGATTTTTCGTCGGCAAACGCTTTGCGCTCAAGCCTCGACATGGTCCCGCGCGAAGAGGGTCTCGCAAGGGCACCCATCGGCGACGACATCACCGCTCTTGAACATTTGTTGCGCGATCCCGCAATATCCGGCATGGCAAAGGGCGAAAAAGCGGTCGAATTGCTATGGGACGTGTGTCAAGTCCCCGACTATCGTAAGATCGCTCCGGCGAACCACGCAGAGTTGCTGAACACCATTTACACCCACCTGATGCAGGACAATGCGATTGCCGATGACTGGTTCTCGCGTCAATTGGCCTTCGCAGACCGCACAGATGGTGATATCGACACTCTCGCAAACCGGATTGCACATATCCGGACATGGACCTATGTCGCCAACCGTCCCGACTGGCTGGCCGATCCAGCCCACTGGCAGGGCGAGACACGCGACATAGAAGACAAACTATCTGACGCCCTTCACGAACGGCTGACACAGCGGTTCGTGGATCGGCGCACAAGTGTATTGATGCGACGTTTGAGAGAGAACGCAATGCTGGAAGCGGAAATTACATCGAGCGGCGATGTGCTCGTGGAAGGTCAGCACATCGGGAATCTGCTTGGCTTCCGGTTTGCCCCTGACGCGGCAGCCGAAGGACCGGACGGCAAGACCGTGCGTGCCGCCGCGCAAAAAGCCCTGACCACCGAAATCGAGTCTCGCGCGGACAAGCTCGGCAAGTCCGAGAATTCCGATTTCGTGCTGACGTCCGAAGCCGTGATCCGCTGGCGCGGGGAACCGGTGGCAAAGCTTGTTGCCGGAGAAGAGGTTCTGACACCGGTCGCGCTGCTGCTGGCGGATGAACATCTGACCGGACCGGCGCGCGACAATGTGCAGACGCGGCTGGACCTGTGGGTCAAGGCACAGATTGACACGCTTCTGAAACCGCTTGTGGACCTGAAGGCCGGCGAAGGCCTGGAAGGTCTTGCCCGCGGCATCGCGTTCCGCATCGTCGAAGGCCTCGGCATTCTGGAACGCCAGGAAGCCGCCGACGAAATCCGCCAGCTCGACCAGGACATGCGCGCAAGCCTGCGCAAGCACGGCATCCGCTTCGGCGCTTACACCATATTCGTGCCCGCGCTGCTGAAGCCGGCTCCGAGCCAGCTTCTTGCGCAGCTCTGGGCGCTGAAACACGGTTCGCTGGACATGAATGGCATGGCCGAGCTGCCGCAGCTGTCCGCATCCGGCCGCACGTCCATCCCGGTGGACGAATCCATCGACAAGGCGCTTTACAAGGTTGTCGGTTTCCGCGTGTGCGGACCGCGTGCCGTTCGTGTCGACATTCTCGAGCGCCTGGCCGACCTGATCCGCCCGCTGATCGCATGGAAGCCGCTTGACGCCGAAGTCAGCCCGCCGGAAGGCGCGGTCGCAACCGGAGGCGGTTTCACCGTCACCGTTGCCATGACCTCGCTGCTCGGATGCGCCGGTGAGGATTTCTCCGCCGTACTGAAATCGCTCGGCTACCGGTCCGAGACCAGGGAAATACAGCGTCCCGCAGCGGCCAAGCCGGCAACGGAAGCTGCCGCTGAGGCTCCTCCCGCGGCATCTGCGGCTGAAGCTGCTGAAGTGGACACTCCTGCCGAACCAGCCGTGGCATCTGCTGAAGAAGCACCGGCTGCCGAGGCAACTGCCGAAACCGCCGTCGCTGAAAGCACCGAGGCAGCGATATCCGAACCTGTAGCGTCAGAACCTGCTGCCGCCGAAGCCGTGCCTGCAACCGAACCGGAAGCAGCTTCTGCCGGCGACGCAGAGACCACCGAAGCCGCAACCGCGGAAAGCACCACCGATGAAGCGCCTGCAGAGGCCGCAGCGGTGGAAGCGGCACCGGCAGACGGCGATGCGGCCGAACGTGACGCGGAACTGGAAACCGTCACCATCGAGGTTTGGCGCCCGGGCCGGCACGATCGCCGTCCGCGCGGCCGTCAGGACCAGCGCCGCGGCGGCGACAACCGCCGGGGCCAAGGCCAAGGCCAAGGTCAGGGTCAGGGCCCGAAAGGCGGCCATGGTGACAAGCGTCACGGCAAGGGCGGACCGAAAGGCGAAGGCCGCGGCCGTGGTGGCCATGGCGGTCAGAAGGGCTTTGACGGCGGCAATCGCCGTGACAAGGCTCCAAGGGACAAGCCGATCGATCCGAACTCGCCCTTCGCAGCCCTGATGGCCTTGAAGGCGAATATGGACAGCAAGGACAAAAAGTAATTCCTGCGCCTGACGACCATGCTGCCGGTGGCAGCCTGCGCATCGACAAGTGGCTCTGGTACGCCAGGGTCACCAAATCCCGATCCCTTGCCCAGAAGCTGGCGACATCCGGCCATGTCCGGGTGAACAAGGACAAGATCACCTCTGCCAGCAAGACGGTGCGAACCGGCGACGTTCTGACGATCGGGCTGGAACGCCGGATCCTCGTTTTGAAGATCCTTGCCCTCGGCTCCAGGCGCGGCCCCTATGAAGAGGCCCGCAAGCTGTACGAGGACCTGTCGCCGCCTCCCCCGCCAAAAGATGCTCCGCCACCGCCCGCGCCTGCACAGCGCGAAGCCGGCGCCGGTCGCCCGACCAAGCGCGAGCGGCGTAAAATCGACGCGTTTCGTGGCGGCGACTGACCCTGTTTCCTGTCAAAGACCGGAAAACGGAAAAACTTTCTCTTTCAGGCCCTGACTGCGTCATCCAGAGCGCTTGCGCCCGTTTGACAAAAACGATACCCAACATCTGCACCAGACGTTATACGTGCGCCTTCTTTGCGAGTGCGGCACGAAACTGACCGCCAGGGCCTTGCGCAAATCGGCTGCAGGCCGCCCGGCGCCGAATGAGGATAGCGATGACCTACGTCGTCACGGACAATTGCATCAAATGCAAATACACCGACTGTGTTGAAGTCTGCCCGGTGGACTGTTTCTACGAGGGCGAGAATTTCCTCGTCATCAATCCGGACGAATGTATCGACTGTGGTGTCTGCGAGCCGGAATGTCCGGCGGAGGCGATTTTGCCTGACACGGAGCCCGGCCTCGAAAAATGGATCGAGGTGAATGCCGAATACTCTGAGAAGTGGCCGAACATCACGGAGAAAAAAGAACCGTTGCCGGACGCTGAAGAGTTTGACGGCAAGGAAAACAAGTTCGAAAAGTATTTTTCGCCGAATCCTGCGTCCTGATTCGCGCAAACTGCTTATGCGGCAGACTGCCGCAAGACAAACGAGAGCTGTCTAAAACAGCGATTCTTCCATCATTTTCAGGCACCTGCCCGGGGCGATCGGGCGGGGCCATTGTGGTGTTTTGGCACCATCAAAGCTCAGTACTTTAATTTTCCACAAAAGTGTGGTACACAAGGAAGATAGTCGCCAACCACGAGAACAACCCCCAAAACGGAGTCTTTGAAAACTGTCCCGGGTTTCAACCACCGGACAGCTCAAGCTCCCGGCAGCTCATATGACTGATCAAGGTTCTAGAGTGGAAAACGTCGACTGACCAGCCCTGACACGCCGCATATCAACAGGCGTTCCATTACGGATCGCTCTGCGGGGTTCGTGTCGCACAAGAACAGGGGACCGCACCGCGGTCCGTCATCGGTCCGAACCCGGACCGCCAACTGCGCAGGAGAGAATACGAGTATGGCAACGAACACCAAAAAGACCGCGCAGCGCCAAGGTTTCAAGACGGGCGAGTACATTGTTTATCCGGCGCACGGCGTCGGCCAGATTACCGCCATTGAAGAGCAGAACGTTGCAGGTCACTCTTTGGAGTTGCTCGTGATCGTTTTTGAACAGGACAAGATGACCCTTCGTGTCCCGGTGGCAAAGATTGCCTCCGTCGGCATGCGCAAGCTTGGCGACCCCGCGGCCGTCAAGAAGGCACTCGAGACCGTTCGTGGCCGCCCGCGCGTGAAGCGGACGATGTGGAGCCGCCGCGCTCAGGAATATGAAGCCAAGATCAATTCCGGCGACCTGATCGCGATCTCTGAAGTGGTTCGCGACCTTTTCCGCTCCGAAAACCAGCCGGAACAGTCCTACTCCGAACGCCAGCTCTACGAAGCTGCGCTCGATCGTATGGCCCGCGAAATCGCGGCAGTGAACAGATGTTCCGAAACCGAAGCGGTCAAGCAGATCGAACAGAACCTGGCAAAATCTCCGAGCCGCATCAAAGCCGCTGAAGAAGCAGCAGCGGAAGACGACGAGGACAAGGAAGAAGCCGCCTAACTCAGGCGGACTTTCCGACCAAGAAAATCGACGAGGGCCTGGAGAAATCCGGGCCCTTTTTCGTTTTTCCGCCACCCAGCTCGCGCCCTGTTCACGCGAAAGTGCACAAAATCTGCCCCAACGGCAGCGATAAGTGATCTAACCTACGGGTCGGTACGTATTTCCCCCGATAACATATCGGAGCGTCGATCATGTCCCAGAGCGAAAAACGTCAACTGGTCAGGGCCGCAATGAAGGCGCCCTACCTCACGCGCGAAGAGGAACTGGAGCTGGCGATACGCTGGCGACACGACCGGGATGAGAAAGCGCTTGAGAAATTGTCGCTGTCTCACATGCGCCTGGTAATTGCCGTTGCCTCCCGCTTCCGCAATTTCGGTCTGTCGCTCGGCGACCTGATCCAGGAAGGCCATGTCGGCCTGCTGGAAGCAGCCGCCAGGTTCGAACCGGAACGGGAAGTGCGCTTTTCCACCTACGCCACCTGGTGGATCCGCGCTTCGATCCAGGACTACATCCTGCGCAACTGGTCGATCGTGCGGGGCGGCACCTCCTCCTCCCAGAAAGCCCTGTTCTTCAACCTGCGGCGCCTGCGCGCCAAGCTCTCCGGCAACCAGACACCACTGACGGACAGCGAACTTCATCAGAAGATTGCCGATGCCATTGGCGTCAAGCAGTCGGACGTCGCGCTGATGAATGCGCGTCTGTCCGGACCGGACACTTCGCTGAACGCTCCGATGACCGACAGTGAAGGCTCGAGCGCCGACCGTCAGGACTTCCTTGTGTCAGACGCTCCGCTGCCGGACGAGATCGTGACCGTCAACATCGATGCGGAACGCCGCCGGCGCTGGCTCTCCTCCGCGCTGGAGGTTCTCAGCGAGCGCGAATTGAAGATCGTGCGCGAAAGACGTCTGTCGGAAGAAGGTGCCACGCTGGAATCGCTCGGGGTGAAGCTCGGTATTTCCAAGGAACGCGTGCGGCAGATCGAAAGCCGGGCCATGGAAAAGCTGAAGTCCGCCCTGCTGGCGGCACAGCCCGACCGGGCCGCCTACAGCGCCTGACTTATGTCTCCTCCAAGTAACTCTGACAGGCGGGCCTTCCAGCCCGCCTTTTTTTGAGCGGCACCCCGCAGCCGCCGAACGCGCTGAAGCGTGTCTTGCGGCAACGGCAAGCGTCAGTCGACGATCAGCTTGATGGCGGTACCTGTCGGGATAGCCTTATCCGCGTTCAGGTCGTTCAGGATGGAGAAGAATTCCAGCCGCCGCGACGGTTCGACACCGCTCATGCCGATCGCCAGTTTGCGCGGCGTATCGCCCGGCTTGGAGGTGACGACCTTGATCCGGAGCGAGCGCAGGCGGGCGCGTTCGGTCGGCGACAGCTGCTGGAAGCTTTCCACGGTCTGGTGGAAATCCCGGTCGAACGTATCGTTGGGCGACCGGCTGGCGAAGATGAAGCGATACCCTGTTTTGCCGATCCGGACCACGGCGATGCGGAAGGACCAGCCCTGGGTGATGGCCGCCCCGGTGACCGCCGGCAGGCCGTTGATGGTCGTCTCGCGCACGCTTTCCGGCAGCAGTCCGTTGATCCAGCCGGAATTCATGTAGTCGCGCAGACCTGAGTAGCCGCTGACGTCGGCGCCGTCGAAACGGATTGCCGTGCCGTCGCCATTGCTTGCCAGAACCGCTTCGGGCGTGTTTTCCAGGATGTAGCCAGACGGCACGGTGTAGCTGATGCCGAGTGCCTTGTGCAGGAACGATCGGCCCCGGACGAAACCTTCAAGCGGATCGTCACCGAAGAGCATGCCATCGATCTGGCCGAGGTAGCGCGCCCGGTCACGCTCGCCGATACCCGGGGCACCGATCTGCCGCGCCGCGCGGATGGCGATCTGCAGCCGTTCCGGTGTCGAAGGGTGTGACGACAGGAAGTCCGGCGCCGTGGAGCCCGACTTGTCGGCGGACTGGTAACTTGCGAAAGCTGCCATCGAGCGCAGGAACCGTGCGGCCGCGTAAGGGTCGAACCCGGCTCTTGCGAGTGTCTTCACCCCGATATCGTCAGCCTCCAGCTCCTGCACCTGGCTGAAGCGGGCAAAGGAAAGCTGCGACGAGATAATCGCCTTTCGGGCTTCTTCGCTGTCCTGCACGACGTCAGTCAGGATCTTGTTGGCAAGCTGCTTGGCTTCTGCGCGCTGCTGACGCTTGATCGCGTGATTGGCCGTCACATGCGCCATTTCATGGGCAAGAACCGCGGCAACTTCCGAGGTGTCGTTGGCAAGGGCCAGCAGGCCGCGGGTGACATAAAGATAGCCGCCCGGCAACGCGAAGGCATTGATCGCGGGCGAGTTCAGAATGGTGATCTTGTAGCTCTGCGAAGGGTCTTCCGATGCTGCCACCAGCCGGCCGACGACGCTGGCAACAGCCCGCTCCGCTCCGGCATCCTTGTAGACGCCGCCATAAGTAGCCACCACACGCGGATGCTCGCGCTCGCCGATGTCTGCTGCAAGGTTTGGACGCAAGGTGCCGGGTGTCACCGTGCCGACGGTCGGGCCGTCGCCCAGAAGCTGGCAGGAGGCCACCAGAAGCGCTGAACCACCCGCAACCAGGTTGCGCAGCCAGGTCCGGCGCAGGCCGCGCCGTGCGGGCAAACATGCCGGCTGACGGAAATCAGTTGCTGCTTTGGCCGTCACGTCCTGCCCTTTTGTCATTCAGTACCACCAGTTGCTCCGGATGCCGGAGCACCATAGACGGCCCGTCCCGGTCCTGGACGGAGCCGCGTATTTCGACAACCTGCCCTTCCAGGGCATCCAGCGTCCAGCCGGACCGCCCGAGGGCCATGTTGACGTCGTCCTCGTCAGAGGCTTTCAGCGTGACCGTGAAATCTGTTTTCCAGTAATTGCCGAAGTTCAGATAACGGGTGCTGCGTGTTTTTCCAAGAGAAACAATACGCCCTCTTGCGATAACATAGTGCCCAGACGCGCTGCTGAAAGACTCCGGCGCGGCGGTGGAATAGACGAGACGCGGCGCGCGTTCGGCCCACAGGCCGGTCCTGGCCTGGCTGGCTTGTGTCTCCGCAGCCCTCAGGGCATCCGCGCAGGCAGCTCCCGCCCGGTCCGGCGCGAAGATGGCAATACCTGCCTTCAGGAGCTCCGCCTGCAGAAGCGCGGAACGGCCACCAGACGAAACGAAAACCCATCCCGGCGTCAGCCCCCAGCGGTTTTCCGGCCCTGCCGCTGTTGCAGTTACTTTCAGATCCGGCCGGGCTTCGAAAAAGGCCTGCAGCGTGTTCCGGCCACCGCCCTGTCCACTCGCCTGCCCTGAGATCTTCATCGGCAGCTGAGTATCGCTGACAAAAAAGCGTTCCCCGGACGCGGAGACGAAAAGGGCTACATCGCTGTCGTAGGTCACGGGAACGGCTTTTTCCGGCGCTCCAGCACAAACATCAGCCACCGCGAGCGGCTCCTGTCGTTCGAGCGGCGGGAGCTCGTCGGCAGCAACGGCCTGCGTCACCAGCAGGGCCGCACAGCCGGCAACCAACTGAACGGCAGCCGAACGCAGGCCATTCGCCCGCGCGACCTTCGTCCAATCCGTTGTCTGTCGCCCTTGCGGCACGTCCGATCCCTTCACCTTGTCGCGCGAACCTCTTCCACAGCGCGTCCTGCAAACAGGCAGCGCAAGGCACACGTCACCCGGCAACATGCATGGCATCGGGCAAAGCTGAGAAAGCGGTCACGACGATCCAAACTGCTAAGCAGCGAATAAGGCAAGTCCAAGACACAGCGTCAAAACGCCGGTAAAAATGAGGACGCCAATGAAACGCCCACGGCCCGGTTCGGCATCACCTGAAAACAATCACCACCGGCGCCCACAGTCTGTTGCAGCCAGGGGTCGCCACGGGCGTCAAATCATGCTAATCGACCGCATTAAGGCCCCGTAGCTCAGCAGGATAGAGCATCAGATTCCTAATCTGAGGGTCACAGGTTCGAATCCTGTCGGGGTCACCAGTTTCCTACTTTCTGAAAATCATGGAATTTGACGCAACCACACCATGCCCAATCGGGCAGAAGTGGCGGCAATCAAAAAAGCCATCATGTGAGTCGAAGCACGGCCGAGCAAAGATCGCTCAAGGCCGGATAAAGGGCTGCGCACAGGGAGGCAGCCGAAGCAACTTGCGTAAAACAAGTCTGAGCGCGCAGGCCGAGGATGCCTGCGCTTGCAATGTGTCGGTCGCCTTACGGCGTAACCGGCGTGTGCAACGTCGTGACCGGGATGCCGGTTGTGACGGTGCTGTCGGTCAGGGCCTGGCTTGGGTTGGTGGCCTTGGTGGCGGCGACGCCTGCGAGGATCATGGCGACGACGGCGATGCTCCAGAATTTCATGGCACTGCTCCGTTAGGTGGAGCCCCCTGCCGAGGCAAGTGCGGGCTCTGTTCGGACCTGCACACCCAGCCGCATTTGCCCGAGTGTACAAAAGCCGACCTTTTTCAAAAGATGGCGCATCCGGTGACCGTCTCGGCAGACGCGGGATGCGATTTCGCCACGATTCGAACTTCGACTTTCGTCTATATTAGACTTTAGGATGATATCGAGCAATGCCGTAGAGTTACTTATTTCGCAAGCCTCTGACAAAGCCGGATTTTCAGGAAAAAGCCTGACAGGGATCGCCTTCACGTTTCGCACGGATTAGGACAGACAAGACTGAAAGAGGAGCGTTATGCGCTGCGCGGCTTACGCCTTTGCGCCGCAAGTTCCCGCGTGTAGGCAGAAAGGGCGTCCAGATGCTGCGCTGCCCCGGCGCTGTCTCGCGCTGCCAGCGCATCGGCCAGGGCCTGGTGCAGGTCGGCAATGCGCTCACGGTCGCGCAGGCGGTAGACCAGCATGTTCATCAGCGGCTGCATCGCCTCGAAAGCGGCGGACAACTGGAAAATCAGGATCGGGTTGTCCGTTGCCCTTGCTATCGCAGAATGAAACGCGACATCCGAGGCGCAGAAGTCCTCGTCGCTCGTGTCCCGGTCTCTCTGCCGGGTAATTTCCCGGCCAAGCTCGGTAAGTTGTTCTTCAGTACGTTTTTCCGCCGCCAGCGGCAGCGCCGCGGTCTCAAGCGCGAAGCGGGCCTCGATGGCGTCTTCCAGCGGAATGTCGTTCATGCCGATCAAGAGGCGTGTGGTGGTCATCAGGTTGTCCTGCGCCTCGGCCCAGGTCATCCGGTTGACGAAAGCGCCGCCGGACGAACCGCGCTCGCTGCGGATCAGGTTCTGGGCGGCAAGCCGTTTCAACGCCTCACGCACGGTCGATCGCGACACGCCGAAGCGATCCGCCAGATCGGCTTCGCTCGGCAGGCGCTCCTCACCGGCAAGGCGGCCTTCCAGAATGGCGTTGCGGATGGCATTGGCGATCTGGACCGAAAGGCCCTCTTTTTGAATCGTGTTGAATTCAATCGCCAACAGAACCTCCGCGTTTTTTTCGCCTGAACCCCGGCAAACCTAAAGAGGCTGTCCGGCCCGGTCAACGAATTGTTTAAATGTCTGACAATTAAATGTTTGACTTTTGTGAGCCTCCCCCTCAGCCTAGGCAACAATCAAATCGGGAGGATCGGGTGGACACCGTCGCGCGGCTCATGCCTGGCCACAGAGCGCTCTGGCTGACCTTTTACGCTGCCATTCTGGCGGCCTGGGCCGTGCTGTTCGCCATGCAGGCCGGCAGCCTGCAGACTACAGCCGGCTGGCAGTCTGTCGGGCAACCACTGGGCCTGCCGCTGGATGCGTTTCTGTCGCTGTGTTCGGCAACCGCCGCCAATGCCGGTTTCGGCGCTGCTGTCGCCATGTGGGCGCTGATGGCCCTGGCGATGATGGCGCCCACGGCCTTTCCCGCCTTTCGCACCTATGCGCAGCTGACGCAAACAGCAGCCGCCGGCAGCCTGCCGCTGGCCGCGCTGGTGGGCGGATATCTGGCCGTCTGGCTCGGCTTTTCGGTTCTGGCGGGCTTTCTTCAGGTCAGGCTGGCGGGGCAAACCCTGCTCGATCCGTTCGGCAAATCCGTTTCCAATTCGTTGAACGCGGCCTTGCTGCTGCTTGCGGGCGCCTATCAGTTCAGCCGGCTCAAGCAGGCCTGCCTCAGCTCCTGCCGGAACCCGCTGACCTTCTTTTTCAGCCATTGGCAGCCGGGCGCCAGGGGCGGGCTGGGGCTCGGCCTCAGGCTCGGCGCCGTCTGCCTCGGCTGCTGCTGGGCATTGATGCTGCTTGCCTTTGTTGCCGGCACCATGAACCTCGCCTTCATGGGGTTCGCCATGGTGCTGATGACGCTGGAAAAACTTCCCGACATCGGCGCGAAACTAACTGCGCCACTCGGCGCTTTCCTCATTCTGGCCGGACTGGTGGTTCTGGTTCTGCCGTTATTACCGATAACCATATAGGGAGAAAATCATGTCCGGCTGGGCCATCCGCGGGGAGCTGATCCTCAACTGCAATTGCACCGTCTTCTGCCCCTGCGTGGTATCGCTTGGCCAGCACCCGCCCACCGAGGGGTACTGCCAGGCCTGGGCCGGTGTGCGCATCGATGAAGGCCACTACGAGGGTGAAGATCTGTCCGGCCTCAATGTCGGCCTCGTTCTGGAGATTCCCGGCCTGATGGCCCGTGGCAACTGGAAGGCTGCCGCCTATATCGACGAGCGAGCCAGCGAAGCGGCCTATGACGGCTTGATCAAGATCTTCTCCGGCCAGGCCAAAGGCACCACCGGCCTGTTCCGGGTTCTGGTCAGCGAGTTTCTGGGCGCCGAACGCGCTCCGGTCTCCTACACAAACGAAGGCAAGAAACGCCGCCTGATCGTCGGCAAGGCGATCAAGGGCGAAGTGGAGCCGGTGCGCGGTGCCAATCCCGATGAGGATATTGTCGTCAAGAACACCGAATACTGGATGGGCTCGGACATCACGGTGGCCACCGCCACGCAAGGTCGCGTGCGCGCTTACGGCAGGGTCTGGGATTTTGACGGCAGAAGTGCTGAAATCTGTCAGATCGACTGGTCCGGCCCGGCGGCGGAAGCCGCTGCCTGAAACAGCAAAGCAAAGGGAATAGCTCATGACCTTCAAGGCACTGATTGTCGACAAGGACGAAGACGGCAAAACCCACGCCGCGATAGAGAACATCGACGTGAGCCGGCTGCCGGAAGCCGACGTTACAGTTGCGGTAGAATATTCCACGCTCAACTACAAGGACGGCCTGTGCCTTGGTCCGGGCGGCGGTCTGGTCAGAAACTATCCGCATGTGCCCGGTATCGACTTTGCCGGCACGGTCGAGGAAAGCTCCGACGACTGGTACAAGCCTGGCGACAAGGTGGTGCTGACCGGTTGGCGCGTCGGCGAGGCCTGGTGGGGCGGCTATAGCCAGAAGGCGCGGGTCAAGGGCGAATGGCTGGTGCCGCTGCCGGAAGGCCTGACCACCCGCAACGCCATGGCCATCGGCACGGCCGGTTTCACGGCCATGCTTGCGGTGATGGCGCTTGAGGAACACGGATTGAAGCCGGAAAACGGGCCGGTGCTGGTCACCGGCGCAGCCGGTGGCGTCGGGTCTGTGGCGACCGCCATTCTGGCCAATCTTGGTTATGAAGTGGCCGCCGTCACCGGACGGGAAAGCACCTGGGATTATCTGAAGTCCCTCGGCGCTGCCCGCGTGGTGCCGCGTGATGATGTGGCCGAAACGGTCAAGCGTCCGCTGGAAAGCGAGACCTGGGCGGGTTGCGTCGATGCCGTTGGCGGTCCGATGCTCGCACGCGTTCTCGGTCAGATGAAATACGGCGCCTCCGTTGCGGCGGTTGGCCTCGCGGGCGGGGCCAATCTGCCGGCCACGGTCATTCCGTTCCTGTTGCGCGGGGTCAACCTGCTGGGCATCGACAGCGTCATGAAGCCTTATGACGGCCGCCTGAAAGCCTGGGAACGGCTTGCAAAAGACCTGCCGATGGACAAGCTGGAAGCGATGATCCATCCGGCAACCCTGGAAGACCTGCCGGCGCTCGGCGCAGATATTCTGAAAGGTCAGGTAAAAGGCCGCGTCGTCGTCGACGTAAACGCCTGACACGGTGTCCTGCCTGGGTGGACAATTGGTCTGCCCGGGCGAATGCCTTCAGGCCGTCTGTCCAGAGCCCCTTAGGCCGCCAATGCTTTTTCCTGCGCCAGCATGAAATCGCGGTAGGGAAATGGCGTTGCCCCAGCGCAAGCGCTTAGGCTCCGGAGCGTCCAAGTTCCTCTTTCAGGAAATCGATCATCACCCGCACCTTGAGCGGCAGATAGGCCCTGCTCGGATAGAGGATCCACGCGGCGGTTTCGAAGTTCGCCGGAGCGCACGTGTGGTCAGGAAAAAGGTCGACCAGCCTGCCGTCCTTCAGGTCGTTCGCAATCAGCCAGTCGGCCAACAATGCCGGACCAAGCCCAATCCTGGCTGCTTCACGCAGCGCAAGTGCGCTTGCGATTGTCGTTCTGCCGGAAACGTCGACATCGAAGGGCGCGTCGTCCTCCTGCCTGAACCGCCAGGCGTTACGAAAGTCCGGCAGGGCAAAGCACAGGCAATTTCGCATCGAAAGATCACCCGGCGCTTCAGGGTGCCCTTCCCTTTCCAGATAGTCCGGAGAGGCAACTACCCGGTATTGGGTTTGCAGCAGCTTGGTTGAAATGAGATCGCCTTTTGGCGCCGCAGCCAGGCGGATAGCAAGGTCCAGACCTTCGGCCAGAAGATCGAGATTGCTGTCGGATGGAAAAAGTTCAACCGAGATATCCGGGTATCGCTCCTGAAAGGTCGGCAGAAGCGGCACGATCCCCTCCAGCACAAAGGCGACCGACGCCGTCATGCGCAAGGTACCCCGAGGTTGCCGGCTTCTGGCGGCAATGTCCTCGTTTGCTGCCTCAATCTCCTCGACCAGCGGCGCGACCCGCTGCAAATAGGCTTCGCCCTCCTCCGTCAGGGACAGTTTGCGTGTACTGCGCTGGAAGAGCCGTTGTCCGAGTTCACGCTCGATGGTGGAAACCGTCCGGGAGACACCCGACGCATCGACATCCAACGCGCGCGCTGCGGCCGCCAGGCTGCCGAGGTCACGAACGAGGAGAATTGTTTTGAGGGCTTGCAGATCCATTCATGCAGAATAAGCACGAATATCCTGCAGACCACAGTGTTTTTCCTCGTCATCTGCAGAAATAGCCTGCGGGCATCGTCCCAACCAGGAGATTTCCCCATGACACTGCTTCTTCGCATCAATTCCAGCTCCCGCCAGACCGGCTCGCACTCCACCGCCATTGCCGATCATTTCGAGGCCAGCTACCGCAGCAAACATCCCGACTGCCGCGTCATCACGCGCAACGTCGCAGATGGCTCGATTCCGATCATCGGTCAGAAAACCATCGAAGGCTTCTATACGGAGCCAGCCGCCATGACCGAGGAGCTGCGGGACGCAACCGCGCTGTCCGACCGACTGATTGGCGAACTGCAGGACGCAGATACTTTGCTGATCGCCGCTCCGATCTACAATTTCTCGGTTCCGGCGGCCCTCAAGGCCTGGATCGACCAGATCGTGCGCGTCGGACACACGTTTTCCTTTGACGGCAGCAGCTTTCAGGGCCTTGCAAAAACCCCGCGAGCGGTAGTGATCTCCGCCTATGGCGCCGAAGGCTATCTCGATGGCCAGCCTTTTGCCGCAGCCAATTTCGTGCAGCCCTACCTGAAGTTCCTGTTGTCGTTCCTCGGCATTGAACATATCCGCTTCATTGCCGTGCAGGGCACCGTCGCCGATCCTGAAAAGGTCTCGGCCAGTCTGCAGGCCGCCCGGCAGGAGTGTGACCTGGCCGCCTGACCCGGCCTGCCCTCCCGCCACGCATCTCCGCGGCCTCAGACTTGGTCGCGGGGCAGCCCGTCAAAGCACGGCCGAAACCGCGAAAAAGGCGCGGAAACCGGTTGCATTCCGGGGAAAGCTCCCATATAAGCGCCCGGTCCAGAGTCGTCCGGCTCGTCGTGGACTGGATTTCTGTGTTCTTGCACAGACCGTTTTCGACAACCAAGGGCATGCCGTGTCGGCTCTGAATGCACCAACAAAAGAGTATCCGTTCTGAACGGATGCACCAAGGAAAGGATGCAAAATGCCCAAGCTGAAGACGAAGTCCGGCGCCAAGAAGCGCTTCAAAGTGACCGCGACCGGCAAGGTGAAGACCGCGCAGGCCGGCAAGCGTCATGGCATGATCAAGCGCACGAACAAGTTCATCCGCAACGCCCGTGGCACCACCACGCTGAGCGATCAGGATGCAAAGATCGTGAAGCAGTTCCTGCCCTACGCTTAAAGCCAGCCCCGAAGGAGATCACCTAAATGTCACGCGTCAAACGGGGCGTTACCGCCCACGCTCGCCACAAAAAAGTAATCAAGGCAGCAAAAGGCTATTATGGCCGCCGCAAGAACACCATCCGCGTTGCCAAGCAGGCCGTCGAGAAGGCAGGACAATACGCCTATCGCGACCGCAAGGCCAAGAAGCGTAACTTCCGTTCGCTCTGGATCCAGCGCATCAACGCGGCAACGCGCCAGCACGGCATGACCTACGGCCGCTTCATCGACGGTCTGAACAAGGCCGGAATCGAAGTCGACCGCAAGGTTCTGTCTGACCTCGCCATCAACCAGCCGGATGCCTTCAAGGCCCTGGTTGATCAGGCACAGGGCGCTCTGGCCGCTTAAGGCAGGCTTCCCGATCCGATCTGAAAAACGCGGTTCCTTCGAGCCGCGTTTTTTGTTGTCCGGAGCTTGTAGACCGGCCCGGCAATCCAAGGCTGTGGTTTCCAACCCCTCTCTTTTTTATTGCAAACACCGGAAATTGAGGCCTACCCTGCCAATTCCGTCGAGGCTGCCCCTTCGTCAGCCTTGCGGAACATAAAGGAGGGTTGGATCCATGCAGCTTGTCGAGGCGTTCTTCGCCCTTATCGGCGACCTGACCTGGGGGTGGGCACTCATCCCGTTTCTCGTCGTCATTGGCATCTTCTTCACCGTCGTTACCGGTTTCGTCCAGTTACGCTTCTTTCTGCGTATGTTCCGGGTGCTGTCTTCAAAGAACCAGTCCGGTGACCCCAACGCAATCTCCGCCCGCGAAGCTCTGCTCCTGTCTGTCGGCGGTCGGGTTGGCGGCGGCAACATCGCAGGCGTTGCCGTGGCAATCACCCTTGGTGGGCCTGGCGCAGTTTTCTGGATGTGGGCCATTGCCCTGGTCGGTATGGCGACCAGCCTGATCGAATGTTCGCTGGCCCAGCTCTACAAGCGGTCCACCGGTGACGGCACCTATCGCGGTGGTCCGGCACGCACCATCATCCATGGCCTGGGCGCCGACTACCGCTGGCTTGCTGTGCTTTACGCGCTCTGCCTGATGGCCTCCTTCGCCTTCGGCTTCAACGCCTTCCAGGGCAATACGGTGGCAGGCGCGGCGGAAGAAAGCCTCGGCATCGGCCGCCTGTGGACGGGCATCGGTCTGACGGTACTGACCGGCCTGATCGTCTTTGGCGGCATCCACCGGATTGCCAAGGCGGCGGACATCATCGTTCCGATCATGGCTGTCGGTTATATCGGCATGGCTCTGCTGATCATCCTTCTCAACATCACGGAGGTGCCGGGCGTCATCTACACGATCGTTCTCAACGCCTTCGGGCTGGAAGAGGTGGTTGGCGGCGGCATGGGTGCCGCGCTCGCGCAAGGTCTGCGCCGCGGGCTCTTCTCCAACGAAGCCGGTCTCGGTTCAGCGCCCAACGTTGCCGCGACGGCGGAAGTCCGCCATCCGATCAGCCAGGGCATCACCCAGTCCTTCTCGGTCTTCATCGACACGATGATCATCTGCACCTGTACGGCGCTGATCATCCTGCTTGGCGATGTCTATGTTCCGGGCGCGGAAGGCATCGATGGCGTGGTTCTGACCCAGCAGTCGCTTGCATCGCATCTAGGCGACTGGACGAGCTATTTCCTGACCGGCGCTGTTCTGCTCTTCGCCTTCAGTTCCATCATCTACAACTACTATCTCGGCGAGAATGCGCTCAGCTCGATGACGTCCAGCACCATGGCTCTGCACATTCTCAGGGTCGCTGTCATGGGTGTGGTCTTCCTGGGCGCGACGGCTCCGAGCGCCACCGCGGTCTTCTTCTTCTCCGACCCGTTGATGGGGGTCCTCGCCGTGGTCAACCTGCTGGCACTGATGATGTTGTTCCCGACCGCCAAGCGGATCCTGGACGACTTCAAGAGGCAGCTTCGGGAAGGTGTTGCCAGGCCAGTTCTTGACCCGGACAAGTTCACGGATCTCGACATCGACCGCAGTGCCTGGACGGGCAAGGCACCGGATTGACGAGTACTGGAAGTGATTTTTCGAAGGCGCGGCCCGTTTGGCCGCGCCTGCCTGTCTTGCAGCGGCCCCTTCCTGCACTTTTCTTTTGGTGCCGGGTATGGTCCCTTGCCTCTGTCGGTACAGTATCGCGAGGCAGCAACAGCATGCCCCTTACAACAAAACAGCATGGTGTTCTGAAGGGAATGATCGCTGCAGTGATCATCTCCTTTGTCGGACTGGCCCTGGGCGCGTTTCGGTTTCCGTTCGACTGGCAGCCGGATGACGCGTTACAGGCGCGCCTGACCCTCGCCGCCCAATGCCTGCTTGCCAGCGCGTTCTGGCTGCTCCTGTCGATAGGCCTTCTGGCGCGGCACCGCTTTTTCACACCTGAAGATATCGATGGCAGCGGACTGACCTCGGGCACCGACAAGGCCAGGGTGCTGCAGGCCGTGCTCCAGAACACGCTGGAGCAGACTGCGCTGGCCGGCCTGACCTACCTCGCGTTCGCAGCGATTGCCCCCGTCGGGTATCTCGGCGCCTTGCCCGCTGCCACCGCCCTGTTCTGGTGCGGACGCGCGCTGTTCTGGCACGGCTATGAAAAAGGAGCGGCCGCCAGGGCCTTCGGCTTCGCCCTGACCTTCTATTCAACCGTTCTGCTGTTTGTTGCTGCCGTTATTTTCTCCATCGTTTGACCGGACGGATTCTTGTTCCATGCACCATGTGATCATTTACGACTGCGAGTATCTGACCGCACCCGGTGCCATGAGCCGGCAATGGTGCGGCCCGCTGGATCCTGATCCGAACGTTGCACAGATCGGCGCGGTAAAACTCTCCCTTCAGGGTGGATATGACATTCTCGATACCTTCAAGGTGCTGATCAAGCCGAGGGACAGGTTCGGCACCCGACCGAAGGTGGACCCATTCTTTACCGAATTGACCGGCATTTCCCAGGCGGACATCGACCGCGAAGGCATTGCGCACATTGACGCGCTGGCAAGGTTTGCGGCCTTTGCCGATGGCGCGACTTTCTGGTGCTGGGGCAAGGATGAACTGACCCTTCTGGCCATCAGCTCCTATATCGAAGGGCTCATCCCGCCGATCCCCGCGCATCGGTTCGGCAACGCCATCGGTCTCGTCTTGAATGCAGGCATTCCCGTTGCGGATATGGGCAGGATGACAAGCGGGCGGCTGGCGGAATATTTCGGCCTGGAGACACCGGATGGGCGGCAACACGACGCTCTCGATGATGCCATGTCGGTTACCGTAAGCCTGCAGCATCTTCTGAGGACGCAAAAACTGAGCGCGGACGACTTCACCCTGCCGTTGACAGTCCGGCCGCCAGAGCTGCTGGAACACCGCTCAGGCTGACTTTTCAACCGCACCACGGATCCGATTCCCCTCGCGCTCAGGAATGTCCGCCAGCCGCAACAACCTGGTGGCGGTTACCACCGCTATCCCCGTTTCTCACTGAAAAGTGTCCGGTTTTGCGCCACCACGTTAACGATTGTTAATGGGAAACGGCGGTTTTCTGCGGACAAAAAGTTAACAAGAGGTTAACGTGGCACGGTGATTGCGACGTTTCGGATGAGGCCGCCCAGCGCGTGCCATTCTGAAACAAAGAGGCGTTAAATCGTGCGAGTTAACCCGGTTTCTTCTGCAGGTCGTGCCAATGTGAGGCGCAAACGTCCCTCCGTGGGAGAGACGGAATCCGAGCGTCAAACGACTTTTGCCGCGCAGCTTCCCGTTCCCGTGGAACCGGAGCTCGAGCGCGAACAGATTGCCTTCAGCGCACGCTACTATCCGAATTCGATATTCCTTGCTCATCTGATCGCGACCCGCGATGGAGAGCCCCACACAAGGTTTCGCAGGCAAACAGAACCCCTGACCGGCGTGAACTCCTACCGGGCAACAGCCGCCCTGCCACGCCAGCGCCCGGCGGGCCGGCTGCTCAAGACGGAGCGCTAGGCCAGCCTGTTCAAGTTCCAGAAGTACCACTGGAGACCTTCAGCCCGGAGCATTGCTCCGGGTCTTTTTTTGGGTTTGCCCCCGCACGCTTCAGGCGAGGCTAGCCTGCCTTTACCGCCCACTTCCTTGCCCAGCTTCCTGCCCGCACGCCGTCCCTCCCCCTTATGCTGAGAAAGCGCGAAACGCTGTCTCGAAGGACGGGTCGCTTGTTCCGCATATGCCGCCATCCTTCGAGACGCGCGCAAACGCGCTCCTCAGGATGAGGGGGAGGAGGCATATCAGCCGGACTACCGAGACTGAAGGCAGGAGCACTGCGCCAAATGAGGACGGCCGGGAACAAATTCGGCAGACAACCGTTACCTCCAGACAGCAGCCGGCAAACTCTTCACCCGTCAAAGTGTGACGCGCGTCACATTTTTCTGTTGCCAGGCACCCTATATTAAAAGACAGATCCGGACTCCCCGGACCTCCGAAAGACTGGCCACGGACTGGCCCACCCCGGAGACTGACATGCAAGTAAGACCCGTTTCGGCCATCCATCCCATGCGCATTCGGCAGAAGCCGGTAACCGCGCTCGCAGAGCAAACCGGCTTCGGTTCGTCCTCAGGCGGGCTGTTCGGTGCACAGGATGCCGTCCCCGCACATGTCGCCGCACGCGCTTTGGGGCGCGATGCCTATCACGGCGCACATGCCGAATATGCCACACAGCTTCTGGCGGGCGACGGCCTTGATGGGGAAACCTGGCTGGAGCGCCGGCAGCATGTTGCACAATATGCGTCCGCCGCCGAAGACAGCGACGAACATTCCTTCACGATTTCCCTGTCTGCCTGATCGGTCAGATATCCCTCAGGCCTCGACACGCAGAAAACCGGCCAGGCCGGTTTTCTGGTGTTCGATCACATGACAGTGGAACGCCCAGTCGCCCGGATTGTCGGCGACCAGGGCCACTTCCATCGTTTCCTCTTCCAGAAGCAGCGCCGTGTCCGTCACCAGCGGCGGCAACTCGCGCTTGTTCGAGCGCAGCAGTTGGAACGACATGCCGTGAAGGTGGATCGGATGATCGTTCGGCGACTCGTTGCGAAAGCGCAGGATATAGGATTTGCCGTGTTTCAAGGTCGCCAGCGGATCGAACGGCCCCGGCACATCGCCGCCCCAGGCAACCCGGTTGATCGACCAGAAGGTATACCCGAGTGAACCACAGATGCTTGCCTGCGGTGCATCCCCACCCGGCGACCAGCCAAACACGAAATCCAGAACCTCGGCATTGGCAAGGTCCGCCCGGGGAACCGGGTTCGGCGACAGGGGCTTCAACTCCCGCAGATCCCTGCCGGCCGTCGCACCCTTTGGCTGAAACGTTGCGAGCACCTTGTCGCCGTTCGGCTTTTTCAGAACAAGCGTGGCGACTTTATCTTCACTGTCCGGCACCCGCAGGGCAACATCAGCCCGCTGACCAGGTGCCAGCACGATTTCGTCCATCGCCACCGGCTTCGGCAGCGGATTGCTGTCGAGCGCGATCACCAGCGCCTCCGCACCGGAGATCGTGTATCGGCCGACCCGTGTGAGATCGGTGACAGCCAGACGAAGACGCACAAGGCTGCCCGCGGCAAGTTCATAAACAGGCTGAGGCTGCCAGTTGACCGTCGAAACGGTTCCGAGCGTGCCGCCCCTTGCAGCGTTGCGGGGCTTGTAGAAGGCGATGAACTGGCCATCGCCTCCGAGCCGGAAGTCTCGAATGTTCAGCGGCAGATCGCTGTCGAAGCCCGCATCTTCTTCGTCCTCGACCACGATGACCCCGGTCAGGCCCCGGGCGATCTGTTCCAGCGTGTTGCAATGCGGATGGTACCAGAAAGTGCCCGCGTCAGGTGGCGTGAACTCGTAGCGGAATGAGTTTCCAGCCTCGATCGGATATTGCGTCAGATAGGGCACGCCATCCATGTTGTTGGCGATCCTGAGCCCGTGCCAATGAACCACCGACGCCTCGTCGAGCGCGTTGTGCACGTCGATCGTGGTGGTCTGTCCCTTTCGAAACCGCAGCACCGGCGGCATTCCGCCGGGGCTGAAACTCATCATGTCCGCGGTCACCGTGTCCGGCAGGACAGAGTGATTCAGACTGGAAAGGGTCAGGCTGTGCTCGGCAGCCAGCGCCTGCCTGGCGCCAAGTCCGCCAGCTGCAAACGCCGTCAGCGCCCCGGCGCCGCCAAGCAGGATCTCCCGCCTCGAAAATACGGGCATTTTGAAAACCTCATATGTTTACGGCGCGTCCAACGGCACCAAACACCCGCGGGGTGGCGATCACAAGGTTCAAATTGACGCGGCTGACCAGCAAGCCGAGGCCAGATCAATAGCCCGCGGCGTGCCCGTCCTTGCGCGGATCCGAACCGGCGGTAAGCAGATGCCTGGCCTTGTCGATCATGATGGCCTGGGACCCGCCAATCGGGCCGGATGCCGGTACGACGGAATGGCCGAGGGTTCGCAACCCGTCCAGGGTGGACGGAGGCACCAGCCTTTCGGCCTGCAGCTCGTGGCTGGCAATGTCGAAGAACATGCGCGGGAAGTCGATCGCAGCCTGAACGTCCATGCCGTAGTCGATGATGTTGGTCAGAACATGGGCATGACCGCAGGCCTGATAGTGACCTCCCATCACGCCGAAGGACAGGAACGGCGCGCCCTCCTTCAACACCATTGCAGGAATGATCGTATGCATCGGCCGCTTGCCGCCGTCGATGGAATTGGCATGCCCCGGCTCAACCCGGAACGAACTGCCACGGCAATGCAGCAGCACTCCGGTGTCCGGCGCGACGATACCGCTGCCGAAGCCGCTGAAAAGCGAGTTGATGAAGGAAACCGCGAGCCCGTCCCTGTCAACCACGGACAGATAGACCGTATCAGTTTGCGGGGTGAGTGCGCTTGCCGGAACGGAGGTCATCCGTTTGGTCATTGAGACCTGCCGGGCGAGCTGGTCGATATAGTCCGAGCCGATCAGCCGTGTGTGGCAGACATCCATGTAGCCCGGATCGGTAATGAACTGTTCCCGGACGCCATAGGCTAGGCGTGCAGCCTCCATTTCCAGATGGAAGCGTTCCGGGCCGAGCGGGTCGAGGCTTTCCAGATCGAATCGCTCCAGTATCCCGAGCATGATCAGCGCTACGATGCCTTGCCCGTTGGGCGGCAGTTCCGCCACCGTATGGCCCTTGTAATCTCTGAGTACCGGGGACACCGCCGTCGTGTGACAAGCGGCCAGGTCGTCATGGGTCATCAGCCCGCCGCGCGCGTGCAGCACGCTCACGATGTCGTCTGCGATCGGGCCGGAGTAGAAGGCATCGGCCCCGCCCTCGGCAATTGCCGACAGCGTATCTGCAAGGCGCGGATATTTGAGAACGGTACCGGACTTCGGCGCTTCACCGTTGATCAGGTAGCGCGTCGCCGTAATCTCGTCGGCGCGCAGCTTGTCGACATCCTCGGCCCAGTCCCGGGAGACACGAGGCGCCACGGGAAACCCGTCACGGGCATATTGAACCGCCCGCTTGAACAGCGATTTGAAGCTCTTGGTGCCATGCGCCTTCAGCAGCGTTTCCCAGGCGCGCACCGCACCGGGAACAGTGACGGCGTGCGGCGACGTATCGGTGATGTCCTTGACGCCAAGTTCGGCCAGTTTCTGAGGTGTTGCAGCCCTCGGGGCTGCGCCGGAGCCGTTGAAACCGGTCAGGCGTCCATCCGGTTCCATGACGATGGCAAAACAGTCCCCGCCAATGCCGGTCATATGCGGTTCGACAACACATTGAACGGCGACCGCCGCAATCGCCGCATCAACGGCATTGCCACCGGCCTGAAGCACTTCCAGGGCTGCACTTGTCGCCAGCGGATGAGACGTGGCAGCCGCAGCTTCCTGCGCAAAAACCGGGGACCGGCCCGGAGCCTGAAAATCACGCTTCACTGAATGTCTCCTGCCCGCACTGTCTTTCTTTCCGAAATGCAGCAATAGCTTCTCGGGATTGCCGTCTATTCGTCAATGCCGTGTTCTGTTAGCAAATCGGTATCGCGGGCAGCACCTTAAGGAGAAGTGGGAAAATGCGCAAACTGACATTATCAACGGCAGAGACCATCATTTCTGCCGCTTTCGAAAAAGCAGCCGAGCTGACTCTGAAACCGCTTACCGTTGCAGTTCTTGATGCGGGTGGCCATGCGGTTCTGCTCAAGAGGCAGGATGGATCCTCGATCATGCGCCCGCAGATTGCCACCGGCAAAGCCATTGGCGCGCTGGCTGTCGGCACCGGCACAAGATGGCTGAATGCCAATGCTGAATCCCGTCCGCATTTCGTCAATGCGCTGAACGGCGTGTCCGGAGGGGCCATCGTTCCGGTTCCCGGCGGAGTTCTGGTCAAGAACGCCGAGGGGGAAACACTCGGCGCCGTCGGCATCACCGGCGATACCTCGGACAATGACGAAGCCTGCGCCGTTGCCGGCATCGCAGCCGCAAACCTGGTCGCGGACTGCGGGTAACAGTATCGCCTCCACGCAACCTCATCCCGAGGAGTGAGTGTGCCTGCGTCTTGAGAGATAAGCTGGTGGCTCAAGAGCATGCCGCTATCGCTCGAGACGCACGCTCGTCCCTGCTCGGGGTCGGCCTGGGTTTGAACCCGGCACGTCTTCAAGGCTTGGCAGCGGATCAGAAATACAAGATGGCGTGATCCGCTCAATCAGCGTCCAGAGCCTTGCTGTAGATGCCCAGAGGCCCTGAAACCGATTGCAGTGTCTCGATATGCTGCCAGCCCCTTGCCAGAAGCAGGAAACGGGCCGTTGCTGTGGTACACAGGATTTCCGGAAACGTCAGACGGCGGGCTTCCTGCTCGGCTGCGGCGATGAGCTGCGCACCGATGCCCTTGCGCCGGGATGCCTTTTCAACCAGCAACGCCGTCAGCCAGGCGCCCGGATAACGGTCCGACCCCGGCGACGTATCGCGTAGGGACACAGTGCCTACCGGCGTGCCGTTTGCGTTCAGAGCAACAAGACAGCGCGGCAGCCGGCTCTCGGGTGCAAGACAGTTTTCCAGATCCAGCCGCGCATCACCCGGCCCCTCGGGGCCATACCAGTCGAACCATTCCTCGACGAACCAGGCTTCCAGCGTTTGCAGAACCATCGCCTCTGCGCCCAGGGCAACGATGGTGACGTCGCCGGTGTCTTGAGCGCGGCGCATGGCTAGCGTCCGAAGAGCCTCAGGACTTTTCGCTCAGCTGGTTGATCTTCTTCTGCATGTCTTCCAGCTGGCGCTTCATGTCGTCGAGATCATTCCCTTCGGACTTCGCCGGCTTGGACGGGTTTGCCGGATTGGCAGACGCAGACGCATCGCCTCCAGCGGCCGGAAAGGGCATGAACATCTTCATGGCCCGTTCGAACATTTCCGTGTTCCGCTTGACCTGATCCTCAATGGCCTCGAAAGCCGTTGCGCCGAAAGCTTCGCTCATCTGCGAGCGCAGCTTTTCCTGCTCCTTGGTGAGCGAGGTCATGGAGTATTCCAGGAAGCTCGGCACGAGACCCTGCATGCTGTCCCCGTAAAAACGGATCAGCTGACGGAGAAACGTAACGGGCAGAAGGTTCTGCCCCTTGCCTTCCTGTTCGAATATAATCTGGGTCAGGACCGACCGTGTGATGTCTTCACCGGACTTTGCGTCATAGACGACAAAGTCCTCCTCCCCCTTCACCATCACCGCCAGGTCTTCGAGCGTCACATAGGTGCTCGTGCCCGTGTTGTAGAGTCGCCGGTTGGCGTATTTCTTGATGATTGTCGGCTCGTTGGTCTTGGCCATACGTGAATTCCGCCTATCAGCCTTTTGGCTAGTTTCCCATTTGACGACAAGGCTTTCGCAGACCTGTCATCTCCTCCGGATAAGAGACTAAGCCAATCGCATCGGATCGTGCCAGCCTTTTTATGTGCGCTGACGAAAGGATTATACCGCAAATGCGAAAACACACCTTCGATACGGAGTGATACGGTTGACACAAATCCCGGCGCAGTTTCTAGTCGACGCATAATAAGCATCGACAGGTGCCCCAACGGCACCAGTCCACTACGGTCAATTGGCCTCAAGTCTGGAGAGTATGATGAGCGCTTTCACCGATATCGTCATTGTCAGTGCGACCCGCACGCCCGTGGGGTCGTTCCTTGGCGCTTTTGCCAACACCCCGGCGCATGACCTTGGTGCAATTGTCATGAAGGCAGCCATGGAACAGGCCGGCGTCGACGGCGGCGACATCGACGAAGTCGTGTTCGGCCAGGTCCTCACAGCCGGTCAGGGCCAGAACCCGGCGCGCCAGGCAGCTATCAAGGCCGGCATTGCCGACAGCGCCACCGCCTGGACGCTCAACCAGGTCTGCGGCTCCGGCCTTCGTACCGTCGCCATTGCAGCGCAGCAGATTATCTCGGGTGATGCCACCATCATGATGGCCGGCGGCCAGGAAAACATGTCGCTGTCGCCGCACTGCGCCCACATGCGCTCCGGCTACAAGATGGGCGACTACAAGATGATCGACACCATGATCAAGGACGGCCTCTGGGATGCCTTCAACGGCTACCACATGGGCCAGACCGCCGAGAACGTCGCCGAGAAGTGGCAGATCAACCGCGAGCAGCAGGACGAGTTCGCCGTTGCCTCCCAGAACAAGGCTGAAGCCGCTCAGAAGGCCGGCAAGTTCAAGGACGAGATCACCCCGGTGACCGTCGTCGAACGCCGTGCGGAGCGCGTTGTGGAGGATGACGAATACATCCGCCACGGCGCAACGCTGGACAGTGTCGCGAAACTGCGCCCGGCCTTCACCAAGGATGGGTCCGTGACCGCGGCCAACGCCTCCGGCATCAACGATGGCGCTGCTGCCATCCTGGTGATGAGTGCCGCTGAAGCCGAAAAGCGCGGCCTGAAGCCGCTGGCTCGCATCGCGTCCTGGGCAACTGCGGGCGTCGATCCGGCAATCATGGGCTCCGGCCCGATCCCGGCATCGCGCAAGGCGCTTGAAAAAGCCGGCTGGTCCGCAGCCGATCTCGACCTGGTGGAAGCCAACGAAGCCTTTGCCGCCCAGGCTTGCGCGGTCAACAAGGACATGGGCTGGAACCCGGATATCGTCAACGTCAACGGCGGTGCGATTGCCATCGGCCACCCGATCGGCGCCTCCGGCGCCCGTATCCTGACGACCCTGCTGCACGAAATGAACCGCCGCGACGCCAAGAAGGGCCTTGCAACCCTGTGCATCGGCGGCGGCATGGGTGTCGCCATGTGCCTGGAGCGCTAAGCCCCTAACGGCAAGAAACATCATGGCCGGACCTCCGGCCATGATGGGGAACAGCAAACGAGACTGAATTGATGTCAGAGAGCCCAAAGGGCCCGGAACAGGAAGTCAGGAGGAAATGGAATGAGCAAGGTCGCATTGGTCACGGGTGGCACGCGCGGTATCGGCGAAGCAATTTCGCGGGGCTTGAAAGACGCAGGTTACACCGTGGCGGCCACATATGCCGGCAACACGGAAAAAGCGGAGGCCTTCAAGGCCGAAACCGGCATCCACGTCTTCAAGTGGGACGTATCCGATCCTGACGCCTGCGCCGCAGGCATTGCCCAGGTGGAAAGCGAACTGGGTCCGGTGGAAGTGCTGGTCAACAACGCCGGCATCACCCGTGACGGCATGTTTCACAAGATGAGCTTCGAACAGTGGCGCGAAGTCCTGTCGACGAACCTCGATTCCATGTTCACGATGACCAAGCCGGTGATCAACGGCATGCGTGAACGCGCCTCGGGCCGCATCATCAACATCTCCTCCATCAACGGCCAGAAGGGCCAGATGGGCCAGGCAAACTATTCCGCGGCCAAGGCCGGCGTGATCGGTTTCACCAAGGCACTGGCGCAGGAAAATGCTTTCAAGGGCATTACCGTCAACTGCGTCTGCCCGGGCTACATCAACACCGACATGGTTGCCGCCATGCCGGAAAAGGTGCTGCAGTCGATCATCTCCGGCATTCCGGTCGGCCGCCTTGGCCATCCGGAGGAAATCGCCCAGACCGTCGTCTACCTGGCGTCTGACGCAGCCGCCTTCATGACCGGCGCGGTGATGACCATCAACGGCGGCCAGTACATCGCCAACGGTTGAGGCTTCGGCGCGCGATCACAGGAAAAGGCGCCCGTTGCGGCGCCTTTTTCATGGGTGCTTCCAGGAGTTTTCCGGAACCGGTCCCTTGAAGAATTTCCAGATCCGGTTCATCGGGTCGGGCGTTGCCTGATCGCCAAGGCTTTGGGCACCGGTGACTTCCATCTCGAACGCTGCGATCATGTCGACCTGACCGTCCAGAAGGTTGATTTCCTGGCGCGTAGTCTTCAGGGACAGCCGCCCGGTCAGCCGGACCGGTTCATAGACGTAGTCCGCCCGCCAGCCGGTCGACAGCCGGTAACGGATCATCTGGTTGGGATCGGGCGCAGGCATGTGGCTGCACATCCCCTGTTCGGGAACCAGATAGCCGGCGACCACCTGATCGCCGCCGGGCTCCTGAACCGGGATCACGTAGCCGGTAATCTCAATGTCCCTGCCGGCCAGAACCGGATTGCCGGCAAGCGCCGCCGCGGCGCGTTTTTTCGCAACCTCGAAGCGTTGCGACAACAATTTGTCCGTCGGCACTCCGGCCGCTGCAAGCTGGGCTTCTTCCTGCCGAAGACGCTGTTCGAACGCCGAACGTTCCGCATCGTCCGCGGCCATCTTGTCCAACCGCTGGCGGAGCTGCAACACCGTGCCGAGTGACCGCAGCTCTGTGCCGCTCAGCGCGGCAAAGGGATCCTCATAAGCTGCGGCCTCCGGATCCTTGAGCTGGTCCCAGCGAACAGGCATCGCCGCGGATGCGGGGACCGTAAACAGCAAGGTGGTGGCGAGGCACAGCATCCAACGTTTCATCTTCGCGCTTCCCGTTGCCTCTCTACTGGCCTTTAAAATTTCCGGCTCTATTTTCCGAATCGGCCCGGGGTCCTTGACCCTGGCACCCTCCATCACCTATGTCCGGAATCAGACTTCCTGAACAGGATAACGGAAAAACATGGAACTCGAACACGCTCCGAACGACCCCACCCGCAAGGAACTTTCGCCGCTCCTGAAGCTGGCGCTGGAATTGGGACCGCTCGGCGTGTTCTTCCTGTTCAACGCCCGCGGCGAACAGATCGCCGCCGCCTTTCCCGTGCTGCAGGAAGTCGGCAAGCCGATTTTCCTGGCTACCGCCGCCTTCATGGTGGCGATCACCGTCTCGCTGGTCGTGTCGCTGTGGCTGACGAAGCGCCTGCCGATCATGCCGCTGGTGTCCGGCGCGGTGGTTCTGGTCTTTGGCGCCCTGACACTGTGGCTGCACGACGAGCTTTTCATCAAGCTGAAGCCGACCATCGTCAACTGCCTGTTCGGCACGGTTCTGCTGGGCGGATTGCTGTTCGGCAAGGCCCTGCTCGGCTACGTCTTCGACAGCGCCTTCCATTTGACGGACGAAGGCTGGCGCAAGCTGACCTTCCGCTGGGGCGTTTTCTTCTTCGTGCTCGCCGCGATCAACGAGATCGTCTGGCGCAGCTTCTCGACCGATTTCTGGGTCAGCTTCAAGGTCTTCGGCATCATGCCGCTCACCCTTGTCTTCACCCTGACCCAGCTGCCACTGATCCAGAAACACGCCATCGTTGAAGACAGCAAGGACGCCTGACCTTTCCGGATCTGCGTTCGACTGCGTCCCACTTGCCCCCATTGACGGTGTTTCAGCGAGACACCTGATTAGTGCATGTCGCCATGGCCGAAGGAAACGTCCCGTCGGGCACCGGTGATGGAGATGGAAAAGCCTGCGATCACGTCGATAAGGGAAATCGCCATCAGGATGAAGAACAGCGACGTCGCCGCGGGCTGCACCACCAGAAACTCCACCAGATAGGCGACGAACACCAGCACCGAGAACATGTGGTCAAGCAAGGCTGTCGTGCCGATGCGGGTCGCCTTCAGAATTTCTATGAACAGAAACAACAGCCCGACGGTGATGAGCAGATCGCTCGTCAGAAGCTCGAAGGTGGCGCCGGACACCATCTGGATGGTGATCATCGGCTGCGACCAGAAACCGGGATCTCCCGCGCCTGCCGTAAAAGCAAGAGCATTATAGATCAGCAGTGAGAAGAGCGTGAAGGGAAGGGCTGAAAAAAGGCGCATGGACGGCTCCCGGAATCAAGGACGCCCGAAGCGGGCGGAAATCGCAGCGAGCTGACACGATCTTGATAGCCAATTCAAGGCACTGAAAAGAAAAAGGCCAGCCCGTCGAAACAAGGCCAGCCTCAATCTTGTTTTGCCATGCGGCGATCCGGTCCGGACGCAACCTGCATTCAGGAAGAATGCAAGTGTTATGCGTCGTCTTTCGCGGAAAGGATCTGACGGCCCCGGTACATGCCGGTCTTCAGGTCAACGTGATGCGGACGGCGCAGTTCGCCCGAATCCTTGTCCTCGACGTAAGTCGGCTGCTTGAGGGCGTCCGCGGAACGGCGAAAACCGCGCTTGGAGCGCGAGGTTTTTCTCTTTGGAACGGCCATTTTGTTTTTCTCCGTGGTCCATAACCGCGCGGCCCGGACCGGGTTAGCCCGGGGCGTGGCGTCACGCAGCGTGTTGGAATGCGCGGCGTTATACAGGCAACGCCAACGTTTTGCCACCCCATTGAGAAAAAATTCTTGGTCTGAATAGAACAGGCCGACACAAAGCGCTATCCACCCCTGCTTATTTCCCCAGAACACAGCCGAAAATCGGCCCTGCGCCTTTCACACGGGCCAGATTCGTACCGGCAAGTTTCCGGTGTCCGGACCCGGGTTTTGCGGGGTTCCGGCCGCGTGGATTTGGCAAAGCTGTCGCCAATCTGGCAGCCTCGGTGCGCGACAGCTCCTTGGCGCTCTTGCCGAACCAGGCCTGGGCAGCCGCTTCAGCACCGAAAATGCCTTCGCCCCACTCGGCGATATTGAGGTAGATTTCAAGGATCCGCTTCTTGGTCAGAATGGCATCCAGCATCAGGGCCAGCGGCAGCTCCAGACCCTTGCGGATGTAGGACCGCTCGCCCCACAGGAACAGGTTCTTTGCCGTCTGCATGGTGATGGTACTCGCCCCGCGCGGTTTCTCGCCTTCGCTCAGTGCTTCGACCTGATCCTGAAGCGCATCCCACTCGACGCCGTCGTTTTCGCAAAAGCCGCTGTCTTCCGACGTGATCACCGAGCGAACGAGGTTCGGCGAGATCTGATCGAGCGGCACCCATTGCCTGTCGACCCACAGGAACTGGACATAGCGGCCGATCATCAGTGTCGAGACCGGAGGGACAACGGAATAGAGCACGGTAAGAACCGGCGGAAGCAGGACAAGAACCAGTAGCAGCTGCAAAAAGCGTTTGCGGATAACACCGATCATGCCACGGCGGCGTCCGGATGGCCCACCAGAGCCCGTCGTTCCTCCCGTTGCAGGTTTAACCCTTACCATTCAGTTCCCGTTCGTTATCGACAATGAAGTCGCGGACAATCGGAACGGCATCCCTCTCCTTCGACAGGAGGAGCTGGAAGACCATATTGGATCCGTGCAGGAAACCCAGTTCAACCGCACAGAGATAAAACTCCCACATACGGCAGAAAGTTTCGTCGTAAAGATCAGCGGCCATCGTCCTCTTGTTTTCGAAGCGAACGCGCCAGTCGCGAATGGTGTAGTAGTAGTGCAGTCGCAGGATTTCCGCATCGCAAACCCATAACCCGAGCCGTTCGGTGGACGCAAAGACTTCCGACAGCGCCGGAACGTAGCCCCCGGGAAAAATATACTTGCGAATAAACGGCCCCGTCGTGCCCGGAGGTGTCATGCGCCCGATGGAATGCACGACCGCATAACCTTTCTCGGTCAGGCAATTGCGGATCTGGCCGAAATACTCATCCAGATGACCGATGCCGACATGTTCCATCATGCCGACCGAGATGATCCGGTCGAATTGCCCTTCGAATTCCCGGTAATCCTTCAGAACGAATGTCACCTGGTCCTGAAGACCGGCGGCGCGCACTCGTTCCTCGGCGATCTTCACCTGCTCCGGCGAGACGTTGAGCGAGGTAACCCTTGCACCGGCCTGAGCCATGCGGATGGCGAGCGATCCCCAGCCGCCACCGATTTCCAGCACCTCCATCCCAGGTTTCAGATCGAGCTTGGCGACCAGATGGGTCAGCTTGGCCGCCTGGGCTTGTTCCAGCGTGTCGTCCGGTGAGGTGTAATAGGCACAGCTGTAGTTGAGGCCCTCGTCCATGAACAGCCGGTAGAGGTCCGTCGAGAGGTCATAGTGATGCCGCGCCTGCGACTTTGCCCGCTCGACGCTGTTCTGCTGCTGGCGACGCCGCAAGAGCTTCCAGCCCTTGCGAAGCATACCCTGCACCGGGTTGGCCCCGAGCGGGGCCCTGTTGATGGAAAACAGGAACATGAAGTCGTAGCAGGTCGATCCCTCCTCCATGGTCAGTGTCCCGTCCATATAGGCTTCGCCCGCAGCCAGCTCCGGATTGAGAAAGAGGGATCGGTAAAGCTTTTTGTCGTGCAGCCGGATGGTCACTGTCGGGCCATCCTCGCCCGATCCGAATTCGTGCACGGCACCCGCGATGTCGATCACACGCATGCGCCCGCGCTTGATGAAGGATCGCAGAAGGCTCGACAGCAGTTTCATGGAAAAATCTCCAAATGGGTCAGTTTAAAAAGATCGGGCAGGTAGCTCCGGCATTTTTTCAAATTCGAGCCTTGACGATACAGAGAATTGGTTTCAGGGAAACCCGGACTTTGAAAATGTTGCCGATCCGTCCCGGAGCCAATCGTGACCCTTGACCCAAACCAGCATCTGACGTTCCAGGCCAAGTTCGTGGAGGCCACGCTGGAAACGCTTCTGGCCGCCCAGGCACTGCCGGGTGAAACCGTGCGCCCCCCACGTCTGCTTGCTGCCATGCGCCACGGCGCGCTCAACGGCGGCAAGCGTCTGCGGCCGGTTCTGGTGATGGAAGCGGCCAATCTGTTCGGACGGGCGGATGACGGCGTTCTGCAGGCTGCCTGTGCGCTGGAACTGATCCATTGCTATTCGCTGGTCCATGACGACCTGCCAGCCATGGACGACGACGATGTTCGCCGGGGCCAGCCAACCGTGCACAAGGCCTATGATGAGGCAACCGCTATCCTTGCCGGCGATGCGTTGCTGACGCTCGCCTTCGACGTGATCGCCGGTGAGGCGGTTCATGCGGACGCAGCGGTGCGCCTTCGGCTGTCGCGCGAACTTGCCCGTGCGTCCGGCATCGGCGGCATGGCGGGTGGGCAGATGCTCGACCTGGAGTCGGAGCATCGCGAGCGTACCGAGGCGGAGATCCGCCAGCTGCAATCCATGAAGACCGGCGCGCTGCTGCGCTACGCCTGCCGGGCGGGTGCCATTCTGGCGGATGCACCGGAAGCGGATATCGACCGGCTGACCCGTTTCGGTGAAGTGATCGGCCTTGCCTTTCAGCTGGCAGACGACCTTTTGGACGTGGAAGCCAGCGCGGAAACAATGGGCAAGGCCACCGGCAAGGATGCGGAAGCCGGCAAGGCAACGCTTGTAGGGCTCTGGGGCACCGGCAGGACGCGCTCCGAGCTTGGCCGGCTGGTCGAGGAAGCCGAAACGCTGCTTGCGCCCTATGGCAGCCGTGCGGCGATCCTGAGCGCCCTTGCCGGTTTCATCGTCAACCGGACGAATTGATCTGGACGCCAAGCGTCTGACGGCCCCGCGATGTTGCTGGCCTGAAATCAATTGCTGGGACTATCGCCCGACAGCATCCTTCTCGGGACGTGTTCCGGGTAAGCGCACCTACTCCGCAGGCGCGCCGGCCGTGTCCTTGGCGTGACGGCCAAAATCGGGAGCGTCGGTTTCCTGACCGGCTTCGATGATCGAGCGGCGGATGCCCCGGGTGCGGGTGAAGAGGTCGAACAGCATCTGGCCATCGCCCCAGCGGATTGCCCGCTGAAGGGCGGAAAGATCTTCGGAAAACCGCGCCAGCATTTCCAGGATCGCGTCCTTGTTGTGCAGACAGACGTCCCGCCACATGGTCGGGTCGGACGCTGCAAGACGCGTGAAGTCACGGAAACCGGATGCGGAATATTTGATGACTTCCGACTTGGTGACCGTTTCCAGATCGTCCGCCGTGCCGACGATGTTGTAGGCGATGAGATGCGGCAGATGCGAAACGATGGCCAGCACCAGGTCGTGGTGTCTGGCATCCATCGTATCGACGTCGGAGCCGCAGGCGCGCCAGAAGGCACTGAGCTTTTCCAGGGCCTCGGGATCCGTTTCCTCTGAAGGCGTCAGGATACACCAGCGCTGGTCGAACAGGGTCGGAAACCCCGCATCCGGACCGGACTGCTCGGTTCCGGCAATCGGGTGACCCGGAATGAAATGCACGCCCTCGGGCACATGTGGGCTGACCTGATCGACGACGGAGCCCTTGGTGGAGCCGACGTCGGTCAGGATCGCGCCTTTCTTCAGCGCCGGTGCAATCCACTTGGCAATGGCTTCATTGGCCCCCACCGGTGCGCACAGGATCACCAGATCGGCCCCTTCCACCGCCACGGCGGCGTCGAGCGCATAACTGTCGCCCAGGCCCAGTTCCTCTGCCCTTTGCAGAGTATCCGCGGACCGGGTGGAAATGGCGATTTCCTTGACCAGGCCACGCTGGCGGGCAACCTGCGCAAGCGAGGACCCGATCAGGCCGATGCCGATCAGGGCCATGCGCTCGAAAATGGGGGCAACAGTCATGTGTTCTTATTTCTGTTCCAGAAAGTCCTTCAGGTGGCCAATGATGGCCCGGTTGGCGTCTTCGGAGCCGATGGTCATGCGGATCGAGTTCGGCAGCCCGTAGTTGCCGACCATGCGCAGCACACAGCCCCGTTCCAGCAGATAGGCATCGGCATCCGCCGCGCGCTTGCCATCCTCATCAGGGAAGTGAACCAGCACGAAGTTGCCGACACTCGGCGTCACCTTCAGGCCAAGCTTTTCCAGCTCCGCCGTCACCCAGGGAAGCCAGGTATCGTTGTGCTCGATCGAGCGCGTGACGAAATCACGGTCGCGGACGGCAGCCATGCCGGCGGCAATCGCCATGCCGCTGACGTTGAACGGACCACGAATACGGTTGAGCGCATCGATCACATGGGCCGGGCCGAAGCCCCAGCCGAGCCGCAGATTGGCAAGGCCGTAAATCTTGGAGAAGGTCCGCGTCATGATAACATTGTCGGACGTCGCCGCCAGTTCAAGACCGCTTTCATAGTCGTTGCGGCGGACATATTCCGCATAGGCGGCATCCAGCACCAGCAGTACATTGGCCGGCAGGCCCTCATGCAGCCGCTTGACCTCCTCGAACGGCAGGTAGGTGCCGGTCGGGTTGTTCGGATTGGCGATGAAGACCATCCGGGTCTTGTCCGTGACCCTGGCCAGGATCGCATCGACGTCCGTCGTCATGTCCTTTTCAGGCGCGACCACCGGCGTTGCTCCGGCCGCGCGGATGGCAATGTCGTAGACCAGGAAGCCGTGTTCGGAATAGATCGCCTCGTCGCCCGGGCCGAGATAGCCATAGGCGATCAGGCTGAGAACCTCGTCGGACCCGGCACCGCAGATGATGCGATCCGCGTTGAGGCCGTAGACTTCGCCGATGGCGGCGCGCAATTCGGCAGAGGATCCGTCCGGATAAAGCTCAAGGTTCCGGGCAACGGCTTCAATGGCTGCACGGGCGGCGTCACTGGTGCCGAGCGGTGTTTCGTTGGATGAGAGCTTGTGCACGGTCTTGCCGTGGCTGCCCTTGGACTTGCCGGGAACATAAGGCGCAATATCCAGAACGCCCGGCCGCGGCTGCGGACGGGTTGCGGTTGCCTTGCCTGCTTCGGTCACTGTCGTCATCTCGTTCATCCCTGAGGCTCCTCGTCCTCGGCAGCAAATGTGTCGTCCGGATCGCCATTGCCGTCGATCGGCGCGGCATAGCCGCCGACACGTCTCAAAACATCCGGTGCGGCGCCTGCCGCCAGACAGGCAGCGCGCACGTCCTCTTCCGTCAGCTCACCGGAAATCGCAAGCAGCGCATCGACACCGCTGGCGGACCGGAAGAAGCTGAGAACTTCGATGCCTTCGTCCATCAGGTTGCCCGGCAGAAGGTCTGACCAACGGGCGTCATAAACCGCCACATCCGCGTTGTCGATCATGCTGTCGGCCTTGGCCAGCACCAGCGCCGGCAGGTCGGCGGGACGCTCGTCCAGAATGACGAAAGGCAGCCGCGCCCGCACCAGTGCGCCGGATTCGCTGAGGCCGCGCCACCAGGGCAGCTCCGCCCGGTCGATCAGCGCCACAAGGCCCAGGTCACCGGCTGACGCGGTCACGGCGCCGACCACATCGGCGGCATCGCTCCCCGGCACCAGTTCCACGGAGAAACCGAAGTAGAAACGCGCCAGATCGAGCATCTCGATCAGATCGGCGCTGCCGTCGAGATGAACGGCGGTGTCCGCCTGCAGGCTGGTGCAGGCGCAGATGAGGTCGCGCCAGATATGTTCGACGGTCGCAAGCGGCAGATCGCCCTCGTGGCGCTCCACCATCTGGCGCATCAGGTCGGCGTCGCGCTCGGGTTGAAACAGGGCGGCTGCAGCCCCTGCGGCGCGACCGGCGGCCTGGATGCCGGCTTCTGCCTGGGCGCGTTCCATCAGGGCGGTGTGGATGCGTGCATCGATCTCGTCGACCCGTGTCCTGAGGTCGTCCAGCGACAGCCCGCTGTCCGGCAAGTGAGACATGAGGTGGCTCCGGCCTTCGTTTGGGTTCAGCGGCGCATAGTCATAGGCATGTGATTGCCCAAAGGCAAAAGAAAACATTGACTCAGGCGTTCCGGCACGGCTAGGTCGCCAGTCTGGCCGTTCTGCCGGGCGCCTACCGTTTCCCGGCGGCGGACCGTGGCCCGCGCAACCGGTGTCAAAAACTCCCGCCCGGGACAACAGATAATTCTTTAGAGCCATGTCCGCAGACACATCACGCCCCGCCACCCCGGAGGACCTGAAGGCAAGCGAAGCGGTTTCGCCGTCAAGCAAGCTTGCCTGCTTTCCGGTGGACGAGCCGCTGGAACTCGATGCCGGCGTGATGCTTGGCCCCTGGCAGATAGCGTATGAGACCTATGGCGAGCTCAACGCGGACAAGTCCAATGCCGTCATCGTCTGCCATGCCCTGACAGGCGACCAGTACGTGGCCTCCACCAATCCCGTGACCGGCAAGCCCGGCTGGTGGAGCCAGATGGTCGGCCCCGGCAAGCCGATCGACACCAATCATTATTTCGTCATCTGCTCAAACGTTCTCGGCGGCTGCCTCGGCACCACGGGACCTGCTTCCATCAACACGGAAACCGGACAGGCCTATGGTCTGGCGCTGCCCGTCATCACCATCCGCGACATGGTCCGGGCGCAGGCGCGCCTTGTCGATCATCTCGGCATCGACACGCTGTTCGCGGTCATTGGCGGTTCCATGGGCGGTATGCAGGTGCTGCAGTGGGCGGCCAGCTATCCCGAGCGCGTGTTCTCGGCCGTGCCGATTGCCGCGGCAGCCCGGCACACATCCCAGAACATCGCCTTCCACGAAGTCGGACGGCAGGCCATCATGGCCGACCCGAACTGGTGCGGCGGCAGCTATCTGCAGGAAGGGCAACGCCCGACCAAGGGCCTGGCGGTCGCTCGCATGGCGGCGCATGTCACCTATATGTCGGACGAATCCCTGCACCAGAAATTCGGCCGCAACCTGCAGGACCGGGACAACGTCACCTTCGGTTTCGATGCGGATTTCCAGATCGAGAGTTATCTGCGCCACCAGGGCATGACCTTCGTCGACCGGTTCGACGCCAATTCCTATCTCTATGTCACCCGGGCGATGGACTATTTCGATCTGGCGCATCAGTTCGGCGGTTCTCTGGCAAATGCCTTCAAGGGAACGAAAACACGCTTCTGCGTCATGTCGTTTACCTCGGACTGGCTGTTCCCGACGTCGGAAAGCCGGCGCGTGGTCAAGGCGCTCAACGCGGCGGCGGCCAATGTCTCCTTTGTCGAGATCGAAAGCGACCGCGGCCACGATTCGTTCCTGCTGGACGTCCCGGAGATGTTCCAGACCATTTCCGGCTTCATCACCGGCGCAGCTCATGCCCGCGGCCTGCCCGCACCGGGCGAGGAGGCCTGATCCCGTGAACCTGGCTCCAAGACAGACCAAATCCGGCGACGTGCGCGGCGACCACAAGGTTGTCGCCTCGCTGGTGCCGCACAATGCCCGCGTGCTCGACATCGGCTCCGCCGACGGCGAATTGCTCGACCTTCTGGTCCGCGAACGCCAGGTGGACGGGCGTGGCATCGAACTGTCCCAGGAAGGCGTCAACCGCTGCGTTGCCCGCGGCCTGTCGGTGATCCAGGGCGATGCCGACCAGGACCTGTCCGACTATCCGGACCGGGCGTTCGACGTCGTCATCCTGAGCCAGACCCTGCAGGCGACCCGCGAACCGAAAAAGGTCGTCAGCGAACTCTTGCGCATAGGCAACCAGGTGGTGATCTCGATCCCGAATTTCGCCCATTGGCGCAACCGGGCCCAGCTCCTGTTCCGCGGCCGCATGCCGGTGACCAAGTACCTGCCTTACGAATGGTACGACACGCCGAACATCCACTTCTGCTCCCTGCGCGATTTCGTCGAGCTTTGCCGGGAACTGGACGCAAACGTCGAAAAAGCCATCGCCCTCAGCGGCAGAGGCAACAAGATCCCGGTCAACGCCCCCTGGTGGGTCTGGAACATCGTTGCCGAACAGGCCGTGTTCCTGCTGAAGCGGTGAGCGGGCGAGATCAACTGGCGGCAGGCCGGTAGCTGGAGTTTCAGGTGAGATTTAGGGGAATTGGACCCCCACCCCTAACCCCTCCCCACAAGGGGGAGGGGAATTCTGCGCTGCCGTGGGCAAAACTTTCACTGCAGCATCAATCGCGAAATTGAAACCTTACCGCACATAAGACCTGGCCCCCCCTTGTGGGGGAGATTTTATTTTTGACAAACCATGCCTTTAGGATGCGTTCTAGTAGGCTTTGCCATGAACATTCCAGGAACCAACCACTAGATGTTGATCCAGAGATTCGACCCAGACCAGGAATCGATGTATGTTTGTGGGAAATGGGGACGACATGCACATGCCGTCCCCGCAATGACCACGAACCAGGAGTGAGCCGTCGTGGCCAAACAGAGGAAATTCTGAAACCGGGCATCGGCTCTGCCCCACCTGATGACAGGACAGAGCAAAGATGGCTGCACTATTCAGCACTTTCCCGGGAATGACTGGGCTTGCACCGCACCGCCCGACTACACAAACGCTAGGCGGGCTCATGCCCAAACCAGCCCCAGCGACTTTAGTTACGTCGATTGCGCGCGGCTACAGCGGGCAGACATATGAATTCCAAATCGATCCCATCGGAACCGCCTACCATTTCCGGTCGGGCGTATACATGTTCATTAAACGCGCCATGAATGGGAAGTGGGACATCATCTATATCGGCGAAACCGAGAATTTCGACAGGCGGCTCAAAACCGAATTGGAATCCCATCATAGGTGGGAGTGCATTCGGACCGCAGGGGCCACGCACATCAGCACGATGCACGTTCCCGGCGCTCTCATCATCAGGGAAACGATAGAGACCGACCTTCGGAATTTTTACGACCCGCCATGTAATCTACAGTAAACACACTACAAGCTCGTCAATCGGCGGGCTTGTTCTTCTCCTTTTCGCCTTTAGGTAGCGGACTTTTCGCGATACGTTTTAGGTTCACATCAAAGGCTTCCTAGGACTCGTCCTCGTCGCAACCGAGTTCCTTGGCAGCTTCCTTGAGTTTATCGATTTGGCTATTGTTAGTCATGATTTTGCATCTTGGTGCCCATGTACAGGCTTTACCTAGATGAAGTTGGAACCGATGATATTGGTCATGTCGATGAGGACAACCATCGATATTTGAGCCTTACGGGCGTTGCTATGTCTATTGTAGACGCTCGCGACGACTTAGCTCCAAAATTCGACTGGATCAAAGCCAACGTATTCGACCACGATCCCGACGAACCGCTGATTTTCCATAGATCCGATATCGTCAAACGGAAGCGCGCCTTTGGTGTTCTGAATAACCATCAAAAACGCGACCTGTTTGATCGTAGCATAGAGCGCGCGCTACTTGGCACACCTTACACAGTTATTAGCGTACTTATCGACAAGCGCGGGATGATCAACCAGCCTCACTGGAGAAATCAGCACCCTTACCACTACCTCATGGAAATCATGATCGAAAAATACACACAATTCCTTGAGCGGATGCACGACGTTGGCGACATTATGCCTGAAGGGCGAAAGGGAAAGAAAGATAAGGCACTCCAGACCGCCTTTGATGAGGTTCTGGCCAAGGGTACATATTATGTCTCAGCCGCAAGAATGCAGCAGTGCATCGCCAGCCCAACACTTAAGATTAGATATAAGCCTGACAATATAGCTGGTTTACAGTTATGCGATTTGGTCGCACATCCAAGTCACATTACAATTCGTGATTTCATGAACCATAACGTATCTGCCGGCCCATTTTGCGCTGCCGTTAGAGACCTACTAATTCGTCACAAGTATGATCGTTCGCCATCTGGTCAAATAAGAGGCTATGGCTACAAATGGCTCCCATAACAAAAATGGGGCTTTCGCCCCATTCGATGGATTAGTGTACCATCTCGTTACCGATCGCGTTAGCATCGGATTAAGTGAAACATAGTGCACGTTGCAGATTCAGTCAATAGAATCAACGTTTTTTCGCATCCGAAACGAGAACAGCAACTAGATCGGCTTGCGCCTAACGCGCTTCTTTGCCTCGACTAGATTGCCTATAGCTCAGGCGCTTACCCTTCACAGTCACCAGCGCAATATCAGCCCATAAATAAAACTACCAACTCTAATCCGCCTTCATCTGCCGATGCACGGACCTGACAGGCTTCAGCCCTGTCGCGACGCCTTCTGGTATGAACACCGGCCGCAGCACCCGGAAACGGCTTTTCTTGCCATCTACAGGCAGGCTCTGGAAGACGACCTTTTCCGCTTCCATGATCAGGACACCGCCGAACGCGGGCCAGATGCGCCGGCCGATGCCTTCCCAGGTGCGGGCCGCACGCAGGATGGCGCGGGCGCGCGAGGGCGGCATGAAGAGGGCTTCCTTGTCCTCGGTCACATTGAACTGGCAGCTTTTCAGAAGATCCTTCAGCTGGCTGCCCGAATAGGGCCTGCCATAACCGAAGGGGGAAAGTTCCGATTGTGCCCACAGGCCGCGCCGGTTCGGCACGACGGCGATCAGTCGCCCGCCCGGAACCAGCACCCGCCAGGCTTCCCTGAGCACCGCCGCCGGATCCGAACAGTGATCGAGCGCGTGCACCAGCATCACCCGGTCGAAATAGGCATCTGGAAACGGCAGGTCCTGATCTTCCACCAGCGTGCAGGCGCTGTCACGCTCGCGCGGCCAGTGAACGGCGCCCTGCGGCGCGGGCATCGCCGCGATCGCCCGGTCGACCGTATCGAGATACGGCCGCATGAACGGGCCGGCATAGCCGATGCCGAGCAGCGCCTTGCCGGTGAGGTCTGGCCACATCTTGCGAATTGGTGCACCGATCAGACTGCGCAGCAGCCTGCCGAGCGGTAAATCGTAAAAGGCGCGCAAATGAACGACGTCGAGATACATTCAGCCTGGCTCGGTCACAAAGGGTCGCGGCGATTGAACATGGAACGGTGTGTAAGCGCAAGATCTCTTGCCTTGCCCTTGGCGCTTGTCTTTGTCAGTCTGCACCTCAACCATCCGATCTCAGCAGGGAGCCTTTTCATGGCCTTGGTCGACACCACCGAAATTCACCAGTTCACCTGTCTCGACGATAATTTCGGCGTGCTGATCCACGATACGGAAAGCGGCACCACCGTTGCCGTCGATGTGCCCGATGCCGACGCCTATGAAAAGGCGCTCGAACAGACCGGATGGTCGCTGACCCATATTCTGGTGACCCATCACCATTGGGACCATGTTCAGGGCCTGGGCACGCTCAAGCGCAAGACCGGTGCCACCGTCATCGGCCCCGAGCGCTCCCGTCTGAAGATAGCCGAGTTCGACCGCACCGTGGAAGACGGTGACGATGTCAGATGTGGTCCCTACGAGATCAAGGCAATCTCGACCCCGGGCCATACGCTGGACCAGATCTCCTGGTACATCGCGTCGATCAAGGTGGCTCATACCGGCGACACCCTGTTTTCGCTCGGGTGCGGCCGGGTGTTCGAAGGCGACAGGGACATGATGTGGTCGTCGCTTGCCAAGCTGATGCGACAGCTTCCAGACGACACCACCATCTATTGCGGCCATGAATATACCCTTGCCAATGCACGCTTTGCCCTGACCATCGAGCCGGACAACGCCGATCTGAAGGCGCGGGCCAGCGAAGTCGAGACGCTGCGCCAGGAAGGGGTCGCGACATTGCCGACAACCATGGCGCGGGAAAAGGCGACGAACCCTTTCCTGCGTGCAGGCGAAGCTTCGGTTGCGGCGGCTCTCGGCATGGAAGGCAAAAGCGCTGCCGAAGTCTTTTCCGAAATTCGTACCCGCAAGGACAACGCTTGATCATACCTGTGGCATCTGCCGCAAAGATCTTGTGCCGCCTTCCGGTTTTTCTTGGCCGGGAGGCTTAAAACAACGCGAAGTTGCCCCCATATGCACGCTATCGTGATCATGAAGGGGCACACACCATGACACCTGCGAGTTCCGAAGACCATCTGACACGCTCCGCGGAGCAGCGCGCACGCGATGTGGTCAGCCGCATTGTCGGCCAGGCTGAGCCGATACCGGGTCATCTGGGTGGCGGACACAGGCTGGACATGCAGCTGCTTTACGAGGAAGTGGTTGCGGCTCTGCGCGAAACCATCGATGATCTGGCCTTCTGCACCGGGTCGAAATCCTCCTGAGTGATCCCGTCCCGGAAAATCCAATGAGCCGAGCCGGGACTTTTCATGACTTCTTCCTCCAGCCTGACCGCTGAAAAGATCGTCGATCTTCTGAAGATGCAGCCACATCCCGAAGGTGGCTATTATGCCGAAACCTTCCGCGACAGCGTCACCGACGATACCGGCCGGGCCGCGTCCACACTGATTTACTTCCTGCTTCCCGAAGGTGTGCTGTCGCGCTGGCACAAGGTCGATGCGGTCGAGACCTGGCACTGGTATGCGGGCAGCCCGCTGGAACTTTCCATCAGCGCGGACGGACGCGCCAAACAGGTCGTTACCCTTGGCAACGATCTTCTGGCCGGCGAACACCCTCAGGGCATCGTTCCACGTGACGGCTGGCAACAGGCTCGCTCGCTCGGTGCATGGACCCTTGTCGGTTGCACGGTCGCGCCCGGATTTCAGTTCGAAGGCTTTGTCATGGCACCCGATGGCTGGGAGCCGGGGAACTGATTTTCATCCCCTGTACGATTTAGCGGAACCATTTCCCGCTTGACGGGTTCTCTCTCCAACGAAAGGAGAGAGACATGAACGGTATTATCTATCTGGTCGGTCTTGTCGTCGTTGTTGGCGCGATCCTGTCCTTCATCGGACTGGTCTGATCCCTCCAAGCACTTCTGCCCAGCCCCCGGCAGATCTTAACTCAACAGTTTGGGCCGGACGCATGCCCCCGCCCACGAACGGTCGACCCCTGCCGTTCAACCAGCGTCCGGCCCTTTTCCGTTTTGACAAGGATACCGACATGCACAACATCATCTATCTCGTCGGACTGGTCGTCGTGGTCATTGCCATACTGTCGTTTCTCGGCCTGGCCTGAACCGCTCGCAACGACCAGCTTTCACAAGGTTTCCAGACACCACTCCTGACGCCTTTGGTTGATTGAAGCCCGCACATCCTGCCTTTTTCGGCATCCCCGGGACCGGCCCTCGCACCTGACGGCATTTGCCCGGTTTCCGGAACCGCCGGTAAAGAAGAAAGACCAGGGCAATGAGACAGTCAAACTGGTTACAGGCCGCGGCGCGCGCAGGTTATTTTTCGCGTGGCGTCGTCTACGGCGTCGTGTCGTTCTTTGCCATTCTCGCCTCCATCGGCGCCGGCAGCAGCAAGGGCACCAAGGGCGCGCTCGTCTCGCTGCTCTCCCAACCGTTTGGTTCCATTCTGGTTGCGGTGCTGGTCCTGGGCCTGTTCGGCTTTGTCATCTGGCGGCTGGTCCAGGCTGTGCTCGACGCCGACAATCACGGCCGCGATGTGCAAGGGATGGCCGTGCGGATCACGCTTCTTGCGAGTGCTGCCACCTATGGTGCTCTTGCGATCTATGCCCTGGGTCTTCTTGGACTCACCGGCTCCGGTGGCGGCAAACTGGTTCCCGGACTGCTCAATGCGGTCGCAGGAGTACTCGGTGCACGTTTGTTCGCGACGGCCCTGTCACTCACCTTCCTGGGTATCGCGGCGGCACACTGGTGGAAAGTCTATTCAGGCAAGTATTGCAGGCATTTCGATGAAAACGAGGCTCCCATGAAGGTTGTTCACCTTGTCTCGGTCCTCGGTCTGGGTGCACGCGGTGTCGTGTTCGCTCTTCTGTCCGTAATGGTCTGGCTGGGTATCGAAGGCGCGACGGCCTCCGGCGGAGACCTTCCGGCCACGCAGGACGCACTGCGATATATTCAGGAATTGCCTTACGGGCAGATCCTGCTGTTCGCGCTGGCAGCCGGTCTCATGATTTTTGCCGTCTATTCCTTCGTTGAAGCCAGGTGGCGCAAGGTCAGCGTTTCCTGAGCCGGTTGCCGCAATTGCCTTCAGCCGGCCGTCAGGAGCGCGCCACAGCTTTCGCGCCGAATTCCTTCGGCGCATCCTCATCGAGAAGATCTTCCGACTGGGCTGCTCTTCTCTCCTGATCGACCTGCTTTTCAAGGTCCCTGTCGGCTTCCGTATCGTTCGGCACCTCTTCCACCGTTTCAGGAATTACGGCCTCTTTACTGGCGATATTCCTGTGCTCCCGATCCGCCTGCTTACGGTCCGCCAAGAGGTTTTCCAGTGCTGGCGCATCGTCGAAGCGCAACCGGTAAATGGGCTCGGGCAGAGAGAAGCCGCTTGATTCAAGCGCAAGCTTGACCAGGCGCATCGCCTCGGACCGGGCTTTCTGGAAATCGGTACGCGTCTGGTCGATCCAGCCCACGAAGCTCAGGACCACGTTGGAATCCCCCAATGCCTCGATCCAGGCATCGGGCGAGGGTTCCTGCAGAATAAAGCCCTGCCGCTGAAGCGTCTTCAGCCCCACGTCCAGCGCCTTGTCCAGATTGCTTTCCGCGTCGACACCCAGTTCGAATACGAAGCGCCGCCGCGGATTGGTGGAGTAATTGACGAGCGTGCTCTTGAAGACGATGGCATTGGGGATGCGGATGTGGTTTCCATCCTTTTCCATCAGGATCGTGGCCCGCGACGTAAGGCTGATCACAAACCCCTCATAGCCTTCGATCCTGACGAAATCCTTCGGATTGAATGGCTGCCGAATGCTGAGCATGATACTGGCGATATAGTTTTCCACCGTATCCCGGACGGCAAAACCGACCGCAAGGCCGACAATGCCCGCAGCTCCGAGCAAGGTGCCGATAACGGCGGTGGCACCAAGGACGTCGAGCGCAAGCACGATCCCGATCGCGAAGAACAGGATCCTGATCAGCTGCCGGACAAGATCCGCAATGAAAGCATTGGGCGTGAGCCTGTTCCAGGGCCATTCGAGCCGCGCGATCACCAGGCCGGTTGCGCTGGCCAGCATCCAGACAAGCAAGGCGACCATGGCGAGCGGCAGATAGTTCACGCCCTGGGACAGGCGCGACTGCAACCGCTCGTAAACCGGAATGAGGCGTTCCTCCAGCGCGGTTTCCTCGGTGAGATTGTTCTGAACCGCAACGACACCGTCAACGCGGCCGGCAAGCTCTTCGGCTTTCGTGGCAAGAATTGCTTCGGTCACGGTTCCGTTCAGGTCGACCACGCCTGATTTTACCGAGACGGAAATTCCGGCCAGACCGTCCAGCTCGTTGAAGATACCCCTGATACGCTGCTCGATCGCCTGATCATCGCCGGCACCCGGCATGGCGGTAATCGCTCCGCCGGGTTTTTCCGTTTGTGAAAACGCGGGCAGGTTGCCGGCGAAGACCAGCACCAGGGCCAGAAGAAAAGATTGCACCACTCGGGAGAACATGACGGCCTTTCCGGGCTTGCGCCCGGCTGCAATCAGACCGTTGTTTCCGCGCGCGACAGACTTCGACGGAAAGTTAACGCGCTCAAACGCCTGCGGTTCCCTTCCCCGTTCATTTCCATTGGTCACCCGGCGGATCAGGCCGTGTGCCCGACAGGAGGTCCGTTTTAGGCCATCCCGGCAATCGCGCTGGCGAATTCCTTGGCCGAGAACGGTTCGAGATCGGCCACCCCTTCGCCAACACCGATGAAATGCACCGGCAAGGCGTATTTGGCGGCAATCGCGACCAGGATACCGCCGCGAGCGGTACCGTCGAGCTTCGTCATCACCAGACCGTTCACACCGGCAACCTTGCCGAAGATCTCGACCTGGTTGAGCGCGTTCTGGCCGGTCGTCGCATCAAGCGTCAGAAGAACCGTGTGCGGCGCCTCCGGATCGTGCTTCTTGATCACGCGGATGACCTTTTCCAGCTCATCCATCAGCTCTGCCTTGTTCTGCAGGCGTCCGGCCGTATCGACCAGAAGCACGTCGACGCCCTTGGCCTGTGCCTCCTTCATCGCGTCATAGGCAAGTCCGGCGGCGTCCGCACCGGTATCGCGCGCAATCACTTCAGCGCCCGTGCGCTCACCCCAGATCTTCAACTGTTCAACAGCCGCGGCGCGGAACGTATCGCCGGCGGCAAGCATGACAGTCTTGCCTTCCGAGCGCAGCTTCTGCGACAGCTTGCCGATGGTGGTGGTCTTGCCGGTCCCGTTGACGCCAACCATCAGCACCACATGGGGTTTCTTGCCGGTATCGAGATTCAGCGGCGTGGCAACGGGAGCCAGAACTTTCTCGACTTCCTCAGCCAGGATCTCCCGGACTTCCTCCGGCGAGATTTCCTTGTCGTAGCGCCCGTCGGACAACCGTTCGGTGATTGCCATCGCCGTGTCGACCCCGAGGTCGGCCTGGATCAGGATATCCTCCAGCTCCTCCAGCATGGAGGCGTCCAGCTTGCGCTTGGTGAAGATCGAAGTGATGCCTTCGGTCAGCGACGCGGAAGACCGGGAAAGACCGCTTTTCAGTCGCTGGAACCAGGACAGTTTCGGTTCTTCGGCAGCAGGCTCTTCCACGGGAGCGGGCTCGATGACCGGTTCCGGTGCACTTGCCGTTTCCGGCGTATGTGCTTCGGGTGCCGGTGCTTCGGGCGCTTCCTGCCGCGCTGCTTCAGGTTCCTCCGCAGGCGGTTCAGGCGTCTCCGTCTCCAGGGGCTCGACGTCGGAACCGACATCGGTGGACACAATGTCTTCCGGCTGCAGCGCAGGTGTCATCGGCGAAAGCTCGGGAGCGATACCCGGTGCGGCATCCATGGCAAACGGCTTGAACGGCTCGTTCATCGCGGCAACGGGGCGAACCTCCATCTCCACGTCGAGCGCCGGGTCCTCATCCTGCGGCTCCGCGGACGGTACGTCCTTCGCCGCATCTTCAGCGGCCGGAACGGCCTCGTCTTCCGGTTTGTTTTTGCCACCGAAGAGACGCCCCAGAAAGCCGCGCTTTTTCTCGCTCATGAACCTGCCTTAAAAATTCTGCCCGTTACTGCATTCTTAAACTGTCGGCATCCGCCACCGAAGCCGAACCCTCAACCTCAAACTGAGGAAGCGCTCTGCGATGTCTCGCTGCTTGAACCGTGAACCGCCCCTCAGGCAGCCTTGGAAAGGGCTTCGCCCAGAAGATGACGGCCGGTATGGCCCACAATTCTCGTTTCGACGATCTCACCGGCAGCGCCCCCGCCAAGTTCGACCTGCGTGAACTGTTCCGTGCGGCCAAGGCCTTCCTTCTCGATCAGCACCGGGCGGACCTTGCCAACCTCGGCCTGAAGATGCCGGACCAGCGCGTCCTCGCCCTTGGCCCGGAGGCGGGCACCGCGCTCTTTCACAATGTTGCGCGGCAGCTGCGGCATGCGCGCGGCCGGTGTGCCCTTGCGCGGCGAGAACGGGAAGACGTGCAGATGCGTCAGGCCGCATTCGTCGACGATCTTCAGCGAATTCTGGAACATCTCCTCGGTTTCCGTCGGAAAACCGGCAATGATATCCGCGCCGAAAACCATGTCCGGCCGCAGGCGGCGTACCTCCTCGCAGAAGCGGATCGTATCGGCGCGCAAGTGGCGGCGCTTCATCCGCTTCAGGATCATGTCGTCACCCGCCTGCAGGGACAGATGCAGATGCGGCATCAGCCGTTCGTCTTCTGCAATCACCCGCATCAGGTCGTCATCGGCCTCGATGGAATCGATGGAAGACAACCGCAGGCGCTTCAGCTCCGGAACCATCTTCAGGACCTTGGCCGACAGCGTGCCCAGCTTCGGCGTGCCCGGCAGATCGGCGCCATAGGAGGTGATGTCGACCCCCGTCAGCACGATCTCGTTGTAGCCATTGTCGACAAGCCGCTTGATCTGGTCGATGACCACGCCCATCGGCACGGACCGGGAATTGCCCCGGCCATAGGGGATGATGCAGAAGGTGCAGCGGTGATCGCAGCCGTTCTGGACCTGCACGAACGCGCGGGCACGGCCCGTCAGTCCGTCGATCAGGTGACCAGCGGTCTCCTCGACGCTCATGATGTCGTTGACGCGCACCTTCTCGGTTTCGGAAACGCCAAAGGCGGCGACGTCCTGGTAGGACTTGCGCTCCAGCTTTTCCGTGTTGCCAAGCACCAGATCCACTTCGTCCATGGAGGAGAAGGTTTCGCTTTCCGTCTGTGCGGCACAGCCGGTAACGATCACCCTTGCGTTCGGGTTGTCGCGCTTGGCCTTGCGCACGGCCTGGCGGGCCTGGCGAACGGCCTCACCGGTGACGGCGCAGGTATTGATGAGGATGGCGTCCTCAAGGCCGGCAGCCTCCGCCTCGCGCTTCATGACTTCCGACTCGTATGCGTTGAGCCGGCAGCCGAAGGTCACGACATCGATGCTCATGACGCGGCTCCAGCCGCCAGCGGGGCGTCGCCCGTGGCGGTCTTGCGCCAGGCCAGGGTATCGAGATCGACCTCGCCTTCGAATTCCACTTCCGTCAGACCGGTCATCAGAACGTGGTTGTCGCTCTCGCGCCATTCGATCCCGATGGGACCGCCCGGCAGATGAATGGTGGTCTTGCGGCTTGTCCGGCCATCACGCGCGGCGGCAACGCCGACCGCACAGGCCGCGGTGCCGCAGGCCAGCGTCAGACCGACGCCGCGCTCCCAGACCTTCACCCGGATCTGGTCGGTATCGAACACATGAGCCAGAGAAATGTTGGCGTATTCCGGAAAGATCGGATGATGTTCCAGAAGGGGGCCGACCCGCTCAAGCTCATAGGCTTCCACGTCGTCGACCCAGAAGATCGCGTGCGGATTGCCCATGTTGACGACGGCCGGCGTGTGCAGGATCGGATCATCGATCGGTCCGATCTGGAGTTCGATCGCTCGGGTGTCGGCAAACTCTTCCGCAAGGGGAATCTCGTTCCATTCCAGCCGCGGTACGCCCATGTCGACAGTCACGCTGCGCGGACCGTCGGCATCGAAGGCGTGCAGCAGCCCGGCGCCGGTCTCGATGGTGACGAGATCCTTGCCGGCTTCTTCCATCAGCAGACGGCCAATGCAGCGCGTGGCGTTGCCGCAGGCCGACACTTCACTGCCGTCGCGGTTGTGAATGCGCATGAAGGCATCAACACCCAGCGCCGACCGCTCGACGGTGATCATCTGGTCGAAGCCGATGCCTGCCTCCCTGTCACCCAGTGCGGCAATGGCCTCGGGCGTCAGACGCAGCGGTTTTTCCCGCGCATCCCAGACGACGAAATCGTTGCCAAGGCCGTTCATCTTCAAAAAGGGTCTGGTTTCAGACGCCATACCGGTCGCACTTCTTCAAAACTTCAAGGAAAAGCGTCCGCCATCTTGCGGACATTTGCCCCTATATGGCGGAAAATACCGCAAATTACCAGTGGGACAGGCAGTCATCGCAGGTATGCGTAAACGGGCAGCGCCTTCCGGTAACCCACGTCTTCATCATTGCCGGGCTTGACCCTGCAATCCATACCATGGTCGAGCCACGACATGACGCGATGTGTTGGCGCGCCCCTAAAGGCTCGCCGCGTTGAACGTATCGCAGGCGTTGAGGTCGCCGGCCTGGAAGCCCTTCCTGAACCAGCGGGCGCGTTGCGCGGAGGTGCCGTGGTTGAAGCTTTCGGGGACGACGTATCCCTGGGACTGGCGCTGCAAGGTGTCATCGCCGATCCGGCTGGCTGCATTCAGCGCCTCGTCGATATCGCCTTCCTCGACAAAGCCTTCTTGCCGAGCCGCATAGTGGGCCCAGATGCCGGCATAACAATCGGCCTGCAATTCGACACGCACGGACAGGGCGTTGCCTTCCGCCTTGCTGAGAGTGCGCCGGACCTTGTGAAACTCCGGCAGCACGCCGAGCACATTCTGGATGTGGTGACCGACCTCATGCGCCAGAACATAGGCCTGGGCGAAATCGCCCGGCGCATTCAGCTGGCTTGCCAGCTCCTGATAGAACGACAGATCGATATAGAGCTTGCTGTCGGCACCGCAATAGAACGGTCCGGTGGCCGCACTGGCATATCCGCAAGCCGAAGACACGGACCCGGAAAACAGCACCAGCGTCGGTTCCGGATAGGTCGCACCACCGTTTTCGAAGACCTGGCTCCAGGTGTTTTCGGTATCCGCCAGAACGACGGAGACAAATTGCGCGGTCTCCTGGTCGGCGGCACTGCGCGGTGCCTGGGACTGATAGGACTGGGTGTCGTAACCGCCCCCGTCATCCAGTTGGCCGAGAAGTGTCAGCGGGTTGATACCGGTCAGCCAGGCAATGCCGACGACAATCAGAAGCCCCGTCAAGCCGAGGCCGCCACCGGCTCTTACCCGGCGGCCGCCGACACGCATGCGCGGTCTCCCGCCCATCGAGCGTCTGTCTTCTACGTTGCTGCTGCCGCGGCGGCCTTTCCAGCGCATGTCCTGATCGTCTCCGTGAAACCCAGCTTCGGTCATAGCAGACAAGACAACGGAAACCTATGCGGTTGGCCGCTATCCCTGCCTGTGAGACACTTTGAAAAACGCGGCAAGGTGCATTCGGTTGCCCCTTTTACCAACATAATCGTGATGTCGGTTACAGAGTTCACGGTCATGCCGACCTAAGATTGCGTCCATGGGGCAGTTATGAAGGATAACGATCATGCCCGACGTAAACGCACAACAGGCACAACGCCTGATCAATTTCGCCACCGAGAGACTGGGCCGGGTTGAAGGCGATGGCCAGTGCTGGACCCTGGTCGACAACGGCTTCCGGCACGTCGGCTTCGTCAAGCCCGCCTCCACCTATGTCTGGGGACGGGTGATCAGCAACCTGTCCGACGCCCGGCCGGGTGACGTCTTCCAGTTCACCCGCTTCGAAGTCACGGTCCGTGTAACGCAGCCCGATGGTGGCTGGGAAGAACAGACGATGTCCCGCGGTGAACCGCGGCACACCGCGATCCTGGAAAGTGTCAACGGCAATAGGGCGACCTTTCTGGAGAGCAACGTCACGGACGATCAGACAGTCAAGCGAAACGGTTTCGGTATTCGCACGGCAACCACCACCGATGATGCCGGCGTCAGAACCTCAACCACTGTCAGTGGCAGCTTCATCATCTATCGGCCGCAGGTCAGTGCCGATCAGTAAGGCTAGTTCGGAACCCGGCTCAGGCGTGGATCACCATCTCCGCGCCAAGACCGACGTTCCGAAGGATCAGGCGCATGTGTTCCGGCGAAACGGCAACGCAGCCTTCCGTCGGCGAATAGCCTTCTCGTGCGATATGAAAGAAGATCGCGCTGCCTTGTCCCTTCACGGCGGGATCCAGGTTGCAGTCCAGCACGACGACGATGTCGTAGAGCCTGTCGTCGCGCCACATCTTCTCGTGGCTGGCCGAAAAAGGCAGTTGCACCGGCCTGTTGTACCGGCGGTGGGCAGGGTCGTCACACCAGCCGGACGCCGGTGTCAGCGGTTCGGCTGGCAACATAGTTGCTGGCGGCAGCCCGCGGTCGGGACGATAATAGACATGCAGCAATTCGAAGCGGCCGACAGGCGTGCCACCATCGCCTTCGCGCTTGCGCATGACAATGCCCGACCGGCCGAGCGCACACGGGACCGTGATCCGCCCCAGACTGAGAACGCCCCTGGTCCGGTTCAGCGGCGACGCACGAACCTCCAGCATTCCCGCCGATTTTTTCAAGGTTTTCATGATCCTGCCCGTTCCGCCTGACCGCTGCGCCGGTCTCCTTGATAAACCACCCCTAAACCCCGCGTGAAGAAGAATTGACGGGACACCGCTTGTGCGGGAACAATTTCCCACGCACATAGGAGCAGGAACGCGCTTGTGTCCTTCGCACAAGTCGGCGTGAAGAGATTTTTGATTTTTGGCGAGGAACGCGACGATGACCGCCCGCACGATATTGATTGTCGATGACGATACTGAACTGCGCGAAGCACTGGTGGAGCAGCTGTCGCTTTATGATGAGTTCGAGACGATCCAGGCCGATTCGGCAACGTCCGGCATCGCCATGGCCAAGGAAGAGCATGTCGACCTGCTGCTGATGGACGTCGGCCTGCCCGACATTGACGGCCGCGAGGCGGTCAAGCTGCTGCGCAAGGGCGGCTTCAAGGCGCCGATCATCATGCTGACCGGCCATGACGGCGACAGCGACACGATCCTCGGGCTTGAGGCCGGTGCCAACGATTATGTCACCAAGCCGTTCAAGTTCGCCGTGCTGCTGGCTCGCGTCCGGGCGCATCTGCGCCAGCACGAGCAGAGCGAGGACGCCACCTTCGCCATCGGCCGCTATTCCTTCCGGCCTGCGGCCAAGGTGATGCAGGACGACCACGGCTCCAAGGTAAGGCTGACGGAGAAGGAAACCTCCATCCTCAAGTTCCTCTACCGCGCGGGCGAAAAACCGGTGACCCGAGACGTGCTGCTGCATGAGGTCTGGGGCTATAATTCCGGCGTGACCACCCACACGCTGGAAACCCACATCTACCGCCTCAGGCAGAAAATCGAGCGTGACCCGTCCAATGCCGAGCTTCTTGTCACAGAAGCCGGTGGATATAAGCTTGTGCCCTAACCGGTAATCGGCGTATTTCTTGGGCATGAGCCTTGCCCAAGACATTGCGATTCTCAAACAAATCCCGATGCTTTCGGACTTTCAGGACGATCAGCTGCGTCTGCTCGCCTTCAGCGCCGAAAGCATGGATTACAGCCGTGGCCAGCGCCTGTTCGACCAGGGCGACCGCGCCGATGGCGGTTTGGTGATCACCAGTGGCACTGTCAGCCTGCAGACCAGGGCCCAGGACGGCTATGAGGAAATAGAGCGCGTCGGTCAGGGCACGCTTCTTGGCGAGACCGCTCTTCTTGCGGAAAACAAGCGCCCCTGCCGGGCAGAGGCCGTCGACGGCGTACGCATCATTCGCATCCGCCGCGCATTGTTCAAACGCATGATCCAGGAATTCCCTGAACTCGCCCAACGCATGCTCGACCAGCGCGCCCAGCAGTTCCGTGAAACTGTCTCGGCCCTGAAACCCATTGGCGAGAAGATGGCTGAACTGGAACAGATCAACGCTGAACGCCGCGTGCGCGACGACGAGAAACAGTCGTAAGGCGAAAGTCCCGATGCTGTTTGTCGAGCAATTCAAACAGCTACGACTGCACCTGGTGCTCGGCGGACCTTCGAATTCCCTGGAGAAAATCCCCAACCGTCACCGTCATTGCCGGACCTGATCCGGCAATCCGTACCGCGACCGCGCCACACTGCCACGCTCATTCGGAAGATGAAGGTGATCGGCATGGATCCCATGGCCGAGCCATGGGATGACCAGGGTAGAGGATCACTTCGCTACACTTGATCAAAAGGTCGTTGAACCCTTACGCCCGTTTCAGCCCCAGCTTCGGGCCGAGCAGTCCGCCAACCCATTGGACAATTGCCGCGGCACCAACGCCAAGGCCGATGATCCCGACCCAGACTGTCGGTCGGATCGCGACGGAAATGGCAAAGTTTGCCTGAAAGACCCGATCAGCCGGAATGCCGGTGGCAAGAGCGTACCAGGCATATTCGATCCCCGCCGTACCCGCTGCCGCAAAACCCGCACAAACCACCAGCACCAGCGGATTGGCCAGGCTGAAGCCCGTCCTGACCGCCAGCCGGTAAACCATCAGCAGCACAAAAAGGCCGGCCATCAGGGTGGCCTGCGTCACGTCCGATTTGGACTGCAGGAAAAAGTGGAACAGCATGAGACCGCCGATCGGGTAGACCAAGGCGTGCAGCCGCTGCCAGTTCCGTCCCAGCTTGCGGATGGCGGCATCGAAGGAGGTTGCTCCCAGAAGCGCAAGTCCGAACAGCGCAACGAAGCCGATAGTGAGATAGAAGCGCAGAACGATTTCGGAGACGACCTTGCCGAGGTTCCAGCTTTCCTGGGCCGCATAAAGTCCAAGATGAAGCAGCGCATAGGCAAGCACCGTCACGCCAAGCATGCGCCGCACGCCGACAATTCTGTTCCAGGAGAAGATCCGCCTGAGCGGCGTGACGGCGAGGGTCACAAGCAGGAACCGCACCGTCCAGTCACCGCTGGCGTGAAGTTCCATCTCGAAAGGTTCCGGTAGCACCGGCCCGAAGGCGAGGCTGTAGAAGATCTGCAATGCCGGCAGCAGCACGGCGATGAAAACAGCCAGTCGCAAACCGGATAGGTTGCCGCGCCGGTCGGTCCAGGGAGCGTAGGAAGCCAATGTCGTCATGTTCATGCGTTCGAACTATCGCACGAAACGTTCAAGGACACTGAAAAGCTTTTCAAGCCTGCGTGAAGACAAGGAGAGCCAACAGGGAAGGCGAGGCGAACGGCAACGCCGAGCAAACCAGGAAGCTCATGCCAACAACCTCACCGTCATTGCCGGACTTGATCCGGCAATCCATGCCGCGATCGTCCCCTACGGCATGGCTCATCAGTAGGCGGGAGCGATCGGCATGGATCCCATGGTCGGGCCCTGGGATGACACTAGAGTGATTTAGCTGTCATCCGCCCTGTCGGGTGTCAACCCTATCCCCATTCAATCCCGCCAGGGCCCTCACAACGAAAAAAGCCGGGTCGCGAGACCCGGCCTTTCAAAAGACGTTGCAGTCCGGGTCAGACCCAGGGGCGATCGTTGCCCATCTTGCCTTCGAAGGTGTCGATGTCTGCCGCCTTGGCCATGGTCAGGCCGATGTCGTCGAGGCCGTTGACCAGGCAATGCTTGCGGAAGCTGTCGATCTTGAATGCGATGTCGCCGCTTTCCAGACCCTTGATCTCCTGGTTTTCCAGATCGATGGTCAGCGTGAAATTGGCGCCGCGCTCTGCCGCATGCATCAGCGTGTCCAGCTCGTCTTCGGAAACCTGGATCGGCAGAATGCCGTTCTTAAAGCAGTTGTTGTAGAAGATGTCGGCGAACGACGTGGAGATCACGCAGCGGATGCCGAAATCCAGAAGGGCCCACGGTGCGTGCTCGCGAGAGGAGCCGCAGCCGAAATTGTCGCCGGCGATCAGAATTTTGGCATTGCGATAGGCGGCCTTGTTGAGAACGAAGCTCTCGTTCTCCGAACCGTCGTCGTTGGTGCGCATTTCATGGAACAGCGCGGTGCCGAGACCGGTGCGCTTGATCGTCTTCAGGAACTGCTTCGGAATGATCATGTCCGTGTCGATGTTCACGATCGGCAACGGTGCCGCGACACCGGTCAGGGTCTCAAATTTTTCCATTCTTCTTCTCTCCTGAAAGGCCTGAAAACGGATGCCCGCTCACGCAGCAAGGCTGGTGGTCTGGTCGACACCGAGCATCAGATTAAGGTTCTGGACGGCCGCGCCGGACGCGCCCTTGCCCAGGTTGTCGTAGACCGCAACAATCGCGGCCTGCGCCCTGGCGTCATTCGCAAAGACATGCAGATGCAGCTTGTTGGTGTCGTTGAGCGCCTGGGGGTTGAGGCTGTCGGATTTTTCGAGCGCCTCCAGCGGCGCAACCTCGACGAAACCGCCAGGCGCGGACGCGAAATGATCGGCAATTGCCGCATGCAGTTGCTCGCCGGTCGGAACGGTTGCCAGTCCCGCCAGGTTGAGAGGCACCACAGTCAGCATGCCCTTGTAGAAGTCGCCGACCGTCGGGGTGAACAGCGGCGCGGCGTCAAGCAGGCCGTATTCGGTCATTTCCGGCAGGTGCTTGTGATTGAAGCCGAGTGCATAGGGCGCAAAGGAATTGGCGCTGGCGCCAGCGGCTTCATAATCGGCAATCATGCCCTTGCCACCACCGGAATACCCGGAAATGCCGAAATAAGTCAGGTTGAAGTCCGAAGGCAGCAGCTCCGCGGCAATCAGCGGACGGACCGCGGCGATCAGGCCCTGCGGCCAGCAGCCCGGATTGGCGACACGCATGGCCGCGGCGATGATGTCGGCCTGGTCCAGGTCCATTTCGGCAAAGCCATAGGCCCAGTCCTCGGCAACGCGGTGAGCGCTGGACGCATCGATCACGCGGGTGGTGTCGTTCTCGATCAGGGCCACGCTTTCCTTGGCCGCCGCATCCGGCAGACACAGGATGGCGATATCGGCCTTGTTCAGGAAGTCGGCCCGCGCCGCCGGATCCTTCCGGCTTTCATCCGGAATGGAGATCAGCTCAAGGTCGCGGCGCATGGCAAGGCGCTCGCGGATCTGCAGACCCGTCGTACCGGCTTCACCATCGATAAACACGCGCGCAACCATCGCCCGCTCCTCTCCCTCTCAAGATCGCCCTGACTTTCGAACCGCAAGGCACGAACGCCGTCAGGCCGATCGGTGCAAAATCGCAAGCGTCATACACCCAATCGCGCGGCTTGTCACCGCCGCGCGCCACTCCGTGATCTCAACGGGCTCTTGAGTGATACTCATCATTCGGCCGCATGTCGGACGCCGCCGCCACCCGGTTGGACATGTTGAAAAAGCCCGTCACCGAGGCGATATCCCAGATGTCGCGATCCGTGAAACCGACATCCCGCAGGGCCTGCCGGTCACTTTCCACGATTTCTGCCGGCTTTTCCGTCAGCTTGACGGCGAAGTCCAGCATCGCCCGCTGCCGGGGCGAAAGATCCGCGACCCGGTAGTTCATCACCATCAGTTCACCCAGCACCGGGTCTCCTGAAAGCTCGCGCACCGCGGCTCCATGGGCCGTCAGGCAATAAAAACAGCGGTTGACCGCGGATACCGCAACGGCAATCATCTCCCTCTCAAGCTTGGAGAGCGCACACTCGCCCAGCATGAGGTCGTTGTACATGTCGGTGAAGGCGCGCAGCTTCGTTTCATCGAAGGCATATGCCTTGAGCACGTTGGGTACGAGCCCCAGCTTCTCATGGCATAGTTCGAAATAAGCCTGTGTCTTTTCACTCAATGTTACATTTGAATCGATTTGCAAGGCCGTGACTTTACTTGACAATTTGGTCCTCCCGTCATGAAACCGTTTATGTCGCTGAAATATGAACTTAAGTCTTAGAACGAGCCAGCGACAGAGCCAAACCATAAGATCGCCTAAGGGGATGGAAAATGCCGGACAAACACGACGTCGAGAAACTGAAACTCATCGACGCGGTCCAAGCAACCTTGAATCAGGAAGATCCGGCTCTCGCCGAGTTTTCCCGCGCCTTTTATGACCGGGGCGCAGCGGAAGACCTCGTAGCTTACACCGCGGAAGAGCTGATAGGCTTTGCCCGTGATGCCTGGCAGGATTTCCAGAACCATGAACTCGGCACACACCGCGTCAGCATCGCCGACCCGGCGTTCAAGGCCCAGGGCAGCAAGGTCAAGGGCGTCTCGATTATCGAGATCGTCAATGACAACATGCCGTTCCTTGTCGATTCCGTCATGGACGAGCTGCAGGAAAGCAAGATCGAGGTGCATCTGGTCCTGCACCCGATCTTCATCGTGGAACGGGACGACAACGGCAAGCTGACATCGGCCACCGCCCGCAAGAAGCCACCGAAGCGGACCGACCGGCAGGAAAGCCTGATCCATATCCATGTGACCCGGCTCGATTCGCCCGAGGCACGCGCCACTCTCAAGGCGCGGCTCGACACGGTTCTGACCGATGTTCGTGCCGTGGTGTCCGACTTCAAGCCGATGCAGGAACGTCTTGCGGAAGCCATCGATACCTACAAGACCACGCAAATTCCCGGCAGCAGCGACGAACTGTGGGAAGCTATCCACTTCCTGGAGTGGATGGAGAACGACAACTTCATTTTCCTCGGCATGCGCGAATACATGTTCGAAGGCGGTGTCGAGGAAGGCGAGTTGTCGCCTCATGAAGGCACAGGCCTCGGTCTCTTGTCCGATCCGGACGTACGTGTGCTCCGCCGCGGTACGGAGTTCGTGCAGATCACGCCGGAGATCCGCGAGTTTCTCAAGAAGCCCGAACCGCTGATCATTGCCAAGGCCAACGTGAAAAGCACCGTGCACCGGCGGGTGCACATGGATTACGTCGGCGCCAAGCTCTATGACGACGACGGCAACATGAACGGTGAACTGCGCATTGTCGGCCTTTTCGCCTCGACCGCCTACACCGAGCCGACCAGCACCATTCCGTTCCTGCGCCGCAAGGTTGCGAGTGTTCTGGCCCGGGCCGGTTACGGGTCGGAGAGCCACTCCGGCCGAGCCCTGCGGAACGTCCTGGAAGCCTTCCCGCGGGATGAGCTGTTCCAGATCGAGCGCGAGCGCCTGTTCGACTTTTCCATCGCAATCCTTCAGCTGGACGAGCGTCCGCGCATCCGCGTGCTGTCACGCCCGGACAAATTCGACCGTTATGTCTCCATCCTGGTCTTCGTCCCGCGTGACCGTTACTCGACCGAAGTGCGCCTGAATGTGGGCACCTATCTGGCGTCGGTCTATGAAGGCCGCGTCTCGGCCTGGTATGTCACCTATCCCGAAGGACCGCTTGCGCGCGTCCACTACATCATAGGACGCGATCGCGGCGAAACGCCGAAGCCACAGCAGGAAGAGCTGGAAGCCGCCGTTGCCGACATGGTGCGCACCTGGTCCGACAGCGTGCGTGATGCGCTCAAGGATGAATTCGCGCCCGCCCAGGCCCGCAAGCTGGCCGACCGCTACGCCCTGTCGTTTCATGGTGGCTACAAGGAAGTCTACAACGCCCAGTCCGCGCTGTTCGACATCGTCCAGCTGGAAACCTTGACCGGCAAGAGCGACACCACGATAACCTTCCACCGGCAGGCAGGCACAAGGGACAACCGCCTGTCGCTTAAGGTCTATCACCGCGGTTCGCCGATCCCGCTGTCCGCACGCGTGCCGCTGCTGGAAAACATGGGCTTCCGGGTCATCAACGAGCGGACCTACCGCATTACGCCCGCAGATGCGCCCCTGTCCTATCTCCATGAGATGACGCTGGAATCGCGCAGCGGCGAGGACATCGTCTTCGCCAACCAGCTGCAGTCACGGCTGGAAAGCATGTTCATGGCGGTCTGGACCTCGCTTGCGGAAGACGACGGTTATAACCGCCTGGTGCTGACGGCGGATCTCGCCTGGCGCGACGTGGCGGTGATCCGCGCCCTGTCGCGGTATCTGCGCCAAGCCGGCATCCGCTTTTCCGAAGACTACATGTGGTCCACGCTCAACAACTATCCGAAGGTCGCGGCCAAGCTGGTGGAACTGTTTCACCTGCGCTTCAACCCGGATGTCACCGAAAAGGACCGGGATCTCGGCACCGAACGGCTGGAAGGCGAATTGACGGCCGATCTGGAAGAGGTCGCCAGCCTTGATGACGACCGCATCCTGCGCCGGTTCCAGAACACGATCGAATCCATCCTGCGCACCAATTTCTACCAGCTCGACAAGAAGGGTCAGCCCAAGCCGACCTTCGCCTTCAAGATCGACAGCCGCCAGATCGACGACCTGCCTCAACCGCGTCCGTTCCGGGAAATCTTCGTCTACAGCCCCCGGGTGGAAGGTGTGCACCTGCGTTTCGGCATGGTTGCCCGTGGCGGCCTGCGCTGGTCCGACCGCCCGCAGGACTTCCGCACCGAAGTGCTCGGCCTGGTGAAGGCACAGCAGGTGAAGAACGCGGTGATCGTCCCGGTCGGTGCCAAGGGCGGTTTCGTACCCAAGAACCTGCCGCCGATGAGCGATCGCGATGCCTGGTTCAAGGAAGGCACCGAAAGCTACAAGATCTTCATCAACGCCCTTCTGGATGTGACCGACAACCTGGACGAGGACAAACTTCTGCCGCCGGAGCGCGTGCAGCGCTACGACGGTGACGACCCCTATCTGGTGGTGGCAGCCGACAAGGGCACGGCGACCTTCTCCGATACGGCCAACGGCATTTCGGAAGGAAGGCACTTCTGGCTGGGCGATGCCTTCGCGTCCGGCGGGTCGGCCGGCTACGACCACAAGAAGATGGGCATCACCGCACGCGGCGCCTGGGAGGCGGTCAAGCGGCACTTCCGCGAGATGAACCGGGACATCCAGACCCAGCCCTTCACGGCGGCCGGTGTCGGCGACATGTCCGGCGACGTCTTCGGCAACGGCATGTTGCTGTCGAAGGCAACCAGACTGATCGCGGCCTTCGATCACCGCGACATCTTCATCGATCCGGATCCGGACCCGGCAAAGACCTGGGAAGAGCGCAAGCGGATGTTCGACCTCGGCCGCTCGTCCTGGAAGGACTACAACACCGACCTGATTTCCAAGGGTGGCGGCATCTTCTCGCGCCAGCTGAAGTCCATTCCGCTATCACCGGAAATGCAGTCCCTGCTCAACCTGAACAAGGGCAGCGCAACCCCGCAGGAAGTCATGACCGCCATCTTGAAGATGGAAGTCGACCTGCTGTGGTTCGGCGGTATCGGCACTTATATCCGCGCCAGGTCCGAGACCGACGCGGACGTGGGCGACCGCGCCAACGACCCGATCCGCATCACAGCGTCGGAAGTCGGCGCCAAGGTGATCGGCGAAGGCGCCAACCTCGGCCTCACCCAGCTTGCCCGTATCGAGTTCAACAAGAAGGGTGGGCGCAGCAACTCCGATGCGATCGACAATTCCGCCGGGGTGAACTCCTCGGACATGGAGGTCAACATCAAGATCGCCCTCGGTGCCGCGGTAAAATCCGGCAAGCTGACCATCGAGCAGCGCAACGAACTTCTGGCCGAAATGACCGACGAGGTCGCCGAACTCGTGTTGCGGAACAACTACCTGCAGACCCTGGCCATCTCCATGACCGAACTGCGCGGCATGGAAGACTTCGGCTACCAGGTGCGCATGATGCGCCAGCTGGAACAGGCAGGCCTTCTGGACCGGGTGGTCGAACAGCTGCCGGACGAGGCAACACTCGACGAGATGCGCAAGGCCGGGTTGCTGCTGACCCGCGCCGAACTGGGCGTGCTGCTGGCCTATGCCAAGATCACGCTTTACGACGCGCTGCTGGAAAGCTCCGTTCCGGACGACGATTATCTGGCCCGTGAACTGTTCCGCTATTTCCCGGACCAGATGGCCGACACCTACAAGGACGAGATCAGCGGCCACCGCCTGCGGCGTGAAATCATCGCCACGATGCTGGCCAACTCGATGATCAACCGGGGCGGGGCGACCTTCATCACCCGTCTGCGTGACCAGACCGACGCGACCGCGACCGAAATCGCTCAGGGCTTCGTCGCCGTGCGCAACAGCTACGACCTGACCGACCTCAACACGGAGATCGACCAGCTCGACACCAGGATCGACGGGGGCCTGCAACTGGAGCTCTATTCGGAAATCCAGTCGCTGCTTCTGGAACGGGTGGTCTGGTTCAAGCGCAACGTCTCCTTTGACAAGGGTCTGTCCGCAGTTGTCGAACGTTTCCGCGCGGGCATTGCCGCACTGCGCGACCGCCTGGAAGCGGTGTTGCCGGAAGAGCCCGCATCAGTCCTTGCGGAACGCACCGCCGCCTATGTCGACCAGGGCGTTCCGGAAAGCCTCGCCCGGCGGATCGCCTGGCTTCCGGCGGAACGGGCCATTCCGGACATCGTCATCGTTTCGGAAGAAACCGGGGCCGATTTGGATACGGCGGCAAGAGCCTATTTCGAGGTCGCCCATCACTTCCAGCTTGGTGCGATGCTCGAACTCGCCAACGACCTCGACGTACGGGACTATTACGACGGACTTGCCCTCGACCGCGCGCGGGCAATGCTGGTCTCCGCTCAGCGTGCCCTGGCCATCTCCGCAGTCCGTGCAGGCGGCTTTACCAGCTGGCTGGAGGAACACGAGACGGAAGTGGGCCGGCGCAAGCGTTCGGTCTCCGAAATCCTGGACGGCGGCCTCAGCGTGTCGAAATTCTCCGTGGCGGCAAGCCTGCTCGCGGAAATCTGCGGCACCGCGTAACCGGGCGGAACACAACAACAGGGCCGGCACTTCCCCTGCCGGCCTTTTTTGATTTCCTTTAAGCACCCAGAGCAAGTGGCCCATCCTTCGAGACAGCGCTACGCGCTTCCTCAGGATGAGGTGATATGTGTTGCCAGGCTGGTGAAAGGCCTACCTTCCCACACCCTCATCCTGAGGAGCCGCGCAAGCGGCGTCTCGAAGGATGGGCCGCATACGCCAACCGAAACTCTCTCCTGCAACAGACACCGGATTTTCGCAAACGGCTGTAGGCTTCAGGTCCGGGAAGCGATAGACATGAATGAGTTGGGCCTGTCCCGGTCTTGATCCCCCAGGCAGCGAGTTGCCCTTTCCATGACAACCGTTTCAGACATTCCTTTTCAGGCGTCCGACAAGCGCGCCGTTCTTTCCTGGGCGCTGTTCGACTGGGCTGCGCAGCCTTTCTTCACGCTGATTACCACCTTCGTCTTTGCGCCTTATTTTGCCTCGACTCTTGCCGCGACCCCTGCGGAAGGCCAGTCGCTATGGGGATATGCCACTGCCGCCGCCGGGCTTTGCATTGCCATTGCAGCACCGGTTCTGGGGTCCGTCGCGGATGCGACCGGACGGCGAAAACGCTGGATCCTTGTCTTCTCGCTGCCCTTCGTCATCTGCTGCTGGGCCTTCTGGTACGCCACCCCGGGAAGCCCGAATGGCATCGCCATCGCACTCGTCGCCTTTGCCATCGGCACGCTGTCCATCGAGATCGCAACCGTCTTCAACAATGCCATGATGCCTTCGCTGGTGCCGCCGGAACGGATCGGTCGCCTGTCCAGCTTCGGCTGGGCGCTCGGCTACGCCAGCGGCCTTGTTACCCTGTTGATCGCCCTCGGCTTTTTTGCTGCCAGCCCTGAAACAGGCAAGACTTTGCTCGGTTTTCAGCCGGTTCTCGGCCTTGATCCGGTCACCAGCGAGGGCGATCGCGCCGTCGGTCCATTCTCTGCGCTCTGGTACCTGGTCTTCGTGCTGCCAATGTTCCTGTTCGTGCCGGATGTGCCGCATCAGGCCAGGATCGGCCCCGCCATCCGCACAGGCCTTGCAAACCTGCGTACGAGCCTGGCGCAGGCACGCGCCAACCGGAACATCTTCCTGTTCCTTCTGGCCAACATGATCTTCAAGGACGGGCTCGTCGCCCTCTTCGCGTTCGGCGGCATTTATGCCGCGGGACAGCTCGGCTGGGGATCCATCGAAATCGGCACCTTCGGCATCATCCTGACCATCACCGGAACGCTCGGCCTGTTGCTCGGCGGGCCGATGGACGACCGTTTCGGCGCAAAACCGGTAATCGTTTTCTCGCTTGTCGTTCTGATGGTCTGCGGCCTCGGCATGATCTCCATCGACAAGACCACCGTGTTCTTTGTCGTCAAGACCGCAGCCGCGCCCGAAGGTGCCCTTTTCGCCTCCCTGCCGGAACAGGTCTTCATTGCACTCGGCGGTGTCATCGGTGCGGTGTCCGGCCCCTTGCAGGCCTCGTGCCGCAGTCTTCTGGTCCGGATCGCTCCACCGCAGCACGTGACCCAGTATTTCGGCCTGCTGGCACTGTCCGGAAAAGTCACCAGCTTCCTTGCCCCGCTCACCGTCGGCGTCGTGACCGCCCTTACCGCCAGCCAGCCGGCCGGCATGTCCGTCATCCTGGTGTTTTTCGGGGTCGGCCTGATGCTGCTGCTGAGGGTGAACGAGCGCTGACGCGATCGTGTTCTTTTTTCCTCAAAGAGGCTACCCAGCCGCTGCTGTCACCCCTCCCAAACAAAAACGCGCCGGAAAACTTCCGGCGCGTCTGATGTTTTGATCTGGTCTTGCGTCAGGCAACCTGGCGAACGCTGGACAGGAAACCTTCGACTTCCTGCTTGAGCCGGTCGGCTTCGGTCTGCAGGACGTTGGCGGAGGCCGAGACCTGACGGGCGGCATTGCCGGTGTCGTCGGCGGAGGCTGCCACCTTGACGATGTTCTGCGCAACTTCCTGGGTGCCGTTGGAGGCTTCCTGAATGTTGCGGGCGATCTCGTCGGTGGCAAGACCCTGCTGCTCGACCGAGGACTGGATGGACGAGGAGATCTCGTTCATCTTTTCGATGGTTTCGGAGATGCCCTTGATCGCGTCGACCGACCCGGCGGTTTCCGTCTGGACCGACTGGATCTGCAGAGAGATTTCCTCGGTCGCCTTGGCGGTCTGGTTAGCCAGTTCCTTCACCTCGGCGGCCACAACGGCAAAGCCCTTGCCCGCTTCGCCCGCTCGTGCTGCCTCGATGGTTGCGTTCAGTGCCAGGAGGTTGGTCTGTTCGGCAATGTCGGTGATCAGCTTGACCACTTCGCTGATCCGGTTGGCAGCTTCCGCGAGCCCCTCGATCTTGCGGTTCGTCGACTGGGCCTGCTCCACTGCGTGAGACGCAATTTCGGTGGACTGGGTCATCTGGCGGGAGATTTCACCGACGGATGCCATCAGTTCCTCGGCTGCCGAAGCGACCGTTTCCACGTTCGAAGACGCTTCTTCGGACGCAGCGGCCACTGCCGTGCTCTTCTCGCTGGTGTCGTCGGCACCCGCCGTCAGCGTCATCGACGCCGCGTTAAGGTCCTGCACCTGGTTCATCACAGTCTGCGTCAGTTCGGAAATCTGGCGGTCGAATTCCTGCGACAGCTCGCTGATCTGCTCTGCGCGCGCCAGCTGCTGACGCTGTGCTTCTTCCTGCTCGGCGGACAGCGCCTCGGCGTGCTGCGCCTTGTCGCGGAAGACTTCCAGAGCCTTGCTGATCTCGCCGATTTCATCGTGACGGTCCGTGTCGTGGATCGGTTCTTCATAACGGCGGTCGATCAGCGCCTGAATGCTGCCCACTGCGCGTTCCAGCGGACGGCGGACAATGGTGTTGCCGACGAGATAGATGGACAGGGCCACCACGATGAGCAACACGACACCGACGCCCACGATCATGGTGGTGATCGAGGACGAAGCCGCATTGAGGGTCGACAGCGGCACGTTGACCACCACGGCCAGCTTGGCATCGGTACCGGTCACGCTCACCGGCATGACGATGCGGTGAACATCCGTGCCGAGCGTGTTGGAATATCCGTTGTAGGCAAAAGGCTCGCCGTTCTTGACCGCGGCCAGCAGCTTGTCCTGTACGGCGAGATCGGCTTCAGACCGGCCTTCCATCCAGGGCTTGCCCAGAACCGCCGGGTCGGCATGCGCAATCCAGACACCATTCTGCGACAGGAGATGAACCGATCCGGTATCGAGCGGCCGCTGCTTGCCGAGCACTTCGGACAGCGGGGTCAGGAGAATGTCGCCGCCGGCAACACCGATCACCTTGCCTTCGTTTCGGATCGGCACCGAGAATGATACGCCAGTGACCGTCTTGCCGTCGGCTTCCCAGCTATAGGGCTCGGTCATGTAGTCCTTGCCGGACACATAGGCACCGTTAAACCAGAGTTCGTCGGTTGCACCCAGATCTCCGACGTTGATCTTCTCAATGGGCCGGTAAGCCAGGGAGCCATCCGCCTTGCGGAAGTAATAAGGCTGCCATTCGCCGCCTTCAGCCCATTTCTCGTCACCCTTGAACTCGGCGTCCTTGCCGTCGAGCCGATCTTCGGTAATCACGCCCCAGGTGCCTGAAAGGTCCTTGTTGGTCAGTGTCAGGTTTTCGACAACGGCGTTCCAGGCTTCGCGGTCAGCCACACCGGCCTTTTTCATGCCGCCGAGGGAACTTGCCAGTGCCTGAGCCGATTTAAGGCCGTTTTCCAGGCCCCGTTGCACGAATTGCGCCTGCTCGCGCGCCACGGTCTCGGCTTCAGACCGGGCCAGGTCTCCCGTAATGCGGGATCCTTGCCAACCAATAAAGCTGATGCCGACCACCAGCGCGACCGTCAGAGCCGCCGCACTGGCACCAATGAGCTTTGTTGTGACCTTCGCTCTTCTAAACACCGGTAATCTCCGCGAATCGCAAGAAAACAGCAGGCGAATACCTGCCGAAGCTTACTGCAGACTACCTGTTGGGCGTTAACAAGGTCTTCAGCGGGGCCGCTTTTCTTAACGGACCCTGTCATTTTTTACAGTATTTTTAGGTCATTAGCTTGCTGATGTTTTGCAAGCGCAAAAGAAGTGCCGGCTCACACGGAAACTGGCGCTTCAAGTCGTTGACGAATACCAGACCTCAGTGCCGGAAGTGACGCATGCCGGTCATGACCATGGCAAGGCCCGCTTCGTCGGCCGCGGCAATCACGTCGTCGTCGCGCATGGAGCCACCCGGCTGGATCACGGCTGTCGCACCGGCCTCGGCTGCGGACAGGAGGCCGTCGGCAAACGGGAAAAACGCATCGGATGCAACGACGCAGCCTTTCGTGAGCGGTTCGGAAAGACCTGCGGCCTCGGTCGCGTCCAGCGCCTTGCGGGCTGCGATGCGGGCGGAGTCCACCCGGCTCATCTGGCCGGCACCGACGCCGACAGTTGCCCCGTCCTTGGCATAGACGATAGCGTTGGATTTGACGTGCTTGGCAACCCGGAAGGCGAACTTCAGATCGGCGAGCTCCTGCTCGCTCGGTGCGCGCTTGGTGACGACCTTCAGATCGAGATCGTCGACCACACCATTGTCGCGCGACTGGACCAGAAGACCCCCGGCAACCGACTTGACGAACAGCCCCTTGGCACGAGCATCGGCAAGGCCGCCGGTAACAAGCAGACGCAGGTTCTTCTTGGCCGCGATGATTTCCCGCGCCGCGTCGTCGGCATCCGGTGCGATGATCACTTCGGTGAAGATCTTGACGATCTCTTCTGCCGCGGCAGCATCCAGCGTCTGGTTCAGAGCGACGATACCGCCAAAGGCGGAAACCGGATCGCAGCGCAGGGCCAGCTCATAGGCGTCCTTCAGGCTGGCGCTTTCTGCCACACCGCACGGATTTGCGTGCTTGATGATGGCAACGGCACTGGTGCGGGCCGGATCGAACTCGCTGACCAGTTCAAACGCCGCATCAGTGTCGTTGATGTTGTTGTAGGAAAGGGTCTTGCCCTGCAATTGCCTGGCCGTGGCAACACCCGGGCGCTTTTCTCCCGTGGTGTAGAAGCCCGCGGTCTGATGCGGGTTTTCGCCATAGCGCATGACTTCCGCAAGCGCACCGCCGACGGCCCGGTGGGCCGGCGTTGCCTCGTCCAGTTGATCCGCCATCCAGTTGGAAACAGCAGCATCATAAGCGGCCGTCCGGGCGAACGCCTTTTGAGCCAGCTTCTTGCGCAGGGCGAGCGGTGCCTTGCCGCCATTGGCGTCGAGTTCGGAAATAACCGCGTCGTAGTCTGCCGGGTCGGTGACCACGGTGACATAGGCATGGTTCTTGGCAGCGGCACGGGTCATGGCCGGTCCGCCGATGTCGACGTTCTCGATACCGGTGGCATAGTCGGCACCGGAGGCGACTACATCTTCAAACGGGTAGAGATTGCCGCAGAAAAGGTCGATGCCGACGATGTCATGCTCGTTCATCGCCTGCTGGTGGTCGGCGTCGTCACGGATCGACAGCAGCCCGCCATGGACCTTCGGATGCAGCGTCTTCACTCGTCCGTCCATGATTTCCGGAAAACCGGTGACTTCGGAAATGTCCAGAACCGCGAGTCCCGCTTCCTTCAGCGCCTTGTAGGAACCGCCGGTGGAAACCAGCTCTACACCGCGCTCGGAAAGTGCTTTTGCAAACTCGACAAGACCGGTCTTGTCGAAGACGGACAAGAGAGCGCGCTTGACGGAAACCAGCTCGGGAACGGGTACGGCTTTGGACACAATGGCCATGAATTTGCCTCGCAATTGGGGACGGTCCGGGAGTTGCCGTCGCCCTATCACGTCTTCAGCCAAAGCGGAAGATCCCTATTCTTCCAGCGGCAGTTCGTCGAGCTCGTCGAAATCGCTGGTTCCGCGCCGGCTGAGTTTGGCCGTCGCCGTCTTGCGGAACTGCCATCCCACCGAGGGTGCCTCCAGCACCGCGCCGGAGATCACGATCTGCTCGGTCTTGCGGTGGCCGTAAACGTCGGACAGATAGATGCTTTCTTCCAGCATCACTTCAGTGCCCGGTGCTTCGAATTCCCATGCTTCGCCATCCCGGCAGACCAGCAGCACGGCCGAGCCGCCCCGGATGAGCGAGCTGCGCAGGCCCGGATGCAGGTGGAAACGGATGGCATATCGATTTTCCTGGTCCACAGGACCGATTGCCGAGAACGTATCGATGCCGTCCAGCACTGTTCCGTCGCCCGCAAGGCGGATGTCGCGCTCGTGCAGGACATGGAATTCGCTCGCATAGCCATCATGAGATGCCGTGATGCGGCTGCCCGCGGCATCGTCTTCCCGCTCCACAGGCACCCTGACCGGTCCGGACAGGATTGGCGCGCCCAGGATATGCCCGAACGGCCGGTCGGACAGGAACCGGCAGGAGGAGGTGTCCTCGATCACCGCCGTCGAATGGGCGGCCGTCGAGCGGCTGACCCGGCGCCAGGCCGGATTGGATTTCGGCGAAACCCCGCAATTGACCACGATCCGGTTGTTGCCGGACGAAAACTCGAAGGAGAGACAGCCCCCGTGCGCATCGCCCGACACACCGATGGCAGGCGCCGGACCGGTATCGATCAGCACGACGGAGGTTCCGCCAACCAGGCGCTGATACCCGGAATGCGGTGCGTTCTGCGGCGGAGCACCGCGCGCATCGTCATAGGCCAGAATGGTTGCGACAAGATCGCTCGGGGTCGAGCCCATGCCGTTGAAATGCGCAAGGGCGCCGTCGCCATGACGGAAAAATCGCAGTAGCGGCATCATCCGGTCCACCGACTGAACCATGGCCGGCGGCACTTCCAGTCCTTGCGCCACGAAGGCCTGCCGAACCGGCAGAAGGTCGGCCAGAATGTCTATCAGTGCCCTTGGATTGCGTGAAATATGCCCGCCGTCGGGCAGAATCTGGCGCGTCAGCTCCTGATCGAGGCGACGAATGCTCTGGCGCGCGAAGCGGCCTTGCCCGGCCATGGAAATGCAGGCCGAGGCCATGGCCAGCGCCGCATGCAGGCGCTCAACGCCGTCTTCCGTTTCATTGATGGTCTGGCGCAGATAGCGCACCTGACGAGCCAGTGACCGGACGAAGTTGCGGTAGAACTCGTGGTCGCCGTCCTGAAGAATGAAAGGCGAATGCGCCAGCCAGGACAGGATGCGGCGGGCGACGACCGATGCTTCCCAGCCGATGTCGTGCCAGCGCCCGCAGAACTTGATCCAGTCTTCCACCAGTGCCCGGGCGTTTTGTCGGGAAATCTGGCTGTCGGCGGCCCTGAGGTCCCGCATCCAGCCGAAGCTGTGCAACTCGCGCTGCCAGTCTTCATGCACGGCCTGAAGCTCGAAGGGCGATCTGCCTTGCGTTTCCACCAGGTGACCGGAGAAAAGAAACCGGCCGCCGTAGATATCGGCGGCATTGGTTGCGTCAGCCGTGCGCAGATCCTGCGGCGCGATAAGCAGGCGCGCAGGCACAGCCGAAAACGGCTGCATGCGGAACAAAGGCCCGCCATGCATCCATTTCAAGGAGCGTTGCCAAATATGCAGGGCCACAAGCCGCCAGATACGGCTTCTTTCACTCAGGCTTGCACTATTCACCAAACCATCTCCAAAACTGATGGTTTCTGCGCGTTTATGGGGAATCTCCGGTATCTAGTTCGGGAAACGAAGCATTAAGGTTAGCATTTCATTTAAAGAATCATTGCAAGTGAACAGTTTATGCCGCGTTAAAACCGGCGGAATCTTGCCGCAAAAAAGCCGTCCAGGCCCTTGCTCACAGGTTCCAGGGCGGCACTGTGGCAGGGCAGACAGCGAAGATATCCTTCTTTTGTAACACATTCGGCAAGGCCACCGACGTCCGCGGCTTCAACCGGAACCAGTTCGATTTTTCCAGCCTGCCGCTCCAGAAAACCGGAAACCTGGGTTTCGCCTTCCGCAGCCTCCAGCGAACAGGTGCAATAGACAATCAGGCCGCCCGGCTTGACCCAGCCGAGCACCCTGTCCAGCAGCTCGCTCTGGATTTCCGTCAGCTTTTCAATGTCATACGGCTTCTTGATCCAGGGCACATCGGGGTGCCGGCGGATTGTGCCCGTTGCACTGCAGGGCGCATCGAGCAGGATCGCGTCAAAGAGCTCCTCCGGCTCGAAGGCTCTGAGATCCGCTGTAACCGTTTCAACACTCAAGCCGAGCCTGGTCATGTTCTCTTCAAGACGTTTCAGGCGCGCCTTTGAAATATCAACCGCAGTGACAGAAGCTCCAGCGGCCGCCAGCTGCGCGGTCTTGCCGCCCGGCGCCGCGCAAAGATCGGCAACACGCAGGCCCTTGATGTCGCCGAGAAGGCGGGCAGGAAGCGCTGCTGCGGCGTCCTGCACCCACCAGTGCCCGTCGCCGTAACCTTCCAGAGCATCGACAGCGCCCTTGCGAACAAGCCGGACGCTACCCGCGCCGACGATCTGGCCGTCCAGCTTTTGTGCCCACTCTGCCGGGTTCACCTTCACCGACAGATCAAGCGCAGCTTCGTTTTCGTGAGCCCGGGCGATGTCACGGGCAGTGTCGGCGCCGTAAGCAGACTGCCAGCTTTCCATCAGCCAGTCGGGCGTGTTCAGAACAGCAGCATCGAGATCGGCGGTTACTTCGTCCCGTTCGCGTCCAAGACGCCGCAGCACGCCGTTGACCAGACCCTTGTAGGGCCGGGCCCGGCGGTCCAGACCCGCATGGTCCACCGCAAGCGAAACGGCTGCGCGGTCCGGAATGTCGAGAAACAGCATCTGGGCGATGGCCACATGCAGGATATCCAGGACGCGGCCAGTCTTTTCCGGGATCGGCCGGTCAAGCAGCCGGTCGAGGATGTCGGCAATTTCACCGCGGTGACGCAAGGCCGCGCCGATGATCGCACGCACGAGAGACCGATCGTTGGCGGCCAGGGCGCGAAAACCGGAATGACCCGAGGCGGTATCCAGCTCACCATCGAGCGGCCGTTTCTTGTGAACGACGTTGCCAAGAATATCGGCAGCCACCTTGCGTGCGGCAAATCCGGGCTTTTCAGCCTGTTCCGGCGCCGGTTTGCCTGAAGGCTTCTGTTTGTTGTTGGGCCGTTTGGTCAAGGGTCAATCCATTCACGCGGCCGGCCCTGCGGATGCGGCCGGTATCAAAATCAAGCGCCGCAGACCGGTCTGCCGGTCGCGGCGCATCCGGTCATTCTAAAGCCGGGTGGTCATCCGGCAAAGTTGTTTTTGTCAAGTGGCTGAGCTTCAGGGGCTTTGGAGCTTATCCCCAAGGCCCTTTCGGGCGGCGCGGCGCGGTCGACGGCCCGGTTGGACCGGCTCCGCCCCATGGGCCGGCCTGTTGCGGTGCCTGGCGGGTAAACGACATGGGACCGCTTCTGCCGCCTCTCCCGCCGGTGCCAAGACCCGCATCGGACAGTTTGCGCAATTCGTCGATCCGGTTCTGGGTGTTCGGGTGGGTAGAAAACAGGTTGTCCATGCGCTCGCCCGACAGAGGGTTCATGATGAACATATGCGCGGTTGCCGGGTTCGCTTCCGCATCCGGATTGTGGATATGTTCGACACCGCGCGAAATCTTCGCCAGTGCGGACGCCAGCCACATCGGTTCACCGCAGATTTGGGCACCCATCCGGTCGGCCGCATATTCACGTGTTCTGGAAATCGCCATCTGCACGACCATCGCAGCCAGAGGCGCCACGACCATCATCAGGATAACCCCGACAAAACCGAGTGGATTATTGCGGTTGCCGCCGAAAAAGAAGGCGAAGTTGGCCAGCATGGAGATCGCACCGGCAATTGTTGCCGTGATCGTCATGATCAGCGTGTCGTGGTTCTTCACATGGGCCAGCTCATGGGCCATCACGCCCGCAATTTCCTCGGGCGTCAGCATGTCGAGCAGACCGGTTGTCGCCGCCACAGCCGCGTTTTGCGGGTTCCGCCCGGTCGCAAAGGCGTTCGGCTGCGGATTGTCGATGATGTAGACCTTGGGCATGGGCAGGTTGGCATTCTCCGACAACTGCCGGATCATGCGGTAGAATTCGGGCGCAGCGCGCTCGTCCACTTCCCTGGCATGATGCATGCGCAGGACCATCTTGTCCGCGTTCCAGTAACTGAACAGGTTCATGGCTGCGGCAATGAGCAGCGCGATCAGCATGCCCGACTGACCGCCGATCATGAAACCGATCCCCATGAACAAGGCGGTCATGCCCGCCAGAAGCATTGCCGTGCGAATATAGTTCATCGCCGCTTGTTTCCGTTTCTGTCCTGTTTTCGACTGCTTGCATCAAGGCCCAGAATGGCCTTTGTATCCGTCCAACAGATGGGGAGTGCTGCCATTCTTGGCAAGATTACCCTATATACGCCTGACAAGACTGCAAACCGAACGACCTGAAGAGCCATGACAGAAACACCGGACAGCCCGACGAACGGCTACAGCCAGAGCGACGCTCCTTCCCTGAAAACCACTGTCGAGGAAGCTCCGAAACGGAAATTCGAGGACCTGCCGCCGGCAGCCCAGCGCGCCTTGAAGGAAGCTGAAGAACGGCGCAAGGACATCGACGCCAGGCAGCAGGACCTCGCCAAGGAAGTCAATGGCAGGGGTGGTCTTGAACCGACCCGCTACGACGATTGGGAGATCAAGGGACTGACGTCGGATTTTTGAAGCGAAATCCGCCTGTTCCACCGGCAGGAATCGTTGGCACCGGCAACAGCAAACCGGCTTGACGCTCTCGCGGCGGAACATCTTGCCTGACCCCTTTGTCTGGCCTGTGCCACCCGGCACATGTTTCGCCCTGAACCCGATTTGCGCATTCAGCTTGCCAGTTTCAGCACTTCCGCGGCGACAGCCTTGGCGAGGTCGGCCTGCGGTTCCGCTTCGAAATGAACCGCATCAATCGGACTGGCCGAAATGACCGTTCCTGTATCGAAAAACGCTGCACCATATTCCGCCGCTTTTTCCTTGTAGCAGGCAGCCAGACGATGGGATTCGGCGACGCTCTCGTCACTGAACTGTGCCACGTAGGGCGTACCCGCCAGCGGCGCGAGCGGGGGTGGTGCCATCAGCAGCACTTTCGGCGCCCTGCCTTCGACATCGTCGGTCGGCCTTCGGGCGAAATCCAGCAGGCGACCCATGGCAATCGCGATCGTTTCCGCATTCATGCCGAAGCGCGCCTGAAGGTCGTTGGTGCCGAGCATGATGATCAGGATATCGATCGGCATGTGGGTCTTGCGAACGGTCGCCAGGTGGGCAAGACCGTTCTTGTCACCCTTGACCGGATCCTCGAACACGGTGGTTCGGCCGTTGACGCCCTCTTCAGCCACGTAAAACCCGTCGCCCAGCTCTTTCTGGAGCAGCCTTGTCCAGCGCACGTCGTGACCGTAGCGGGATTTGTCGATCGGATTGAATCCCCACGTGAGTGAATCGCCAAAGCAAACGACGCTGGTCGGGTCTTTTGTTGTTTTCGACATCGTAGAACCTGTTCAGGTGAGCCCAGTCTTGAAAAAAGCCAGGCAAAGTTCGTTCTCGCCGTCGGTTCAGGGAACATCTGTGCCGTTCATCGTCAAGCCTGTCCCAGTCTTCACCGGCAGCGCCGATATCTCAATACCTACAGGGTCTTCATTGGCGATCAAGGACTTCCGGGTGACAGACTTCAGGCAGCAGCGGCCAGACCGCATTCTCCCGGAGCACCATGTGGAAGCCTTGCAACTGCCGCCGGAAATATCCGTGGGCAAGGAACGCAATTCCTGTCCCCCGCCCTGCTTGGTTAATAAGGGATTTACCACACCGGCTATAGGGTCTGAGCAAAGTTATGCGTAACGAGTGCCGGATCATTCATGCTTGCCAGCAAAAAAGCCTATCAGCGCGGTGTGTCCCTGCCGAGCTCCAACCCGTTTCAACGTCTTGCCGAACTTCTGAGCGGCGAGACGCCGGGGCTCGACCCGATTGTCATGACAATTGGCGAGCCGCAACACGCGATTCCCGACTTCACAGCGGAAGTTCTGGCGGAAAACATGGCTGGTTTCCGCCGATATCCGCCGATCGACGGTTCGCCCGAGTTCCGCGCCGCCATCGCATCCTGGCTGGACCGTCGCTACAATCTGGGCGGCTTGATTGATCCCGATCACGGCGTTCTGCCGCTGAACGGATCCCGTGAAGGCCTGTCCTTCGGCGCCATTGCCGCTCGCGACCAGTTGAACAAGGGCCTCGATCACCCGATGGTGATTCTGCCCAATCCGTTTTACCAGACCTATGCCGCCGCGGCCCATGTGGCAGACGCGGAAGCTGTTCTGCTCGACGCGGTCGCCGGCAACAACTTTCTGCCCGATCTCGACAGCCTCGATGCGGAGCTCTTGGAACGGACTGTCGCCTTCTACGTGGCATCGCCCACCAACCCGGAGGGCTTTGTCGCCGATACCACCTACTGGCAGCGCCTGATCGGAATGGCCCGAAAGCACCGGTTCTATATCTTCGCAGACGAGTGTTATTCGGAAATCTATCGCGATACGCCGCCCATCGGCATTCTGGAGGCCGCAAAGGACCTCGATTCAGAGCAGGGTGGCGGCTTTGCGAACATTATCGTCCTCAATTCCCTGTCCAAACGCTCCAATCTGGCGGGCCTGCGTTGCGGCTTTGCCGCAGGCGATCCCGAGTTCCTGAAAAAATGGGCAAAGTTCCGCGGCCTGGCCGCGCCGCAGGTGCCGCTGCCGGCGCAGGCAGTTGCCGTCAGGGCCTATCAGGACGAAACCCACGTCATCGAGAACCGCAGGCTCTACAACGAGAAATTTGCGGTTGCCGAAAAGCACCTCGGCCCGATCCTTGGGCCGGTGACACCAGATGCCGGGTTCTTCCTGTGGCTTGATATCAGCCGCTGGGGGGACGCCGTTTCCGTCACCAGGGCCTTGTGGACCGAAATCGGAGTGAAGGTGCTGCCGGGCAGTTACCTTGCCTCGGACCAGTCGGACGGGAGCAATCCCGGACGCAACTACATTCGCATCAGCCTGACGGCCCCTCTCGAGCAGACCGAGATCGCTCTGGAACGTCTGGCGAAATGGTTGGGAGACAAGGCATGAGGCGGGCCAGCGCAATTCGGGGCAACGGCCGCAGGGCTTCGGTCGACCTTCTGGACACCGAAAGCCCGCTGAAGCGGTTTCTCAGGCGCAATCTCGTCGGGGCCGCCGGTCTTGGCATCATCGCCCTGGCGGCAATGCTCGCGGCGAGCCTGGCAACCTGGTCCGTCAGTGACCCGAGCCTCAACCATGCGACCGGCGGGCAAGTGCGCAACGCGCTCGGCACGCCGGGGGCTGTCCTTGCGGACATCCTGATGCAGACAATCGGCCTTGCAACGGCCGTGTTCCTGGTGCCCCTGGTGCTGTGGGGCTGGCGGCTTCTGACCGGACATGCGCTTGGTATCGGCCGCAAGCGCCTGCTCTTCTGGCTGATCGGCACAAGCCTTGCCGCTGGCGCTCTGGCCTCGCTGCCGGTTCCCGAGAGCTGGCCGCTGCCAACCGGTCTTGGCGGCTTTTTCGGCGACACCGTTCACCACCTGCCTGCCCTCATCACCGACAACATGACCAGCGGTGCCGCAACGATTGTCGGCGCACTCGGTCTTGGCGTTCCGGCAGTTCTGTTCCTTCTCGCGGCCGCCGGATGGCTGGGCCGCGTTGGCGCTCCGTCCGAACGCGTCGAACCTGTCGCCGCACCCGTTGGCCATGGCAAATCCAACGATCACGAGCTCGACTTCGACGACGAGGACGGCGAGTCCCGTATCGGCATCTTCATGAGCGCTCTCGTTGGCCAGATGGAGCATTTCGGCCTTCAGACCGCCGCACAGTTGCGCCGCCTGACAGGCCTGAAGCGCACCCAGGTCCAGGACGAGGAAGAGCACTGGGACGAAGATGAAGACGACATCGACTTCGAACCGGAAGACACCCGGCAGGGCAGCCGCCTCAAGGCGTTCCGCAGAGCACTGGCCGGAAGGCTGATACCGCAGGATGACGACGGTCTGGACGACTTTTACCAGCGTGGCCGCCATGCGGACGATGGTGACGAGCCGCATGCGGAAGACTATTACGACGAGGACGGCGATACCTTCGAACCTGACGATCTGATGATCGACAAGGGTCCCGTCACGGGGCGCCAGGCCGTTCCGGTCGGCATCGCCGCGCCGGACACCGCGCCGCAGGCTTCGGCCCAGCCGGCATCGAACGGTCGCGTCATTCCCCCGGCTCCGCGTCCGAAGCAGAGCAAACGGGCGATCGAAGAGGCACAGCCGTCTTTCCTCGGTGCGCCGGAAGAATACGAACTGCCGCCGCTGCGGCTTCTGGCCGAGCCGAAGACCACCGGCAAGGTGCCGGGCCTGTCCGCGGACGCGCTGGAACAGAATGCCCGCATCCTGGAAGGTGTGCTGGAAGATTTCGGCGTTCGCGGCGAAATCATCGAAGTGCGCCCCGGTCCGGTCGTCACCCTGTACGAACTGGAACCTGCCCCGGGCATCAAGTCTTCTCGCGTCATCGGCCTTGCCGACGATATTGCCCGCTCCATGAGCGCGATTTCCGCTCGCGTGGCGGTGATCCCGGGCAAGAACGCCATCGGCATCGAGTTGCCGAATGCCCGCCGCGAAACGGTTTACCTGCGCGAACTGCTGGCCGCCCAGGACTTCGAAAAGTCCAAGGCCAAGCTGGCGCTGGCCCTCGGCAAGACCATCAACGGCGAAAGCGTCGTTGCTGATCTGGCCCGCATGCCGCACCTGCTGGTGGCCGGTACCACCGGTTCGGGCAAGTCGGTCTCTATCAACACCATGATCCTGTCGTTGCTCTACCGGCTGACACCGGAGCAGTGCAAGATGATCATGATCGACCCGAAAATGCTGGAACTGTCCATCTATGACGGCATCCCGCATCTGCTGACACCGGTCGTGACCGATCCGAAAAAAGCCGTCGTTGCCTTGAAGTGGACCGTCCGAGAGATGGAAGACCGCTACAAGAAGATGTCCAAGATGGGTGTCCGCAACATCGACGGCTACAACACGCGCATCAAGCAGGCGCTGGAAAAGAACGAATCCTTCACCCGGACCGTCCAGACCGGTTTCGACCGCGACACCGGCCAGCCGATCTACGAAGAAGAGCAGCTGCCGCTGGAAGCCATGCCGTATATCGTCGTCATCGTCGATGAAATGGCCGACCTGATGATGGTTGCCGGCAAGGACATCGAAGGAGCGATCCAGCGTCTGGCACAGATGGCCCGTGCTGCCGGCATCCACCTGATCATGGCAACGCAGCGCCCGTCGGTGGACGTCATCACCGGGACCATCAAGGCCAACTTCCCGACCCGTATCTCCTTCCAGGTGACGTCGAAGATCGACAGCCGCACCATCCTGGGCGAAATGGGCGCCGAGCAGCTGCTGGGCATGGGTGACATGCTTTACATGGCCGGTGGCGGACGCATTCAGCGCGTGCACGGGCCGTTCGTTGCCGATGACGAGGTCGAGGATATCGTCAAGCACCTGAAGGTTCAGGGCACGCCGCAATATCTGGAAGCCGTGACCGAGGAAGAGGACGAGTCCGACAGCCCCTACGATGGCGGCGGCCTTGCCGGTGGCGAAGAGGGCAACGATCTTTACGACAAGGCGGTTGCCATCGTTCTGCGCGACAAGAAGGCATCGACCTCCTACGTCCAGCGGCGGCTTTCCATCGGCTACAACCGCGCCGCCTCGCTGATCGAGCGTATGGAAAACGAAGGTTTGATCAGCGCCGCAAACCACGCCGGAAAGCGCGAGATTCTCGTGCAGAACGGCGTGGACGAAGATTTTTGATGGTAGACTGCCAAAGCTTTGCCACACACGCTCCCTAGCTAAGGGGAAACGTGTCACAGAGAGAACGATTTAGGACATTGCATCATGCTGAAACGCTTCGCTTCCCGCCTGATCAAACCTCTGCTGGCAGCCGGCCTGGCCGCGGCACTGTCCCTGTCGGCACTGCTGCCCGCTGCGGCGCTGACCGAGCAGGAACAAAAAGCCCTCAAGGATCTCAACACCTACTTCAACTCGGTGAAGACCATGCATGGCGACTTCATCCAGTTCGGTCCTGACGGCAACCAGTCCGACGGAAAATTCTACATGGCCCGTCCGGGCAAGGTGCGCTTCTACTACAACAAGCCTTCCGTGCTTGACATCGTGGCCGACGGCAAGTCGGTGTCGGTCCGCGACCGGAAGCTGAACACCCAGGACATCTGGCCGCTCGGCCAGACACCTCTGCGCTTCCTGCTGTCCGACGATATCGACCTGCAGAAGGACACCAACGTCACCAACGTGCTGGTGGAAGAAGACCTGATCACCGTGACGATCTTCGACAAGACCAAGTTCAACTCCGGCACGCTGACGCTGATTTTTGATGCCAAGGACTACGCCCTGAAGCAGTGGACGGTCACCGACCAGCAGGGCTACGACACCTCCGTTGCGGTCTATAACGTCGTCTCCAACGGCCCGACCAATCCGGACCTGTTCAAGATCGACTATCTGGCCAACGCCCGCCAGAACAAGAACTGATCCCCCGGCTGGCCACAGCATGACCGAACCGGCCGGCCGGCGCGCACTCGTCTTCGATCTGCTTGAAGCCTATTGCGCCCGCAAAGGCTACCGCCTGACGGCGGGCGACAGCCACGGCCATGCCGGCCTGATCGAGAGCCCGTCGGGCAAGCGCTGGTTCTTCAAGGGAACCCGGTTCGATCTCAACACGCTCGGCGCAGCGGAAATTGCCACGGACAAAGCCTATGCCGCCGCCTTTCTGAAGGCGGCGGGCCTGGCAGTTCCGGAGGGACATCTGGTTTTCGCGCGGGACATCAGCGACGGCCACCGCGCACCGAAAGATGTTCTGGATTTTGCCGGGAAGCACGGCTTTCCGCTTTACGTCAAACCCAATTGCGGCCGGGAAGGGCGAGACGTGGTGCGGGTTGACACCTGTCACACGCTCCAGAATGCCCTCTACATCCTTGCCAGGAGCAACGACCAGCTGCTGGTGCAGCCGGAAATCCGCGGACTGGAACTGAGGATTATCGTGCTGGACGGCGATGTCCTATGCGCGATCGAACGGCGCTCGCCGCGGATCTCCGGAGACGGCCATCGCAGCATTGCCGAGATCATCGACGCTGATCCACGCATCGACGCGGCCGATCCCCGTCTCGCCTTCGAACTCTCCCAGCAGGGGCTGATGATGGAAACGGTCCCCGCACCCGGCCAGACGGTCACGCTTCTGCCCGTGGTCAACCTCTCCGCGGGCGGAACCGCCAGAATTGTCACCGGCTCCCTGGCCCCGGACCTTGCAGCCCTTGCCCGCAAGGCCGCGCAGGCCCTTGCCCTGCGTTATGCCGCCGTCGACCTGATCCTGACGGACGCCGCCAGCGCAAATGGAGACGCCGTCATACTGGAAGTCAACGCCGCGCCCGGTCTCGGTAATCTTGCCCGGCAGGGTTCGGAAGAAACGGCCGCCGTCAATCAGATCTACGAACGTGTCTTCGAGGCGATGTTTGACGCATGAGAATTCGCGAAAGCACCCTGCCAGCGTGCCCATCTGACAATGGCGGCTGCATATCGCCAGGGAGGCCAAGCCTGCACTGTTGACGTCATCGCAAAAAATGACGACAAAAGACAGTCGGTTTCCGCAAGGAATGAAAAGGGAATCCGGTGCGTGGCGGAAGCTTGAGCACGTCACAACTCCGGAGCTGTCCCCGCAACTGTAAGCGACGAGCGCCCTCAAGCTGGCCACTGGATCCGCCAGGATCTGGGAAGGCCGGGGAGCGCGATGACCCGTGAGCCAGGAGACCTGCCGGCACTTGTTCAATCAAACCCGGGCGGGGTGTCCTGGAGGAGGGTCCAATGATTTCCGCACGCCTGTCGCGCGGTGACCGATTTCTGATCGGGTTTCCGTCATGCCCGTCTCCGTTTGCTCCGCCGCAACTGGAGCACGGGACCTTTGCTCACATACAATTCCATATCCAGACATCGCGCCGCTGCCGGGCGAATCCCGGTACGCGTCTGGAAATCAATCAACGCAGCACTTCTCATCGTCTGTCTGCTGTTGATCTCCGCGTCCGCATTCGCCGAACCGGTTGAAATTACAGACGATACCGGCCGTACACTCAGCTTCGAAAAACCGCTTGAACGCGTTGTCGTCTTCAACCGCTACAATGCCGAATTTGTGCGCGCCGTCGGCGGAATGAAGATCATCGTTGGTGTCGACAGTTGGGTGACCCGCGACCCGACCTACTGGCCGGATCTGCAGGACAACATGCTGGTCGGCACCGGTCAGCGCGAGCCGAATTACGAGGCGATCATCGCGCTGGAACCGGATGTGGTCATCTTCCCGCGCAACGGCGCATGGGAAGAAGCGATCGACACGCTGAAACCCTTCGACATTCCCGTTGTGGTTCTGACCGGCTGGGACGTGCTGAAACACGTGTCCAACATCGACGCCTTTGGCAAGATGTTCGGCAAACCAGAACGCGCTGAAAAACTGAATGCCTTTTACACCGAGCACATTTCCCTGTTGAAGGAACGCCTGAGCGGTGTCGACACCAGAAAGGTCTATCTGGAGGAAAAGACACCGTTCCGGTCGGTTCTCCAGGGATCCGGTTGGCACGACATGATCGAGGCGGGCGGCGGCCGCAACATTTTCGAAGCCATAGATATCGGCACCCAGCCCAGGGAACGCGGCACGGTTCACAATTTCGAAATCGACCCCGAGGCAATTCTCGTTGCCAAGCCGGACCTGGTGGTCAAGCTTCAACCGGGCTCTTACCCTCTTCATCCGGCCGAGTTTTCCGATACCTTCTTTCAGGAATTCGCCGCTCGACCGGGCATTGACGAAGTTCCTGCCATGGGCACCGGCAGCGTCTATCACATGAACTATTACCTTGCCGGCGGCTGTTCCAAGATGATCGGAGCGCTTGCCATCGCCAAGTGGCTCTATCCGGACCGGTTTGAGGATGTCGACCCGGACGCGGTCATGAAGACCTGGCTGGAAGACTTCCAGGGCGTGTCCTATCCCGGCCGGTACTGGACCCGTATCACCGAAGCCGAAGGCCGATGATGAACGGTTTCATTTCGTCCGGCCTGGCCGGACGCGCCACCGTTGCACCTGGCGACATCCGGCGGGCTTATGCCCGCCGGACCGCCAAAGCCGCATTTCTATGCGGGGCGGGCACTCTGGTTCTCATCATGATCGCGCTCTGGGCCCTGTCGCTCGGCGCCAACGACCTGTCCTTCAGTCAGGCACTGCAGATCACATTCGGCTTCGTGTTATCGGATGGACTCATCGCAGAAGTTTCCACCTTGCAGGAAAAAGTGGTCCTGCAGCTGCGTCTGCCACGCATCGTCATGGCGATTGTTGCCGGTGCCGGCCTTTCCGTTGCCGGCGTGGTCATGCAGGGCATCACGCGGAACCCGCTGGTCAGCCCCTTTACCGTCGGCCTGTCTCCCGCCGCCGCCTTCGGCGCCGCGCTTGCCATCCTTGCGGGTGCGCTCACCATGCCGGATATCGGCAACTATCTGATCGTCGGCGGGGCATTTGCCTCCTCGCTCCTGTGCGCGGCCATCGTGCTCGGCATTGCAGGCCTCAGCGGCGTGTCCGCCACCACCATCATTCTGGCCGGTATCGGCCTCACCTATCTCTTCAGCGCCTTCACGGCCACTTTGCAATTCGTCGCGACCCAGGAGCAGCTGTCCGCCATCGTGCACTGGACCTTCGGCTCGCTGAACGCTTCCGGTTGGGACGAGGTCCTGGTCTCCACTGTCATTTTGGCCCTGGCTACGCCTGTGTTCTGGAAACTTTCCTGGGCACTCAACGCACTTTCAGCAGGCGAGGAAACCGCCGCTTCTCTCGGCTACAATCTCAGAACCACCCGGTTGGCGGCAGCGGTCTTCTCCGTCCTTCTGACGGCAGGCATCATCGCCTTTACCGGCGTGATCGGGTTCGTTGGTCTGGTAGCACCCCATATCGCCCGCATGACCATTGGCAACGATCACCGCTGGCTGATCCCGTATTCCATGATCGTTGGCGCTCTGTTGCTTCTCGTCGCCGATACCATCGGCAGATCCCTGTTCTCACCGGCCGTCATTCCCGTAGGCATCGTCGTCGCCTATGTCGGTGTACCGCTCTTCGTTCACCTGATCCTGAGGCAACGTCGGAGGACACTGCAATGATTTGCATAAAGGGGCTGTCGCTCAGCTATGGCAGCCGAACCATCCTGCAAGACATTTCCTTGGCCGTAGAAAAGGGCGAATGCCTCGGTCTGCTGGGAGCCAACGGCGCAGGCAAGAGTTCCCTGCTGAAATGCCTGGCAAGGCTTGCAACGCCGGGACAGGGCAGCATCGAAGTGGAGGGCAGGCCACAGGCTTCCTTCAACCGCAAAGCTTATGCCCGCAAGCTTGCCTATGTGCCGCAACATATACCGGATGACGTGGCCATGTCCGTCATCGACCTCGTGCAACTTGGCCGCACGCCACATATTTCCGGAAGCCTGGGGGCCGCGGACCGGGATCTCGTAATCGACGCTCTTGTGCGGGTCGACATGGCCCATCACGCCTTTTCCGAAGTTGCCCGGCTTTCCGGTGGCGAACGTCAGCGCGTTGCGATTGCCCGGGCCCTGGTCCAGCAGCCACAGGCGCTGCTGCTTGATGAACCCACAAGCGCACTCGACCTGAAACACCAGATGGAGACAATGCGTCTGGTCAGATCGCTGGCCGAGGAAACCGGTATGGCGATCATTATCGCGGTTCACGACCTGTCGCTTGCGGCGCGCTACTGCACGCGGCTGGCGCTTCTGTCCGGCGGCCGGATCGTCGCCACGGGATCCTGGAGGGAAGTGCTTTCACCCGACCGCATCCGCGAATCCTACGGCGTCGCCGCCCTGGTCGGCGAGGTGGAAACCTATCCCTATATCGTTCCTGTTGAAGCTGGAGCTGCCTGATGCGTCCAACCATATTGCTTCTTGCGAAGGCAGCTATAGCGGCAAAGCCGCTTGCAGAGCTTGAAGCGCTCGCACAATCCGTATCGGCGGCCATGCCGGGTTTCCAGACGGTCTACGCCCTGTCGGAACAGGGCAGCCCCTCCTTGCGCCAGCGCCTTGACGACCTGGCCGGGCAATCCGTCCCGGAGGTTGTCATCGTTCCGGTGATGATCCCGATGGAGCCGGGATTTCCCGCCTGGATCAAACGGTCCGTACACCGCTGGAAACAGAACCGGCAGGGGTTTCTACCCGCAATCCGGATCGCCGATGCGCCTGCAACCAGGTCGGAGGAGCTGACACAACTTCTCACCGGGCTTGCCACGAACACGGCTGCAGGCAATGTTCTCGAGGAAACGGTGAAACTGCCCGATGCGTCCATTATTCCCGGACAAAAACACCGCATTCTGGTCTGCATGGGCGGTGCCTGCAACGATGCCGGAGCCGTCAGTCTCTGGTCTCACCTGAGGACCGAACAGGACCGGCTGAAACTGCGGGACGCGGGCGATGGCATGATGAGCTGCAAAACAAGCTGCCTCGGTCCCTGCAATCTGGCGCCTGTCCTGCAAGTCTGGCCCGACGGCACGACCTATTGCGGGGTCGACGAAGCAGGTGTGGATACAATCCTCAAGACCCATGTCCTGGAGAGCGGTGGTCCTGCTGCCGAGTTTGCCTATCCGGCAGACGGGAATAAGCAGCGGCTTCGGCAAAGAGCCTCCGCCGGAACGTGAACCTGCCTCCGAGAGCGCTAGCAACGAACGTCCGACCCGGGCCAACCGGTTTCGTAACTTACGGTCTCCTACCGTCGGCAGCAGCGAAGGCATATTGTCCACTATTGGTGGATAATATGATCATAAATGTGAAGCTTATACTTTTCTGAATAGACAGTATCTTGTTTTCAGTATCGGGCGGCAAAAAAATGCCCCCGTCAAACAGGAGTACTGAAAATGGCAAATCTCGATACAATCTCCGCCTCTCACACAGGCGATACCGTTCTCACCCGGGTTCTGGACGGCGGCATACCGCTGGCAGCCCGCCTTCTGATCGTGCCGCTGTTTCTGCTTTCCGGCATCACCAAACTCGGCTCTGCCGAAGCCACGATCGGCTGGATCGATGCCGCAGGCCTGCCTTTTGCGACCCTGGCCTATGTCGGCGCCGTCGCCGTGGAAATCCTGGGCAGCCTGGCGCTGGTTGCCGGCTTCCAGACCCGTATCACCGCCGGTTTGATGGCACTGTTCACCGTTGCCGCTGCATTGGCATTCCACAACGCGCTTGGTGATCAGAACCAGTTCATCCATTTCTTCAAGAACATCGCGATCGCAGGTGGCCTTCTTCAGGTGGTCGCTTTTGGTGCCGGCCGCTACAGCCTGGATGCCCGGGTCAACCGTTCCCGCATCTAACAAACCGGCATCCCCGGCAAATCGCTTCACGGCTCCCGCTCATCCCGGGAGCCGTGCGCGTTTGAAGGCCTGGAAGGACTGCGCAGAAGCGGCGGCCGATAAAAGTTGACCTTGGCGGGCGGGTTTTCAGATCCTACATGGAGCTCCAACGGAGATATCCATGCAGAATTTTTCTCTTCTAGATCTTTCGCCTGTGCCGGAAGGCCAGACAGCGGCCGAAGCCCTTGCGAACACGGTCGATCTGTCACGTTTGGCAGAACAGGCGGGCTACCATCGATACTGGCTGGCCGAGCACCACAACATGCCGGGCATCGCCAGCGCCGCAACCTCGCTTGTCATCGGACAGGTGGCTGCGGCGACTTCCACAATGCGTGTTGGTGCGGGTGGCATCATGCTGCCCAACCACTCGCCGCTGATCATCGCGGAACAGTTCGGCACCCTGGCAACGCTCTATCCTGGACGGATCGACCTTGGTCTGGGCCGCGCACCGGGAACGGACATGGCGACAGCCAGGGCCTTGCGTCGCCACATGGCCGGTGAGGACAGCTTTCCGCAGGATGTCCAGGAACTGATGGGCTATTTCAGACCGGCCTCGGAATCGACCCGGGTTCGCGCAATCCCGGGGGAAGGCACGCAGGTTCCGGTCTGGATCCTCGGCTCGAGCCTCTACGGCGCACAACTCGCGGCCGCCTTCGGATTGCCCTATGCCTTTGCGTCTCATTTTGCCCCTGCAATGCTGGAAGAAGCGCTGGAGATCTATCGCGCGACCTTCCAGCCGTCGCCGCAACTTGCCAAACCGCACGTGATGGTGGCAGCTGGTGTCTTCGCCGCCGACACGGATGAAGAGGCCGCTTACCTGCGTTCGTCCCAGCTCCTAGCATTTGCCAGGCTGCGCATGGGCAACCCGGGCAAATTGCCCTTGCCGGTGGAAGACGTCAGGGACGAATTTCCGGCACCTGTACTGGCACAGGTCGAACTTGCCCTGTCGTGCTCGGCAACGGGGTCTCCGGACACCATCCGGGAGCAACTCGCGGCAATCATCGACCGCTATCAGCCGGACGAGCTGATGATCACCGGCATGATCCACGATCACCGTGCCCGCGTGAACTCCTTCGAACTTGCAGCCGACGTCCTGCGCGGCCTGACAGAACGCTGATCAGCCGTCGAAAGCGGTTCTGCAGATATGGGCAGTCGCTTCAAGCCAGCCTTGCCGCTGGGGATAGGAGCTGCCGACGACAGGCCTGAAAACGTGGCGCTCGTAGTCGAGAGCGCCACAATACGGCAGGACGCAGCGCCCCCAGATCAACTCCAGCGGGTCTCCGAGATCAAGGCGTTCACGCTCGGCCTCGGTGTCGGACGTGTTGAACACGACCGCCTTTCGGATCGACAGCAACCCTTCCGGCAGACCTTCGGCGGTCTGCAGCCGATAGGCCACACCCGGTACCAGCACACGGTCCATCCAGCCCGCCAGGATCGCCGGCGGTTTGCCCCACCAGTTCGGATGGACGACCAGCAGCCCGTCTGCGTCTGAAATACCTGCCCTGTGCCGGGAAACGACAGGATCCTCCGAACGGGAAAGCACTTCTTCCAGCGTATCGCCGATCGAGTAGGCTTCCTCGGCCGTCAGGCAGGGGTCAAATCCTTCGGCGTAAAGATCATGATGTTCGATCTGATGCCCTTCGGCTTCCAAGGCGGCTCGCGCCTGTTGTGAAAGAGCGTGACAGAAGCTGTTGGTTCTGGGATGCGCCAGAAGGGAAAAGATACGCAACGGTCGGTTTCCTTGAAGCAATGGGGCCGATATCAGCGCAGGAGTGTCGCCGGGGAAATTTCGTTCGGATGACTTCGCAAGTCAGATCATCGAATTCAAGCCCGGGCAGCCCAAATCACCTGCCCCGCCGCCGAGAAACCCGCCGGAGACAGGAATCCGGCGCATAAGCAGGTGCTTACAGCCCCCGAAATCAGCAATCCGTCAATCGACCGGAGCCGGGTTCGCCGCCATTCAGGACCAAGACCGCCAACGGTCACAACCATCTGATGAAGGACCAACCCATGCTGAAGAAATCTCTCGCTGTTCTGTGTCTCTGCCTCGCTCCGGTCGCCGCTCAGGCCATGCCCGCCGTCGGCGACATGGTCGGCACCAATCCGGAAGAAGCAACTGCAGCGCTGGCCAAGGCGGGTTGCACCGTCAAGGATTTTGAAGCCGAGGACGGCAAGATCGAAGCAAAATGCACCGATGCGGAAAACCAGCTTTGGGAAGTCTATATCGACCCGAAATCCGGCAAGGTCACCAACGTCAAGAACGAAGACTGACCATGGATGCACGTAACAACGCGCAATTGACCGAGGGGGCGCAAAGCCCCCCCGATCTGTGGGATCCGCTGGTGCGCATCAGCCATTGGCTGATCGCCATCGCGGTCATCGCCAATGGCCTCATCAACAAGGGGGGCGGCACGATCCACATCTGGATTGGCTGGGGCGTTCTCGGTTTGCTGATACTCCGCTTCGTCTGGGGTTTTCTCGGACCAGCCGAAGCCAGGTTCTCCGCCTTTCCTCCAGATCCCCGAGCCGCGGTGTCACACCTGATCGACCTTGTTCGCGGCAAGCCGCGTCACTATCGCTCTCATAATCCCGCCGGAGCGATGATGGTTTACGCCCTTTGGGTCTGCCTGGTCGTGGTGACCGCGACGGGTCTCTACATGACCGGCGCCAAGAGCCCCATCACGATTGCGGAGGAAAAGGCCGCAGTTGCGTCCGGAGACTGGTCGGTGCTTGTCAAAGAGGACGGCGAGGAAAAGGAGCACGACACGGTGCTGGGTGAAGCCGCGGAGGAGGTTCACGAGGTCGCCGCCAACCTGATGCTGGTGCTCGCGCTGATCCATGTCGCAGGTGTCGCAGTTGAAAGTCGTGCGATGAGGCGTAATCTGGTTCGGCCCATGCTGGTTGGCCGGATCAAGGACAAATGACAATTTCAGGAATCAACCTGCGGCAGGGACGGCGGGAAACAACCGCCCTTGCCGCATTCATGCTGTTGCAATCCGTCGCCGCGATCTTCTTTGTCGGCGATGCCTTTACCGACCTTGTGACCGACGTCGGCAGCCCGCATTCCGTATTCGAATTCTTCGTCGCCTTCGTGTTGGTCGTCGGAATTTTCCTGGCAGGTTGGCAATTACGCCTCACGCTGGAAAGACTGCGTGATCAGGAGCGCGCCCTCGGCGCGGCCCGTGGCGATCTTGCGCGGATTATCGACGCCCAGTTTGCCGAGTGGGGACTGACCCCGGCCGAAAGCGATGTTGGGCTCCTGGCCCTGAAAGGCCTGGATCTTTCCGAAATCGCACAATTGCGGGGCGCGGCGCAGGGAACCGTGCGCGCCCAATTGACCAGAATTTACGCAAAGGCTGGCGTTTCGGGCCGCCACCAGTTTGCGGCCTGGTTCGTCGAGGATCTGCTACAGGACGGTCTTGCGGCAAAGACGCCCGTATCCGCTCCGGCTTGACGCGGAGAGTATGAACCGTACCTGACAGCGCTTCAGACGGGTCTGAAAACGATCAATAGTCGCCGAGCTTCATATCCCGGGAATATTCGACACCCTCGACGTCCTTTGTCACAGCCTGACCGCAAATGGTCGCGCCACGCGTCGCGTCATAGGTAAGGGAGGGCGAGCCGGACAGCTGCCACCCCTTGTTGAGAGCCTGGGTAACCCGGTGGCAGAACTCACTGTCGTCGATGCCCGTGATGAAGCGGTAGAGTTTCATGAATGGTCTCTTGTGTCTCAGGTCCGGGCTGCGATGGCGTCGGCAATTGCGATCACCCGCTTGCCCATATCCGCATGTAGCCTTTCCACCATCTTGCCGTCCACCTGGATTGCGCCCTTGCCTGCATTTTCCGGCTCGTCGAACAAGGTGTTGATCTTGCGTGCCCAGGCAACCTCTTCCTCCGACGGACTGAAGGCGGCATGGCAGGGGGCGATCTGTTTCGGATGGATCAGCGTCTTGCCGTCCATGCCCATGTCGACACCCTGGGCACATTCGGCCGCAAAGCCTTCCTCGTCCTGAAAGGCATTGTAGACCCCGTCCAGAATGTCGATGCCGCCCGCACGCGCAGCTGCAACGCATGTCATCAGCCAGGGTGTCATGGCCGCCCTGCCAGGCGTCAGGCGGGCCCGGGTCTCCTTGGCCAGATCGTTGGTGCCCATCACGAAACAGGACAGCCGCACGGCCGGATCCAGGCCGCAGGCGCCGATGGCCCCGGCATTCAGCATCGCCAGCGGCGTTTCCATCATCGCCCAGAGTTTCAGATCCGTCGAAGCCCCCAATAGCGACAATTTGTGCGCGACCATCTGCAGGTCGGCGGGGCTATTGACCTTGGGCACCAGAACGGCATCCGGATTGGCCTTTACCGCCGCTGCCAGATCGTCTTCTCCCCAGGGGGTATCCAGCCCGTTGATGCGGATCACCACTTCGCGCTCGCCGTAACCGCGCGCTGACACCGCCTCGACGATCTGCGTACGCGCCATATCCTTTGCATCGGGCGCAACCGCGTCTTCAAGGTCAAGCAGCAGGCAGTCCACATCCAGCGTTGCCGCCTTTTCCAGCGCCCGGGCGTTGGAGCCGGGCATATAGAGAGCGGAACGGCGGGGTCTGAGCTGTGTGGTCATGGGTCGATCCTGCAAGTCGGGAGAACGGGTTTCCGGTTAACTTAGTGGATCGCGTCAAGGAGGGGAATTCGCCGAAGGGGGAAGGGCCGCGTTCGTGCACCGGACAACCACCAAACGCAGGCAATGCCGCCGATCACTGAAGTTCCTCTGCCTGCACGCTCACCGGTGCTTTTTGTCGGCGTTTGAAGAGCATGTCCTTCGCGGCAATCACCGCCCCCAGCGTAATCGCCAGACAGGCGATGCCGACGGACAGCGTCAAGGCACCGAAGCCGAAGGCAATCAGCAGCAAGGTGGACAGAAGCGGCGCTGAATAGGCCGCCGCGCCCAGCACCTGGATATCACCGCGCTTGACGCCGATGTCCCAGGTGAAGAAGGCAAGCCCAACCGGAAAGGCGGCCAGTGCCAGCACCGATGCCCACTCCAGCGACGTTGCAGGCAGGATCGTCTCCTCCAGCGCCAGATGGCAAATCCCCGACAGGAGCGCCGTCATCAGGCAAAATCCTGCAACGGCTTCGGTCGGCACCGCCCCCAGTCTGCGCGACAGGACCGAATAGCTGGACCAGAACAGGCAGGACGCCACCGCCGCGCCGTAGCCGAGCATTGAGCCGGAGGAAAACCCGACACCTTCACCACCGGTGATCAGAAGCACCGCCCCGGCCAGACCCAGAACCGTGCCGATGACATGGTGCAGACGCAGCCGCTCACCAGGCAGCAGGGCGGAAAACAGAACGATCAGCAAGGGCCACGTGTAGTTGATCAAATTGGCTTCAACGGGCGGCGCGTTGCGGATGGCGGTGAAATAGAAAAAATGAAAGCCGAACAGGCCGAAGGTGCCGAAGGCCCACACGCCGAGCGGTTGCCGGAGCAGCCGGGTCTTGCCTGTCACCATCAGCCAAATAAGCGCTACGATCCCGGAGAAGCCGAAACACAGGGTGTTCAACAAGAAGGGCGGCACATTGCCGGAACCGGCACCGAACAGGCCGAGGGTCGCCCACATCAGCACAGCCGTCAGTCCGATCAATGTCGCCTTCAACTTTTGCTGGTCCGCCATTTCCGGTTCCCGTCGTTTGCCGTGCAACGCTCATGGCACGAAATTGCCGCACGCGAAAGACGTCTGAGCGCGGATACGGCCCCATGTGCCGACCGACAGCGATGCCGCGGCCATTAATTGATCGAAGTCCTTGATCAGCGAACCGGTTTCGGGACATGGTGTGCCAAAGTCACACCCTCAATCGATTTGCTATCCGGGGAAATCATGACGACAACGCAAATCAGGGCCCTTCGGCTGGATGATGCCCTTCAGCTTGCGCCGCTTATTGCGGAAAATGCCCAAGCCTTGAAGCGCGGTGCACCGCGCCGGCCGGACGCCTATTACGCCGAACGCATTCTGGCCGACAAAACTGCCGAGGTTCTCGGCGCTTTCGAAGGCGACAAGCTGGTCGGCTTCGCGGTGTTTTTCGACCTGCCGGAACTCATCACCGGCCTCAGGATCGGCCAATTGGACGACATCTACGTCCATCCCGACCACCGCAACAAGGGCACCGGTCGCAAGATGATCGAGACGCTGGTAACCGAAGGCCAGAGCCGCGGATGGCTGCATCTGCGCTGGATCGTGCCGGGCAAGAACACCCCGGCGGTTGCGCTCTACGAAAAGATCGCCGAACCAGACCATCGGAAGAGCTACCTGATCCCGATCGACCGCGTCGCCGGCGACTGACCGGACAGCAGTATGAGACAAGCTTCAGTCCGCAATCCTCTGTTGCGGATGCGGACTGAGGCGGCAGAACTTTCAGGATCCCGCCGAAAACAACGGCGGGATCTGGCCGAGCGGCAGGAAGCCGATGCGGACAAGGCCGCGGTCGACCGAGACAGGCAGGGAAACAGTCCGCACGCCGTCGACGTCCTTCGCGGCCGGCTCAAGGCTCTTCACCACATTTTGCAGCAGCGTGTAGGTCTGGTCTTCCGGCGGGAACAGGGGCTTCAGGGTGTCCAGAAGCGCTTCCGGGTTGCCGAGGGCCAGCTCCAGCGAACCACTGAGCGTGCCGTCACCGGCAAGCACCAGATTACCGCTTGCCGTGGCCTTGCCGGATCCGAGCGCTGCCTCGGCCAACACCAGCTCCACCGGCAATTCTCCTCCTTGTGCCTGCACCAGGGAAAAGAGGTCAGCACCTGCCAGCAGGGCCGTCCCGCCATCGATGCGGGCATGACCGCGCAGGGAGATCGTCTGCTGCAGCTCCGGTAGGGACTTGAGGCTGAGATCCTGGACCGATAGGAAAGCTTCCAGTGTCGCCACGCTTTCGGGCAGCTTGCGCAAATGAATTTCGGTTTTTTCAGCCGCGAACAGCCCCCGGGCGAGGGCGGTATCAAACGCCGCCTCCGGCTTGTCGACCACCGCATCGAGCGATCCGAGCGCGTTGTCGCTGAACTTCACGCTGGCGCGGGCGGTCTGCCAGGTCAGGTCACCCTGCAGGCCATTGACCGGCACCGACATGGCCGCGGGAGACGTCGCCTCGAAGATTACGTGCCACGGATTATAGACCAGCGCGACCGCATTGAGACCGCCAACCGATGCGGCAGCCCCCCAGCGGTCGGCCGAGCGCAGGTCCGCGCAAGTGACTTCATACCTGAACGGATAGCCGGCAATACCAAGGTTTGCGCAGCTCAGGTCCAGACCCTGGTCCGCCATGCGGGCGATTTGACGGTCCAGTTGCTCCTGAAGGACCGATTGGCCGTACAACCAGGCCGCCGACCAGCCCGCAACCACCAGGGCAATCGCTCCGGCCAGCAGGATGTAACCTCGTCTGGAAGGTTTCGGCGGCATGATCTTTGTATCGGACACGGGCAGAGGCTCTCTTCTTGTTCGGTCGGTTTCCGGACCGTTCCGGCTCCCGACAAGATCCGCCCGCAGGGCAGGCGGCAGCCGGAGTGCCATTGAAACGGCCGGTGCAGCTTGCTATCTCCGCAGCTGCGGTAACACAAGACAGGTCGATATGAGCGATTTTTGGGTCTTTGGCTATGGTTCTTTGATGTGGAACCCGGGATTTGATCACCAGCGTGCCGAGCCGGCACTGCTGCGCGGCGCGCATCGCTCGCTCTGCGTCTATTCCTGGGTCCACCGAGGCACGCAGCAGCGCCCCGGCCTGGTCTTCGGCCTCGACAATGGCGGCGCCTGCCGGGGCATTGCCTATCAGGTGGCCGAGGAAATCTGGCCGCAGGTGCTGGAATATCTGCGCGCCCGCGAACAGACCACCATGGTCTACAAGGAACACCACCATCACGTGGAGCTCGACAGCGGCGAGAAGGTTGAAGCGCTTGTTTACATGGTCGACCACGGCCATGCCCAATATGCCGGAGCCTTGCCGCTGGAAGAGCAGCTGGAGATCGTGAGGGGTGCCGTCGGCAAGTCCGGAGCCAATCCGGACTATGTCATCAACACGGCCGCGCATCTCCAGGAAATGGGCATTCCCGATACGGGTCTGGCCTGGCTGGCGGAACGGCTGAAGAACTGAGCTCGGCGCAAAGCCGGAAGACACGTCCGGTCAGGAAGTGCTCCGTCAGGGAACTCCCCACCAGCGCAGCGTCTGCTCGCAATGATATTTCAGGGCCTGCACCGCTGCAGCCTCGTTCCGGGTTTCGAGAGCCTCGATAACGGCCAGGTGTTCGCCCATCGCCGAGGCGATCCGGTCCGCAAGAAACGGCCGGGCATGCTGGATGACGGCAATGCGGATGCGGTTTGATGCATAGGCCGCAGACAGAAGCGAGTTTCCGAGACCTTCACCAAGATAGGTGTGCAGGGACAGGTCCACCTCGATAGCCTTGGGCGGCAGGGTCGCCGCAGGGCCGGTGATTGCCTCGTCCCGCATGATTTCGTGCCGCCGGCGCAAAGCCTCCAGCCCATCCAGATTTCCCTCTGAAATCCGCCGGCGTGCGCCTTCCTGATCCAGCACCAGACGCACGTCGAGACATTCCCGGATGTTGTCCGGACTGGCTTCCATCACCTGCAGTCCACGCTTGGGCACTGTCGTCAGAAAGCCTTGCGAACTGGCATATTTCACCGCTTCGCGCACGGGAGCGATCGGATAGTCCAGCTGGTCGACAAGCTGGGACATCGACAGGAACTGGCCATTACGCAGCGAGCCGCTGCGCAAGGCTTCGACAAGTGCCTGAAAAGCCTTGTCGTTCAGCAACTCACCCTTGTTCGCGTCCTTCATTGCAGCTCCGTCGATCCGGTCCGGATGATCGCAGGTTGTCGTCTTGGGCATTTCCAAGCAAAACCGAAAGGACCTGCTTGAAATTCCGTATAGTCTGTTACCTAACATGCTTTGTAAAATGTTAGATGCAAGCACAAACTTTTTGCAATGCACAGCCAAGAGCTTCCTGCGTCCGGGAGAACGCAAGAAGACGTGCGAACGTCCGGAAAAAGACACCGAGGCCGCCGGGGATGTGGCCACAAGGAGGAGACTATGGCGAATTTATCTGGCAAATCGGGACCGCGAGACGGAGCCCTCTATAACGAGGATCTGGCGCCAATCCCGGCTTCGGAGCGCAAGTGGGGCGCATTCGAGATCTTCAACGTCTGGAACAACGATATCCAGAGCCTGTTCGGCTATACGCTGGCCGCATCGCTGTTCATCACATACGGCCTCAATGGATGGATGGTCTTCGCGGCTATTGTCCTGGCCGGTTTCTTCGTCATGGTGCTGGTCAACCTGACCGGCCGCCCGTCGGTGAAGCACGGCGTGCCCTATCCGGTGATCGCCCGTGCCTCGATGGGGGTCTACGGCGCGCGCTTTCCGGCGCTGGTGCGCGGCATCGTCGCCATCTTCTGGTACGGCGTGCAGACCTATTTCGCCTCAACGGCGGTTGCCTTGCTCCTCAACACGTTGCTCGGCACGGAAGGTGGCGCGGAATTCCTTGGCATGACCACGGTCGGCTGGATTTCCTACATCATTGTTTGTGTCTTCCAGGTCGCCCTGTTCATGAAGGGCATCGACTGGGTCGGCAAGTTCCTGAACTGGGCGGGCCCGTTCGTCTACATCGTCATGATCGCGCTGTGCCTTGTGATCTGGTGGAAAGCCGGCAACGGCATCTTCTCGGCCCTCGGCACCATCTTCGAAGGCAGCGAAGCAACCGACCCGCGCGGACCTGTTGCCGCCTTTGTCGCGGTGGTCGGCACGATGATCGCCTATTTCGCCGCCGTCGTGATCAACTTCGGTGACTTTTCCCGCTTCGTGTCGGATGAACGCGCCATGAAGCGTGGCAACTTCTGGGGCCTGCCGGTCTCCATGGCCTTCTTCTCCTTCATCGCGCTGTTCGTGACCGCGGGCACCGTGGTGCTGTTCGGAGAAAAACTGGTAAACCCGGCCGATATCGTCGACCGCGTCGACAACGTCCTGCTGACACTGATTGCCGCCGTCACCTTCTTTGCCGCGACGGTCGGCATCAACCTGGTGGCGAACTTCATTCCGCCGGCCTATGACATTGCCAACCTCAATCCGGAGAAGATCTCAGCCAAGACCGGTGGCATCATCACCGCCGTCATCGCCTTCTTCATCGGTGCGCTGTGGGTATCTGTCATCTCGAACATCGGCATTGCCGCCTTCGTCGACACGCTCGGCGCCTTCCTGGCACCGCTCTACGGTATTCTGGTCGCCGACTACTACCTGGTGCGCAAGCAGACCATCGATGTCGAGGCGCTGTTTTCCTCAGATCCGGATGCCCGCTACCACTACAACAACGGCTGGAACATGAAGGCCATCTTCGCCTTTGCAATCGCCGCTCTGTTTTCGGTGGCAACTGTGTGGGTTCCGGCCCTGTCGGAACTGTCCGGCTACGGCTGGGTCATCGGCGCGGTTCTGGGCGGTGCGCTGCATCTGATCCTGATGCGCCTGCAAACGGCAGAAGCCGGCAAGGCAGCCTGAGGTAAGCTTCAGGCGATCATCGCGCTTGAACGAGCTTCAAAACAGAAAGACCGTCCCGGTTCGCCCGGGCGGTCTTTTTTCAGGCCGGTTGTGCCTTGCGGCGCGTGTCGACGTCTTCAAGCACCGGAGAGGGCTTGCGGGCCGCGCGGGCTTCCTCGATCAAACGGTCACTGGCCGTTTCGATGTCCGTGACCATTCTTTCGTAAAAGGCATTCGGAGCCAGGCCGGGTTCGATCGGTGGCAGGATCTCGACAATCACCGTACCCGGATAGACCTTCCACGACGCCCGCGGCCAGTAGAGACCCGCATTGTGGGCAATCGGGACCGCGGGACATTTCAGGTCCCTGTAGAGATGGGCGATACCGAACTTGTATTTCGGCTCCGCTCCGGCGGGACGGCGTGTGCCTTCAGGAAAGATCAGGATCTGGCGCTTTTCGGCGATCGCCTCCTTGGCGGCCTGCATCATCGCAACCAGGGCTTCGGACCGTTTGCCCCGGTTGATCGGGATCTGCTTGAACTTGGCCGTGTACCAGCCAAAGATCGGTATCCAGCGCAGTTCGCGCTTCAGAATGAAGGTGGGGCTTCTGAAAAGCGGTATCAGCGCCACCGTTTCCCACGCGGACTGATGCTTCATGGCGGCGATGAAACCACCGTCAGGCAGGTTCTCGCGCCCCCGGACTTCCACCTTGATACCCGCAAAGACCCGCATCAGCAGCTGCAGCACCCGCGACCAGGTCGGCACGACCCACCAGCCCCAGCGGCGCGGCAACAGCATCACCGGTGCAAACAGGACCATCAGCACAAACGTGACGGTGTAGAACAGGATCTGGAAAAGGGTAGAGCGCAGAAAAACCATGGCACCGTAAAACTGGTCATAGGTGAAGCCACCGCTCGGCCGTGGTCCGACAGCTGTCAGCGCACACCCTGCACGGTAATCCGAAGTCGGGCGAGGATATACTTCACATATTCGCGCATGAGAAGCCGCATCGTTGCCGGTTCCCTGTACCAGCTGTCCAGCTTCAGGTCCTTGGAGAAGACCGGATAGGCAATCAGCGCGACATTCGGCAGGGCGCCGGCAAGTTCCACCTTGGCACGCGGCAGATGGTAGGCGCTGGTCACGACCAGCAGTGAGGAGAAGCCGTTTTTCTTGACCCAGTTGGCGGTTTCCACCGCGTTGCCCGCAGTGTTGAGCGCGACTCGGTCGAGATCGACGCTGTTCTTTTCCAGCGGCATTGTGGACGCGGTGACGGCGGCAAGCTGCTCGCGCGTGGTGCCTGGATGAACGCCGGAAATCAACAGCCGGTTGGCACGGCCTTCTTCCAGAAGACGGATTGCTTCGTTGACGCGGGCATGCCCACCCGTCAGCACGACGATGGCATCGGCATTGGCCGATGCAGGAACCCTGGCGGTGGCAACCTTCTGGGCGAACGTTGCAAACTGGCCGATGGTGCCGACGACAAGCGCCGTGACAACCGCGACGAACAGGATCCTGAGGCCGAAGCGCTTCTTGCGTCGATCGGCCTTGGTACCGTTCCTGTGTACTGTGCCCTTGTCCTGAGATACGGACACACGCCGGTCGGCAACGACGGAAGCACCGTCGTCCAGAACGGGATCTAACACTGTGTCAGCATGGGTCATGGCGCGACTATGATAAGTGATTCGGCCAATTTCACGGCATTGTGCGATAAAATCAATCCACTTTCGCCAGATGGGCCTTGACCGCGAGGCCTGAAGTGAGGGCTGTCAGGATCGCCACGAGGAATACGACACCAAACACACCAAGGTACCCGGGCAGGCTGACGGAGATGCCGCCAAAGAGAGCCGATACCTGATCGGACCCCGCCTGACCGGAGCTCTGCCGGGTGAGCATGTCGACTGTGAGAAAGCTCAGGATGGCCGCAACACCGCCGGATACACCGCCTTTCAGGCCCAGCATCAGAAAATGCCGCTGGAACTCGCGGGCAATGAAACCGTCTTCCGCACCCACAAAATGCAGAACGGAAACCACATCCTTGTTGCCGGCCATCGCCGCCTGGGTGGCGAAGACGACGCTCAACACCATCGAGCCGAGCACCAGCACCATGATGGCAAAGCCGCCAAGCACCACGGCACCGGCCATGGCCGACAGGCGCGATGTCCAGACCGAATGATCGTCGACGCTCGCACCTGTCACGCTCTCAGAGACCATGGAGCGCAACTGTGTGAGGTTCAGAAGCTCCGGATCGCCGACGGTGATCTGAATGAGCCTCGGCACAGGCAGACCGTCAAGCTGCAGACCTTCGCCGAGCCAGGGTTCCAGCAATGCCTTGGTTTCTGCATCGGAGAGGGCACGAACGGAATCGATGCCCGGAAATTCCTGTGCGAGCGCAACAGCCTTGTCGATCTCTCGCAGCATGTCGACACCTTCGGTCGGGCGGATCTGAATGGTGATTTCGCGCACCAGATCGTTCTGCCAGGCATCGGCAGCATCCCAGACCACAGATACCGCACCAACCGTCAGACAGGCCAGAAAGCTCATGATGGCAACCACGAGCGTGAGCGCGCGTCCTGCGACCGCCTGGGGCGGCACGATCGCCGCGGATGGCCGCAATTTGGCATCGTCGCCTTGCGGTGCTTCGTTTTTCGGCTTGGGCGCGGATTTGCGGGCCGGCTTTCGGCCACGCTTCAGCCGCTCGGTCCGCCTTGGTGGGCGGACACTGGCAGAGCCTGCCTGTTTCTTGTCGGTGTCGTCGGACTGAGCCATTATGCCGCCTAATCGAAAATTGAGAGGCGCCCGTCTGCAAGCACCATGCGTCGGGCGTCCACCTGTTCCAGCAGCGCGATATCGTGGGTCGCGATGACGACAGACGTGCCGAGTTTGTTCAATTCGATGAAAAGGCGCAACAGACGGCGTGCAAGCGGCGGGTCCACGTTGCCGGTCGGTTCGTCCGCAAGCAGCACTTCCGGCCGTGTGATCAGCGCCCGTGCAATGGCTGCGCGCTGCTTTTCACCACCTGACAGCACCGGCGGCAGAACATGCATGCGATCGCCAAGCCCGACCCATCTCAGCAGATCGATCACATCGGAGCGATATTCGGATTCGTCCTTGCCCACCACCCGCAGCGGCAGGGCCACGTTTTCATAGGTTGTCAGATGATCCAGGAGCCGGAAATCCTGAAACACGACGCCGATCTTGCGCCGGAGTTTGGGCAGTTCCTGCTTGTCGATAACACTCAGGTCGCGGTTGAAGACCTTGATCAGGCCACGGGTTGGACGCAGGGACATGAACAGGAGCCGGATCAGGCTGGTCTTGCCGGCCCCGGACGGTCCGGTCAGGAACTGAAACGATTGCGGTTCGATCTGAAAGGTCAGATCGCGCAGGATTTCCGGTCCCATTCCGTATCTCAATCCGACATTTTCAAAGCGGATCACAAAATTACTCCTGTTGATGGACCGAACGCTATAGCCTGGCCGTTAACGGTGCATTAATCATATAAAGGTCCATTAAGCACCTGAAAGCCCGTCATAGGATCTGCTTGGCCCTTGTCCAATATTTCATGCCGGATTTCGACCCCCCGGTTCAAAAGTGAACCGCTCGAGCATGCCATGGCGAAAGGTCTTCGCACATGAAGATCAAATGTCCGGACTGCAGTACGTCCTACGAGATTAAGATAGAGGCGCTTGGCCCGGAAGGGCGCAGCGTCAAATGCGCCAAGTGCGGCAACCGCTGGTTCGTTTCGCCCGACGATGACGAAGAAGGCACGGTTGCGTTTGACGCAAAGAAAGACGCCGACGACATCGACACTCCCGCAGTTACGGAAGATCCCGCACAGGATGAAGCCGAATGGGCTGCCGACGCTGAGGAAGACACTTTCGACGCGGATGCGCCAGACGATGACGATGAAGACGACGGGCCGGCGGCTGCCATTCCCGAACCCGCCGCAGCCCGCGCCGCCAAGGACGAGGCAAATTTCGCTGCGGACCTGAAGCAGGATGCCCAAACCGATGAGCCCGAAAACAAGGCCGACATCGAGTCCATGGCCAAGCGGCCGAAAATCATCGTCAACCCGAACAAGTTTCGCAGGGACCAGATCGGGGCCATTCTGAATTGGCTGCTCCGGCGAAATTACCGGCGCATTGGCGGCGTAGCCCTGTTCGGTGTTGCCGTGGCGACCTGCGTGCTGTTCGTTCTCATGCGCGACACGCTCGTCAAGCAGTCTCCTGACCTTGCGAGCCTCTTCGGAATGATCGGGTTTGAAGTCAATCTGCGCGGACTGGAATTCCGCAACCTGCGCACCTTCACCGAAGTCGAGGACGGCAAGAAGGTTCTCGTGGTCGAGGGATCGATCCGCAACCTGCTCGATGAGCTCAACTCGGTTCCCGCCGTGCGCCTGTCGATCCGCGGCGCTGATATGCAGGAAGTTTATGCCTGGACGGTCGAGCCAAGAACAAAAACGCTAAACGCACTGGACGAAACCCGGTTCAGGACGATATTAGCCGACCCTCCGAAAGCCGCGTCCGATATCCAGGTCCGGTTTGTTGAACGCGGCCAACGCCAGGTAGTTCTAGAGTGACCATGACATCACATATCCATACTCTGTTCGATGAAGATGCCATCTCCCAGCGCGTTGGCGCTCTCGCAGAGGAAATCGCAGAAGGCAGACCGCAGAACCTGCTGGTTGTCGCCGTTCTGAAAGGCAGTTTCATTTTCGCAGCCGATCTGGTGCGGGCGATGCACCGGGCAGGGCTGCAGCCCGAAATGGAGTTCATGCATCTGTCCTCCTACGGCGCCAGCACGGAAGGCTCGGACACCATCCGCATTTTGCGCGATGTTGAAAGTGACGTTAACGAGCGCGATATAATTTTAGTGGATGATATCCTGGAATCCGGTCGCACACTCGCGTTCGCGCGGGAGCGACTGCTGAACAGGGGCGCACGCTCGGTGAAGATCGCAGCTTTGCTGGATAAACCCGAGCGCCGTAAAGCTGCCATATCTGCCGATTATGTCGGTTTTGCCTGTCCTGATAAGTTTGTCGTCGGATATGGTATGGATATGGGCCACGCTTGGCGGCAGTTGCCCTATATTGGATACGTTGTCGCCTCGGACGACGGAGCGGCAGACGGCAACACAGGAGAGTGAGCATGGCTCGCATTCTTCTTACTGAAGACGATGAAGCTGTCCGCAGCTTCGTAAAGCGCGCTCTGGAGCTTGACGGTCATTCCGTCGAAGCGGCCGAGGATGGCGGCGAAGCCGTCGAGATGCTGACCCGGGAGAAGGGCAGCTTCGACCTGCTGCTGTCCGACATCAAGATGCCTGTCATGGACGGCATTGCCCTTGCCCTGCACACGGCGCGCGACTATCCACGGCTGCCGATTCTCCTCATGACCGGCTTTGCCGATCAGCGTGAACGGGCCAATGGCCTGGAGTCCCTCGTGCATGACGTGGTCACCAAGCCGTTTTCGCTGGCCGATATCCGCAAGGCGGTGCGCAACGCCATTTCCGGCGATTTCCCGTCCGAGACCCGCCGCTACGCGTAAGACCGACCGGCTACAGTCCCGAAAACAAAGACCCCGCTTCGGCGGGGTTTTTGTTTGCCCGGTGTCGCGCGGGTGGCCCCACATTTATTGCCAAGGCGTTTTCGGACCGGACAAGTGACCCATCCTTCGAGACAGCGCTCCGCGCGTCCTCAGGATGAGGAGGGATCTTTGGGTAATGCGAGATTTGAATGTGGCCGGGCTCTCGGTCTGGTCAACAACAGCCCTCGTCACAAAAGACAACCTCATCCTGAGGAGCGCATGTTTGCGCGTTTCGAAGGATGGGCCACAAATGCAAACACTACGGTCAAAAACAACTGACCCCGCCGAAGCGGGGTCATAAACCTTTGTCAGTACCGAGCTCAGTATCGCTTCAGCAGCCGTTCCAGGTAATCGAGCTCCAGCTTCGGCCGGGACGGGTCGGAGAAGCGGCGGCGGAGTTCTTCAAGGATCCGGCGGGCCCTCTGAACATCGATCTCGTCCGGAATACGCACACGGTTGTTGAAATCGGGGCCTTCGGTGCGCCGTGGGCGGCCAAGCGGATCTTCATCCATTGGCGATGCGCCGTTGGGCGACCCCGGACCTTCGCCCTGACCCATCATCTGCTCGGTCAGGCCCTGCGCGCCACGCCGCAGAGCGTCAAGGGCGTCACCCTGTTCGCCGAGCGCCTGCTGGCCCTGGCCGTCACCGAGGGATTCCTGGGCCTCGCCCATGGACTCGCCAGCTTCGCCGAGCGCCTGGTTCTGGCCCATGCCGTTCTGGTTAAGCTGGTCCATGAGTTCCTGCAGCTGCTGTGCCAGATCGCCCTGACCCTGCTGCAGCTGCTGCAGCATCTGTTCAAGTTGCTCCTGCGTCAGCTGCTGGCCCTGGCCCTGCTGTTGTTGTTGCCCTTGTTGCTGCTGCTGACCGCGGCGCTGTTGCTGCTGGTCCTGGTTGAACTTGTGGGTTTCATCCATCAACTGCTGCTGCCGCTGGATCATTTCACCCAGCTGGTTGAGCATTTCCATCATTTCGCTGGACATGCTGTTGGGCATCATCTGCGGCCGTCCGGCCTGCAGGTTTTCCAGCATCTGCTGCATCTGTGCCAGCAGCTCGCGGGCGGCATCGCGCGAACCGGTGCGCGCCAGTTCCTCGATCCGGTCGAGCATTTCGGTCAGATCCTGCTCGCTCAAGGTCTGCTGGTTGCCGTCGAACGGCTGCATGGCCTGCGGGTTCTGGCGCATCTGCTCGGCAAGCGCCTGCATATATTCGTTCAGCGCTTCGCGCAGCTGCTGGGTCAGCTTGGCGATTTCCTCGTCGCTCGCCCCTTCCTCCAGCGCCTTGCGTAGGGCCTCCTGAGCGTCGCGAAGCTTGCGTTCGGCCGCTGACAGATCCCCATCCTCGATCGACAGGGCCAGATCCCACAGAAGCGGCAGCAGGGCTTTCAGGTCCTCGTCTGTCCGGGCATTCACCAGAGCCCCATAGGCAAAGCGCATGCCCAGATAGTTGCGCGGCTTGAAGTCGAACATCTCCGGCGCCAGCATCAGAGCGTCGAATGCGATAATGACCTGGCTCTGGCTTTCGGCATCAAGCGCGAGATTGCGGCGCTGTTCAACGACAGCGCGTGCCAGCGGCTTGCCGAAGCGGCGCTGAGGCAGGGTGATGCGATAGGCAGGTGATTGCCCTTCCTGACCCGCCTGATCGCGTGCCAGCAGCGAAAGATTGACGTCCGACCCTGCCCAGGGATGCGACGTCAGGTCCCGGATGGTTTCCGCGGTCTTGGCCGTTCCGGCCCGCGGCGGAAGTGAAAGCGGGAATTGGGGAGCCTCCACGAGCGGCCGGGGAGCGCGGTTGTTGTGATCCGGATTGGGCAATGGCGCGATGCGGGCTTCGGCGGCCACGACGCCATAGTCGTCATTCACCAGATAGGAAAACTTGAGCGCGCCGCTGAGCTGTTCCTCCGGATCGTCGGTCAGCCGGATCTCCGGCGCATCGTCCGGCTTCACCGCAAACACGTAACTCAAGAGAGGTTCTTCACCATTGAGCAGTTCGACGATACCGGTCGTTTCCAGTTCAAGCCGGCGTTCCACCGGCAGGAGTGTCTTCAGCTCGGGATCTTCTGTTTCTGTTCCCAGTTCGGGTTCGATCACCTTGGGCTCGACGTCTTCCGCACGGGCGTAGGTCATCTTGAGATCGCGCGCGCCCTGGGTCCTGACCACCAGAACAGACCCTTCCGGCACCGAGATCGGCGCTCCCGGGTCGCGCAACTGGGCGCTTTCGCCCGTCAGGTAGATCGGCGGCTCGCTGGTATAAAGCGGCGGCGTGACCCAGGCGTCGAGACGGCTGGGCGGCTCCACGGTCTTGAACGGGTTCTGGAAGGCCGAGACCAGCCTGCCGAAATGATCGCCGCTGGCTGTCGAAAAGCCGATCACAAGCACGCTGGCGGCCAGCACGCGAAGCGCCCAGGGATCTCGGCGAAAGGCCTGCGGGTCTGGCGCCTTGGAGCGAATGGCCGCGACGGCTTCGGCGGTGCGCCGCTGATGCAGGGCCCAGATGGCCTGGCTTTCACGATCGCTCGCACCCACCGACAATTCGTCTTCCAGCGTGGTCAGCGGACGGTGCGTGCGGCCGGAAGATTTTTCAACGCGGGCAAGCGCATCCTCGCGCGTCGGCCAGGCAAGATGGAAGAGATCCCGCGCCGCCCAGAAGACAGCCGCCCCGAATACCAAAATGCCGAGCGGTCCTGCCCAGGCAGGCAACACCAGCCACAAGCCGAGCCAGGACAGTCCGACAAACAGGCCGAGAACCACCAGCACAGGGAGAAGGGCACGCCAGAGGCGTTCGATGAACAAGGCGCGGCGGCTCTGGCCCACCAGCTTGTCCAGCCGGGACCGGATCACGGCCCGCCAGCCGTTGGCTTCGGGAGACATCTGACGGTCTTGATCGGGGTCGCTGTCGCTCGCGCTCAATGGCACCTCCGGTTTTGCCCCCCGAACTGCCCGTTTCTCCGGAAACGCAGCCCGCTGGACCTGCCCACCTTACAATAAGGTGAGGCATAGCGGTCTGTCCGGCAACCTGTCGGTTCAACTAATTGTCAGCCGATCTGTTCACGAACCCTTGAGCCAATCCGGAATCCGGTCCAGGCCGAGCAGGTCTTCATAGCTGGTCCGGGGCCGGATAACGGCAAATTGGTCTGCATTTACGAGCACTTCGGGCACCAGCAGGCGCGTGTTGTAGGTGCAGGACTGAACCGCGCCATAAGCGCCAGCCGAATAGACCGCCAGCATTTCCCCAGCCTCTACGCTGGGCATATCCCGGTTCTGGGCCAGAAAATCACCGGTTTCGCACACCGGACCGACGATATCGGCCTTGATTCGGTCGACGTCTGCCGCCGGTTCACGCACCGGGCGCACCTCGTGATAGGCTTCGTAAAGCGTCGGTCGGATCAGGTCGTTCATGGCGGCATCGACAATAACGAAATTCTTGTCGGCGCCTTCCTTCACATAGATGACCTTGGTGACCAGGATACCGGCATTGCCGGCGATCATGCGGCCCGGCTCGAACATGACCATGCAGTCCAGCTCGCGTACGTGCTTCTTCACCACCTGGGCATAGGCATCGGGATGCGGAGGCGGATTGTTGTCGGTGATGTAGGGAATGCCCAGGCCGCCGCCGAGATCGACATGATCGATCGAATGGCCCTGGGACCGCAGATCCGTGATCAGCTCACCAAGACGCGCAAACGCATTGTCGAAAGGCTCCAGCTCGGTAATCTGCGAGCCGATGTGCATGTCGATACCGGTGACCTTGATGCCGGGCAGGGCTGCTGCCTCGGCGTAGACGTCACGCGCACGCTGCCAGGGAATGCCGAACTTGTTCTCGGCCTTGCCGGTTGCAATCTTGGCGTGGGTCTTGGCATCAACGTCCGGGTTGATGCGCATGGACACCCGCGCGGTCTTGCCCATCGCGCTGGCCACCCTGGAGAGCTGGCGCAACTCGGGTTCGGATTCCACGTTGAAGCACAGGATGTCTTCCTGCAGCGCATAGGCTTGTTCGGCTTCGGTCTTGCCGACACCGGAAAAGACAATTTTCGACGCGGGAACACCGGCTGCACGCGCGCGGCGCAATTCGCCTTCCGACACCACGTCCATGCCCGCGCCAAGCTGCGCAAGCGTCTTCAGCACAGCCTGGTTGGAATTGGCCTTCATCGCATAGCAAACCAGCGACGGGATATCGCTGAACGCGGCAGCAAACACCTGGTAGTGACGGGTCAGCGTCGCCGTGGAATAGCAGTAGAACGGCGTACCGACCTCACGCGCGATGGTCTCGATCGCGACGTCTTCGGCAAACAGCTCGCCATTCTTGTAATCGAAGTGATGCAAGGGACGGCCCTCATGCGGCTGGATCAGGCTGGGCGCCAGGCGGAATTGGCAAACCGCGCGGTAGCTGATCGGCATTGAAACGATGGAACTTCACGGTTGCTTCGGTGCATCCGGCTTGCTCCGTTGCGCAGCCGGTGCTCCCGCTGCGCCCATGGTTTATCGGATCAGGAAATCCAGGAAAAAGGTCTTGTCGCTTTCCGGCGCTTCCGGCTGAACCGGCGCAGCCACCGCGGGATCGACCCCGGTATCCGCCTGCTGGACCGGCGCTCCCGGGTCGTCCAGCCCGCCCTTGCGGCCACACCCTGCCAGGGTCACGCTCAGGCAAAGACCGACCAGAGCCAGGGTTTTGAACCGCATTGTCATCACCATCATGCCTTTTTGGATCGACTGCCCCGCGCCCTTGCGGACACGGGAGTTTTTACAAAGTCACACACCGGTCCTTCTCCTCGCATGACACGGCGCGTTCGGCAAGACCAGTTCGCGCCGGGCCCTGCCGGGAGAGCGGTTCTTTCTCAGGCCGTCAGGCCTTGGAAAGCTCCTTGAGCCAGCGGCGCGCCTGCTTGCGCACGTTCACCGGCGATGTGCCGCCATAGCTGGTCCGGCTGCGCACGGATTTGTCGACGGACAGGACCTGGAAGATCTCGTTGGTGATCTTCGGCTCCACCGCCTGCATCTCCTCCAGAGAGACCTTGTGCAGCTCGACGCCCTTCTCCACGGCAATTGCCACGATGCGGCCGGTGACGTGATGGGCATCGCGGAACGGCAGACCAAGAACGCGCACCAGCCAGTCGGCCAGATCGGTCGCGGTCGAATAACCCGACCCTGCGGCCTTCTTCAGGGCCTTGGTGACAGGTTCCAGGTCGCGGATCATGCCGGTCATGGCTGCAAGCGCCAGGGACACGCTGGCCAGGCCGTCGAAGGCCTGTTCCTTGTCTTCCTGCATGTCCTTGGAATAGGCCAGCGGCAGGCCTTTCATCATCACCAGAAGCGCTTGCAGCGAGCCGTAGATGCGGCCCGACTTGGCACGCACCAGCTCCGCTGCATCCGGGTTCTTCTTCTGCGGCATGATCGACGAGCCCGTCGAGAACTTGTCCGACAGTTTGACGAAGCCGAACTGTGCCGAGCACCAGATCACGATTTCTTCGGCAAGGCGCGACAGATGCATGGCCGTGAGAGACGCCGTCGCCAGCGCCTCGATGACGAAATCTCGGTCGGACACGGCATCAAGCGAGTTGGCCGACGGGCGATCGAAGCCCAGTGCCTTGGCAGTCATGTGCCGGTCGATCGGGAAGGAGGTGCCGGCCAATGCGGCGGCCCCAAGCGGGCATTCGTTCATGCGCTTGCGCGCATCGCGCACACGGCCGCGGTCACGTCCGAACATTTCGACATAGGCCAGCATGTGGTGGCCGAAAGTTACCGGCTGGGCCGATTGCAGATGCGTGAAGCCGGGCATGACGTCGGCAGCGTGTGTTTCCGCCTTTTCCGCCAGCGCTTCCATCAGCTCTCCAAGCTGGACGTCCAGCGTGTCGAGCGTGTCGCGCACCCACAGGCGGAAATCGGTCGCCACCTGGTCGTTGCGCGAGCGCGCGGTGTGCAGGCGCCCGGCCGCCGGGCCGATCAGCTCGGCAAGGCGCGCCTCGATGTTCATGTGAATGTCTTCAAGCGCGCGGGAAAACTTGAACTCGCCGCTTTCGATCTCTGACAGGATTGTGTCTAGACCTTGAACGATCTTGTCGGCATCGTCCCGCGTCACAATGTCTTTTTCCGCGAGCATGCGCACATGGGCTTTCGAGCCGTCGATGTCCTGCTTATATAGCTTCCGGTCGAAGTCGATGGAGGCGTTGATTTCCTCCATGATGGCGTCCGGTCCCTCAGCGAACCGGCCTCCCCACATGCGATTGCTCATGTCCTGTCCCTTAGAAGGCGCCCCCTTGCGGGGTGTGAACGAATGACAAAGCCAACCGAACCAGCGAAAACCAACAGACGCGGCATTGTTGCCGCCGGGCTTGCGGGCGCAGTGGCCGCCGTAGCGGCTCTATACGTGATCGCTGGACCGAATGGCAACATCGCCGGTGCGCAAAGCTGTTCGGCTGCGCTCGATTTTGCAGCCGCCGCCAAGCCATTTGCCACCGGAGAGGTCGCCGCCTTCCTGCCGGCAAGCCAGCCGCTGGACCTTCAGCACCTGACTTTCAAGGGGCCGGACGACAAGCAGATCACGCTGTCGGATTTCGGCGGCAAGACCGTTCTCCTCAATCTCTGGGCAACATGGTGCGCCCCCTGCCGGAAGGAAATGCCGGCGCTGGACGCGCTTCAGGCGGAAATGGGAGACGACAGTTTCGAGGTGGTTGCGGTCAATCTCGACCGGGGCGGACCGGAAAAACCGAAAGCCTTTCTGGACGAGGTCGGCGTCGGCAATCTGACCTTTTATCAGGACAGCTCGAACGATCTTTTGAAGGACCTGCGCAAGGTCGCCAGGGCAACCGGTTTGCCGACAACCATTCTGGTAAGCCCGAAAGGGTGCGAGATCGGCACGATGTACGGTCCCGCGGAATGGGCATCCGGCGAGGCCAAGGCGCTTATCAAAAATGCAATGGCGCCCCCGGACGCCTGACGTCCGGCTGCCGCCACAATAATATTAAGCTCAACGGACCTTCCGAAACCGGTGGAGGCAATGCTCCGCCGGATCAGACGCTGATATCGACCGCGTTGCCCAGACCCGGAATTCGCCGGGATTCGCGCCGGTCTTCTTCCTGGGTTGCCTGGGCCTCCTGCAGCCGTTCGGCAACCTGACGTTCCTGCTGGTTCTGGTCTTTCACCGCATTGGCAGCAAGCTCGCTGCGAACACTTGCGGCGCTATAGGCGGCCGAGGAAGAGGAACTGTCGATAGCACTCGGCATGATGGGTTACTCCTTCGCCGTGGTGATGAGGCTTGTCCGCAGCCGTTGGTCACCCGTCATCCTTGCAATCGGGCAACTCGGCTTTTTGTTCGTTCGTCTTACGCTTCCAGTCGGCTTATCCGGAAGATGCGTCACATCAGGCCAGGATGTTGACCTGTAATCCGACACCATCTTCCAGCCGACGCGTTTCCGCGCGATTTTCCAGTTGCTCAGCTTGCCGGCTCAGGAATTCTGCCCGGTTCGTGCTGAAACTCGCCTGGCGTTGCGCAATCACGGCTGCGGCTTCGGAGCGTTTGGTCTTGAACGCTTCGGCTTGTTCTGCAACCTGGCCCGCACGCGTGTTGGCCTGGTTCGGCTGATACGCCTGGGATGCTCCATATCCTATTGCTTCAGGCATGGTCGTTCCAATCCTTGGATACGATTTCAAACTTCATCTTGTATGAAATACCTGAATTCAAAGGTAAATTTCCAAAACAACTCTCGTAGTTGCTAACTGTATTACTGAATTAATCAGAAAGTTTTTGTTAAAACTTTACGGAATGAATAATAACTATCTGAAGGACATGATCTTTTCGCAGGATGCTTCGAAACGCCGGATTCCGGCCCGGCACAAAAAAAGATGCCCGGAGCAACAACGAAAACGGCCCGCGTGGAGCAAATCCACACGAGCCGTTAACAAAATCGGAAAGGAAACGGGATCAGGCGCTGACGTCGACCCGTCCGCCGAGGCCGGGAGGCGGCGTCGCCTGCTGGGCCTGAAGATTGTCGGCACCTTGCTGCAACAGCGCCACCAGATTGGCGTCCTGCTGCGCCGCCATCTTCATCATCTCTGTCTGAAGAGTCTGGGCTGTCTGTGCCTGTGTCTGGGCCACGAATGTGGTGGCAATGCCAACACTGTCCATCAATAACTCCTGAGGTTGTGGCCAACCTAACCCCCTCCCCTTAATCAGGCGTTAACAATGCGTCAGTTGCCATCCCTCAAGACGCTGCGCCGAACCTTTCCGGATGGCGTGCGTGGTAACTGGTCCAGCACCTTGTAAACCTTGGGGCGTTTGTATTCCGCGAGGTTCTCAGCGGCATGAGCGGCCAGGCGGTCGGCATCCAGCTGACCGGACACCGCCGGTACCACGAACGCGGTAATCAGACTGACACCCTCGCGCGCTGACACCGCCGTCACGGCCACTTCCTGCACTTGCGGATCGGCAGCAAGCACCCGCTCCACTTCTTCCGGTGCCACCCGGTAACCGAAGGCGTTCATCAAATCGTCGGCGCGGCCTTCATACCAGAAATAGCCGTCCTCATCCTGCCGCGCCCTATCTCCGGTCAGGAACCAGTCGCCCCGGAATGCCGCCGCGGTTTCCTCAGCGCGGTTCCAGTACCCCAGCATCAGGCCCGGTTCGTCCCTGTGTATGGCCAATAGCCCTGTCTCGGGCCCGTCAACCGGCACCGCGGCCTCTTCAGCCTCGCTGAGGATGGCGACCTTTCGGCCGGTCTGCGGCTTGCCCGGCGACCCTGGCTTCACCTGCACGTCCGGACTGCTGGAGAGATAGGTCGAAATCTCGCTCATGCCGAGCGCTTCATAAAGTTCGCGGCCAGTGCGTTCCTTCCACTCGCGGTAAAGCCCGGCCGGCAGCGCCTCACCGGCGGTCAGACCATGACGCAGGTCCGGAAAGGAGGCCGGAGTGACTGCACCGTATTTCAGGATACGCCGGTAGAGGCTGGGAACCGCTGCAAAAAGCGTCGCGCTTGTGTGTGTCATCAGTTCCGGCCAGAGATCCGGGTCCCGCGGCCCGTCATAGACCACGCTGGTCGCGCCATTGGCCCAGGGGTCCATCAGTCCGGCGCCGAGCGTGTAGGTCCAGTTGAAGGCGCCTGCGTGAAGCAGCCGGTCTGCGGCACCGATGCCATACCAGCCCGCATACATGGGCTTGCGTGCGCTGGCCGCGCGCTGCGCATGCAGCACCCCTTTCGGCGTGCCGCTGGTACCGGAGGTATAGACAAGAAACGCCGGATCATCGGCCTTGGTGTCTGCGAAATTTCCCGGCGCAGTCTGTTTCAGCTCGGCAAATGCCTCAGGTCCCGGAAAAGTGGCGCTGCCCGCTCGCGGAAGCTGTGTGTGACCGTCATGAAGCACCATCCGGGCGCCGCTGTCGGCAAGGATCGCTTCAGCTTCGGACGCGGTGAGCTGGGAAGATGTCGGGATCGGCACAAAGCCGCCTGCGATCGCGCCGAAGAAGGCCAGGGGAAAGTCGCTGGAATGGCCGATCCTGAGGAGAATGCGGTCACCAGGCTGGAGGTTGGAGGAGCGCAGACCCGCGGCAACCGAAAGCACAGCCCGCGTCAGCGTGCCGTAGCTCCAGGTTTCCAGAAGTGCGCCACCGGCGCCCACCAGTTCCAGCGCCGTCTTGTCCGGATCCGGGGCGGCGCTGGTCAGGCAATAGCGGGCAAGGTTCATTGCTTAAAAAAGCTTCCGGCGATCTGCTTACCGCGTCGGAACCGGATGTTCACCGCGGTAATCGTAGAACCCGCGCTGGGTCTTGCGGCCAAGCCAGCCAGCTTCAACATATTTTACCAGCAGCGGGCATGGACGGTACTTGGTATCCGCCAGACCTTCGTAAAGCACCTGCATGATCGACAGGCAGGTATCGAGACCGATGAAATCGGCAAGCTGCAGCGGGCCCATCGGATGGTTGGCCCCGAGCCGCATGGCCTTGTCGATGGAATCGACCGAACCGACACCTTCATAAAGCGTATAGATTGCTTCGTTGATCATCGGCAGCAGAATTCGGTTGACCATGAAGGCCGGGAAATCTTCTGCCACGGCAATCTGTTTGCCGAGACGGACACAGAACCCTTTCGACGCTTCGAACGTCTCGTCTTCCGTGGCGATGCCGCGCACCAGTTCGACCAGTTCCATGACCGGAACCGGGTTCATGAAATGGATGCCGATAAAGCGCTCCGGACGGTCCGTCGACGCTGCAAGGCGTGTGATCGAGATCGACGACGTGTTGGTCGCAAGGATCGCTTCCGGCTTCAGGATCGGGCAAAGCTGGGAGAAGATCTTGCGTTTGACCTGCTCGTTCTCGACGGCGGATTCGATCACCAGATCTGCATCGCGTAGAAGATCGAGGTCCTCAGCGGCCTTGATGCGGTCCAGCGCCGCATTCCGCTCTTCCTCGGTGATCATGGACTTGGACACCTGGCGCGCCAGATTGCCGTTGATCGAAGCCAGACCGGATTCGATCCGTTCCATGGAGAGGTCGCTCAATCCCACGTCGAAGCCTGCAAGTGCACATACATGCGCAATGCCGCTGCCCATCTGACCAGCGCCGATTACGCCGACTTTCTTGATTTCGACTGCCATCCTGAAAATCCGATCTTTAGAAAACATCCCGATTGGACGGGTTGCGGCTATTTTTGGCAAGTCTTGCGCCGAACAGCAAGAACCCCGGAGCGAAAACTGTTATTCGCTCCGGGGTCCGTGATCAATTTGCCGCAGGTGTTACTCGACGGCAGCCTTCAATTCCGGCAGCACATCGAAGAGATCTGCAACAAGGCCGTAGTCCGCGACCTGGAAGATCGGGGCTTCCTCGTCCTTGTTGATCGCGACGATCACCTTGGAATCCTTCATGCCCGCAAGGTGCTGGATGGCACCGGAGATGCCGCAGGCAATGTAGAGATCCGGTGCGACGACCTTGCCGGTCTGGCCGACCTGCCAGTCGTTCGGGGCATAGCCCGCATCGACGGCGGCGCGCGATGCACCAACCGCTGCCCCAAGAGCGTCGGCAACCGGCATGATGACTTCCTGGAACTTCTCGGAAGACCCAAGCGCACGGCCGCCGGAGATGATGATCTTGGCAGACGTCAGTTCCGGACGATCGGACTTGGAAAGCTCTTCGCCGACGAATTCCGACAGACCCGTGCCATCAGCGCCCGCAACGGTTTCGACAGCAGCAGAACCGCCTGCTTCCGCAGCCGCGAACGTCGATGTCCGCACGGTGATCACCTTCTTGGGATCGCCGGATTTCACGGTCTGGATCGCGTTGCCGGCATAGATCGGACGCTCGAAGGTGTCGGCGTCGACAACGGCCGTGACATCAGAGATCTGCATCACGTCCAGAAGCGCCGCGACGCGCGGCAGGGTGTTCTTGCCGTTGGCGGTTGCCGGAGCAACGATGGCATCATAGTCACCTGCAAGACCGACGATCAGATCAGCGGTCGGTTCGGCGAGCTGGTGCTCCAGCGCATCACTTTCAGCGAGCAGGACCTTGGCAACGCCGGAGAGCTTGGACGCGGCATCGGCAACGCCCTGAACGCCCTTGCCGGCGACCAGGACGTGAACGTCGGCACCAAGTGCGACGGCTGCGGTCAGAGCCTTTGCCGTTGCATCGCTCAGTTCGCCGCCGGCGTATTCGGCCACAAGAAGTGTTGTCATGTCTTATCCTCCTGCGACGGGCCTTAAAGGACGCCGGCTTCGTTCTTGAGTTTGTCGACCAGCTCGGCAACGGAACCGACCTTGATACCGGCCTGGCGCGATGCCGGCTCGGTGGTGGTGACAACGGTAAGGCGCGGCGTGGTGTCGACGCCGAAATCTGCCGGGGACTTTTCGTCGATCGGCTTTTTCTTCGCCTTCATGATGTTCGGCAGGGACGCATAGCGCGGTTCGTTGAGGCGCAGGTCCGTGGTCACGATGGCCGGGAGCTTCAGCTTCACGGTCTGCAGGCCGCCGTCGACCTCACGGGTTACATCCACAGTGCCGTCGCCCAGGTCGACCTTGGAAGCAAACGTGCCCTGGCTCCAGCCAAGCAGAGCCGCCAGCATCTGGCCGGTCTGGTTGCAATCGTCGTCAATGGCCTGTTTACCGAGGATCACGAGACCCGGCTCTTCAGCTTCGACAATGGCCTTCAGAATCTTCGCGACTGCCAGCGGTTCGGTGGTGTCGTCGGTCTTCACGAGAATGCCGCGGTCGGCGCCCATGGCAAGGCCGGTGCGCAGCGTTTCGGTGGCCTGTTGCGGCCCGACGGACACGACGATCACTTCGCTCGCCTTGCCCGCTTCCTTCAGACGCAGGGCTTCTTCGACGGAGATTTCGTCAAACGGGTTCATGGACATCTTGACGTTGGCAAGATCGACGCCAGAACCATCCGCCTTCACACGGACCTTCACGTTGTAGTCGATGACCCGTTTTACGGGTACGAGGATCTTCATTTGGTCTCAACCTCTTGCTGGGCCGGCTTTCACCGCACCGCATTCTCCGGCTCTCTGCCTTCATGACGCTAGGTTACAAACGGCAGAATTGAGCCAATCGTGGCGCATGGCGGGGGACGGTACTGACCGACACGGCAGCTGTCAATTGCGGTAAAAGGTCTAAGGTGGCAATTTGCCGGGCTTGGAAAAACATGCGTCGCAATGATGATAGTTCGGCAACGCAACAATGCGGGGAAAACCGGGGCGGAAACCGGAAAATGAAACCGCGCGCACCAGTTCTGGCAACGCGCGGCAACCTGTCGATTTTCTTTGACGGATCCCCGGTCAGATGCCGGGGGTCTGCGGTGAGAACTTGTCGGAGACCGGTTCGGCGAACACGGTCACCCAGGTGCCGTTCTCATCCCGGCAGGCCGTTCCGCGAATGGAAAGATCCAGCTTGCTGAACGTGGTCTGCCGGAGATACTCGCGGCACCAGTGCCCGCTCTTGCTTCGGTAGGTCTTGATCGGCGTCAGGATTTCGCTCCAGTCGCCCTCCTGCCCGACGAAAACCGGTTCACCGCTGACTTTCGTTTCCAGCGCCTCCTGAACAGTCTGTGCCAGGAGAATCCGTTCGGTCTCCATATGGGCGGCAAGAGAGGACACGGCATTGTCCATCCGCGTCTGCATCCAGTAGGTGGTGAAACCGAAGGTACCGGCAACCATCACCAGCGCGGCTGCGATCTGGACCAGCATTCCTGTCCAGGAACCATGCGCATGACGGGGAGCAGGAGCCTCGCGTTTGGCGAATTCCCTGTCGATGAGGGCTTCGAACCGTGCCATGGACTCGTCCGGCACCGGTGCGGAGACAGCTTTTTGCACGAGCACGTTGTCTTTCGACATCTGCTCGAGCAAATCCTGCCCGTCGCCGGTCGCTTCGATCCGGCGCAGCAAAGCCGCACGCTCTTCTTCCGAACCTTCCTCGTCCAGAATCTTGCCTATGTCCTTTGCAAGCAGGATCTGTTCGCGCTTTTCGTCAAATGTCATCACATACCCCCTGGCATGCTGCGCAGCCTGACCCCTTGCGGGGCGTCGTTGGTATCCAGCCACTCACGCAGTTTGAGCCTGGCACGGGCTAGCCGGCTGGTTACCGTTCCGATTGGAACACCGAGTTCATCCGCCACATCCTTGTAGCTTCTGCCCTCGACGGCGATCTTCAGAAGAACCTCGCGGTTGTCGTCATCCAGTTCGCCAATGAAATCCTGAACCTGCTGGAGCTCCAGGCTACTGGCGGCCGCCTTGGCACCATCGTAGCTTTCCTCGAAATCCAGCATGGCAAGGTCGAACAACCTGGCCCGGTTCGCAGTATCGCGAACCGAATTGAAGTACAGGTTCTGCAAGATCCGAAACATCCAGCTGTCCAGCCGGGTTGCCGGATCGAACTGGTCGAGCGACCTGATTGCACGTTCGCATGTCATTTGCACCAGATCGTCTGCCTGATCCGGATTCCGGCACAGCCTTAAAGCAAAACTCCTCAGCTTGGGGAGCAGACGGATCATCTCCGTCTTTAACGTATCTTCAGGCAAGGAGTTCTCCGCAAAACCGCTCTCAGCGTGACAACACCTGAGGAGACCTTTTGATCCCGACTTTTTTTAGACTATCTTCGGGAAGAACAAAGATTGCCCAGGTGTTATGCGTGCGAAGGTCGTGAAACCGCTCTCTTCGACCTCAAAAAGCCATCTAATTCGAGTTGAAACCGCATCCAATGAAACGCGCCCGCCAGATTACATTGCAAGACCGCCTCTCTGCGATGTTTCGCATGCTGCCGGGTGTTGCAGCTGCGGCAATGGTGTTCTCTCTTGTCTACTTCAGCCCCTTGTTCGACATGAAGGACAGCATTGCCGCGGCCGCAGATTCGCATGGTGAACGTAGTAAAGATCGCGGCGGCGACAGCGGCGATGGAAAATCCGGCGACAGCGGAAGCAAGAGTGCCGGCGGAGACAGCTCCGGTAGCAGCAGTTCCGGTGGTGGCGACGCAGGTGGCAGCCGTACGGGCGGCGGCGACTCAGGCGGCGGCAGCTCAACTGGTAACAGTTCGAGCGGAAAAAGCTCCAAAGGCAACAGTTCGGCAGGAAACAAATCGGCCGGAAGAAGCTCGGAAAGCAAAGGCCGTTCCGGTCGAAGCGGAGGCTCCTCTTCTCCTTCATCCTCCCGCTCTTCGTCGGGTGGATCGTCGTCCGGCGGTTCGTCAGAACGAACTTCTTTTAGCTCTGCCACACAAAAGTCCGGTTCAGGCGGTTTTTTAGATCGCATCTTTGGCGAGCGCCAGTTTAATGGTGACAGCGAGCCTTCTGGTGGGTCCCTCAGCGCGCGGGAAGAACGGGAGGCTATCTCCAACGGCTGGCAATAGATCCAAGAGGCGGGATCGAATTTGAATTTGAGTGGGTTTTGCGTCCCGAAGGGGGCGATTTTTCTGATTCTTATCGCAAATACCTTGGCAGGCTGCTCTTTCGTGTCTTTGCAGGATACGCTTGCCAGCCTGCAGGAACCCGCGGCTGAGACCGGCAAACGGGCTTCAAAATTGCGGGCATCCGACAAGTCCCGCGCGGAGAATACACTTCAGGCCGCGCTGGAAAAGACCGTCTCCGGGAAAGACCGAAGTTGGCAGAACCCGGCAAGCGGCGCGAGTGGCACCGTCACTCCGCTCAAGACCTGGAAAAACAGATCCGGGGACTTCTGTCGCTCCTACCGCGAACGGATCAAGTTGGCAGACGGCCAAACCATCAGCCGCAGGGGTGTTGCGTGCCGCTCGCCTGATGCCGTCTGGAAAGCAGCCTAGAACCAACGATCTGCCGTAGCTTCTACACTGTCGGCATTGTCTTGAAGGGCGCTTTGACCGAAAGCAGGGTCTTTTCGATCATTTTCCCCATCATGATCCGCGCAACCGATGCCGGGATCAAAGACCGCATCATCCGGTTTTTCGTGCCTGGCAAACACAGTGCCTTGTTGCGTTCCAGCGCAGCAAGCCCCTCCGAAACACATTGAGTGGTGGTGATCGGCTTCATGGGCATCTTGTCCCGATCCAGCCCGAACTGGTCGATCACTTCGGTATCCGTCGGCGGTATCACCAGCACCGTAACGTGGAGCCCGGCCGGCTTCAGTTCCACGTGCAGAGACCGTGAAAGGCTCTGGACGTAGGCCTTGCTGCCGGCATCGTTGGCCATGAACGGAATGCCGTTCTCGGCACCCATCGCCCCGCCCAGCAACAACGCGCCACCTCCCTTTTTCGCCAGCCTCCTGCCGAATTGATGTGCGATGTTCAGGTGGGACAAGGCGTTGAGCCTGAACAATTCCAACAGCCTGTCGTGGTCGATATCCAGAAACCGCCCCGGGTTGCCGGTGCCCGCGTTGGAGATCACCGTACCGATGTCAAGATCGGCAACTTCGCCGCCTAGATGCGGCACGCCTTGCGGATCGGAGAGATCGACGCATACCGAGCGCGTCTGAACACCATAGGTTCGCTCCAAGGTGTCGCCGAGGGCTTCGAGACGGTCCTGCCGCCGCGCCGCAAGTACCACGTTGAACCCGTTTTCCGCCAGTTGCCGGGCAAATTCGGCCCCGATACCCGACGAAGCACCTGTCACAAGCGCCCAGGCTCCGAATGTCTTCAATCGTTCCAGACGACTCTTCATGTCCGATTTCCTTGTTCAGTCAGCTATGGCGCTGCGCGCCGGGTCAAAGTCCAGGTTCAAGGGGTCAAGTTGTGTCAGGCAGCAACGTGGGGCGTGCCCGCTTCCGGCGCCCACAGGTCTTCGCCGAACTCCGGGTTTGGCGGGGTGCTGGCAAGTGCGTTCGTGTAATTGGTCATCACTTTCAGAGCGACGCCGAGGATAACCTCAAGTGCCTTTTGCGGCGTGTACCCCGCTGAGAGAAAGGCCTCCGTTTCCGCGGTGCCAACCGAACCGCGCTGCAGGACCACCTTCTCGGTAAACCTGTGAAGCGCTTCCAGCTTCCGGTCAGCCAGAACCTCTCCATTGCGCAGGGCGGCGACCAGATCTGCATCCTGTCCCTGACGACGCGCACCCCAACTGTGAGCGCTGACGCAGAAGTCGCATCCGTGCAGACGGCTTGTGGTCATCAGCACCACCAGCCGTTCCTCGGCAGTGAGCGATGCGGTGTCAAAGACCGTCGACAAGGCCTGGTAGCCTTTCAGCAGGGCGGGGGCCTCGGCAAATTTCGCCAGCATGGTCGGGACAAAGCCCAGCCTGGCCTTCATGGATGCGACAGCTTCACGCGCGTCTTCCGGCGCGGTTGTTTCGTCATGGGCGGGAAACAGGTCGGCCATTTCAAGTCCTCCACAGGTACCGGTGCGACCCAGGCCCTTTGGCCGGGGCGTCTTTGAGTGAACAGTTAGCCAAAGCCGCCTGACAGTTTTTGCAAACCCGATTTTTGGCTTGTTCGATTAATAGCTAGTTATCTAACTAGATTCGAATTCGGTGAGGAGTCAAGACGAATTTGCGGTCTTGCCCGCTGCGCTGACACCGCGTTGCGCTTGACAGGGCACGGCGCGCGGAATTTATAGGTAGTTAGTTGACTAGAAACTTGTCTGTGTCGAAGGACGCCATCAGATAGGCGCAGGACAAGAGGGTACCATGCCAAGACCAGCATCGAACCGGAAGGCGGAAATCACCGAAGCTGCCGCCGGCATCATCTATGAACAGGGCTACAGCCAGACAACGCTGGCTGAAGTCGCCAAGGCGGCGAATATTCCTGTCGGCAGTGTCTATTATTACTTCAAGACCCGTGAGGATGTCGCCAAAGGGGTCATTTCCGCCCTGTCCGACCGGTATTGCGAAATGCGCGCGGACTGGGACCGGATCGAAGACCCCCGGGCCCGCGTTCTCGCCTTTGTCGGCATGACCCTTGCCAATCGCGATGCGTTGAGCCGGTTCGGTTGCGCCATAGGGTCTCTCGGCACGGAACTTGGCAAGCAGGACCGGGATCTGGCAGGCGACCTCTCCGCGATCTTCAAGAATATCCTCGTCTGGCTGGCGGAAGAATTTCAGGCAATCGGCTGTGACGAACAGGACGCGGAACGAAACGCGCTCCACGTTCTGACCGTTCTGCAGGGCGCATCGCTGCTGACCCATCTGTTCGACGATCCCTCGGTCATGGAGAAGCAGGCGCAAGAGCTGACGCGATTTGTCAACGCGGCAGGCACATAACCTCGATCAGTGGCCTAGGCGATATTCCGGTCAAACAGGGGCACGCCTCTGCGCCGGAAAAACAGGATCAGCAAGGCCCCTGCCGCCATGCCACCGATATGGGCGATCCAGGCGATATCGCTATCGGAGGCAATCGCCGCGTTGACGATCTGGTAGAGAATCCAGCCGCCCAACAGCCAGATGGCAGACAGGCGCAAGGGAATCCGGCCGAGCGCCAACACCCAGACCTTCACCCGCGGATGAAGCATCAGGTAGGCGGCCACCACCCCTGAAACGGCACCGGACGCCCCGATCAGCGGCACGTCGGAATTGACGTCGATGGATGCATAGGCAATCCCGCCGGCCGCGGCACACAGCAGATAGAAGACCAGATACCGCAGATGCCCCATGGCATCCTCGACATTGTCGCCGAACACCCACAGGAACAGCATGTTGCCGATCAGGTGCATGAAGCTGCCATGCAGGAACGAATAGGTGACCACCGACATCCAGTCCGGCAGCATCTGCAATTCCGGTGACAGATCCCGGATATCGAACAGGACAACCGGGATCAGTCCGTAGGAATAGGATGACGCGGCCACCGCCTGCTGGGCACCTGCTCTCTGATACAACAGGAAAATCAGGATGTTGGCGGCGATCAGGGCGAGGTTCACGTAAGGACGGGGAACATGCACCAGTCGATTGTGATCGTGAAGGGGAATGAACATTCAGCGCCAGGCCTCCGGCAAGGGGAACTGACCTAGCGGTTTTTCCCGGGCACCCACAAAACGTCCTGCTCGCCCTTGTCGTTGAGATACCGCGAGGCAACGAAGAAATAGTCCGACAGACGGTTCATGTAGCGCACCGCGGCCGGATTGATCTGTTCGCGGGCCGCCAGTTCCACCATCAGCCGTTCTGCCCGGCGCGAAACGGTGCGCGCGAGATGCAGATGAGCAGCAGCCGGGCTGCCGCCCGGCAGGACGAAGGAGCGCAAGGGCTTGAGCTCGGCGTTGAGAACGTCAATCGCCTGTTCGATCGCCGTGACTTGCGCGTCGGTGATCCGAAGCGGTTCATACCCCAGGTCCTCGCCGGTTTCCGGCGTTGCGAGATCGGCCCCAAGATCGAACAGGTCGTTCTGGATCCTGCCGAGCACCTGGTCGACCTCCGGAGCCGACTGGCCTGTCTGAAGGCGAATCAGGCCAACCACGGAGTTGGTCTCGTCGACCGTGCCATAGGCCTCAATCCTGAGGTCGCTCTTCCGGCGCCGCTCTCCAGATCCCAGCGCCGTCGTGCCGTCGTCGCCTGTCTTTGTGTAGATCTTGTTCAGAACAACCATGGTGCCCCCAGTCCCTCCAGAATGGTCCGATTATTTTTCTTAGTGGCCTGCGCCGAAAAAGTAGAGACCGCCCATCACCAGCACAATCACCAGGAATTGCAGGCCGACGCGCCAGCGCATCAGAAGCTGCGACCGGTTGGCCGGTCCGTGGCGGAACATGTTCCAGATGCCAAGCAGCAGCACGATGGCAACCGCGGCCAGGCCGACGGGAATGAGAAAGTTGATCAGATCTGCCATTTCGTTTTCCTTGTTTCACCGCTGCCCGGCGCGGTCGCCGGTAGACAGACAGCTATTCCTCACCGTCGGCGGCCCAGATGCAGAACCGGTCCAGCAGGCTGGTCGGCAGCACCCGTTTGGCCACCGCCATGACGGTGGTGGGAACCGTTACATGATAGCGCGCTTTCGGCCGATTTGCTTCCACCGCATGTACCAGCCGTTTTACCACGGCCTCCGGCTGCAGCTTGAACGGACCAGGTTCACCCGCCTCCATCCGGATGCGGCGCTTCTCGTAGGTCTTACGGTGCCGTGACGCCTGCAGACCATCCTCGCCGATCCAGCGATCAAAATTCGCCAGCGCGTTTTCCGTGAACCTTGTGTCGATGGGGCCGGGCTCGATCAGGCTGACATGGACACCAGACCCCTTCAGCTCCTGTCGAAGTGTGTCCGAATAGGCTTCGAGAGCGAATTTGGACGCCGTGTAGGCACCGCGGTATTTGAGTGCCACGAAGCCAAGCACGGACGAGCACTGCACGATCCGTCCAGACCTGTTGGCGCGCATGGCCGGCAGCAACCGGCGAGTAAGATCGTGCCAGCCGATGAAATTCGCCTCGAAAAGAGATCTCAGTGCCTCTGTCGGCAAATCTTCCAGCGCACCGGGAACCGCGTAGGCGCCGTTGTTGAACACCGCGCTCAGCTCACCGTCCGACCGCTGCAGAACCTCGCCTGCGGTCTCCTCAATGCTGCCGGGGTCTTCATAATCCAGGCGAAAGGCTTCGAAGCCGAGGTCTCTCAAGCGTTCGACATCCGCCTGGCGCCTGGCCGTCGCAAAGACCCGCCAGTTGCGCCCGCGCATGATGTGGGCCGCGGATGCTCCGATGCCGGAAGAACAACCCGTAATCAGTATCGACCGGTGGGCGGGGAAACTCTCCGGATTGGCAATCATCAAATGGAAATCCTGCGGAGTGGAAGACGGTCCGATCCAACTCCTATCAGATTGGTTCGCCGGAAAGCAATTTCGGCACCGGTCCTGCAAAACCGGCAGCTTCCTTGATGAACTGTGTTTTCAGGCCCGGCATCCTGTCCACAATACCAAGCCCGAAATCGCGAACGGCGCGCAACACGTCATTGTCATTGGAAAACAGTCGGTTGAGCACATCGGTGACAACGCCCATCTGGAACGTGTCGAACCGGCGCCAGCGCTGGTAGCGCTCCAGGACATCGAAACCGCCGAGATCCTGGCCGAGACGGCGCGCGTCCACCAGCACTTCGGCCAGAGCGGCGACATCCTTGAACCCCAGATTGAGCCCCTGACCAGCTATGGGATGAATGCCGTGGGCAGCGTCTCCGATCAGGGCGAAGCGCGGCTTCACGAAATCGCGTGCCAGCTTCAGTCCGAGCGGATAGGCACGGCGCGGCCCGTCCAGCTCCAGTGTGCCGAGGTGATGGCCGAAGCGTCGCTCCAGCTCCAGCTCGAAGGTAAAATCGTCTGACCGAATCAGCCGGTCGGCATCTGCCGTCTTTTCCGTCCACACCAGTGACGACCGGTTGCCCGGCAGCGGCAGGATGGCAAATGGCCCGGCAGGCAGGAAATGCTCCTCTGCCCGGCCGTTGTGCGGCCGTTCATGCTTGACCGTGGTAACGATGCCGGACTGGCCGTAGTCCCAGTTGACCGTACGAATACCGGCAAGGTCGCGCAGGCGAGAGCGCACACCGTCGGCCGCAACAAGCAACCGGCTTTTCAACAGCGTGCCGTCTTCCAGCACCAGATCCACATGATCGGGATGGCTGCGGAAGGTTTCGGCGGTTCCAGGCGCAAAAAAGGTGACGCCAAGTGCCTTGGCAGCCTTGTAGAGCGCCGGCATCATCACGCCGTTCGGCATCATGTGGGCAAAGGGCTCGCCCTCTGTCGCCTCGCCGCCGAACGTCAGAAACACCGGCCGAACCGCATCGCGAAGCTTGCTGTCGGTAACGATCATTTCGTTGATCGGCTGAGCCTCGCCCGCAATCTTCTGCCAGATGCCGAGTTGGGACAGCATCCGCGAAGCGGCCGCAGCGATGGCTGAGGCGCGCGGGTCCTTGTGCAGATCGTCCATCGGCTTGGGATCGACCACGGCACAGGTGAGGCTGGCATCCCCCTGTTTCAGCGCCACCGCCAGCGACAGACCGACATAGCCGCCGCCTGCGATCACGACATCGAACATGTCCGGGACGCTTTTTTTCCTCGCCATCGTCTTCTTCTCCTTGCCTTCAGTTTCCCTAAAGGCATCTTGACTTTAACGTCAACTGCCGTCCAAGAGTGCGGTGCCGAGGCCTCAAGCCTCTAACCAAATCACCTGCCGTCTATCTAACAGGGATCGCGCCGATGAACACGGCCATTGATAGTCTTCTCCAGATTCTCGACCTGGAACCGCTGGAACGCAACCTGTTCCGTGGTCGCAGCCCTCAGGTCGGCTGGCAACGCGTATTTGGCGGACAGGTCATCGGCCAGGCACTGGTTGCTGCCTCGCGAACTGTCGTGGAAGACCGCCACGTGCATTCCCTCCACGGCTACTTCCTGAGACCCGGCGATCCGTCGGTGCCCATTATCTACGAAGTCGACCGTATCCGCGACGGTGGCAGCTTTACCACCCGGCGTGTCGTTGCGATCCAGCACGGCGAAGCGATCTTTTCCATGTCCGCGTCCTTCCAGGTCAGGGAAGAGGGGCTGGAGCACCAGATCGACATGCCGGACGTTCCGACACCTGAAGATCTGCCCAGCGAACAGGAACTGAAGGAAAAATTCCTGTCGATGGCCCCGGAGAACATCCGCAACTACTGGGAGCGTGAACGGCCGATCGAAATGCGTCCGGTCGACATGACGCATTATTTCAGCAAAAAACCGCTGCCGCCGCAGCAGTATGTGTGGGTGCGGGCAACAGGCCCGCTGCCGGATGACGAGCGCATGCACCAGTGTGTCCTCGCCTACGCCTCCGACATGACCCTTCTGGACACGTCACTGTTTCCCCATGGCACGTCCGTCTTCAGCCCGAAGATCCAGGCCGCCAGCCTGGACCATGCCATGTGGTTTCACCGTCCTTTCCGCGCTGACGACTGGCTGCTTTATGCCACCGACAGCACATCGTCCTCCGGCTCGCGCGGCATGAACCGCGGATCGCTGTTCACAAGGGACGGTGTCCTTATCGCCTCGACCGCCCAGGAAGGTCTGATCCGCCTGCGCAAGAAGGATTGAGTTTCCTGAAGTTTTACCAACTCGCCTCTCACTTGCTACCTCATCCTGAGGAGAGCCATCAGGCGCGTCTCGAAGGATGGGCGGCACCCTCAGGAACAAGTGGCCCATCCTTCGAGACAGCGCTATGCGCTTCCTCAGGATGAGGTTTTTGAGAGATCAAGGACTCGCCTTGTCACCGGTCTGCCGCCTACCTCACCGGACTGGTAAAACCCGACACCGCCAACGGATTGTCCGTCAAAGCCTGGTGATCCGGCGTGTCGGGCAGCAAGGCACCTGAAAACGCCTCGAACATGCGCCGCACGAAACCTTCCGGCAGATCCTTGGTGATGAACACCATACGGGTTCGCCGGTCCTGATCGGGCCAGGCTTCAAGCGTCGCAGGCGGATGGAAAACGTGCTGGACGCCGTGGATTACCACCGGCCGCTCAGGATCCTCGGCCAGTTGCACGATGCCCTTGACCCGAAGCAGCTTCGGGCCGTGTGCCGAGCGCAGCAGATCCAGAAACATTTCAAGTGCGGAGGCCGGCACCGGACGATCCGTTGACAGGGTAAAGGCCCGGATGGAATCGCTGTGCCGATTCACATCATGGGCATGGTCGTGATTGTGGTCATGGTGATGCCCGTGCGAATGACCATGCGAATGATCGTGACCATGGTGAAGGTCATGCTTCTGGTCTTCATAGGCTTCGGCGTTCAGCCAGGCGGCAACGTCCGGGATCTTGCTCTTCGGATCGTAAAGGCCGGCGTTGAAGAGGTTTTCTACTGTCGCATCATTTGCTTGCACGTCCAGACGGCGGGCGCCCGGGTTGAGCTGTTGCAAGCGCTGCTTGAGCGCCTCGAAAGACGCACCGGCGTCATCGTCCTGGACCAGATCGGTCTTGGTGAAGACCAGGCGGTCGGCGACGGCTGCCTGCTTGCGTGCTTCTTCGTGATTGTCGAGCGTCGACAGGCCGTTGACCGCATCCACCAGCGTGATCACGCTGTCGAGCCGGTAGCGCATCACCAGATAGGGATGCAGCATGACCGTGTGCAGGATCGGCGCCGGATCCGCCAGACCCGTGGTCTCGATGATCACCCGGTTGAGCCGGTCCATCCGGCCGTTGTCCAACCTGCGCAGAAGGTTTTCCAGTGTGGTGACAAGATCGCCGCGAATGGTGCAGCACAGACAGCCGGAGGCAAGCTCCACGATGCCATCGCCTGCCTGATCGACAAACAGGTGGTCCAGCCCGATCTCGCCGAATTCGTTGATGATGACCGCCGTGTCCGCCATCGACGGATCCTTCAGGATCCGGTTGAGCAGCGTTGTCTTGCCGGACCCCAGAAAGCCGGTCAGCACGGACAGGGGAATAGGGGGCTTCGGACCCTTGGGTTTTTGTCCTTCGGAAACCGGTGTCGGCGAGGCCATGGTATGTCTCCATCTGCGTCCGCCGACCTTGGGTCGGAACCGGCGGACTTTCCGCAGACACATAGGCAGAAAGGCGGGTCAGCGCAAATGCTGCTCCCGCCGCGTTGGCTTCTTCGATTGGAAAAGGTCCGCTTGGCGCCGAATCAGCCCGTGTTGAGAACGACCGCGTCTTCGTCTTCGGAAGCGGCTTCCGCGTCCTTCTTGTCCATCGCGACAATTTTCTTGTCAGCCTCATCCTCCGACAGATTCATCGGAGTCAGATCCTGGACGATATCCGTTTCAGCGACTTCCGCGTCGGCTTCGCTCTCGGCTTCAGCCTCGAATGTGAAGTCGTCGAGGTCGTCTTCCGCCTCGACATCGACCACAAGCCGCACGGCTTCGGCTGCCTTGCGCAAGGTTTCGATCACATGGTCGACCGAAACCCCTTCCTCCAGTTGATTGGCGGAAAGCTCCGCAAGGCTGGCAAGAGCCCGGATTGTGGCGGTGGATCTCGGTTCAATCATCATGCGATCTCTCGACCTGTTGGACCGGCATATTCTGTGCCGCAGTGGCATTTTGATATCCGGCGAAGAGCACGCCTTTGCCAGAAAAATGCTTACTGCAGTGTTAAGGAGTAGCGTAAATAAAAAGTTAATCCCGTTAACCGCACAGCGACATCATCGGCACCGCCAAAGATCTTGATATCGATTTACTTGCGGGGACTTGGCGCGGGAACCGGAACGGTGAAATCCAGGCCCTTGCGGAAGATAGATCCGGGTGAGGTCTTGGACAGTTCGACCGCGGCACCCGGACGCGGCGCGGCTTCGCCGCCCTGCGGGATCGCGCCCGCCGCTTTGGCATCGGCCGTCAGCTGCATTTTCGCACGGATTTTATTTTCCGCGCGCCGCACGGGATTGGCGACCGGAATCGGTACGTCTTCCGCGGCAATATCTTCGCCCGCGATGGCTGCGACGGCTTCGCTGGCGGCGCCGGCGGGAACGGTGCCCGGGCTGACGGAAGGCGACCCTTTCGGGTTGCCAAGGCCGACATCCAGCGGGCGGTAGGCAATCCGGCGAGGGCCGAGCGTACGGTCAAGGATTTTTGCCCAGTCCGGTTTGCCGTTGGACAGCTTGAAACCGCTGTCGTCGAGCTTGTCCTCATCGGACTTGTTGGCCTTGGCGAAGAACAGGAACCCGCCCTGCTTTTCCTTTTCCATGTCGAACCGGGCCATGTAGCCCTTGGGACCCGGGCTCTTGTTGCGCCGGCAATACCCATCGGCCGGCGGATTGCCGGAGGTTCCCGAAAGGCTCGTGATGCTCCGTCCACCGCGTTTGCGGAACCCCTCGTCAAAAAGCTGGCGTGCAAATGCGGTTCGCTCGAGTCCGGAACCCGCACCAAGGATAATCGCGATCAAGGTCTTGTTGCCGCGCGTAGCGGAGGCAGCAACATTGTACCCGGAATTGCAGATATACCCGGTCTTCATGCCATTGGCGCCGGGCACGCGCAGCAGGAACTCCCGATTGGCCGACCGCAGGGTCTTCTTGCCGAAGCGGATGCCGGGATGGTCATAGTAGTTCCGGGATTCCGGAAAGTCCCGGCGCAGCGCAAGCGCCAGAATGGCAAGGTCTCGTGCCGTGGTCACCTGCCGGTTGTCCGGCAGACCGTGCGGATTGTAAAATCGGGTGTTGGTCATGCCAAGGCGCCTGGCTTCCGCGTTCATCATGGCAATGAAGCCCGCTTCAGATCCACCTATGGATTCACCCAGGGCGACCGCGACATCGTTGGCGGACTTGATGAGGATGATCTTGAGGGCCGTGTCGACAGTGAACCGCGTCCCGACCTTGAACCCCATCTTGCTGGGCGGTTCGGCGGCCGAGTTCTTGGATTGGACGACAGCGCTGTCGAGCGACGCACGGCCTTCACGGATGGCCTTGAAGGTGACATAGGCGGTCATCAGCTTGGTGAGCGAGGCCGGGTACCACTTGCGAGTTGCATTTTCCTGATCGATCACGGCACCGGAACTCGCGTCGATGAGGACATAGGCTCCTATATCCGCCCGAGCCTGGCTCATGGCCAGACTCATTGCGAGAACGGTTACGATCAGACAAACGGATGTCAGGCGGCCAATCGGGCTTAAAAACACGGTTTCCCTCGCTCGTCATCCACCGGATGACACGTCGCACTTGGGCAGAAGCAGAATGAATAGCTGCTGTTCTCTTAAAAAACCGGAACATGACGACAAGGGCAAGCCCTTCCTCAGATCCGCTCCACGCCAAACTTTCTTGCAATTGCCTTATTTTTGAGCAACTTTTGCGAGCAGACGTTGATAAGCTTCGGGAAACAGGGCCTTTTTTGCGCCGGCTTGGTCCTGCCTTTCCGATTACCGGCCTTGGCCCGGCTCTTGCTAAGATTGCCGAGGGCATATTGCCTATTGCGGCCCGGCGTCGGTCTGGACCAATTTGAACAGATGTGAAAAATAACAAGGACAGAATAAGCCCGCAGGGGGGGCGGTCAAGCGATGTATGATGCTGACCTGGCATCAGAAACGGGCGGGAAAGCCGTAGTCCTGCAGCGCGTGAAAGGCATCGGCAAAGTGCGTTTTTCTGCGGCGGACGGCAAAACCCGCCTGTCCGACCTTTACCAGAGCGGGTCGGCCAAGGTCCGCCTGCCGAAAGTCTATGACACCCCCGCCACTGCCGTTCTCATCAACACCGCCGGCGGCCTGACCGGGGGCGATCAGCTCGACTATGAAGTTGGCGCCGACGCTGGTGTACACGTGATTGTGACCAGCCAGACCGCCGAACGCGCCTATCGCAGCCCTGGCGGCACTGCCCGTGTGACGGGGCAGTTCACCGTTGGAGCCGGTGCGACGCTGGAGTGGCTGCCCCAGGAAACCATCCTTTTCGATGCGTCGAGCCTCCGCCGCACCCTGCAGGCGGACCTGGAACGCGATGCAAGGCTGATGATGGTCGAATCCTTCGTCCTCGGCCGCAAGGCAATGGGCGAGCAGGTCAAATCCGTTTTCTACCGGGACAGCTGGCGCATCCGTAGGGACGGGCGCCTGGTTTTTGCCGACGATATCCGGCTGGATGGCGATCCGGTCAAGGCGCTGACCGGTCCGGCCACGGCTTCGGGCGCCCTGGCCGCGGCAACCTTTGTCGACTGCTCTGCCGATGCCGAAGACCGGCTTGCCAGGGCACGTGAGCTGATCGAAACCCTGCCGGACGGGACCGCCCAGGCCGCTGCCAGTGCCTGGAACGGCTTGCTGATCTCCCGGTTTGTGTCCAATGATGGCCGCGGCTTGCGCACGGCCCTGATGTCGTTTCTCACCGGATACCGAATGACGGCGCTGCCGCGCGTCTGGTACTGCTGATTTGGAGGACTTTCTTTCATGAACCTGACGCCCCGCGAAAAGGACAAGTTGCTCATATCCATGGCTGCGATGGTCGCCCGACGCCGCCTGGAACGAGGCGTGAAGCTGAATCACCCGGAAGCCGTCGCCCTGATCACCGATTTCGTTGTTGAAGGTGCCCGGGACGGGCGCACCGTTGCCGACCTGATGTCGGCGGGAGCCAAGGTGCTGACCCGCGACCAGGTGATGGAAGGCGTATCCGAGATGATCCACGATGTTCAGGTCGAGGCGACCTTTCCCGACGGTACCAAGCTCGTGACCGTGCACGAGCCGATCCGCTGACCGCAATTTCCAAGGAGACGATCATGATCCCCGGAGAACTGTTTCCCGCCGACGGCGAGATCGAACTGAACGCAGGACTTGAGACAGTGTCGGTGGAAGTTGCCAATACCGGCGACCGGCCGATTCAGGTGGGCAGCCACTATCACTTCTTCGAAACCAACGAAGGCCTGTCCTTCGACCGCGACAAGACACGCGGCATGCGCCTGGATATTCCCGCCGGCACCGCCGTGCGTTTCGAACCCGGCCAGTCCAGATCCGTGACGCTGGTACCCTATCGCGGCAGCCGCACGGTCTACGGCTTCAACCAGAAGGTCATGGGCGAGCTGTGAGCGGTCCTGCATCATTTCTCGCGCCATGGCTGGTCGGGCTCGGCGTCCTGCTGGCCGGACAGGTCGGTGCGCAGGACACCCTGAACTGCGAAACTGCCATGACGCAGTCGGAAATGACCCAGTGTGCCAACCTCGACTGGCTGAAGGCGGATGCGGAACTGAACGCCGCCTACAAATCCGCGATGGAAAAGATGAAGGAGACCGACGCCTATCTGCCCGACGGGCTGAAAGGGGCGGTTGAGACGTTGCGCGAAGCCCAGCGTGCCTGGATTCCCTATCGCGACAAGGCTTGTGATGCCTACGGTTTTCTGGCCCGTGGCGGAACCCTGGAGCCGATGCTGGTTTATGGCTGCCGCGCCGACCTGACCCGCAATCGCATTGACGAGTTGAGACAGCTTGACGAAGGCCTGGGAAATTGATGCTTGTGCGCGGCCTGACCCTTCCTGCGATCGTTCTGTTTCTGGCCGCCGCCGGCACGGCAAACGCCGAGGAAGACAAGGTCAGGGACAACATCGACTGCGGCTATCCGCTGACCAATGCCGAACGCACTTTTTGCGCCGACAAGGCCCTTCAGGACGCAGACGCGCGCATGAAGGAAGCCTTCGACCGCCTGCGCGCCGTGCTGGTCGAGATCGATGCCGAATTGCCGGACCACCTGAAAGGTGCACCGGCCAGCCTCGATGACGCCCAGACCGCCTGGAAGACCTATGCCGACAAGGATTGCACCGCTTACAGCTTTCCCTTCAAGGGAGGCACACGCGGCAACGAATTGTACCGGAACTGCCTGATCGTCCTCACCATGAAACGCACCGAGGATCTGGATGCGACGGTCGAGGACTACGCGAATTAAACACACCGATTTCTGATCGCCGATTGGAGACTAGATATGGCCTACAAGATGCCCCGCGCCGCTTATGCGGACATGTTCGGACCGACAACCGGCGACAGGCTGCGCCTTGCGGACACCGATCTCATCGTCGAGGTGGAGAAGGATTTCACCACCTATGGCGATGAAGTGAAATTCGGTGGCGGCAAGGTCATCCGCGACGGCATGGGCCAGTCCCAGGCACCGCGTTCCGCCGGAGCGGTCGACACGGTCATCACAAACGTCCTGATCATTGACCACTGGGGCATCGTCAAAGCCGATGTCGGCCTGAGGGACGGCCGGATCGTCGGTATTGGCAAGGCCGGCAACCCGGATGTCCAGAATGGTGTCGATATCATCGTCGGTCCCGGCACGGAGGCAATTGCCGGGGAGGGCAAGATCCTCACCGCGGGCTCGATCGACGCCCATATCCACTTCATCTGCCCGCAACAGGTCGACGAAGCCCTGTGCTCCGGCGTGACCACCATGATCGGCGGCGGCACCGGCCCGGCCACCGGTACGAATGCGACCACCTGCACACCCGGCCCCTGGCACATCACGCGGATGCTTCAGGCCGCCGACAGTTTTCCGATGAACCTTATCTTCGCCGGCAAGGGCAACGCGTCACTGCCCGCCGCATTGGAAGAGCAGGTGATGGCGGGGGCGGCAGCCCTGAAGATCCACGAAGACTGGGGCTCCACACCGGCGACCATCGACAACTGCCTGTCGGTTGCCGATGAATACGACGTCCAGGTAATGATCCACACCGACACCTTGAACGAATCCGGTTTTGTCGAGAACACCACCGCCGCGTTCAAGAACCGCACCATCCATGCCTTCCACACGGAAGGGGCCGGTGGCGGCCACGCACCCGACATCATCAAGGTGGTTGGTGAACCGAACGTCATTCCGTCCTCCACCAATCCGACCAGGCCCTACACGGTCAATACGCTGGAAGAGCATCTCGACATGCTCATGGTCTGCCACCATCTGCACAAGGACATTCCGGAGGACGTTGCCTTCGCCGAAAGCCGCATCCGCAAGGAAACCATTGCGGCGGAGGACATTCTTCACGACATGGGCGCGTTCTCGATCATTTCCTCCGACAGTCAGGCCATGGGCCGCGTCGGCGAGATCATCATCCGCACCATGCAGACCGCGCACAAGATGAAGGTACAACGCGGCCGCCTTGCTGATGAAACCGGTGAAAACGATAATTTCCGGGTCAAACGCTACATCGCCAAGACCACCATCAACCCGGCGATTGCTCACGGCCTGGACGAATACATCGGCTCGGTCGAAATCGGCAAACTGGCCGATCTCGTGCTCTGGGATCCGAAATTCTTCGGCATCAAGCCGGCACTTGTGCTGAAGCTCGGCTCAATCGCGACCGCTCCGATGGGCGATCCGAACGGCTCCATTCCGACACCGCAACCGGTGCATTACCGGCCGATGTTCGCCTCCTATGGCAAGATGCTGACGCACAGCCGCGTCACCTTCGTGTCACAGGCGGCCTATGACACTGGCGTAAAGCACAAGGCGGGCCTCGACAGCCTGGTGCTTCCGGTCAAGAACACCCGTGGTGGAATTTCGAAAAAGTCCATGATCCACAACAACATGATGCCCAAGATCGAAGTGCACCCGGAAACCTACGAGGTTCGTGCCGACGGTGAATTGCTGACCTGCGAGCCGGCAGACGTTCTGCCCATGGCCCAGCGCTACTTCCTGTTCTAGGCGCTACACGGAAGAGGCCGGGAGAGGAAAGTCATGTACAAGATCGTCGGATTTCCACGCACCCGCGCTATGCGGGTGATGTGGCTGCTGGAAGAACTGGGCGAGGCTTACGAGATCGACCCGGCTCTGCCGCAGTCGGACACAGTCAAGTCGCTCAATCCGAGTGGCAAGGTCCCGGTGCTGATCGATGGCGGTGCCGTCATCACCGATTCCGTCGCGATCTGTACCTACCTGGCCGACAAGCATGGCCGGTTCACCTTTCCGGCCGGCACTCTGGATCGCGCCCGCCAGGACAGTTTCACCCAATTCGGTGTCGATGTTCTGGAAGGTGCTCTGTGGACTGCCGCGAAGAACACCTTCATCCACCCGGCAGACGTCCGTGTTCCTGCCGTCAAGGACGTCTGCCGGCTTGAATTCGAACAAGGCCTGAAAACGCTGGAAGCTCTGCTCGGTGACGGCCCCTATGCCATGGGCGAAACCTTCACCATTGCCGACATTATCGTCGGACACTGCTCCGGCTGGGCTCTGGCCGCCAAGTTCGACCTGCCCAAGGACGGACCGGTTTACGATTACTTCAAGCGCCTTAGGGAGCGTCCCGCTTTCCAGGCCATGATGGCAAAAGTGGTGGAAGACTCATGATCCGCGTCGCAAAAATCCACAAGGCCGATGAATGGACCGGCGATGCCGTCGATCGGGTTACGCTCGATCGCGAAGACCGATATCGGCGCAGGGCTGTCCTGACCGGTGCGGGCGGACTGACCTTCCTTCTGGACGAGCCCATGGCGATCCATTTGCGCCACGGTGACGGGTTGGAGCTGGAAGACGGTCGCTTCGTCGAGGTTCTCGCCGAACCCGAGGAGGTGGTGGAAATCCACGCCGACGACACCGCCCACCTGGTGAAGATCGCCTGGCACCTTGGCAACCGGCACCTGCCCACGCAGCTTATGGGCGGCACCCTGCGGATCCGTCGAGACCATGTGATTGAAGATATGGTGGAAAAGCTCGGCGGCCGGCTGACCAGGCTGTCTGCCCCTTTCGATCCGGAAGGCGGCGCTTACGGCCATGGCCGCACCCATGGACATGATCACGGGCACTCCCACGACCATCATCACGGTCACAGCCTCAATCACGGGCACGACTCCGGACATTCCCATGACTGAACCCCGGTTGCCCCTGTCACCCCAGGCGCTTTACCGCTTGCAGGCTTTTCTCTCACCGGCCTTTCCCATCGGCGCCTTTACCTACAGCCACGGTCTGGAACAGGTCATAGAGCAGGGCGGGGTGGCCAATGCGCAGGAACTCAGTATATGGCTGCAGGAAATCCTCCGCTTTGGCGCAGGCAGAAGCGACGCGATCCTGCTGAAGGAAACCCACCGGGCAGCCCTTGCCGGCGACAGCGATGCCGTCGGCGAACTGCGGGACCTGGGACTGGCCCTGCAGCCCTCGAAAGAGCGGCACCTGGAATCGAATGCGCAAGGCAGTGCCTTTTTCGGGGCAATCTGCAAAAGCTGGATGCCGACGGCCGATTCGCAAGTCGCACGCCTGTTCCGCGCCTTGGCAACTGACGAAAACACGTCCTGGCCCTATCCCGTCGTGCTTGGCCTGGCCGCCGCCGCTCATGGATTGCCGGTGGATGCCGCGCTACATTGTTTCCTCCATGCTTTCGCCGCCAACCTGATATCCGTTGCCGTGCGGGTGGTGCCGCTTGGCCAGAGCGACGGTCAGAAAGTGCTGGCCGGTCTGGAGCCGGTCATATTCGAGATTGCGGAAGAAGCCGAAGCCTCAGGTCTTGATGATCTCGGCACCTCCACTTTCCTTGCAGATATCGCCTCCATGGCACATGAAACCCAGTACTCGAGGTTGTTCCGTTCATGACTTCCCAAAACGGTCCATTGCGCGTCGGCATCGGCGGTCCCGTCGGTTCCGGCAAGACCACGCTGACCGACAAGCTGTGCAAGGCCATGCGCGACAGCTACTCGCTCGCCGTCATCACCAACGATATCTACACGAGCGAGGATGCCGAAGCCTTGATGCGCTCGCAGGCGCTGACCAGCGATCGCATCCGCGGTGTGGAAACCGGCGGTTGCCCGCACACGGCAATTCGTGAAGACGCGTCCATCAACCTGGCGGCGGTAGCCGACCTGACAAAAAGCATTCCGGATCTCGACCTGATCCTGATTGAATCCGGCGGTGACAATCTGGCCGCGACCTTCTCGCCAGAACTCGCCGATTTGACACTCTATGTAATCGACGTTGCCGCAGGTGAGGAAATTCCCCGCAAGGGCGGGCCGGGCATCACCCGCTCGGACCTGCTGATCATCAACAAGACCGACCTTGCGCCCTATGTCGGCGTCAACCTTGAGGTCATGGACCGGGACGCGAAGAAAATGCGCAAGGACCGGCCATTTGTATTCGCCAATACGAAGGCGGGTGACGGTGTTGAATTCGTGGTAGACTTCATCGTCCAAAAGGGTGGGCTGAACGCTTAAGCTTCTGATATTGATGATCAAATGATTGCCGGCAGACAGAATTCTTGCGCGCAGAACAACGCGCTCTGGTGCGATGCGGTCCTGAAGTCTGCAGGCGCGAAAACCGAATTTCATACAGGGTTCTGGTGGGCACGGGACAAGACACTGCCGCTCTATCCGAACATCGTCACTCTGTCGCCGAAGCCGGGGTCAGACTTTTATTCCGCACTGTCCACCTTGCCGGAGGGAGCCGGAGTGAAGGACAGTTACGACAGTCTGGATCTGGCTCCCCATGGTTTTCAGAAACTTTTTACCGACACCTGGCTGTTCCGGCCACCCGTGAGTTCCAAACGCACGCCGGTCGGCTCCCACTGGCACAAGGTGGCGACTTCGGAAAGCCTGAAAAAATGGCTGGACGGCTGGGACGAAAATGAAAGCCTCCATGCTGTTTTTCCGCTCAGGCTGCTGGAACGCAAAGCCATCGATTTCGTCGCCATCGTGAAGGACGACAAGATCAAGGCAGGCGCGGTCTTCAATGACGGACCCAGGCTGGACGGCAAGGAAGTGCTTGGCGTTTCCAACGTCTTCAGCCGCAAGACCTGGCTCTACAGCGCCTTGTGCGATCTTCTGGAACCATTTTCGGATCGGCCGCTCTGCACCTACGAAAGTGATGCAAGTGTGTTGCCGGTCTACCAGCAACTCGGTTTTGAGACCTGCGGTCCACTTTCTGTCTGGTTGAAACAATAGGTCCGGAAGTGTCGAGGCCCGCCTCCTTGCAGCGGCGGGCCCCGGTCTTCGATGATACCTGGCGAGACTATTTAACCGTCACCGTCTGCCGTGCCGCGATTTCCGCATCACCAGCAGACAGGACGAAGCGCAGTTCATAAGTGCCTGGTTCTTCAGGTGTACGCACCTGCACGACACCGTTGGAAATGTTGTCCGCAATCTCCCAGGCCCCCGGCGCCGTACCCCAGGCGTCCTGGGACGGTTCGGCAAAACCGATGAAATTGCTGCTGTTGGCCGGGCCGCTCGCCTTCACACTGATGTAGGTCGCGGCCGGAACTTCCGATGGTCCTTCCAGCGTCACCTCGGGGTCGGTAATCTGCAACGGCTTGCTTGCCAGGATTTTCGAACCGTCGGATGTCGAAAGAATGTAACGCAGCTCGTAATTGCCCCGGGTCAACGGTGCGATCATCAAGACGCTGTCGCCATCTGGCCGTTCATAGGTGACATAGGCCGAAACGTCTGAGCCGACGGGCGCGATGCCGATCCAGTCGTCGGCACCCTTCGGACCGCTCCAGGTTACCTTTAGCCTGGCAGACGCCTCAACCGCGCTGTCGGCCTGCAGCGTTGCGGCGCTTTCACCAACAGTAAGCGGCTTCCGTGTCAGGATCGTCTGATCGATGCCGGTGACGTAGATGACCTCGTAGTTTCCGGCTTCGCTCGGTGCCTGAATGGTGACCGGCGAACCGTCGACGGTTCCCGCCCAGCGGCCCTGATACTCATCAACCGTACCATCCTTCGGGATAACGCCGATCCAGTCTTCGGGACCGTTCGGGCCTTCAAAGGCAATCTCGACCGGCTTCCCGGCGGCGACTTCCGGTGCGTAGGTAAGGGTTGCCTCGACTTCGGTCACCTTGACCGCTGCCTTGGCCAGCACCCGCTCACCGCCTTCGGTCCAGACATAGACAACTTCATAATCGCCCGGCTGGGTTGGCAGGGCCAGTTTGGCAGGATTGCCGTCCCGCACATAGGTCCAGAGATCCCGTTCGAGCCGATTTCCGTCCGGAGTTACGACACGCAGGAAATCGCCCTCCAGACCCGGACCTTCGAAGGCAACTTCCAGCAGCGAGGTTGCAGGCGCCTCATTGGAGGCCGGCCTAACGCTTGCCTCGGGAAGATTGCCGTCGAGAAGAACGGTCTGCTGACCGCCCTTGTCGGACACTTCCAGTGTCGCACCGCCTGCCTTTTCGCCGAGTTCAGCGCTGACCACATAGGATCCCGGATCGAGCTCGACTTCGACCTTGCCGCCGGTCATGCCGGATGCCACCACGGTCTCGTCATCGGCACTTGCGATCGTCCATTGCACCGGCCCCGTGACAGGCTGGCCGCTTTCCTTGTCAGACGCCGTCAGCACCGTGACCGGCAGGGGTGCTTTTTCCTTAACTGCGGCAACACTTTCCTTGAGCGCTTCGGCAAGACCGTCCGCGTCCCTGGCGTTCCAGTAGGTTCCGCCCGTCAGATGCGCGATACAGGCAATCTTGGCCTGATCCGCCTTGGAAGCGATATCAAAGCCGATGACATGGGCCTTGAAGTCGACACCGGACTTGGCAAGCGCCTCGGCGAGGGCGCAAGGATCACCGCCACAGGTTTCGATGCCGTCCGAGATCAGGATCAATCGCCCCGGCCTGTCGTTCTGCGCCAGAAGCTCCGCAGCTTGCCGCAGGGTCTCCGTGATCGGAGTCTTGCCTCGCGGTGTAAGCGCCTTGACGCTTTGCACCAGCTTGGCGCGATCCAGCTCGCTGACCGGCACCAGCGTCTCGACATCGCCGCAGTCTGCCTTGCGGCGGTGACCATAAGCCATCACACCGGCCATTGTGCCGTCAGGCAGGTCGGCAACAAAGCCTTCAAACGCGGACCGGGCAATTTCGGCCTTGGCGGTGCCGTCAATCTGACCCCACATGGAATTTGAGGAATCCAGGACGAAAAGAAGATCTGAAGGCGCGTCAGTCTGTGCTGAGGCGGACATCGTGAACATCGTGCCGCTAATAAGGGCGGCTCCTATCAGTCGAAACACAGGTCGCTTTGAAATGAGCATCAAACCTTGGGCTCCTATAATGATTTTTCGAAAAAGCCTTATCCGGAAAGGAGATAGGCGAGACCGGCTGAATTTAGAGACGCTTGCAATCTCGAAGTGTGATAAAAGTCGCAAGTAGACAGAATTGCCAAGAAAAAAATGAGCTGGAGAGACCTGCAATGATGTTCGACGGTATCAACCTGATTGCGGTTGCTGCGGCCGCCATTGCCTCTTTCCTGTTTGGCGCGCTCTGGTACGGCATCCTGGGCAAGGCCTGGATGAAGGCCGCCGGGTTGACCAAGGACCAGACCAGGCCGGATCCGGTAGTCTTTGCCACGGCCTTGTTCTGTCAGATCATCATGGCTTTCGTCCTTGCGGGGGTCATCTACCACAGCGGCGGCGCCGATGTCAGGAACGGGATCATCTCCGCGCTGATGATCTGGGTCGGCATCGTCATGACCACGCAGATCGTCAACCACCGCTTTCAGGGACAGTCCTGGAACCTGACGTTGATCGATGGTGGACACTGGCTCGGGGTGTTGCTCGTCCAGGGTATCCTGATTGGCTGGCTGAGCTGACGCCAATGCCTGAAAATACGCATAAATCCGTACGAAATTGAAGGTCTTGGGCCTTGCCATAGACCAAAGACTCGCCGACTAAAGTACCAAGTCTAGGTTCTGGACGCTTTGGGGGGCCATACGCATAATGGCCCCGGAAAACAGGACCGCGGAAGAGAGAACTTTCTTACCGCAGGTTCAATTGTGGTTTCTGGGAGGTTTCACATGACTGAGTCCGTATTTCCCGTTCCCGCGGAGGTTGCCGCGCGGGCGCATGTCGACAATGCCAAATATCAGGAAATGTATCAGCGGTCTGTGGAAGACCCCGACGGCTTCTGGGGCGAGCACGGCAAGCGGGTCGACTGGATCAAGCCCTTCACCAAGGTGAAGAACACCTCCTACGACTATCACAACGTTTCAATCAAATGGTTCGAGGACGGAACACTCAACGTATCGGCCAACTGTGTCGACCGCCATCTCGAAAAGCGCGGCGACCAGCCTGCGATTATCTGGGAAGGCGACGACCCGAACGAGCACAAGGTCATTACCTACAAGGAACTGCACCGCGAGGTGAACAAGTTCGCCAACGTGCTGCATGGTCAGGGCGTCAAGAAAGGCGACCGCGTCACCATCTATCTGCCGATGATCCCGGAAGCAGCCTATGCGATGCTGGCCTGCGCCCGTATCGGCGCGGTACATTCCATCGTCTTTGGCGGATTTTCACCTGACAGCCTTGCTCAGCGTATCGAGGATTGCGCCTCTGAATGCGTGATCACCGCGGATGAGGGTCTGCGCGGCGGCCGGAAGGTGCCGCTGAAAGCCAATGTCGACAAGGCTGCCGAAAAGGCACCGGTTAAGAGCGTCGTCGTGGTCAAGCGCACTGGCGGCGATATTGCCATGCAGGCCGGCCGCGACGTCTGGTATCACGAAGAGGCGGACCGCGTTTCCGACCATTGCGAACCGGCGGAAATGAACGCGGAAGATCCGCTCTTCATCCTGTACACTTCCGGATCGACTGGCAAGCCGAAGGGTGTGATGCACACCACGGGCGGCTATCTGGTCTATGCCTCCATGACCCACGAATATGTCTTCGATTACCACGAAGGCGACATCTACTGGTGTACGGCGGATGTGGGCTGGGTGACCGGTCACAGCTACATCGTCTATGGCCCGCTCGCCAATGGCGCAACCACGCTGATGTTCGAGGGCGTTCCTACCTATCCAGGACCGGGCCGCTTCTGGGAAGTGTGCGACAAGCACAACGTCAACATCTTCTACACGGCACCGACCGCAATCCGCGCCCTGATGGGGGCCGGAGACGAGCATGTCACAAAGACCTCCCGCAAATCGCTGCGTCTTTTGGGATCTGTCGGCGAACCGATCAACCCGGAAGCCTGGACCTGGTACTACAATGTGGTTGGCGACAAGCGCTGCCCGATTGTCGACACCTGGTGGCAGACCGAGACCGGCGGTATCCTGATCACCCCGCTGCCGGGGGCGACGGACCTCAAGCCGGGATCGGCCACGCGGCCCTTCTTCGGCATTCAGCCGGCGATCGTCGATGCGGAAGGCAAGTTCCTGGAAGGCGCCACGGAAGGCAATCTGGTCATCAAGGACAGCTGGCCGGGTCAGATGCGCACGGTCTATGGCGACCATGAGCGTTTTGTTCAGACCTATTTCGCCACCTACAAGGGCCTCTACTTCACAGGCGACGGCTGCCGCCGCGACGAGGATGGCTACTACTGGATCACGGGACGCGTAGATGACGTCATCAACGTGTCCGGTCACCGAATGGGTACAGCGGAAGTCGAGAGCGCACTGGTGGCGCACCCGAAGGTTTCCGAAGCCGCTGTGGTCGGCTATCCGCACGACATCAAGGGGCAGGGCATCTATGCCTATGTCACGCTGATGGAAGGCGAAGAGCCGACTGACGAGCTGAAGAAGGAACTGGTCAAGCACGTCCGCTCGGAAATCGGACCGATTGCCTCTCCGGACCTTATCCAGTTCGCTCCTGGCCTGCCGAAAACCCGCTCGGGCAAGATCATGCGCCGCATCCTGCGCAAGATCGCCGAGGACAGCTTCGACAGCCTGGGCGACACCTCCACACTGGCCGATCCGACCGTCGTCGACGATTTGATCGACAATCGCCAGAACCGCGGCTGAGCCGCCTGGCTTAGCTAGCACACTGGAACGCAAAAAGGCTCGCCATCCGGCGAGCCTTTTTCAATTCGGAGAGCGCCGAACCCGAAAGATTCGGTTATTTCGACACGTAGATCTGCTGGATCTTCTTGGCGATGTTGGCGAACGCACCGATCAGTTCGGCTGAGTTCGTGGCCTTGTAGAAATTGCCCGTGCTGGCGCAGGACTGCATGTTTTTCGATCCGGCAGAGGTGTTGCTGGTACCGAAATAGACGCCGAAAATAGAGATGCCTTCGTCTTTCATGGCCTGGCAGAGGGCACGCTGTGCGGTGGAGGAATTGTTGCTGTAATTCTCGCTTTCGCTGCGTTCCTGCCATCGATTGACAGCAACCATCTCACATTTCCATTGCCAGCCGAACCGGTTGGAATAGACCCAGCCGCATTCTTCACGTTCACCCACGTATTCGTAATAACGGTTGTTGTCACCGTCGGTCATGATGATCGCAAACTTGAGCACGTCATCGTTGTCGTAAGGTTCCGGCTTGCTCTCGATCGGCCAGACGTCGGAGTAATTCGGCGAGATACTGTTCCAGCCCCAGACCACGCCGGTCTGGCCTGCCGTACCGCCATTGTCATCCAGATCCGCAATCGCATCCAGCAACGCGTCCCGGTCAGACGTCAGCGGCATCATCTTTGACGTGCTGGAACAATTGTTGCTGCCCCCGCCGTAAAACGTGTCCTTGGGTGGCGGGTTGGTCTTGACGTAGTAGTAATAGGGCTTGTCGGTGTAGCGAACTTTGTAGAGATCTTCGCCGTCGTCATAATCCTGACGCTCGGTCACGCACTTGCTGCCGTCCGAGTATCCATAGATACCTCCCTTCACCTTGTCGGCGTAGCTGCCCAGGTTGACCCCCTGGCTGTAGGGAATGAGCGAGATACGGACCTTGCTCTCATCTTCGTCCGTACCGTCCGGGATCAGGATATTCACCAGCCCCTCGGAGGCATCGCGAAGGGTATCCATGTCGTTGCGCATGGAACCGGTGACGTCAACAACAAGAGCCAGTTCCACGTCGAAGCGCGAATAGGTAACCTGCGAGCTTGTTCCAAAGCTGAAGGTTTCCGGCCCGAGGGCCTTCTGACCGTAGCCGCCCATGTCGATGAAGTAATTCTTGAGCGTTGCCGTCGAGGACACCTTGATGGTGCCGTTATCCGGGTCGACGACGAAATCGAGATTGTCGATGGCCTCGTCGAGGAACTCGGCATTTTCAAGATTGGCCCTGAAGGAATCCGCGAGCGCCTGCTTGATCTGATCGTCGCTCATGACGGTGGTCGACAGGTCGGCCGCCACCGAAAGCGCCGCCGCATCGATGGCAAAGGACAGTTTCTCGCGCGCATTCACCGTTCGGGACACATCGATGGTAATGCCGGCGATCACCACGATGAGGATCACCAAGAGACCGAAGATGGGCAAAATGGACGCTTTGCGGTCGCCGATAAACTCTGCGAGCAGGGGTCGGCAAATGAGACGCTTCAAATACTGCATTACTGCCTCGTCATTTTGTGAGACAGTTAGTCTAGAAAAGTACCTAATTCCTTAAACGGTAGGTGAAAAGTAGAGGGTTGTTTTCGTTTTGTGAACCAATCGGAAGAAAATACAACCTGAAGTCTGGTTATTCGGAGTTTTAGCGGTCGTATTTGGACAAGTAGATCGACTGGATCTCCCGCGCGAAATTCGCGAACACCCCTATCAGTTCATCTGAAGAGGCTGCCCGACAGTCGTTTCCGGTTCTCGCACAGGATTGCGTGTTCCTTCATCCGGCGGACGGACGTGTTGCGGTCCGGAATACACCCGAAAAACCTTTATTTTGGCCGCCTTCATGGCCTGGCAGATATCCCGTGACCGTGTGGAAGACGTGTTGCCGTCGCTTCCGCTTTCGCTGGTCTCCCGCCAAGGGTTCACAGGCACCTACGACACGGCTCAAGAAAAGCCGTGAAAGAACTTTGGAAGCGGAGTTAAAGTTCCGGTAAAATTGCGTTTTCAGCGGATTAAATACATCCGCAAGATGCTTTGAGACGAATGGCTCCAACGTGGGACTGGCAGCACGGCAGGAGCCTGGACACAGGCAAGTTTGTACTCAGCTTCCAAAATCCGCAGAACCGCTTCCCGTGCGCGAGACGTTACGGTTCCAGCTCGGTATCCCAGTAGAGGAAATCCAGCCAGCTCTCGTGCAGATAGTTGGGCGGGAAACCGCGGCCGTTGTTGTGCAGGTCCTGGATGGTCGGCTGAAACGGCATGTGCATCGGCCACATGTTCAGTTGCTGACAGGACTTGTTGGACTTGCGCAGATTGCAGGGAGAGCAGGCGGTGATGACATTGTCCCAGGTGGTCAGACCACCCTTGGAGCGCGGGACAAGGTGATCGAAGGTCAGCTCATCCTTGGAGCCGCAGTATTGGCACTGGAATTTATCGCGGAGAAAGACGTTAAATCGGGTAAAGGCGGGGTATCGGCTTGGTTTCACGAAGGTCTTGAGAGAGACCACACTGGGTAATCGGAACTCGAAGCTCGGACTTCGGACCGCAACATCGTATTCGGAAACGATGTTGACCCGGTCCAGGAACACAGCCTTGATGGTATCCTGCCAACTCCACAGAGACAGGGGGTAGTAGCTCAAGGGCCGGTAATCCGCATTGAGCACCAACGCCGGATGGGCGCCCGACGAAACCGCTATCGTCACGTTCCGCTCCTCATTCCCAGAGCACGTCACCTCCATGCGTGGGTGCGTCGCTCTAACAACTTACGTTGGATCAACTTCCTGCAATCAGGTGCCAACTGAGAGCGCGTTGACCTGTCGGAATGTCCGTGATCCGGTCAATCGGACAACGGAACATGTCCTTTTGTGACGGGAGTATTGTAGTGCCGAGGTGACAGTCTTGTGAAGCCCGGGAAAATCATTTCTGAGTGCAGTTGTCGCCAGATGAGCCCTGGCAAAGGATTTTTCTTAACTCCATGAATTATTTACGCAAAAGAGAAATCACCTGCGTCATTGTGACAGTTTTACCCGGACAAATAAAAAGGGCGCCTTGCGGCGCCCATTCTCACGACCGGTTTTGCGGTCGAATCAATTGACCGTCCACTCACGGATATCGACGAAATGTCCGGCGATGGCCGCGGCGGCTGCCATGGCCGGCGAAACCAGATGGGTCCGGCCCTTGTGGCCCTGACGGCCTTCAAAGTTGCGGTTGGACGTCGACGCACATCGCTCGCCCGGCTTCAGCTTGTCCGCATTCATGGCAAGGCACATGGAGCACCCAGGCTCACGCCACTCGAAACCGGCTTCCTTGAAGATCACGTCCAGACCTTCTTCCTCGGCCTGCTCCTTTACCAGGCCGGAGCCCGGAACAACCATCGCGCTGACGCTGGCAGCGACCTTGTGACCGCCGATGACGGCGGCGGCTGCGCGCAGATCCTCGATCCGGCCGTTGGTGCACGATCCGATGAAGGCACGGTCGATCTTGATGTCGGTGATCTTTGTACCCGGCTCGAGACCCATGTATTCCAGGGCGCGCTTCTTGGATTCGCGGCGATTTTCATCATCGATTTCCGCCGGATCCGGCACGACGCCTTCTACGGAAACGACGTCTTCCGGGGAAGAGCCCCAGGAAACGATCGGCGGAAGGTTGGCCGCGTCCAGCTCGATAACCTTGTCGAAATAGGCGTCTGCATCCGAATGCAGGGTCTTCCAGTACCCCAACGCCATGTCCCAGGCTTCGCCTTTCGGCGCCTTCGGACGGCCTTCGATATATTTGAAGGTGGTTTCGTCCGGTGCGATCAGGCCTGCGCGCGCGCCAGCCTCAATGGACATGTTGCAGACCGTCATACGGCCTTCCATGGACAGCGCGCGGATGGCTTCGCCGGCATATTCGATCACGTAACCGGTTCCGCCAGCGGTGCCGATCTTGCCGATGATGGCCAGAACGATGTCCTTTGCTGTGACGCCGGCAGGGATCTTGCCGTCGACCTTCACCAGCATGTTCTTGGCTTTCTTCTGGATCAGCGTCTGGGTGGCCAGGACGTGTTCCACTTCGGACGTGCCGATGCCATGGGCCAGGGAGCCAAAAGCGCCGTGGGTGGAGGTGTGGCTGTCGCCGCAGACAATGGTCATGCCGGGCAGGGTGAAGCCTTGCTCCGGGCCAACGATGTGCACGACGCCTTGGCGCATATCGAGTTCGGAGTAATATTCGATGCCGAATTCCGCAGCATTCTTTGCCAGCGTGTTGACTTGCAGGGCCGATTCCGGATCGTCGATGCCGTGGCGGCGGTCGGTGGTCGGAACGTTATGGTCTACGACGGCGAGCGTCTTCTGCGGCTGGCGCACCTTGCGCCCGGCCATGCGCAGGCCTTCGAAAGCCTGCGGGCTGGTGACTTCATGCACCAGATGACGGTCGATGTAGAGCAGGCCGGTTCCGTCCGGCTGCATGTCGACCACGTGGTCGTCCCAGATCTTGTCGTAAAGCGTCCGTGCCTTGGCCATGGGTCTCTCCTCGATCCATCCGAGCAAACGGTCAAACGTTTGAATGTTTGCGAAGTGCCCGGTGATGCCCGTCGCGGCGCGTCCTGCCGCAAGGGTCTATCCTCGTTTATCGTAGCTAGTGAATGACGCAGCGCCGCTTGAAGGTCAAGCGTTCCGAGTTGAGCTGAATTCAACTCAGATTGACTGGTGCGGGAGGAACAAGGCCCGGCACCTGCTGTTGCAGGTTGTCCGGCCCGGTCTGCCGCCACAAAACCACACACCTCGTGATCCCGGATTTCCGCCATGCTGCATCCGGAGGAACAAGAGATGGGATGACACCAGAACAAAAAAGGCGACCCAAAGGGCCGCCTTTCGTAAACCGTTTGCCGGATCCGGCTTATTCTGCTGCGGATTCCGCAGCTGCTGCTGCATCCTTTGCAGCCTGCTTGGCTTCCGCGGCAGCAGCCTTGGCAGCCGAGAGTTCCGCACGCACTTCTTCGTTGAGGCGCTTGGAACGAGCATTAGTGTTTTCCACGATACGGGCAGACTTGCCGCGACGATCGCGCAGGTAGTAGAGCTTCGCGCGACGGACCTTACCGCGGCGAACCACTTCAACGCCTTCCAGCATCGGGGAGTAGATCGGGAAGACACGCTCGACGCCTTCACCGTAAGAAATCTTGCGAACCGTGAAGCTCTCGTTGATGCCGCCGCCGGAACGGGCGATGCAGACGCCTTCGTAAGCCTGGGTACGGGTACGCGTACCTTCGGTGACCTTCACGTTGACGCGAACGGTGTCACCCGGAGAAAATTCCGGCAGCTTGCGCTGCTCTTCGATTTTCGCCATTTCCTCAGCATTGAGCTGTTCGATGATGTTCATGGCATATTTCCCTTTTGAATTACAAAGCGGTCAGAGCGTTTTCCGGTTTTGGCCGGAAACGGGTTCACCGACTTTGGGCCATGTTGCTTGTCGGCCGGATACCCCTGACTGTCAGCCCTTTCGGCCTGGTTCAGGACGCAGGTCTTTCCAAGGAAAAGACACAACTTCACCCAGCTTCGGCGGGCGTATACAGGAAATTTGCCTGACTGTCATGCGGATTCTTCAATCCACGTCGTCTTCGTCCGCCATATAGGCGTCCCAGAGATCCGGCCGCCGCTCGCGTGTGAGGCGCTCGGCTTCGGCCATGCGCCACTCGTGGATCTTCCGGTGATTGCCGGAGGTCAGAACCTCGGGAATGGTGAGGCCCTCGAACTCGGCTGGCCTTGTGTATTGCGGGTGCTCCAGCAGGCCGCCTTCAAAGCTTTCGGTTTCCGCGCTGTCCATGTTGCCCATGACACCCGGGATCAGTCGGATAATGGCATCCAGCATTGTCAGCGCGCCGATTTCCCCACCGGACAGGATGTAGTCACCGACGGAGACTTCCTCCAGGCCGCGCGCGTCGATCACGCGCTGGTCGACCCCCTCGAACCGTCCGCAGACGATGACGGCGCCAGGGCCTTCGGCAAGTTCGTGTGCGCGGTCCTGGGTAAAGGGGGCACCGCGCGGGCTCATCAGAAGCCGAGGGCGCGGATCGTCGGCAGGGGCCGCCGCATCTATGGCCCTGGCCAGGATGTCGGCCCTGAGCACCATACCAGCGCCGCCGCCAGCGGGCGTATCGTCAACGGAGCGATGTTTGTCTGTAGCGAAATCGCGGATCTGACTGGTTTCAAGCTGCCATAACCCCTTGTCCAGCGCACGCCCCGACAGGCTGTGGCCCAACGGCCCCGGAAACATGTCCGGGTAGAGCGTCAGAATGGTTGCTTTGAACGTCATCGCGCCTGTCAGTTCCGCTGATTGGCCATTGAGCCCGGCCTCGAACCTGCTCGTTGATTAAGGACCGTTTACCGCTTTCCGAAAAAACCTGCTGAAGTCATCAGGATGGTCGCCGGAAAGAAAGCTCTGATTAAGGCTCACTGTATAAAGTGGCAAGAGCGTTTCAATCGGGTTTACTGCCGTGGCAAAATTTCCAGTCCTGCGTTTCAAGCTTCCCCGTTTCATCCAGGTTCATGTCGACCGCCACTATCTCGACATTTCCCTGAGCCGCGTGCTGCCTCTGATCGCGCTGATGACCTTCGGCGTGCTGGCTGGTCTTGTGTTCAACACCGGCGTCGGCCACCCCTACGACAAGGTCATCCATATCGGCTTCTTCGCGCTTCTGACCCTGTCGATCCATGCCCTGTTCTGCTGCCGGCTGCGCATTTCCGCAGTGGTTGCCTTCGGCATGGGTCTGGCGGGCGAAGTCGTGCAGGGGTTCATTCCCCACCACGAAATGTCGCTGCAGGACGCGTTTGCCAATGGGATCGGGGTTGCTCTGATCGTCGCGCTGATTGCACTGAAGCGCTCCGAAATTCGTCAGGCCGTACGGTCGGACGTCCACGTGGACGAGCGCGAAGATCTCAATCTTCACAAGATGGGCTTGCAGCCCGTGCCCACCCGCTACCTGTCCGGCGCACCTTCCGAGGGTTCAGGCGTTCCTTCGGAGAAGTAATCCTCCGGCAAGTCGACGTTCACCCGGCCGTTTTCCAGATCGATCTCCGGCACGAATTCCTTGGTGAACGGGACATAGAAACTGCGGCCGCGTTTTGGCCGGACTTCCAGCAGGTCGCCGGCGCCGAAATCCTGAACCGCTATGATCTTCCCGAGTATCTCACCATTATGGTCGATCACATCGAGGCCGGTCAGGTCTGAATAGTAGAATTCGTCTTCTTCAGGTTCGGGAAGCTGGTCGCGGTCGATAAACAGATCGATACCGTTCAGCTCTTCCGCCTGGTTGCGATCCGTAATCCCCTTGAACTTGGTGATCACGACCGTCTTTTGCTCGCGCGCGCGTTCCACTTCGAAGGACCGCTTGCCGTCCCGGGTGGTCAGAACGCCGTAGTCGACAAAGGAAAGCGGGTCATCGCCATAAGGCTTGACCCGCACTTCCCCGCGAATGCCGTGCGCCGCACCGATCTTCGCCATCAGTACCTTCTGATCGTCCTCGGACGTCATCTCAAAAGGCTCCCTGGCCAATGTATTCCGGTGCGGCCTGGCGCATCTGCTTATTCGGCAGCTGCTTCTTCTGCCGGTGCGGCAGCAGCTTCAGCGGCAGCGGCTGCTGCATCTTCTTCAGCCTGACGCTTGGCTTCCAGGCGTTCTTTCGCCTTGGTGCCCAACTCGGCTTTCTGCGGGTTGTTGCGCGGCTCACGCTTCAGCAGACCGGCAGCATCCAGGAAACGGTGCACGCGGTCGGTCGGCTTCGCGCCGTTGTCGAGCCAATGCTGAATGCGTTCGACGTTCAGCGTAACGCGGTTCTCGGAATCCTTTGGCAGCATCGGGTCGTAGGAACCGACCTTTTCGATGAAACGGCCATCGCGCGGGGAGCGGATGTCAGCAACAACGATGCGGTAATACGGGCGCTTCTTGGAACCGCCACGTGCCAGGCGAATTTTCGTAGCCATTTTTATGTCTCCAGTTTGTTCAGTTGCCGGCTTCAGCGGCAATGGCTTCGTGGTGCCGGATCACTTCCCTGACGATGAAGTTCAGGAATTTCTCGGCAAAGTCAGGATCGAGATTGGCGTCGCCGGCAAGCTGGCGCAGCCGCTCGATCTGAATTTTCTCCCGCGCCGGGTCGGCCGGCGGCAGGTCGTTGGTGGCTTTCAGCACACCCACTTTCTGGGTGCATTTGAACCGTTCGGCGAGCATGTGAACAAGAGCCGCGTCTATGTTGTCGATGGACGCCCGAAGAGCCTTCAGCTCGGTAAGAGCAGGGCTTTCACCCAGCTTGTTCTCCGCTTCGCTCATCGTTTCTTGCCCTTGCCCATGCCCGGAAATCCGGGAAGTTTCGGACCGCCGAGGCCCGGAAGGCCCGGCATGCCCATGCCAGGTGGCAGACCGCCGCCCAAACCGCCCGGCAGGCCTTTCGGCATTTCCATTCCGCCCGGCAACTGGCCGGACTTGGCCATTTCTTCAAGCTGCTTGGGATCGACGTCCGGCATTCCGCCGCCGCCAAGGCCTCCCATGAGCTTGCCCAGCATGCCTTTGCCCTTGCCCATCTTCTTCATCATGTCCGCCATCTGGCGGTGCATTTTGAGAAGCTTGTTGACGTCGGCCACATCCATGCCCGAGCCGGCGGCAATGCGTTTCTTGCGGCTGGCCTTGAGCAGTTCGGGCTTTTGACGTTCGGCAGGTGTCATGGATTCGATGATGGCGACCTGGCGCTTGAACATCTTGTCGTCGATGTTCGAAGCCTCGATCTGCTTCTTCATCTTGCCGATGCCCGGCAACATGCCCATCATGCCGGACATACCGCCCAGTTTTTCCATCTGGCGCAGTTGCTCGGCGAGATCTTCCAGGTCGAAATGACCCTTCTGCATCTTCTTCGCCATTTTCGCGGCCTGTTCCGCGTCGATGGCTTCTGCCGCCTTTTCGACCAGCGAAACAATGTCGCCCATGCCAAGGATACGGTCAGCAATCCGGCGCGGATGGAAGTCTTCCAGCGCGTCTGATTTTTCGCCGGTACCGATCAGTTTGACCGGTTTTCCGGTGACGGCCTGCATGGAGAGCGCCGCACCCCCGCGACCATCACCGTCCATACGGGTCAGGGCGATACCGGTGATGCCGACGCGCTCGTCAAAGCTCTGTGCCAGGTTGACGGCGTCCTGACCTGTCAGGGAGTCGGCCACGAGCAGAATTTCATGCGGTTGGGCAGCGGCCTTGACCTCTGCCATTTCCACCATCAGCGGCTCGTCGATGTGAATACGGCCGGCAGTATCGAGCATGACCACGTCGTAACCGCCGAGCTTGGCGGCCGACATGGCGCGCTTTGCAATCTCGACCGGGCCTTGGCCGGCGACGATCGGCAGCGTGTCGATATCGTTCTGCTCGCCCAGAACCTTCAGCTGCTCCTGGGCCGCCGGACGACGGGTGTCGAGCGACGCCATCAGCACCTTGCGCTTGTCGCGCTGGGTCATGCGGCGGGCAATCTTGGCCGTGGTCGTGGTTTTACCGGAGCCCTGTAGACCGACCATCATGATCGCCACCGGTGCCGGTGCGTTCAGATCGATCGGATGGGCTTCTTCACCCAGCATCTCGACCAACTGGTCATGAACGATCTTCACGACCATCTGGCCCGGGGTCACGGACTTGACCACCTCGGCGCCGACGGCGCGGTTGCGCACCTTGTCGGTGAAGGAACGTACGATCGGCAGCGCGACGTCAGCCTCGATCAGCGCGCGGCGAATTTCGCGCAGCGCCTCGTTGACGTCGTTTTCCGACAGCGCACCGCGGCCGGTGAGCTTGTCGAAAATACCGCTTAGTCGATCGGACAGGCTTTCAAACATCAGTAGTCCTTGAATAATCTCGGTTTCGGGAAGTCTCCCGAACCATATGGGCAACCGCCGGTCATTTCCAACCGGATCAACCCGCGCAAAGCAGTTTGACACCCGAGGGCGCAACGCGCTGTCGGGTGTTAACCTCCGGGAACTCTTTACACCTTTACGGGTCCCGGTCGGCGGATCGAATTTTCAATCACTCATATGGAGTTCGCGGGTCTATGCCCGAAACGGGGACAAGAGTCAAGGAAGCGGCAGAAATTCGCGTTTTCCTTAATCCGGTTTTCCTTTTCTACCCCCGTCATGGCATGGATTGCAGGGTCAAGCCCTGCAATGACGATTGAGGTTTCTCGGATCCCTCCAATCCCGCTTCAAGGTTTCGAGCCTTGTTGAAACCTCGTTACAGACAATGAAGCAGATACGGTTCATTAGGGCTTTTCACAGCCATGTCCGTTTTCAAATCAGTCGATACTCAGGCCATGAATGCCTGCGTGCTGATCGCGATCGACGTCAGGATGGCGATGGTGAGCAGCACCGCGGCCAGACCCAGCAGAAGGCCGAAGATGACCACCAGACCGTCGCGTTCCACGATGCCGACACCCGCAATGAACAGCGCTACTGCCGGAAACCAGCCGCTGAGCGGAACGGGCAGGAACAACGTGAAGGCGATCACGAACAACGCGAGCCCCAGCATGCGCTCATGTTTCGCCGCGAACAGACCTTCGTATCGTTGGACCAGCACGCGCTCCAGCCGGATCGTGACAGGCCGCAGACGCACCATCGTTCGCCTGAGCTTGTTGTGATCGAGCGAAAGTCGCGCCAGCGGTCCAGGCAGTTTCACGTGGGGAAAACCGAGCACCATCTGGAACGTGGTGACGAGTACGGGCAGACCGGTGATGAGTGAGGAGCCTGGCGGCAACGGCAGAAGCGTCAGCAGGGAAAACAGCACGATCGCCCAGCCGAACGAAGTCTCGCCCAGCGCCGTCAACAAGTTGCCGAGCGTCAGTGTGCCGTCCCGGTGCTGGTCGCGCGATGTCCGCAGGATCGGCAGCGACAGCGAAGGTCTTCGGCGTCTTTCGCCCTGCATTCAAGTTTTCCGTTACAGCTTCCAAGTCGCGCAGGGTCTATCATTCCGTTTGCAATAAATCCAACGCCGAGTGGCACGGTGCGACGTATTTCGCAGGTCACCGGAACAGTCGAGGTCCGGACAGTCCGGCGCTGTCAGTCCCGCTTCGACGTCTCGTACCTTGCAGAAACCTCGTAATAGTCGTTGAAACCGATACGCTCGCGCAGTTCCTTGAAGTCCATGAGATCCGGGGTGCGGTCCTGGTCGGTCTTCAAGTGTTGCAGCGTTGTCATCATTGCCTTCATGGCGCTGGCCATCAGGGTCAGCGGGTAAGCGGCGATGGCATATCCGATGTCCTGCAGCTCCTTGTGCGAAAGGTCCGGCGTCTCGCCGCCTTCCACGATGTTGGCCATCTTCGGCCCCGGCAGTTCCCGGCAGATCTCCTGCATTTCGGCAACCGTCTTGGGCGCCTCGACAAACAGGATATCGGCGCCGAGTTCCTTGAACCTTGCAGCCCGGGCGATTGCCTCTGCAAGTCCGTGCTCGTGGCGGGCATCGGTTCGGGCAAGGATCAGGATATCAGCACCAGCTTCCTTGGCGTCTTGCGCCGCGCGGATCCGGTCGAACGCTTCCTCGCGGGAGACGACAGCCTTGCCCGGTGTGTGGCCGCAGCGTTTCGGCGCCACCTGGTCCTCGATCATCACAGCCGCGGCGCCAGCCTTGGCCATGCCGGCAACCGTGCGGCGCACGTTCATTGCATTGCCGTAGCCGGTGTCGCCATCCGCCAGAAGCGGAATGCGGACCGCATCGGTGATGTTGCGCGCCTGATCAAGCACTTCGCCGTAGGACATCAGTCCGAGGTCTGGCTGCCCGATCCGCGATGCGGACGCGGCAAAGCCGGACATGAAGGTCAGATCGAACCCGGCCTGCTCGATCAGCTTGGCCGACAAGGCATCATAGCAGCAGGGCATGACATTGAGTTTCGGCTGCGACAGCAGCCCGCGGAGCAATTCTGCCGGTGACGGCATGACAAAACCTCAGAACTTGAACGGCAGATAAAGTGCGAGATCGGTCCAGACATAAAGGATCCCGACAGAAATCAGCATCAGCACCAGGAATGGCAACACACCGCGCGAAACGTCGGACAGCTTCGCTCGTGCCACCGACTGGATGACATATAGATTGAGTCCGACCGGCGGTGTGATCAGGGCACATTCCACCATCACGACCATGTAGACGCCGAACCAGATCGGATCGAAGCCCAGCGCCATGGCCGCCGGCAGCAGCACCGGCGTCATGATCAGCACCATGGACAGTGCCTCGAACACCAGCCCCATGATCAGAAGCACGATCGAGACCACAATGATGAAGGCCAACGGTGTATCGATGGTCTGGCCGATGAAGACAGAGATGTCCTGCGGGATGCGGTAAAGCGTGATCGCTTTTCCGAACACCTTGGCCCCGGCAATGATCAGCACGATGGCGACCGTCGTCACCATGGCGTCAAATGCTGCTTCCTTGAAGCCTTGCCAGGTGAGCGTGCGCAGAATTGGGCCCGTGATCAGCAGCGCCACGGCAAAGCCGATGGCGGCTGCCTCCGTCGGCGTCGCTGCGCCGCTGTAGATGGCACCGATGACCACCAGTGCAAGCAGGATGGAGGGAAATGCCCGCACTGTCGCGCGCAGGCGCTCGTCCCAGCTTGACGCCGGTTCCGGGCGGTAGCCGCCAAACCAGCGGGCATAGATCATGGAAAAGACGATGAAGAACACCACCAGCAGCAAGCCCGGGCCGACGCCCGCAAGGAACAGCGCGATCACCGATTGTTCGGTGACGAAGCCATAGACGATCATCGGGATCGACGGTGGGATCAGAATGCCGAGCGTGCCGCCGGCCGCCAGCAGGCCGTAGACGAATTTCCGTTCATAACCGCGTTGGATCATTTCCGGGATCGCAACAGTGCCGATGGTGGCAGCCGTTGCGACCGACGAACCGGAAATAGCGGCGAAAATAGCGCAGGACAGGATGGTCGCGACCGCCAGTCCTCCCGGCCAGTGACCGACCCAGGCGTGAACGGCGGCGAAAAGGTCCCGTCCAACCCCGCCCTTGAGCAGGATGTTCGACATCAGCAGGAACAGCGGCACGGCCAGAAGAATGAAGCCGTCCAGCGTCGAAAGGATCGCCTGTGGCGCCATAAGCGGTGAGAAACCGCCAAGAATGAGCATCGCCAGGCCGAGACCGCCCAGCGCAAAAGCCACAGGCACGCGGATCAGCAACAAGGTGAACAGCGCGGCGAGAATTAAAATTGTCGTCATTCCATCACCACCGCTTCATGGTCGCCTGACCTGGGCTTTTGACCCAGTTCGATAAGAGCCTGCACGAACAGGAGCGCGAACCCGACGGGAACGGACAGTTCGGAGATCCACATGGGAAGATCCAGCATGGACCCCGTGGTGCGTCCCCGCTCGAAGGAATCGTAGAATATCCCCCCGCCTTTCCAGGCGACCAGGATGCTGAACACCGCGACAAAGCCCATGGCAATCACGTGGCAGACGCGGCGCCAGGCCGGACTCAGCTGTTCCGTCAACGCGTCGACCGCAATGTGCCGTCCGGTTCTCAAAAGCCAGGGCATGGCAAGCATGGTGCCCCAGATCAGGCACAACTGGGACAGTTCCGACGCCCAGATAGTCGGAGCGATGAAGAGATACCGGGCCAGAACTTCGTAGGTGAGCATGCAGCCCACCGCGACGAACAGCAGCGCGGCGATCCAGGCAAAGGCCTGAAGAAGAATATAGAAGGCTTTCATGAAACCATCTGTCGATCGAGCAATCGGCAAGGCCGGGAAAAAGACGGCCGGTCATCCCGGCCGGTGCAGGACACCGAACACCCAAGTTCCTTGAAACCGGCATCCCTGAAAAGAAACGGCCGGTACGGGTCCGGCCGCTTCTGTACTGAACAGGTCGTCAGCCGTCAGAATTTCTGCGCGGCTTCGAGAACCTGCTTTCCGAGCGGACCTGCCTTTTCGACGAAGTTGTCGTAGACCGGCTGACTGACGCTCTTCCAGGCGGCCATTTCTTCCGCGGTTGGCGTGTAGACTGTCATGCCGTTCTGCTTGGAGGCCTCATAGGCTGCGGCTTCGATCTGGGACATGCGATCCCGCACGTCCGCTTCGGCCTTCAGAGCAGCCGCTTCGATGATCTTCTTGTGCTCATCCGGCAGGCCGTTCCAGAAATCCGTGTTCACGACCACGATGAACTCGATGTCGGCGTTGTTGGTGATCGTGATGGTGTCCATCACTTCCCAGAGTTTGCGCGACTTGACGCCGGAGACACCGGTCATGCCGATGTCCACGGTACCGCGCTGGTAGGCCAGATACTGTTCGGACCCGGAAATCAGCGTCGGAGCCCCGCCGGCAGCGGTGACGAAATCACCAAGCGTCTTGCCGAAGACACGAACTTTCTTGCCCTTCAGATCGTCCGGCGTTTTCAGCGGACCACCGTTGGACAGCATGATGGAACCACCATAGGCCTGCCACCACAACACGGTCGAGCCGGTTTCCGCGATCGCCTCGTCCAACGGTCCGCGAACGGGAGATCCCTTGGCAACGGCCGCACGGACCTTTTCTTCCGTGTCGAACAGGAACGGCTGATAGAAGACATCGACGGCAGGAATATCGCCAACATATCGCGTCAGGGAGGCGACACCCATTTCAATGGATCCGCTGCCGACCGCCGCCGGAACTTCGTTGTCCTTGTAAAGCTGTGCGGAATCGTAGATCTCCACTGCGATGTCGCCGTTGGAGTTTTTCTCTACTTCTTCCTTGAAAAGCTGGAGATTCTGGCCGAGGTGGCTCGTCAAAGGCAACTGCAGCGAAATGCGCAAGGTTGTGTCTGCGGCCTGTGCCGAACCGGCCGCCAGACCAAGCGCCATCGCTGCACCAAGTGCCCAAGAAAGTGGTTTCATGATTTCCTCCCAAAAATTATGAAAACACTCTGGCAAAGGCTCCCGGTCCGGTCAACATGAACTGGCGTATAGGTGTGTTTTAAAAACACAATTGACGCTATCGCATGACTTCGCCATCCAGTCGGCTTACTCTGCCGCCAAACCGGCACTACAGCAGCCGGCCTTGCATTTTGCGGTGCACAGGCAGATAACGAAAGTCTTTTGACACACACGCCTGCTGTCCTGACAGCCGACCGTTGCGGACGTCCCGTCTATGAATTATCGCGCCATTGCGTTGCCAATCGGACGATTGCTCATCCTGATTTCACTTCTGATGATCGTTCCGGGCATCGCGGACGTGTTCGCCAGAAACTCGGACTGGCAGGTTTTTCTGGTGTCTGCCCTGGTTCTGGGGACGGCCGGCCTGCTCATGACCATGGCCTTCCAGGGCGAACGGCCTCCGAGCCACTTTCGCGAAGCGATCCTGTTCGTCAATGCCGCCTGGTTCGCCTTTTCCTTCGCCGGAGCCATACCGTTTTACTTCAGCGGTCTTGGCATCAGCTTCACCGATGCCTTTTTCGAAACCGCTTCCGGTCTGACCACAACCGGGTCCACCATCCTCACAGGTCTCGACACCTTGCCGCCGGGCATCTTGTTGTGGCGGGCGCTTCTGCAATGGGTCGGTGGCATCGGCGTGGTTGCCATCGGAATCTGGCTTCTGCCGGGCCTGCGTGTTGGCGGCAGCCAGCTCTTTGCCCTGGAGTCGTCTGAAAACACGAGCAAGCCTTATGGCCATGTCGGCCCGTTCGTCTACAGGCTCCTGGCACTTTACGCGGGCCTGTCTCTGGCCTGCGCCACGCTCTACCTGCTGTGCGGAATGACCTTTTTCGAAGCGGTGATCCATTCCATGACCACAGTTTCGACCGGAGGGTTTTCAACATCCGACCAATCCTTCGGCCAGTTCGACGGCCTTGCCGTCTACTGGGTTGCCTCGGTGTTCATGCTGGGTTCCGCCGTGCCGTTCCTCTATCTGATCCGGAGCATCGAGCGACGCCATTGGGTGAAGGACGTTCAGATCATGCTGCTGCTTGCCATTGTCGCCGCAGCTTCGATCAGCGTGTTCCTGTTCGAGCGCTTCATCGGCCATGACACACCGTTCCAGATGTTGACCTATGCCGTTTTCAACGTGGTTTCGGTAATCACCACGACGGGATACGCGGCCAACGACTATCTGCAGTTCGGCCCGCCGGTGGTCGCGATTTTCTTCGTGCTGACTTTTTTCGGCGGCTGCAGCGGGTCAACTTCCGGCGGCTTCAAGATGTTCCGGATAGCAATCCTGGGCAGCTACATCCAGGGCCTGTTCCGCCGGATGATCCGCCCGCACCGCGTGGTCGAGCCGCGATACCAGGGGCGGGCCGTCTCAAATCCGGTTCTGGAAGGTGTGCTGGTGTTCGCTGTTCTTTATGCCGGGGCCTTTGCCGCGTTTTCACTGGTCTACATGATGCTCGGTCTCGATCTCGAGACATCGCTCAGCGCGTCCATTACGGCGCTGGCAAATGTCGGACCCGGCGTAGGTGAAACCATCGGTCCCTCCGGCACGTTTCAGTCCCTGCCGGATCTCGCCAAATGGTTCCTGGCGGTTCAGATGATCCTCGGCCGGCTGGAAATTCTGGCAGGCATCTTGTTGCTGACACCTGATTTCTGGCTGGATTGATCCCCCTGAACGCAAAAAAAACCACCGCCGGCGTGACCTTACCGGCGGTGGTCTTGTTCGGACGATCTGGCTGCTCGCGCAGCCGACGGGGGGTTTGATCGTCCGAAGCCGGGTTACGGCTGGACGGTCGCGAACTCGTCCGGATCCAGGAGGCTGTCCTGGTTGCTGTCAGCCGCGTTGAATGCGTCTTCGGAAAGGGTCGGGACGGCTGCAGCGATTTCCTCGAAGCTGACGTAACCGTCCTGATCGAGGTCCACCGCCTCGAAGGACATGCCCTGGGCAAGTGCTGCGGAAGACGCGGTAAATGCACCGATCAGAAGAGCAGCTGTAAGACGTTTGGACATGATATGACCTCCACTCGTTTGGGTCTTGTCAGATGTCCCTGTGCCAATTGGCTATCGGGACAACCTGTCGTTCCGTCTGTTCGCCAAGCCCCTGCGACCTGTCGAACCGGAACGAGACAAACACTGCAGGCCGATCGCGACCGGCAAAGGGCGGCTCTTTGAAACCTTCGCGGCAATGTTGTGTCTGGCTATTACGATCAGCCACAGGTCGGTCAAACTCCCGTCATTTTTAACAATTTCAGGCAGTTCTGGGGCTGAAATAGAATTAGTATTTAGATTATCTATTTGATTTTATTTGTAATTTCGAAATATTCCTGGCGAAACGGCTAACCAGAGTCGATTCACCACACACGTTCGAACCGGCGTTTCGTGAACACCCGTTCGAATGGCTGGATGCAACGACCGCCAGATGCGCTCAGGTGTAATCGCGCGAGCCGAAGATGGCAGAACCGACACGCACATGGGTCGCGCCGAAACCGACAGCAACCGCATAATCGGACGACATACCCATGGAAAGCTGCTCAAGACCGTTGCGGGCTGCGATCTTTTCCAGAAGGGCAAAGTGCTCGCCGGGGGCTTCCTCAACCGGCGGAATGCACATCAGGCCGACAATGTTGAGCCCGACGTCCTCCCGGCACTCCCTGACGAAGGCATCGACATCCTTCGGTGCGATGCCGGCCTTCTGAGGCTCTTCGCCCGTATTCACCTGGATGAAGCACGGCAGATCCCTGCCCTGCTTCTCCATTTCCGCTTTCAGTGCCCTGGCGATTTTAGGCCGGTCCACGGTGTGCAGGACATCGAAAGTCGCGACCGCCTCCTTGGCCTTGTTCGATTGCAGCGGACCGATCAGATGCAGTTCGATGCCTTGGAAGTCCTCGCGAAGGCCGGGCCACTTGTGCATGGCTTCCTGCACCCTGTTCTCGCCGAATACCCGCTGACCTGCGTCAAGCACCGGGCGGATCTCGTCTGCCTCGAAAGTCTTGGACACCGCGATCAGCGTCACCGACCCCTCCGACCTGCCGAACTCGGCTTCGGCAATTCGGATATCTGCCTGAACGTTTGCCAGTCGGTCTGCTGCGGAGGTCATCAGTAGGTCCTTCAAATTGCCGGGTGTTTTGCCGGTTCGGCCGTCCCTTCTCATAGGCCCGGTCGCACTTCAATCTCAAGAAGTCTTTCTTCAAGACAAAATGACCCGCCCGAGCGCGTTGCCGCTGAATTTCCCCGCCGGGTATTCAATCCGGTTCACCTTTTCCTAGAAGTTTGCAGCTATGGTCTCGCCGGTTGCGTCATAGAAAATGGGGTTCCCGGTATGAGCCGTCTCGGTTCATTTGCCTGCTTTCTGGTGCTGTTCCTGTGTCTGCACGTTTCAGCCTCGAGAAGCGAGACCTTCACCTTCGCGGTTGGCGAATGGCCGCCGTTCATCGGTTCGAAATCACCGGGGTTCGGGAGCCATGCCCAGATCGTCAGGGACGCTTTTGAAAAAGCGGGGCACGACACCAGGTTCGTTTTCCTGCCCTGGCAACGATCCTACCAGATGACCAGAAACGGGACTTATGCCGCGACATTTTCCTGGTCCTACACGGATGAGCGGAACCAGGATTTCTATTTTCCTGAACGTCCTGTCGGACAGACCACCTACGTACATTTCTTCAAGAAAGACCGGTTTCCGGACGGTATCGGGCCACTGAGCTTCGATGACCTTCGTAAAGAAGGCCTCTCCGTGGTTGCGGTCAGGAACTACTGGTACGAGGACATGCTGGAGGCAGCAGGCGTCACTGTTGAATATGTGTCAACGGAGCAGCTTGCCTGGTCGATGCTTCTTCACGACCGGGCCGATGTCTATATGGAAAGCACCGAAGTCGGCATGATCCGCAAGGCCATGTTCCTGGGCGACGAGGCAGACCTGCTCGCGCATTCCCCCACCTTCCTTGAGGTGCCGATGTATCTCATGTTCTCAAGGAAACACCCGGACGGACGCCGGCTCTTGAAAATATGGGAGGCCTCTAGCCCGCCTGCCCCCGAAACACTGCCGGAAGCTGCCATGCGGTAGCTTTACGAATGCGGCATTGCGAAATAAACAGGCATCTGCAAGATCAATCTCTTCTCACATGTTGACCCCGGACGCGATTTCTGGTGACAGTCCGGCAGTCAATCTTTCAGGAAATCCGCCGGGTCCGGCGGCAAGAACAAACGGCACATTTGATGGCAACGGAACGGTACAATGCGCGCGAAGTCGAAGCGCGCTGGCAAAAGGTCTGGAACGACAAGGACGTCTTCGTCACCCACAACGACGACCCCCGCGACAAATACTATGTCCTTGAAATGTTTCCTTATCCGTCCGGCCGCATCCACATGGGCCATGTGCGAAACTATGCCATGGGCGACGTGGTTGCCCGCTACAAGCGCGCCAAGGGCTTCAACGTCCTGCATCCGATGGGCTGGGACGCCTTCGGCATGCCGGCGGAAAACGCAGCCATGCAGAACAAGGTCCATCCCAAGGACTGGACCTACGAGAACATTGCCACCATGCGCGACCAGCTCAAGATCATGGGCCTGTCGCTGGATTGGAGCCGAGAATTCGCGACCTGCGACGTCGCCTATTACACCCAGCAGCAGCGCCTGTTCCTGAAGTTCCTGGAAGCCGGTCTGGTCTACCGCAAGAACGCCAAGGTCAATTGGGACCCGGTCGACATGACGGTTCTGGCCAACGAGCAGGTGATCGACGGCCGTGGCTGGCGCTCCGGTGCACTGGTGGAACAGCGCGAACTGACTCAGTGGTTCTTCAAGATTTCCGACTACTCGGAAGATCTTCTGGAGGCGATCGACACGCTCGACCGCTGGCCGGACAAGGTGCGCCTGATGCAGAAGAACTGGATCGGCCGGTCCGAAGGTCTGCGTGTGCGCTTCGAGTTTACGGAAGCTGCCCCCACCGGCGACAAGACGCTGGAAATCTTCACCACAAGGCCGGACACGCTGTTCGGTGCCTCCTTCATGGGCCTGTCGCCGGATCATCCGATCTCGACCAGGCTGGCGGAAAGCAATCCGGAGCTGAAGGCGTTCATCGAGGAATGCCGCCGGGTCGGCACATCCGAAGAAGCAATTGAAAAGGCAGAGAAAAAAGGCATCGATACTGGACTGCGCGTCAAGCACCCGCTGGATACCTCCATCGAGCTGCCCGTCTATGTCGCCAACTTCATCCTGATGGACTACGGCACCGGCGCGATCTTTGCCTGCCCGGCGCATGACCAGCGCGACCTGGACTTCGCCCGCAAGTATGGCCTGCCGGTCACGCCCGTCGTGCTGCCGAAGGATGCCGATCCGGCAACCTTCGACGTTGCCGGCGAAGCCTTTACCGATGACGGCATCATCTTCAATTCCGATTTCCTGAACGGCCTGTCCATTCCGGATGCCAAGGAAGCGGTGGCGAAGAAGCTGGAAGAGATTACCATCGACAGTGCACCTCAGGCCGAACGCCAGGTGAACTACCGTCTGCGCGACTGGGGCATTTCCCGTCAACGCTACTGGGGTTGCCCGATCCCGGTCATTCATTGTGACGATTGCGGCGTCGTTCCGGAAAAAGACGAGAACCTGCCGGTTCAGCTGCCGGACGACATCAATTTCGACAAGCCCGGCAACCCGCTGGACCGTCACCCGACCTGGCGCAACACGACCTGTCCGAATTGCGGCAAGCCTGCCCGCCGTGAAACCGACACCATGGACACCTTCGTGGACAGCTCCTGGTATTTCGCGCGCTTCACGGCACCGGATTGCGACCAGCCGACCGATCCGAAGGCCGCCAATGGCTGGCTGCCTGTCGACCAGTATATCGGCGGCATCGAGCATGCGATCCTGCACCTGCTCTATTCCCGCTTCTTCACCCGGGCCATGCAAAAGGTCGGCGCGCTGGATCTGAAGGAACCGTTCAAGGGTCTGTTTACCCAGGGCATGGTGACCCACGAGACCTACCGCATCGGCGAAGGCGCCAACGGACGCTGGATTGCCCCGTCCGAGGTCCGCATCGACGATGTTGACGGCAAGCGCCGCGCGGTGCTCGTCGAAACCGGTGAGGACGTTGCCATCGGCTCCATCGAAAAGATGTCGAAGTCAAAAAAGAATACCGTCGACCCGACCGACATCATCGACACCTACGGCGCTGATACTGCCCGCTGGTTCATGCTGTCCGACAGCCCGCCCGAGCGGGACGTGATCTGGACCGAGGACGGTGTCCAAGGCGCCTGGCGCTTCGTTCAGCGCGTGTGGCGCTTAATCGGCGACATTGCCGAGAAGACCGAACCCCGTAGCGGCAAGGCACCGGACGTCGACGGCAAGGCGCTCGACCTGCGCCGCGCCAGCCACAAGACACTGGCCGCAGTCTCCGCCGATCTGGAAGGCCTCGGCTTCAACCGTGCTGTCGCCCGTCTCTACGAACTGGTCAACACCATCAGCAAGGTCTTCAATGACGGCGCAGCCGATGCGGGCACCGAATATGCGGTGCGTGAAGCAGCGGACTATCTGGTTCAGATGATGGCTCCGATGATGCCGCATCTGGCAGAGGAATGCTGGTCCGCTCTCGGCCATGACAATCTGATTTCTGACGCCAGCTGGCCGCAGGCCGACGAGGCACTGCTGTCCGACGACACCGTCACCTATCCGATCCAGATCAACGGAAAGAAGCGTGCTGAGCTGACGATTGCAAAAGAGGCTTCCAAAGACGAGGTCGAAGCGGCTACCTTGGCCCTCGATGCCGTCAAGAAGGCACTTGAGGGAAAAGCCCCGAAGAAGATCATCGTGGTACCGCAAAGGATCGTGAATGTCGTTGTTTAACAACCTCTTCCTGAACAGCGGCGCGTTGCGGCGCGCTGCCCTTTGCGCCGGTATAGTTGCCGCCATGGCCCTGGGTGGGTGTCAGGTTCGCCCGCTTTATGGCAGCAGCACGGGCGATTTCGGCTCATCGCCCTCGCCCGTGGCAGCCGAACTTGCTGCGATCGACCTGGAATCCATCTCCACCCAGTATGCCAACGACGACGCTTCTCGCGTGCTCTACAACGAACTGACTTACAGGTTCGAACGCGGTGCCGGATCGCCGCCGAAGAAATATCGCCTGAAAGTGCTGATGGATGTCGGCAGTTCGGAAGTTGGTGTGGAACAGTTCTCCGACGTGCCGTCGGCCTACACCACGACGATGAATTCCACTTTCGTGCTCAGTGATCTGGCGACCGACGAGACTCTCATGACCGGCCGGGCGTTCAAATCCGCTTCCTACGACTTTTCCAACCAGCGATTTGCCAACACGCGTGCCTACCGGGACGCGCAGGAACGTGTGGCCAAGGCTGTTGCCGACGATATCGCCGCCCGAATTGCCGGCTATTTTGCCAGCCAGTCGTAAACTCTGACCCTGGAGGCGCGCGGCCGTGAGCGTTCTCAAAGCTGCGGAGATCGACCGATTCATCGCCAATCCTCCGGAGGCCGGCGGCGTCGTTCTGATCTTCGGTCCGGATACCGGACTTGTGTCGGAACGTGCCACCCGGCTCGTCAACAAGGCATCCGAAGGCGAAAGCGATCCGTTCAATCTGATCAAGCTTGACGCCTCGGATCTCGGTTCGGATCCGAATCGGCTCATCGACGAGGTCCTGACCGTTCCGCTTTTCGGCGGCCGGCGCATCGTATGGGTGAAGGATGCTTCATCCCGCAATCTCAATCCGGCGGTGGACCCGGTTCTGAAGCTGGACGATTGGCAAACGCTCGTTGTTCTGGAAGCCGGTGACATCAAGAAAGGTGCGGGTCTCAGAAAGCTGATTGAAACGCACAGGCGGGCCGTGGCCCTTCCCTGCTATGCGGACAATGATCGCGGCATCGATCAGCTCATCGACGAGGAAACCCGGGACGCAGGCCTGAATATCACGCGGGAAGCACGGGCAGCGTTGCACAGCCTGCTGGGCGGCGACCGGATGGCCAGCCGGGGCGAACTCAAGAAACTCTGCCTCTATGCGCTCAACAAGGGCCGTATCGACAGTGACGACGTTGAAGCCATCATCGGCGATGCGTCGGCTTTCGAAATGTCCGAACTGATCGACGCGGCAGCTTCCGGTGATCTTGCCATGCTGGATCACGGTCTTGAACGGCTTGCGGAAGCCGGCTCGAAAGCCTCCGTCATCGCCAACCAGACCCTGAAACACTTTCAGAATTTGCATCGGATGCGAATCGATATCGAGCAGGGCAAACAGATTCAGGCTGTCGTCGACGGTCAGCGACCGCCTATCTTCTTCTCCCGCAAGCCGAAATTCATTCAACAGCTTCGGATCTGGTCGCTGACGGACCTGGAACGCGCCATGGACATTCTAAGCGAGGCCACGCGCATTTCCCGCCTCAACGATGCGCTCGGCGTACCGGTGCTTTCCGAAGCCCTCCTGAAGCTCGGCAGGGCCGCCAGAGCCCGGCAGCAGCGACGCTAGAACCTTTGAGGCCCTACGCGTAAGCGCCTTGCATTCATTCCAGGGCTTTTCCTCATCCTGAAGATGGCCGAAAGCTCGTCTCGAAGGATAGGCATCGAACTCCAGAGCATGCCGGCTATCCTTCGTGACAGCTCTAATGCGCTTCCGCACGACAAGGCCTCTTCACAAGGAAAAATACCTCAACTCCAAACGCAAAAAAGCCGGAACGAAAAACGCTCCGGCTCTTAAATTTTAAATTATATCAATATCTTATCTCGTCTCTACGCCCAACTTCTTGCACAGCTCATCAAGCTGTTCAAGCGAAGTATATTTGATCTTGAGATCGCCGGTCTCCTTGCCGGGTTTGTGCCCGACGATCACCTTCAAACCAAGTGTGTCGGTCAACCGCTTTTCCAGAGCCTTGGTATCGGCGTCCTTCTGCGGCTTTTCACCCTGAGCCTTTTTGCCGGATACCTTCGCAAGGGCATCCGGATCCTGAGAGAGCTTTTCAGCGTCACGAACCGTCAGGCCTTTTTCCACGATCAGTTCCGCCAAAGCGGCTGGATCCTCGACGGTGATCAGGGCGCGGGCGTGACCTGCAGTTAGCAGGCCCTCGGCAAGATAGTCTTTCACGGAATTCGGCAGCTTCAGGAGGCGCATCGTATTGGCCACATGGCTGCGGCTCTTGCCGATTACCTTGGCCAGTTCACCCTGGCTGTAGCTGAATTCTGCCGTGAGCTGTTCATAGCCCATCGCTTCTTCGATCGGATTGAGATCGGCACGCTGGACGTTTTCGATGATGGCAAGCTCAAGCGCTTCCTGATCGGTCACGTCGCGAATGATGATTGGTGCTTCGTGAAGACCGGCCCGTTGTGCGGCCCGCCAGCGGCGCTCACCGGCGATAATCTCGAAGCGGTTGGCCTTCCCTGCGGCCGGACGCACCAGGATCGGCTGAACGATGCCTTTTGCCTTCAGGGATTCGGAAAGATCCGCCAGATCCTTCTCGGTGAAGGTCTTGCGCGGGTTGCGCGGGTTCGGCTCAAGATGTTCGATTGGAACCCTGCGGGAGTCGCGAATAATCTTTTCCGGCGGTGCGGCCGACTCGGGAGCTGAATCTCCGATCAGCGCCGCCAAACCACGGCCCAAACGCTTGTTCTTGACGTCTCTTTCCGCCATACCGCACCTTTTTCTTTTTATATTTCAATAGGATAGTGCATGGTGACTGTGCCTCTTCCGCCACCATGCCTCAAAACTTGCCAGATCGGAGCCGAATCGATCCAGCCTTAAGCCGCGACGCGTCGCAATTCGCGCTCACGCTGAATGATCTCGGACGCTAGCCGCAGATAGGCCTGGCTGCCCGCGCATTTCAGATCGTAAAGCAGCGCCGGTTTGCCATAGGACGGTGCTTCCGAAATTCGGACGTTGCGTGGAATGATCGTTTCGTAGACCGCATCACCCATGGTTTCGCGCACGTCGGCAACCACCTGGCTGGATAGATTGTTGCGGCTGTCGTACATGGTCAGGACGATGCCATGAATGCTGAGTTCAGGGTTCAGCGCATTCTTGACCTGTTCAACCGTGCTGAGCAGCTGGCTGAGACCTTCAAGCGCGAAGAACTCGCATTGCAACGGCACCAATATGGAATGGGATGCGGACAAGGCGTTGATGGTCAGCAGGTTCAGTGACGGCGGACAGTCGACCAGAACATAGGTAAACCCGATTTCCTGGAACAAGCGCGAATGCGTCAGGTTCTCTATCGCGCTTCGCAGGCGAAAAGCCCGGTCACCGGTCGAGGCGATTTCCAGCTCAAGGCCCAGCAGGTCCATGGTGGACGGTGCCACCCACAGGCGTTGCACGGCAGTTTCACGCACGGCCTCGGCCAGCGAACAGTCACCGCTCAGGACTTCATAGGTCGACAGGCCCCGGTCACGATGTTCGATACCCAACCCCGTGGAGGCATTACCCTGCGGGTCGAGATCGATTACCAGTACCTTTTCGCCAATCGCCGCAAGCGCCGTGCCGAGATTGATGGCGGTGGTGGTTTTCCCCACTCCGCCCTTCTGGTTTGCAAGCGCGAGAACGCGCGGCATTTCGGGAAGCATGCTCATTGCTACAACACCTTCCTGGCTACTCCGGCCGGGCTGAAATATTTGAGAAAAGAAGCATCCGGCTCATTGGATCAACAAGACTGTCTTTTTCTATCATGTCGAACTGCCAACGGGCAGTGGCTTCGTTAACTTCTCGCTGAAAATCCTGACCTTTGTGGAAAACAGCCTTCGCTCCAGTCGCCGTAAACGGTTCGGAGAGCTGAAAAAGCAGATCCAGCGACGCCAGGGCGCGGGCCGACACAGCATCCACTGAACCATGCTTCCAGTCTTTCGCAACCGATTCGATCCGGCCCGGATGCACAGTCCCCCTGGACCCGGTCTCTCGCAGAGCTGTTCTGAGGAAAGCAACCTTGCGCTGGTTGCTCTCGATCATATGCACATGAGCGTCGGGCTGGTCTGCAAGAAGGATCGCGGTGACAACGCCGGGGAAACCGCCGCCGCTGCCGATATCGACCCAGGTCCTCGCCTCTGGATAACTCCATTGGGTTTGCAGGCTATCCGCCACGTGGCGCGTCCAGATGTCCGGAATTGTCGACGGTGCGATCAGGTTTTGTGCGGGTTGCCACTTCAGGACAAGATCCACATAGATTTGGAGTCTATCCAACGTTTCACGTGAAACATCCCCAAACTTATGCACAACCTGTCCAGAAGTATTCAACATCACGGGGCGGCCCATCAGGCAGCTCCCTTCTGACTCTGGCGCTTCAGATGAGACAGGATCAGCGTAAGAGCAGCGGGTGTCATACCGTCCATGCGAGACGCCTGGCCAAGGGTGGCCGGACGAACATCGATCAGCTTCTGCCGCACTTCATTGGAAAGACCCGTGATCGCTTCGTAAACGAAACCATCGGGGATCGACAAGGCTTCGTCGCGCTTCAAGGCTTCGATATCGGCCGTCTGGCGATCAAGGTACACGGCGTAGAGGGCATCCGTTGCCACCTGTTCGGCAATGGCCGGGTCTATCTCCGACAACTCCGGCCAGATCTGCGTCAGGCCATTGAAGGTAACATTCGGATAAGACAGCAGATCAAAGGCAGACCGGCGAATACCATCCTGGTTCACCGGCAGGCCCTTCTTCTGTGCTTCCGACGGTGTCACCGTCAGTTGTTTCAGAAGGTCCCGTGCAACAGCAATCTTTGCCATCTTCGCTTCGAAGGCATCACGCCGGGTGTCCGACACGCATCCAATCGCGATCCCCAAAGAGGTAAGGCGCTGATCGGCATTGTCCGCCCGCAGCGACAACCGGTACTCGGCGCGTGACGTGAACATGCGATACGGCTCGGTGATACCTCTGGTGATCAGATCATCGATCATGACACCGATATATCCCTCAGACCGGTCAACCACGAACGGCGCCTTGCCGGCAGCCTTCAGCGCGGCATTGAGGCCGGCCACGAGACCCTGCGCCCCTGCTTCCTCATATCCGGTCGTACCGTTGATCTGGCCAGCCAGGTAAAGACCGGAACAGCGCTTGGCTTCCAGTGTCGGGCGCAGCTCGCGCGGATCGACATGGTCATATTCAATCGCATAGCCCGGCTGCAAAACCACCACGTCTTCCAGACCCGGAATGGTTTTCAGAAACGCGACCTGTGCGTCTTCCGGCAGAGATGTAGAGATACCGTTTGGATAGACGGTGTGATCGTCCAGCCCTTCCGGTTCCAGGAAAATCTGGTGGCCATCCCGATCGCCAAAACGAACGATCTTGTCTTCAATGGAAGGGCAATAGCGCGGGCCCCGGCCCTTGATCTCCCCGGAGTACATGGCCGAGCGAGACAGGTTCTCGCGAATGATGCGATGGGTCTCTGGCGTTGTGCGTGTGATGTGGCACGGGATCTGCGGTGTCTCGATCCTGTCCGTCAACGTGGAAAACGGGATCGGATCCTCATCCCCAGGCTGCTCTTCAAGCCTGTCCCAGTGGATCGTCCGCCCGTCCAGCCGTGCAGGTGTACCCGTCTTGAGACGGCCAAGATCGAAACCGATTTCCTCAAGCGACTCAGACAACCCAAGCGCCGGAGCCTCACCGGACCGGCCAGCCGGGATCTTCCTGTCGCCGATATGAATAAGGCCGCGGAGAAACGTTCCGCTCGTCAGCACGATGGCGCGGCAGTTGATCAACCGGCCATCGGCCAGCTCGATCCCGGAAACAGAAAGTGTCTCGCCGTCTCGTTCAAACCGGACCTTGTGGGCTTCACCTTCAACAACGGTCAATCCCTCCACCGCAGCAATCTCCTGCTGCATCGCTTCCCGGTAGAGCTTGCGGTCAGCCTGTGCCCGTGGGCCGCGGACCGCCGGGCCCTTCCGGCGATTGAGCATACGGAACTGGATACCACCCTTGTCAGCGACCCGTCCCATCAACCCGTCGAGAGCATCGATCTCGCGAACGAGATGTCCCTTCCCCAGGCCACCGATTGCCGGGTTACAGGACATCACACCGATGGTATCGAAGCGATGTGTGACCAGCGCGGTCTGTGCACCGGCACGCGCCGATGCTGCCGCGGCTTCACAGCCTGCATGCCCACCGCCAATCACCACCACATCAAATGTCAGATCCAGTTCGTTCATAGTCTCTACCGCTCGCGCAACCCGATAGCTGCGCTTCGGGTCCGGGTTCTTCCGGTTCGGTTTTCGGGATCACTCTCCGGCCATGGCCAGACTATCACAGGCCGCATAAACCGGCACTTGTTCGCCAAGACTTATACGTGTGACGCAAGCGTAGGTCAAAGCGGAATTCCTGCCTCGTGTTTAGCCTTCCGCCCGGCAGGATCATTTCGGCATCACAAGCGTAAAAATGATTCACGTGAAACATGTTCCGGTAGAGAATCGATCCAGGGTCCACCTGAAATGATTCACGTGAAACAGGTCATTTGCCGATGCAGAAATCCCTGAAGATCACATCGAGCAAATCCTCCACATCGATCCGGCCCGTGATCCGGCCGAGGGCGTCGGCAGCACGACGAAGGTCTTCTGCCCGAAGTTCGGCCGGAAGATGTTCCATTTCCACGGCAGCCTTCAGACCGGACAGGCAGTCCTTGAGATAGTGCCGGTGCCGTTCCCGGGTCGCCAGAGGCGCCTCTCCCAACGAAATCGTTTCCTTGGCAAAACGTGTGAGCCGGGAAAAAAGCGGATTCATTCCCTCCGCGCTTTTGCTGGAACAAGCAATTTCAAGGGTCGTTCCGGAAGAGTCTTGTTCCGGAAGAGTCTCAAGATCGGCTTTGGTTCGGACTGTCCAGACTGGAACCTTGCAGCGAAGATCTTCCGGAAGACCGGCAGCAGCATCGTCCTGCTCCACCCCGCCAGGCTCCACGGCCCACAGGATCAGGTCAGCACCCCGCCCCCGTTCTTCCGCCCGGCGAATGCCTTCCTTTTCTACCACACCTTCTGTCTGCCTCAGTCCGGCGGTGTCGACCAGTGTTACCGGATACCCTGAGAGATCAAGATGGACTTCAATCACGTCCCGGGTTGTTCCGGCTTCCTCGGTGACGATGGCAACGTCCCGCCCGGCAATGGCGTTCAGAAGGCTGGACTTGCCGGCGTTGGGTGCTCCCATCAACACCACCTGAAGTCCGGATCGAAGACGCTCACCGCTCCTCGACTTCTCCAGATGATCTGAAATCTCGCTATGCAGCTGCCAGGCCTCCGACCAGACCTCATCTGCGACGCTCCCTGGAATGTCTTCTTCATCGGCGAAATCGAAGTCAGCCTCGATCATTGCCCGCATATGGATCAGCCGCTTGCGCCAGTCGTCATAGACTTTACCGAGAGCTCCGCCCATTTGCCGGATAGCCTGCTTGCGCTGGCTCTCCGTCTCTGCAGCAATGAGATCCGCCAGACCTTCAACTTCCGTCAGATCCATGCGGCCACGATCGAATGCCCGCCGGGTGAACTCTCCTGCTTCTGCCGGACGGCATTGCGGAAATGTCGAGAGCACGGACAGGAGACCGGAGACAACAGCCCGTCCACCATGACACTGGAACTCGGCGACATGCTCTCCGGTAAAGCTTGCAGGCGCTTCAAAATAAAGCACCAGTGCCTCGTCGAGAACGTCACCCGTCTCCGGATGACGGAGCTTGGCCAGCATCGTCTTGCGCGGTTCCGGAACCCTGCCTGCCAGTGCCTCGACGATCTCCCTGGTTTGCGGTCCGGACACCCGGATCACCGCAACGCCCGAAGGCACTACTCCGCTGGAGAGCGCAAAGATCGTATCAGCCATGTGTCTTGTCCGGTCCATCCTCGGGTCGTGGACCGCCTCTTTATCAAGTCTCGTCACCGCGGAAAAGGCGAAGTCTCTCTGTTCCGCGGGCGAATCGAAACGCGGTGGATAGTCGGAACGTCTGTTTCACGTGAATCAATGGCGATCCGCAGAGTGTCTTGAGACAGGGGTTTCTGGCGAACGCCTCATTTCCACAAGCCGCAGGCATGGTGTCGCGAGACCTGGCCTTTCGGTGTCGGCGTGTCCCCCCATCGTTCGAAACGGTCCAAACTGATTTCTCTGGATGAAGGAAGGTTCAAGGCTACGGCTTGCAAAACAGAGGTTTGGGTTCGGGTCCGATTCAAAAATGCGGATTCACGTGAAACATTTTTATGCCCAACACTCACCATCAGGTCCGGTCTACCAAGGACAGTCCCGCTGGATGGGGTGATCTGCTGTTATCTCTCCCACCCTCCATTGAGCGATCCACATCTTTCTGAGGAAAGCCAAATGGCCGGAACCAACAAGGATTTCGAATTGGGTTTAATTAATGCGCTCAGAATATCCCGGTCATGGTGAACTTGCCGATCGGTGGGAGGGAAAGATTGCTAGGTGGACAAAGGCTCCGCCTGTCCCCGCTGAAGACTATTCGTCCTGTCGGAACGGACCCGATTCAACGTGATGGATTCACGTGAAACAAATTCCGACCCCGGCATGACCCTGTTTCTGTTTCACGTGAATCTTTGTTCGGGTTTATCTCCGGCTCGGATAAACCCTTACCCAGTCCGCATCTGCCAATCGTCCTTCGTCAGCCTGTAGAGCACATGCCGCTTGAACGCGTGTCCCTTTGGAAGCTTCGGGTGCTCGAAGTCACCCCTCTCATCGTGCGTCATGCCAATTCGTGTCATGACCTTCTGCGAAGGAATGTTGTCAGGCACAGTGAAGGCGACGATCTCATCATAGCCGATGGTTTCAAAACCGAATCGAAGCCAGGCGCGAGCAGCTTCGCTGGCGAACCCCAAACCCCATGCTGACCGCTTGAGCCTCCAACCGATATCGACACAGGTACCAATGGGCAATGCCTGTTCGTCGTGTACATCAAGCCCGGCGAAGCCGATGAACTCACCTGACGCTTTCAGTTCAATCGGTGCGTAAAAAACACCGTGCTTTTCAAAACAGTCTCTAAACATCCCGATCAGCTTCAAGGTCCGATCACGGGTCAGCACATCGGGAAAGTACCGCATCACCACCGGGTCCGCACAAAGTTGCACACAGGGGTCAATATGCGCTTCCGCCCAACAGCGCAGCACCAACCGTTCGGTTTCAATCTTGAAGCTGTTTCTCATAGTCTGAACTTTAGGCGATGCAGGTCTGTTTCACGTGAATCTGATTATCCCATCAGGATAAACACCCGCTCAGGTCATCCTGGTCATCCAGTCGGACTTCGTCAGGCGATAGAGCACATGCTTTGCGATCGGATGATCTGCCGGAAGATTGGGGTGAAGAAAGTCCCCATCCTTGTCACGTGTCATGCCGATCTTTTCCATGACCCTTTGCGACGGCAGATTGTCCGGGATGGTGAAAGCCACGATCTCTTCAAGACCGATGGTTTCAAAACCGAATCGAAGCCACTCCCGCGCAGCCTCCACTGCATAGCCCTTCCCCCAAGCAGACCGTTTCAGGCGCCAGCCGATCTCAACGCATGGGTCGAAAGGCAAGGGCGCCGCATAGGACGGAACGTTCAATCCGACGAAGCCGAGAAATTCTCCCGTCGCCTTCACCTCTATCGGCGCAATGCTGAACCCGTCTTTCAGCGTCTTTTCCCTACAACGGGAAACAAGCAGGTCAGACTTTTCCCGCGTCAGCACCTCAGGAAAAAAACGCATGACCTCAGGGTCCGCACACAGCTCTGCAAATGGCTCCAGGTCTTCGTCCCGCCAAGGGCGCAGCACGAGGCGGTCTGTCTCCAGCAAAAAAGAAGCATCAGGCATCAGATCGGGTCCGATTCAAAAGAAAGCAGGATTCACGTGAAACACGGCGGCAGGGCGTTCAAATCTTAACAAAAAGTAAAGGCGCGAACCCTTGCGGGCCGCGCCTTTGAATAGAACCCGTTCCGGGTGGGATCAAGTGTTCATGCTGTCGAAGAATTCGTCGTTCGACTTTGTCTGCTTGAGCTTGTCGAGCAGAAACTCGATCGCGTCCACCGTCCCCATCGGGTTGAGGATCCGGCGCAGCACGAAGGTCTTCTTGAGACGTTCGGCTGGAACCAGAAGCTCTTCCTTACGCGTACCGGACCTCTGGATATCGATGGCCGGGTAAACGCGCTTGTCGGAGATCTTGCGGTCCAGGATGATTTCGGAGTTACCCGTACCCTTGAACTCTTCGAAGATGACTTCGTCCATGCGGCTGCCTGTATCGATCAGCGCGGTTGCGATGATGGTCAGCGATCCGCCCTCTTCGATGTTACGGGCGGCACCGAAGAAACGCTTCGGCCGCTGCAGGGCGTTGGCGTCGACACCACCGGTCAGGACCTTGCCCGAAGATGGAACGACGGTGTTGTAGGCACGTCCGAGGCGCGTGATGGAGTCCAGCAGGATGACGACATCGCGGCCGTGTTCGGTCAGGCGCTTGGCCTTCTCGATCACCATTTCAGCGACCTGCACGTGACGGGCGGCCGGTTCGTCGAAAGTGGATGAAACCACTTCCCCGTCGACCGTGCGCTGCATGTCGGTCACTTCTTCCGGACGTTCATCGATCAGAAGAACGATCAGGTAACATTCCGGATGATTGGTGGTGATGGATTTTGCGATGTTCTGCAGGAATACCGTTTTACCGGTGCGCGGCGGCGCGGTGATCAGAGCACGCTGGCCTTTGCCGAGGGGCGCAACCAGGTCGATGACCCGGGAGGAAAGATCCCTGTTTGTGGGATCTTCGATCTCCATCCGGAAACGTTCATCCGGATAAAGCGGTGTCAGGTTGTCAAAGTGAACCTTGTGCCGTGCCTTGTCCGGATCTTCGAAATTGATTGTGTTGACCTTGAGAAGGGCAAAATACCGTTCACCCTCTTTCGGGCTGCGGATCTGGCCTTCAACGGTGTCCCCTGTCCGCAGCGAAAAGCGGCGGATCTGCGAGGGCGAGACGTAAATATCGTCCGGGCCTGGCAGATAGTTCGCATCCGGAGAACGGAGAAAGCCGAAGCCGTCCTGAAGGACTTCAACGACACCTTCGCCGATAATCTCCACATCCTGAGCAGCTAGGTTCTTCAGGATGGCGAACATCAGCTCCTGCTTGCGCATGGTGCTGGCGTTTTCGACTTCAAGCTCCTCGGCAGTTTGGAGCAGCTCTGTCGGTGTTTTTAGTTTTAGGTCTTTGAGTTTCATTTCCCGCATCGAGTTGGGGTCTTTTTTTAAGTTGTTATGGATTTAGGTTTGGAAGGGTCGTTCTGCGCCGGATGGATGGGTCGGCCAGAAGATATCTGAGAGACTTTTAGACGTGTCCAGATTGTACGGCGACCGCGGAGCGATTGAAAACGAACACTGTGCCGTATGAAGATGCGCGAAAGATACGTTGATTTGCAATAAAGCGCAAGCCCGGAAATCTGCCAGTTTTTTAGGCCACACTTAGAATTTCGAAGCTGAAAATGACAGCCGCCGAATTACGGCTGTCCGTAATGCCTGTTTTGTGAGCCTAAAACGGCTTGACGATCACGAAGATGACGATGCCGATCATCAACACTGTCGGAACCTCGTTCAGGATCCGGTAGTACCGCTGCGACTTTTTGTTCTCGTCCCTGGCGAATTTCTTCACACAGCTGCTGAGATGACCGTGGACGCCAGACATCAGCAGGACAAATGTGAACTTGGCGTGGAACCAGCCATCCTGCCAGGCCTGAAGTTCCCAGGCGAGCCACAGACCGAACACCCATGAGGCGATCATGGCCGGGTTCATGATTGCCTTGAGCAACCGCCGTTCCATGATCTTGAAGGTTTCGGACTGTTCCGACCCGACTTCCGTGGCAGCGTGATAGACGAACAGCCGCGGCAGATAGAGCATGCCCGCCATCCAGGCGATGATCGAAATGATGTGAAGAGCCTTGATCCAGAGGAAAAGATCCATGCGGCTAGCCCTTCCTGACCAATTCAACCATGCGGGCGACATTGTCCGGATTCGCGTCCGGTGTCACGCCGTGTCCAAGGTTGAAGACCAGCGGACCCTTGTCGAAGGTTTTCAGGATATGCGCAACGCCCTCTTCAAGCGCCTTGCCACCGGCAACCAGCCGCATCGGGTCGAGATTGCCCTGGATCGGAACCTTCTTCTGGATATCCAGTGCGACCTGGTCCGGTGCCGTCCAGTCGAAACCGACCGCATCCACACCCGTTCCTTCGACAAACGCCATCATCCGTGCTGACGAGGCTTTCGGAAAACCGATGATCTTCGCATCGGGACGCACAGCCCGGACACCATCGACGATCCGGCGGGTCGGTTCGATCGACCAGCGTTTGAACCCGGCTTCATCGAGCACACCGGCCCATGTATCAAAAATCTGGACGGCATCCGCGCCTGCATCGAGCTGGCGGATGAGATAGCGGATCGAAGCGGTGACGAGCTGATCGATGAAACGCTGCATCAGATCGGGATCACGATAGGCTCCCACGCGGGCAGCCACCTGATCCTGAGTGGTATGACCGGCAACAGAATAGCAGGCAACGGTCCAGGGAGCACCGCAGAAGCCCAACAGCGTCGTCTCCTGTGGCAGCTCCGCTCGTAGACGTGAAACCGTCTCTATGACCGGTTTGAGATGATCCTCGGCCCGATCCTGCTCCAGACGATCAAGGAGATCGGAAGACAGCGGTTCCAGAACAGGACCACGTCCTTCTTCAAAACGAACCGGGTACCCGATGGCGTCCGGTACGACGAAGATGTCGGAAAACAGGATGCTTGCATCAAAACCATACCGGCGAATCGGCTGGAGAGTGACCTCTGTTGCCAGGTCAGGTGAATAGCAGAACTCCAGGAAGTTTGCGGCTTTCGCACGAACTTCGCGATATTCCGGAAGATAGCGTCCTGCCTGTCGCATCATCCAGATGGGAGGCGGCCAGAGCTTCTCTCCGGAGAGTACCCGCATCACGGACCTGTCTTGGGATTTCATGAGGTCGCCTTTCCCACATTTCAAATCAATAAAGATTCTTATTTTGAATCTGTTTTTTCTATTTAAGCGTGGATTACCGGGATCATTTTCTATCCACAATCCATCAGCCCGATTTTCTCGGCGGGAAAAAATTCGCAACTTGTTAAGTGGAATTCCTCCCCAGGAGTCGATAACAGGATTAGGAATTAAATTACAATCACTTGTCTGCTTGTTTACGTTTCGTTAAGGAATTGGGCGGTGGTGGATAATCTGTCGATATGTCACAGCACCTTTGTGAATCCACATCCATGCACAACCGTTTCGGCATCAGTTTCCGCTCGTTTAAGCATTGTTAATAAATTCGGCTGAGCGGGCATAAACTTCGTGCTAGGCACGGGGTGGCAGACATCTTACCCAATTCATCAACAGGCCTGGGGATGACAACGTGAACAAGTCGAGACACTACTTCCATCTCCATCTCGTGTCCGACTCCACCGGCGAAACGCTTATGACAGTGGCCCGTGCGGCGACAGTCCAGTACGAAAATGTGCAGGAAATAGAGCATGTTTACCCGTTGGTGCGCTCACAGAAGCAACTCGATCGGGTGATCACCGAAATCGAGAAAGCCCCGGGAATTGTCCTCTATACGCTGGTCGATGTGGAAATCGCCGGCCGGCTGGAACTGAAGTGCCGCGAACTCGGTGTTCCCTTCGTCAATATCCTGGATCCGGTTTTTGCCGTCTTTCAATCCTATCTCAACGTGACGCAAACCCATCGTGTGGGCGGCCAGCACGAACTGGATGCCGAGTATTTTCGCCGCATGGAAGCGCTCAACTACACAATGCTGCATGACGACGGCCAGATCTGGGACGATCTGGAATCCGCCGATATCGTGTTGATCGGGATATCGCGCACATCCAAGACGCCGACCTGCATCTATCTGGCCAACCGCGGCATCAAGGCGGCCAACGTGCCGCTGGTTCCGGGCATTCCCCTGCCTGAGCATGTGAAAAAACTGAAAAAGCCGATGATTGTCGGATTGATCGCCTCTGCAGAACGCATTCAGCAGATCCGGCGCAACCGCGTATTGTCGCTGAATTCGGATGGCTATAACGACACTTACGTAGACCGGAAGGAAATCTCCCAGGAGATCAACATGACCCGACGGCTCTGCACCGAACATGGCTGGCCGTTGATCGATGTCACCCGCCGCTCAGTCGAGGAGACGGCTGCGGAGATCCTGACCCTTTTCAAGGAATTTAAATCAGGGCAGGAAGGTGGACCGGAAACCGGGCGCGCCGGATAACAAAAAGGGATGGAAATGGCACTTGTCTTGGCAAGCGGAAGCAGGATCCGCGCAGACCTTTTGAAAAATGCAGGTCTGGATATCGAGATCGATCCGGCCGATGTCGACGAACGCGCTGTCGAAGCGCCACTCCTGGAGGCAGGGTTTCCCCCGGAAGATCTGGCAAGTGTGCTTGCGGAAGCCAAGGCGAACGACGTCAGTGGTCGCCGCGCAGGTGACCTTGTCATCGGAGCCGATCAGATCCTGGCATTCGAAGGGGAAAGACGAACAAAACCGGAGGATATGGAGGCTGCCCGCCGGCAGTTGCTCGCCTTTTCCGGCAAGACCCACGAATTGCATTCGGCAGTGGTATTGTCGAGGAACGGCGAGGCGATCTGGCGCCATGTCTCCACGGCACGCCTGACAATGCGCGATCTGAGCCCCGCCTTCATCGGCCATTACCTGGCCGCGGCCGGTCAGGAAGTGCTCTCCAGCGTTGGCGCCTATCAGCTGGAAAATCTTGGGGTGCAGCTGTTTGAAAAGATTGACGGTGACTATTTCACCATTCTGGGTCTGCCGCTTTTGCCTCTTCTTGGTGAGTTACGCAGCCTGAAGGTGATCGAAACATGAGCGGAACTTTGAAAAAAGCCGCCATTACCGGTCACCCCGTCACGCATTCCCGTTCGCCGCTGGTTCATGGCTACTGGTTGAAGAAACACGGCATTGCCGGCGATTACGGCCGTGTAGATGTTCCACCGGAAACCGCTGAAGAATTCTACCGGAACTTTGCCGCTTCCGGTCTTGCCGGTGCCAATGTCACCGTTCCCAACAAGGAAGTGGCCGCCGCCGCCTGTGACTGGCTGGACGATGCAGCAAGGTCCATGGGGGCAGCCAACACGATCTGGCTGGATGACAGTGGCCACCTGTGCGGCGCCAACACGGATGGGCTCGGTTTTCTCGGCAATCTCGATCAGCTTGCGCCCGGATGGGACGTTTCACGTGAATCGGCCGTGGTTCTCGGCGCCGGCGGTGCCGCGCGCGCGGTGGTGTGGGCATTGCTCTCCCGAAAATTCACAAGAGTGCATATCGTCAACCGGACCTTCAAAAAGGCAAAAGTTATTGCCGATATGTTTGGTTCCGGAACAATTGCTCATGGATGGGATAAGCTGAGGACAGTGCTTGAAGAAGCTGAACTTCTGGTCAACACCACTTCTCTTGGTATGACCGGCAAGGCTCCGCTCGAAATCGACCTGTCACCACTGCCGACAACCGCGCTTGTCACCGACGCGGTCTACGCACCACTGGAAACCGACCTGCTGCGCAGGGCGAAGGAGCGGGGTAACCAGACTGTTGATGGTCTGGGTATGCTGCTGCACCAGGCCGTACCGGCCTTCGAACGCTGGTTCGGTGTGCGCCCGGAAGTGGATGATACTCTCCGCAATCTCATTCTTGAAGACCTCGGGGTAACCGCGTGATCCGCATCGGCCTCACCGGCTCCATAGGCATGGGCAAATCGACGACGGCGAAAATGTTCGCGGCCGAGGGCATTCCAGTCCATGACGCCGATGCCACGGTTCACGCACTCTATTCGGGACGGGCGGCCCCGCTGATCGAGGCCGCCTTTCCCGGCACGGTGACGGACGGCAAGGTCGACCGCACACGTCTTTCCGCGCACGTGCTCGGCAAGCCCGAGGCCATGAAGAAACTCGAAGCCATCGTGCACCCTCTGGTGCGTGAGGAAGAACAGCTCTTCCTGCAGCGCGCCCGCTCCGGCCATCGGCGTATCGTCATGCTGGATATCCCGCTGTTGTTCGAAACCGGCGGCGAAACCCGTGTTGATGCCGTTGTCGTTGTCACGGCGGATTCTGACATCCAGCGGGACCGCGTCCTGGCCCGGCCCGGCATGAGTGAAGACCGGTTCGAGGCAATCCTCGCCAAGCAGATGCCGGATGCGGAAAAACGTCGCCACGCGCATTTCCTGATCGACACGGGCAAGGGCATGGAACCGGCAAGACGCCAGGTCCGCGCGATCCTGAAGGCATTGGCCGCGGCAGGGTGACTTCTCTCTGATCCTCTTTTCTACCAAAGGTCTTGCCAATTTCCCCTCATCTTGAGGAAGCACAAAGTGCCGTCTCGAAGGATGGGTGGCATACTCTCGAGCGAGTGGCCCATCCTTCGAGACACCGCAAGCGCGGCTCCTCGGGATGAGGTGTTGGACGGAACAGGCGATTGGATATTGGGAGCAAACGCCCAGACCAACAAAACCCCAGAACACCGGGGAAAACCGCGCGCAACCCTTGCCACTCACCCGGCAAGCTGCACTATGAATCCATAGGCAAAAGGCGGAAAAATGCGCGAGATCTCGTTCGATACGGAAACAACAGGCCTGAACCCGCGCGGGGGCGACCGGCTGGTGGAAATCGGCGGTGTGGAGCTGATCAACCACATCGCAACGGGCAATTCCTATCACGTCTATATCAACCCGCAGCGGGACATGCCCGAAGAAGCCTTCCGGGTTCACGGCCTGTCGGCGGAGTTCTTGTCCGATAAACCCCTGTTCGAGCACGTTGCCGACGAGTTTCTGGAGTTCGTTGGCGATGCCACGCTGGTGATCCACAACGCGGCCTTTGACATGGGCTTCATCAACATGGAGCTGGAACGGGCCGGGCGACGCACGATTTCGAACAGCCAAGTGCTCGACACGCTGGATCTTGCCCGGCGCAAGCACCCCTCGGGACCGAACTCGCTGGACGCACTCTGCTCGCGCTATGGCATCGACAATTCCAAGCGTATCAAGCACGGTGCGCTTCTCGATGCGGAAATCCTCGCTGAAGTCTATCTGGAGCTGATCGGTGGCCGCCAGACGGCCCTTGGCCTGATAACGGATGAGGAAGAAACCTCGTCGGGAAGCGCCACCTTCGAACCCGGTGAACTGGGCACTTTCAATGCCCGCCAGCGCCCGTCACCGTTGCAGCGGTTGCTGCAGGAAAGTGAACTGGAAGCTCACAAGGCCTTCATCGAAGGCATGGGCGACAGCGCGATCTGGTCGAAATACAACGGCTGAGGCTCTTAAGCCCGAAAACAACCGGACTGATCGGAACCCTGTCGGGCTCACCGTTTCTAAAGCAGCCAGCGCACCGTATCGAAATGCCGGTCGGCATAACTGCTGTTGAAAGCCCAGGCCATGGTCTGGCCGATTGTCCATAGCCTGGCACGCTCCCGGTCAAGCTCCAGCTCTTCCGACAAGCGGTCCAGGCGATGGAGAGCGGCGGCTTGCGAGTGGCCGAATTCGAAGCTTCTGACGATGGGGCCAAGTGCAAAGGCGGGATCGCCGGCGAGTGGCTTCGGATCGATGGCAAGCCAGGGATCTCTTTCTGCGGACAGAATGTTGTGACCGTGAAGGTCCTGATGCAGCAGGACCGTTGCCGTTTCTGTCAGGCACAGGTCCTGCAAGGCCGTGATCGCAGCATCGACAAGGTATCTTTCACAAGGCTTTCCCGCAGCAACCCAGTCCTGGTCGAGCGAACTGCGCCAGCGTGCGGCTTCGTCGGTCAGGCGGGTGAACGGCTCGTCCGCAGGGATCATCAGGACACGCAAGAGCCCTGTCAGGATGCCCAGCCTGTCCGTTTCCGCGTCGTCTGCCAGAAACCGTCCCGGCCTGCACCGTTCAAGCAACAACGCACCGAGGCCCGGTGCATGGTCTAAAAGCCTGACAGCGCCCTTTCCGTTCCAGCGCCTTAGCGCTTCGGCCTCATGGCGGCATTCGTGATCGGGAAATTGAAGTTTGAGGACAACGTCCTCATCGCCGCGCTTTGCCGGAAGCACAAGAGACACATTGCCACCCGAAAACGGCTTTCCGATTTCATCCAGGCCGAACTGTTCGCATGCGGTCTCAAGCAGCTCCGGCAGCTTGTGAAGCCAGGTTCGTCCAGCTTCGCTACCTTTCAGCCAGTCGAGACTGGCGGGTACCGGAGTTGCAGCGCCGATGGATTGAAGAGCCAAGACATTATGCCCGGAAACGGGTCAAAGCATCGACGGCAGCACACGATCCGGCGGCCGGTGACCATCCATGAAGGTCTTGATGTTGATGATGACCTTCTCGCCCATCTCGATGCGGCCTTCGATCGTCGCAGAGCCCATGTGCGGCAGCAACAGAACGTTTTCGAGCTTGGCCAGCTTCGGATTGACCGCAGGCTCATGTTCGAACACATCCAGGCCGGCACCGGCAAGATCGCCGCTTTCCAGCATGCGAATCAGTGCGTTTTCGTCGATTACCTCGCCGCGGGCGGTGTTGACCACGTAAGCATCCTTTTTCAGAAGCTTCAGGCGGCGGGCGGACAGAAGATGGAACGTGCCCGGCGTGTGCGGGCAGTGAATGGAGACCACATCCATGCGTGCGAGCATCTGGTCGAGGCTGTCCCAATAGGTCGCCTCAAGCTCTTCCTCGACGCTTTCCGCAAGGCGGCGACGATTGTGGTAGTGGATCGACATGCCGAAGGCCTTGGCGCGGCGGGCGACGGCCTGGCCGATGCGGCCCATGCCGATCACGCCCAGGCGTTTGCCCCAGATCCGGTGGCCCAGCATCCAGGTCGGCGACCAGCCGGCCCAGTCGCCGGATTCCAGCGCCTTTATGCCTGTGGCAAGTCGACGCGGCACGGCCAGAATCAGCGCCATGGTCATGTCGGCGGTGTCTTCGGTCAGGACGCCCGGCGTGTTGGTGACATTGATTCCCCGGTTGTTGGCGCTGACGACATCGATGTTGTCGACACCGTTACCGAAGTTGGCGATCAGCTTCAGGTTCTCGCCTGCCTGGGAAAGCACCGAGGAGTCGATCCGGTCGGTAACGGTCGGCACCAGAACATCGGCGGTTCGCACCGCTTCCACCAGTTCCGCCTGGCTGAAAGGCCTGTCATTATCATTGAGACGCGTTTCGAAAAGCTCGCGCATCCGTGTTTCGACCACGTCCGGAAGCTTCCGGGTCACCACAACGACAGGCTTCTTTTTCGCCATACCAATTGCCTTTCGCGCTTCGTTGAGGACTTGTTAACCTCAACGGTACCACTTTGACGCTGCGCGTTGCGCGAGCGGATGAGACCACCCCTTTTCCTTACCAGATGGTCCGGCAGAAACAAGGGATCGGTTTCAATCGCCGCGGATCGCCAACCGGCCAAAACGACCAAGCTGGTTTTCGCGCAAATTTTTCGGTAGAGATTTGCCTCAAATCAAAGATCAATAACAATTGGACAACCGGACAATATGGCTCGCTCGTTCCAGGCTACCCGGATCTTCCTCAGTTTGATGACATTGCTGTGCGGTTTGCTCGCATCTTCAGTCACGTTGCAGGCCCAGGGCACGACAACAGGGGCAAGTGGCTTGCCCGTCCCAAGATTTGTCAGTCTGAAATCGGACCGGGTCAATGTACGCATCGGGCCTTCGCGCGAACACGATATCGCGTGGACCTTCGTGCAATCCGGCCTGCCAGTGGAGATCGTCGGCGAATTCGAGAACTGGCGTCGCATCCGCGACTGGGAAGGCAAACAGGGCTGGGTGTTTCGGTCGCTGCTGTCCAGCCGCCGCACCGCTCTCGTCACCCCTTGGGAAAAAAGCGATCGCACTCCGCTGCGCGCCCGCTCCCGCTCCGATGCCGACATCGTTGCCGAGCTGGATCCCTTCGTGCTGACAACAATTTCCGAATGTGCCGGCGGCTGGTGTCGGGTCAACGGCGAAAATTATGACGGCTGGCTCGATCAGACGCGCCTCTTCGGCGTTTATCCGGACGAGCTGATTGGGGACTGACGTCCTCCTCCCTCGATTGCCTGGGTTTCCTGATCCCTCATCCTGAGGAATACGGCGCAGAATTTCCGAAACAAAAAAGGCGGCCAACGGCCGCCTTCTTCATGTGTGGCTCAAGACACCAGCCTCAGTCGGCCTGGACTTCCTGAACCTTGAGCTCTTCCAGTCGGGGCATCGACATGATGTTGTAGCCGCTGTCGACAAAGTGCACTTCGCCGGTCACACCGCCGGAAAGGTCCGACAGGAGATAAAGACCGGTGCCGCCGATTTCATCCAGAGAGACGGTCCGGCAAAGCGGGGAATTGCGCTTCTGGAAATTGAACATCAGGCGGGCGTCGGAAACGCCGGATCCTGCAAGCGTGCGGACCGGGCCGGCGGAAATCGCGTTCACACGGATGTTCTGCTCGCCGTAGTCCACCGCCAGGTAACGGACGGAGGATTCCAGCGCGGCCTTGGCAACGCCCATCACATTGTAGTTCGGCATCACCTTGGTGGAGCCGCCATAGGTCAGCGTCACCATGGAGCCGCCGTCGGTCATCAGAGCGGCGGCCCGCTTGGCGATCTCGGTGAAGGAGAAGCAGGAGATCAGCATGGTGCGGGAGAAATTCTCCCGTGTGGTGTCGGCATATTTGCCGCGCAGTTCGCTCTTGTCGGAAAAGGCGATGGCATGCACCAGGAAGTCGATGCTGCCCCACTCTTCCTTCAATGTGTCGAACACGCTGTCGACCGATGCGATGTCTTCCACATCGCACGGCACCAGGATCTTGGACCCGACTGAATCGGCCAGCGGCTTGGTCCGGCGTCCGAAAGCCTCGCCCTGATAGGTGAAGGCAAGCTCGGCACCATGATCGGCCAGCGTCTTGGCAATGCCCCAGGCAATGGAGTGGTCGTTGGCAACGCCCATGATCAGGCCGCGTTTGCCCTTCATCAGATCAGACATTCAAAGCTCCTCAGCCGTGGTAGCGCGACAGCGCCAGCGTCGCGTTGGTGCCGCCGAAGCCGAAGCTGTTGGACAGCACTGTGTCGAGTCCGGCATTGTCGACGCGCTCGGTCACGATCTCGCTCGGCTTCAGGGCCGGATCCAGCTCAGTGATGTTGGCGGATGCGGTCATGAAGTCGTTCTGCAGCATCAGCAGGCAGTAGATGGCTTCCTGAACGCCGGTCGCACCCAGGCTGTGGCCGGTAAGCGATTTGGTTGAAGAAGCCGGTGGCTGATCTTCACCAAATACACGGCGGATTGCCTCGATTTCGCCAATGTCGCCAACCGGCGTCGAGGTGCCGTGGGTATTGATGTAGTTGACCTTGCGGTCGCCCAGGGTCGAGATCGCAAGGCGCATGCAGCGCTCGCCACCTTCGCCGCTCGGAGCCACCATGTCGTAGCCGTCGGAATTGGCCGCATAACCGGTGACTTCGGCATAAATCTTCGCGCCGCGTGCCTTGGCGTGTTCCAGTTCTTCCAGAACCACGACACCGCCGCCGCCTGCGATCACGAACCCGTCGCGGGTCGCGTCATAGGCCCGCGAAGCGGTCTCAGGCGTGTCGTTGTACTTGGAGGACATGGCGCCCATGGCGTCGAACAGGCAGGACAGGGTCCAGTCGAGTTCCTCACCGCCACCGGCAAACATCACGTCCTGCTTGCCGAACTGGATCTGCTCGGTGGCCGCCCCGATGCAATGCGCGGAGGTGGAGCAGGCGGACGTGATGGAATAGTTGATGCCCTTGATCTTGAACGGCGTCGCCAGGCAGGCAGAGTTGGTGGAGCTCATGCCGCGGGTCACCATGAACGGGCCCATGCGCTTGGGCGAGCCTTTTTCCAGAACGATCTGGTGCGCCTGGAACAGGTTCTTGGTGGAAGGACCGCCGGAGCCCATGATCAGGCCGGTGCGCGGATTGGAAACGTCTGTTTCCTCCAGACCACTGTCGGCAATGGCCTGCTGCATGGCAATGTAGTTATAGGCAGCACCGTCGCCCATGAAGCGCAACTGGCGCTTGTCGACGAGCGAAGCGATATCGACATTCGGCATGCCGTGTACCTGGCTTCTGAAGCCGTGTTCCGCGTAATCCGGAGCAAAGCTGATGCCGGACTTGCCTTCTCGAAGGCTGGACAGCACTTCTTCTGTGTTTGCTCCGATGGACGACACGATACCCATGCCGGTGACGACAACGCGTCTCATTGCGGTCTCCTATTGTCTTGACTGCTCCGCAGCTCTCGGGGGTGTGTCGAGAGCCTGCTGGCACATACATAATATGCAAACCGGCGCTCCCAATGAAAAAGAAGCGCCGGTGCCATCAATTGATCCTGCGAACAGGCGTCAGGTCTTTGCCAGGCCGACGCGCAGATCGGTCGCCTTGTAGATCTGTTCACCGTCCGCCTTCAACCAGCCGTCGGCAATGCCGAGGACCAGACGGCCCTTCATGATCCGCTTGAAGTCGACACCGTATTCCACCAGCTTTACGTCCGGTGTCACCATGCCCTTGAATTTCACTTCGCCGGTCGACAGGGCCATGCCCTTGCCTTCCAGACCCAGCCAGCCGAGGAAAAAGCCGGTCAGCTGCCACAGGGCGTCGAGGCCAAGGCAGCCCGGCATCACCGGATTTCCCTGGAAGTGACACGGGAAGAACCACAGGTCCGGCTTGATGTCGAACTCGGCACGGGCGAAACCCTTGTCGAATTCGCCGCCGGTTTCGGAAAGCTCCGTGATCCGGTCGAACATCAGCATCGGGGGAAGAGGCAGCTGGGCGTTGCCCGGGCCAAACAGCTCGCCGCGGCCGCAGGCGAGAAGTGCTTCATAATCGTAGCTGGAGCGGCGATCGGTCATTCAGGATCCGTGTTTTGTCTCCTGCCCGGGAAATCCCGAGGCAGGTTTGGTTTGTTTTCGGTTCGTTTGAGGCGCCTTCCTAACACAGGGGAACCATGACCGAAAGATGTCACTTGCGCGAAGTTGCTCGGTTTTTTCCGGTGTTTGGCCAAGTATTGTGGGTATTCGCCCCATTCCTTGCAACCGGCGCGGGGGCGTCTACGCACTGCGGTCCGCGGAGCGTTTCCGGCAATCCCTGTGACGCGCCCCGGTCGCCTCCTGATCACCTGCCCCGATGCTGCCTTGATTGCTCCCTTGAGTACCCTTGACGTTTAAAACTTGCATCTTGGGTGCAAGAAATGGCAGATATAGGCCAATGTTAGTAAAAACGGCCCTGCGTGAGGTTTGCGCGGTTGGTGAGAGCGCCGTTTGAAGAAGCGACCCTGGACCTGGATCGGATCGGAATGACAACACTTGTGGTGCATGAAACCGGCGACAAGAAGAACGTGACCGATATGCTGCGGTCTGCGGGGCTGCGGCCGACGCGCCAGCGCGTCTCGCTCGCGGAAATTCTGTATTCCCGGGGCGATCGCCACATCTCTGCCGAGCTGCTTCATGAAGAGGCTGTCGATGCGGATGTGCCCGTATCTCTCGCAACGGTCTACAACACGCTGCACCAGTTCACCGAGGCCGGTCTTCTGCGTGAAGTCGCGATCGACGGCAACAAGACCTATTTCGACACCAATGTGTCCGACCACCATCACTTCTTCATCGAAGGCGAAAACCGGGTGATCGACATTCCCGGTGAAGGTGTGGGCATCGGAGCCCTGCCGAAAGCTCCGGAAGGCATGGAAATCGTCCGTGTCGACGTGGTCGTACGGGTGCGCGAAAAGCGCTGATCGCGATTGACGGCGGCGGCCCTCAGGCCAGGCCGCTCTCCACATACCGCAATTTCCATTCGTAATAGTTGGAGGTCGTACCGATCTCCGCCAGATGCCGCTGTCCGTCCGGCTCGAACCCCAGTTTTTTCAGAAGATTGGCGGAGCGGACATTTTCCGGATGAGTGATCGCACACAACGTGCGCAGCTTCAGTTCCTTTGTGACAAAATCCAGAACGCTCTGCCCGGCCTCACGGCCGAAGCCCTTGCCACGGTGGTCTTCCAGAAAGGCAAACCCAAGGTCCGGGTATTTCAATTCCTTGCGCACCACCAGTCCGCACACACCCACGGGGGTGAGCTCCGGCTTCAGCTCCACAATCCACAAACCGACGCCATGCGCGGCAAAGCGTGCCAGCGTCTTGTTCTTGATGTAGTTGGCCGCGTCATCCTCGGTCCGGATGCCGTGGTCGGCGATGAAACGGATATAGTCCGGGTCGTTCATGAGCTGGTGGTAAAAAGCGGCATCATTGCTGGATGGCAGGCGGAAGCGAAGCCTCTCGCTTACCGGAAATGGTCCAAGCAGAAAACTCACGCAATAATTTCCTTTTCAATCAGGGCCTTGGTGCGCAGGGCAATATCCGGCACCGCATCAAACTGTTCCTTCTCCGGGCTCCGGCACAGATCGTAGATCACACAGCGCCGGCACTCCGGTTTGCGTGCCTTGCAGATGTACCGGCCATGCAGGATGAGCCAGTGGTGTGCATGGAGCGCAAATTCCACCGGCACGACCTTCTCCATGGCCTTTTCCACGTCGAGAGGCGTCTTGCCGGGCGCAATGCCTATACGGTTGCCAAGGCGGAACAGATGCGTGTCGACGGCAATGGTCGGATGACCGAAGAAGATGTTCAGAACCACATTCGCCGTCTTCCGGCCGACACCGGGCAGCGCTTCCAGCGCGTCGCGGTCTTCGGGAACCTCGCCGCCATGATCGCGGATCAGCTGTTCGGAGAGCAGAATGACGTTCTTGGCCTTGTTCTTGTAAAGGCCGATTGTCTTGATCTCCTCCCGCACGAGGTCTTCGCCCAGGGCAAGCATCTTTTCCGGCGTATCGGCAATCTGGAACAGGTGCTTCGTCGCCCGGTTCACGCCAACATCAGTCGCCTGGGCCGACAGCACCACCGCAACCAGCAGTGTGAAGGCATTGACATAGTCCAGCTCGCCCTTCGGTTCAGGGTTGTCGGCGTGGAAGCGCTGGAAGATCGCAAAGGTCTCCGCCTTCGAATAGCGGGACCGTTTTAGAACCTTGCCGGGATTGTCCACGGAAGGCGCTTTTTTCCGGGTCTGCTTGGGTTTTGCGGGCCGCCGTGCTGCCGCTGTCTTGGAAGGGCTCTTTGCTTGCTTCATCTTCTCTCTATAATCATGCCTCATGAGCGAGAACAATCCGAAACCCGAACGGGAAGGCGAATTGCCGGAACAGGACCGGCCGTTTTTCTCTGCCGTTCTGACCCCCCACCGGTCTTTGGGGCCAAACGGGTTTCTGGTTCTCATGTGCTTCTTCGGCGCGGTCAGTTTCGTCGCCGGCATTCTGTTTCTGCGTATCGGCGCCTGGCCGGTTTTCGGTTTCTTCGGCCTTGACGTCGCCCTGCTCTGGTTTGCCTTCCGGTTGAACTACCATTCCGCGCGAACATACGAGGAAGTGGTCGTCTCCCGGCACGAGATCGCGATCCGCAAGGTCGGTCCGGGCAAGAAGTATCAGGAATACCGGTTCAATCCCTTCTGGGTCCGCCTGACGGTGGACCGGATCGAGGACGAAGGGGTCGTCAAGGTGACCCTTCTCAGCCGCGGCGAGAAGGTCGATCTCGGCAATTTCCTAAATCCCGATGACAGAACGAGTTTCGCCGGTGCAATAGCAAATGCGCTGTCCGTCGCCAAGGCAGGCGGTGTCTAGGCTCCTTCTTCTATCGCTTTGGGCTGAACCTTGAACGTTGCAAGCAAAACGACCAGGGCCGCGGTTGCCGACAGCGCTGCGGTGTAGAGCACGGTCTGAAAGCTTGCCGCGCTGGCAATGAAACCCATCGAAATGCTGCCGATCATGCCGCCCAGAAACAGGCTGTTCATGTAGACCGCCGTTGCCCGGCCCGGTCGGTCCGGGGCAAAGCTCTGAACGAAGCTGATCGCGACACCGGCAAACAGGCCATAGTAGGTCCCCTCCAGAACCGCGATTGTCAGCACCTGCCAGAGAGCCGTCACCTGGGCAAACAGCACCATGCTGATCGCGGCAAGGCAGGCAGCCAGCATCAGCACCTGCCGAATGCCGATGCGCTCGGCAAGGCGCACCGAGCCGAAGATGACGAAAACCTCCAGCAGGCATTTCACGGAAAGCGCCAGGCCGGGCGTCGCGCCGGGCAGATGAGTTTCCTGCACGAAGAACAGCGGCATTGCCGAGACGAACAGCGAATTGGTGATGACGAAGCCAAGACAGGTCAGCCCGGCGATCTGGAGCCCCCAGTTGATCGGCGCCTTGCCGTTGGTCTTGGAGCGCTCCCGTGTCGACCTGAAATCTGCGGGAATGACGACATACCAAAGCGTCAGGTAAACCAAACCGATTGCCAGCGCACACAGGAAGGCAGCGGCAAAGCCGAAAGCTGCTACGAGTGAAAAAGAGACCGCCGGCCCAACCATCCAGGCCATCGAAACCATCATCCGGAGCCAGGAATTGACCCTGGCGACATCCATGCCTTGCTGTTCTGCGTAAAGGCGGCCGAAGGTGAAGACAATGCCTGCGCCCATGTTGGAAAGGCTCATCAGGGGTGCGATCAGGACGAGTAGCATTACGAGGCTGCTGATCTGGGTCAGCAGCGCGGCCAGCGTGATATAGGCAATGACGGAAACGACCAGCAGGCTCTTGACCGGAAAGCGGTTGTCCAGTCGCTCGCCCGCCCATCGGTTGACGGTCAGCGTCAGCGGCATCACCAGGCCGGAATAGAGCCCCACCTGCCAGGGGTCGGCGCCAAGCCCTTCCACAATGAAAAAACTCATCAGCGGCACCAGCGCCGAAACGCCGAGGCTGTTGGTGAATTGAAGCAGCAGGATCAGCAATGCCTGTCGGGGCAGTTGCAGGAGGGACAACATGACTATCGCCGGAAAAGTGAATTAAGCAAGAAATGCAACCTAACTGGGTTGTATCGGTCCGTCACCGGTTTTTTTGAAGGGATGCGCGTGTCGAAACAATCCGCCCATCCCGCCGAGACAGCACTACCACTTGCTCAAGATACGGGTGAACCGGTTGCGCGACCTGTTTCAGGAAAAGCTTCTCTCACATCTTCATGCCGAGGCATTGTGCAAACAGCGCCTCGAGGCAACCTAGTCGTCCGGGAGCACTCGCAGGGTCTTCAGCCGGTAAAGTGCCTCCAACGCTTCGCGCGGGGTCATGTCGTCCGGATTGATCGCCTCCAGGGCCACGGCGACAGGATCGGGTTCCGAGAAGCCGCCCGGTGCGCTGGGCGCCGGTGCTGTCAGGCTGGCGAAAAGAGGCAGCTCATCGATCAGGCTTTCGGTTGGAGAGCGCCGGTCCTGCTCTTCCAGCTGGCTGAGCACCTGTTTGGAGCGCTCGACAACCGATCCTGGCAGGCCCGCCAGCTTGGCCACCTGAATGCCGTAGGACCGGTCGGCCGCACCGGGAACGATCTCATGCAGGAAGATGACGTCGCCTTTCCATTCCTTCACCGAGACGGTGGCATTGGAAAGGCGGGCCAGCTTTGCCGAAAGGGCGGTCAGCTCGTGATAGTGGGTCGCAAACAGGGCGCGGGACCTGTTGACCTCGTGTAGGTGTTCGATGGTGGCCCAGGCGATCGACAGGCCGTCGAACGTCGCTGTGCCGCGGCCGATCTCGTCGAGGATCACAAGAGAGCGGTCGCCCGCCTGATTGAGAATTGCGGCGGTTTCGACCATTTCCACCATGAAGGTGGAACGCCCGCGCGCAAGATCGTCGGCAGCGCCGACGCGCGAGAACAATCTGTCGACCACGCCGATATGGGCCGCAGCGGCCGGAACATAACCACCCATCTGGGCCAGAACGGCAATCAGCGCATTCTGGCGCAGGAAAGTCGACTTACCGGCCATGTTCGGACCGGTGATCAGCCAGATGTGGCCGATATCCTCGTCCGCTTCCGGACCGAGATTGGCATCGTTGGCAACAAAGCTGTCACCGCCGGATTTCTTCAGTGCCTTTTCGACCACCGGGTGGCGGCCACCCTTGATGTCGAAGGCACGGCTGTCGTCGACCACCGGCCGGACGTAGTTCTCTTCCTGGGCGAGTTTGGCCAGCGCGGCCGAAACATCCAGAATGCTGAGGCCGTGGGCGGCCGCCTTGATCGCTTCACCCGCGTCGATGATCGCCTTCGCCAGCCGGTCGAAGATTTCCAGCTCGATGGCAAGCGAGCGTTCGCCGGCACTGGCGATCTTCGATTCCAGATCCGCCAGCTCCGTCGTGGTAAAGCGCATGGCGCCGGCCATGGTCTGGCGATGGATGAACCGCCCGGGATCGGCAGTCAGCTTTTCCGTCTGCGCGGACGGTGCTTCGATGAACCAGCCGAGCACATTGTTGTGCTTGATCTTCAGTGAGCGCAGGCCGAGTTCTTCCGAGTACTCGGCTTGAAGTTTCGCGATCACCTTTCGGCTTTCGTCGCGCAGGGACCGCAACTCGTCGAGGTCGGCGTTGTAGCCGGTGGCGATGAAGCCGCCATCGCGTTTCAGCAGAGGCGGCTCGTCTTTCAGGGCGGTCGTCAGTTCACTGCCAAGATCGTGCGGCGCCTGTTCCAGGCTGGCGCGCGCGGCCGCGATTTCCACCGGGATTGTTCCGGCGGTCGCGCTGGTCTGGTCGAGCACCGCCCGTGCGGCCTCAAGGCCCTGGGCAACCGACAGGATATCGCGCGGCCCGCCCCGGTTGAGCGCGATCCGCGACAGGGCCCGGGCCATGTCGGGAGCGCCCTTCAGCGTCTGGCGCAGGCCTTCGCGCATGATCTCGTTTTCAAGGAAGAACGCGACACCGTCGTGCCGGTGCTGGATGGCATCGACATTGATCAGCGGCCCGGCCAGACGGCTGGCCAGCAGGCGCGAGCCGCCGCCTGTCACCGTGCGGTCTATCGTTGCCAGCAGCGAGCCCTGCTTTTCACCTGAAAGTGTTCGGGAAAGCTCGAGGTTGGCCCGGGTCGCCGGATCGATCAGCATGCGCCCGGCCCCGGCCTCGCGCACGGGCGGATCCAGTGGCGGGCGTTCGCCGAGCTGGGTCTTTTCCACATAGGCAAGAATGCCGGCGGCGGCCGAAAGCTCGGCCCTGCTGAAGGTGCCGAAGCCGTCGAGGGTCTTCACGCCGAAGTAATGCGCGAGCCGGTCCGTTGCGGTGGAACTGTCAAAAAAGGCACGCGGCACCGGTGACAGTGCACCGCCCGCCTGCTCGGCTGTCAGGCGCAATTCGCTTTCCTGCAACAGATTGTCGGACAGGATCAGTTCGCGCGGGGAAACCTGGGCAAGGTCCGCGGCAAGGCGCTGGTGATCGGTCTCCGACACCTGGAAGGATCCGGTCGACATGTCGATCCAGGCAAGACCATAGACCGCACTGCCGTCCAGCGATCCGCCCTTCAACCGGGTCAATGCCATCAGGTAGTTGTTGGTCCCCGCGTCCAGCAGGCGTTCTTCCGTCAGCGTTCCCGGGGTTACGAGACGCACGACATCGCGCCGGACGACGGATTTGGAGCCGCGTTTCTTGGCCTCGGCCGGATCTTCCGTCTGTTCGCAAACGGACACCCGGTGCCCCTTGGCGATCAGCTTGTTGAGATAGTCGTCGGCCGCATGCACCGGTACGCCGCACATGGGGATGTCAGCGCCCTGGTGCTTGCCGCGCTTGGTCAGCGTGATGCCGAGTGCAGCGGAGGCGACTTCCGCGTCCTCGAAAAACAGTTCGTAGAAATCGCCCATCCGGTAGAACAGCAGGCTGTCGGGATTGGCAGCCTTGATCTCCAGGAACTGGGCCATCATTGGCGTGACCTTGCTGTCCGCCGGGGTGATTTCTTGCGCGCTCTGTCCACTCATGCCTGATACCTAGCAAACTGAGCGGGCCATTCCACCAAGGGCCTATTCCATCTTGGCTTGAGGCTTCATTTTCCAGGGGATAAGGTCGTGCTCCCGCACCGTAAAGAGAGCGCGCAAGAGGAAACGTCCAAACCATGTCCGCCGACAAGAAACCGACCAAGACCAATGTCAGCTTCACCGACCAGGAAGCGCTGCAATTCCATCAGGAAGGCCGCCCAGGGAAGCTGGAAATTGCGCCGACCAAACCGATGGCGACCCAGCGCGATCTGTCGCTGGCCTATTCGCCCGGTGTGGCTGTGCCGGTCCGGTCGATCGCGGAAGACCCCAGCCGGGCCTACGACTACACCACCAAGGGCAACATGGTCGCGGTGATTTCCAACGGCACGGCCATTCTGGGCCTGGGTAATCTGGGGGCGCTTGCGTCCAAGCCGGTGATGGAAGGCAAGGCGGTTCTGTTCAAGCGCTTCGCCGATGTCGATTCCATCGATCTGGAAATCGATACCGAAGAAGTCGATGAATTCATCAATGCCGTCCGCTACCTCGGCCCTTCGTTCGGCGGGATCAACCTGGAGGACATCAAGGCGCCGGACTGTTTCATCATCGAGCAGCGCCTGCGCGAACTGATGAACATTCCTGTCTTTCATGACGACCAGCACGGCACGGCAATCATCGCGGCGGCGGGCCTTATCAATGCCCTGCACCTGACCGGGCGCGACATGAAGGACACGAAAGTGGTCTGCAACGGCGCGGGCGCGGCAGGCATTGCCTGTATCGAACTCGTCAAGGCCATGGGCATTCCGCACGAGAACGTTACCCTGTGCGACACCAAGGGTGTCATCTACAAGGGTCGCGAAGAAGGCATGAACCAGTGGAAGTCCGCCCACGCGGTCGAAACCAAGGCACGCTCGCTTTACGATGCGATGAAGGGTGCCGATGTCTTCTTCGGCGTGTCGGCAAAGGGCGCATTGACACCCGACATGCTGCGGGTGATGGCGCCGAACCCGATCATCTTCGCCATGGCCAACCCGGATCCCGAAATCACGCCGGAAGAGGCCGCCGAAGTGCGCGACGATGCGATTGTCGCGACCGGACGTTCTGACTATCCGAACCAGGTCAACAACGTGCTCGGCTTTCCCTATATTTTCCGCGGCGCGCTCGACGTTCAGGCCACCACCATCAACGATGCCATGAAGGTTGCCTGTGCGCATGCCCTTGCGGAACTGGCGCGCGAGGAAGTGCCGGACGAAGTCGCCGCTGCCTATCGCGGCAACCGGCCGAAATTTGGCCCGGAATACATCATTCCGGTGCCCTTCGATCCGCGCCTGATCCACACCATCCCGCCCGCGGTCGCCCAGGCTGCAATGGATTCCGGCGTCGCCCGCAAGCCGATCGTCGACATGGAGACCTACAAGCATCAGCTCTCCGCCCGCCGCGATCCTGTCGCCGGCACCTTGCAGCGGATCTTCTCCAAGGTGCGCCAGCAGCCCAAGCGTGTTGTCTTCGCCGAAGGTGAGGAAGAACCGGTCATCCGCGCCGCGACGAGCTTCGTGTCGCAGGGCCTCGGAGAAGCCATCCTGATCGGTCGCGAGGACGAGATCAAGGCGATGGCCGAGCGGGCCGGCATCGACATCGACCGACCGGGCCTTTCCATCCAGAACGCGCGGCTGTCCAATCGCAACAGCGATTACGCGCAATATCTCTATGGCCGTTTGCAGCGCCGGGGGTACCTGCTGCGCGACTGCCAGCGCATGGTCAACAACGACCGCAACTACTGGGGTGCCATCATGGTCGCACGGGGCGATGCGGATGCCATGGTCACCGGTGTGACGCGGAACTATTCCGTTGCTCTCGATACGGTCAAGGCAACCATCGATCCCAAGCCGGGGCACCGCGTCATCGGCGTCTCGCTGGCGCTCGCCCGCGGCCGCACCGTGCTCATTGCCGATACTGCGGTTATCGACATGCCGACATCGGAGGAACTGGCCGACATCGCCGAGGAAGCCGCTCATGTTGCGCGCAAGTTCGGCTACGAGCCACGCGTCGCAATGCTGGCCTATTCCACCTTCGGCCATCCAAAGGGCGAACGGTCCGAGAAAGTCATCGAGGCGGTCAAGATCCTCGAACGGCGCCGGGTCGATTTCGAATTCGACGGAGAAATGGCCGCCGACATCGCGCTCAACATGGACCGAATGGCCGCTTATCCGTTCTGCCGCCTGTCCGGTCCGGCAAATGTTCTGGTCATGCCGGCGTTCCACTCCGCATCCATCTCCACAAAGATGCTGCAGGAACTGGGCGGCGCTACGGTCATCGGCCCGCTGCTGGTCGGTTTCGACAAGTCGATCCAGATCGTGCCCCTGGGCGCCAAGGACAGCGACATCGTCAACATGGCCGCCATCGCGGCGTTCAATGTGACGTGAGGTGGTTTGTTACTTGGTTGGATTAGGGGCTCCCCGATCCCGGGTCGCGCTTTGCTTGCCCGGGATGACGGCTGAAAGGTTTCTACCAGACCTGTCGTCGTCATCCCGGACGCAGCGCAGCGAAGATCCGGGATCGGGGAGCCAACCAACCTCTCGAAACCCGGAGTGACCATCGTTTGACAGCCTGGGTCTATATCCTCGCCTCGCGACCGTTCGAAACTCTTTACACGGGCGTGACGACGGACTTGGCCCGCCGGATTTACGAGCACCGTGAAGGTCTGATTGAGGGCTTTTCCAACCGATACGGAACGAAATCTCTGGTCTGGTACGAACAGCACGAAGAGACCGGGGCTGCGATTGCCCGTGAAAAACAGATCAAGCGTTGGCGCCGACAATGGAAATTCGATCTGATCGAGAAGATGAACCCGGACTGGCAGGATCTCTATCTGGTTCTAAATCAGTAACAACTACCTTGATCTCTCAGTCGTCATCCCGGACGTAGCGCAGCGAAGATCCGGGATCGGGGAGCCCAAAGCGCCGCCGCAACACACATGGGAAACCAAAGTCCGGTGGCTCTTCGCGCCCAAGTTGCAATTCGCTCGGCAGGGATGGAGCGTGATTGCGCCTTTTCCCATCGGATGACGCAATCTCTTTTGACAAACTCTGCCCCAACGGCGATACCTCGAAACCATGTCGGATATAAAAGTCAAAATCTGCGGTCTTTCGACCGAGGACACAATGGCGGCGGCGCTAGATGCCGGGGCGGATATGGTCGGGTTGATGTTCTACCCGAAAAGTCCGCGCCATGTGTCGCTGAGCCAGGCCTGCCGGCTGGCCGATATGGCCCGCGGCCGGGCGGAAATCGTGGCGGTGACCGTCAACATGGAGCTCGACGGCCTGTCGCGCATCAATGAGCTGGTCAAGCCCGATACGTTCCAGTTCCATGGCGAGGAAGCCCCTGAAGCCCTGGCAGCGGCCAAGGTGATGCAGGGCACCAAGGTCATGAAGGCGATCCCGATCTCCGATCGCTCGGACCTGGAACAGGCGCATTACTACGCAGTGGTTGCCGATCGCCTGCTGTTCGATGCCAAGCCGCCGGCGGGCTCGGACCTGCCGGGCGGCAACGGCGTGTCCTATGACTGGACGATCTTGAAAGACCTTGACCTGAAGAAGCCCTTCATGCTTTCCGGAGGACTTGATCCGGACAACGTCACTGAAGCGATCCGTTTGAGCGGCGTCAGCGAGGTGGATGTTTCCTCCGGCGTCGAGCGGGCAAAGGGCGTCAAGGACAGTGATCTCATTCGCGCATTCTTGGCGGCTGCCAAGGGCGTCAAGGTGCCGGGCTGAAGCCCGGGTGAAGGAGTAAACGCGTGAACGAACTGGCAAACAGCATCCGGACCGGTCCGGACGATCGCGGGCATTTCGGTATTTTCGGTGGCCGCTATGTCGCCGAAACGCTGATGCCGCTGATCCTGGACCTGGAGCAGCATTACAAGGATGCCAAGAACGATCCGGCTTTCAAGGCCGAGATCGAGTCGCTGAACAAGCATTATACCGGCCGGCCGTCGCCGCTCTATTTCGCTGAGCGCCTGACCAAGGAACTCGGCGGCGCGAAGATCTACTTCAAGCGCGACGAGCTGAACCACACCGGCTCCCACAAGATCAACAACTGCATCGGCCAGATCCTGCTTGCCAAGCGCATGGGCAAGACCCGGATCATCGCCGAGACGGGCGCCGGCCAGCATGGTGTCGCGACCGCGACCGTGTGCGCCCGGTTCGGCCTGCCCTGCGTTGTCTACATGGGCAAGACCGACGTGGAGCGGCAGAAGCCAAATGTCTTCCGCATGAAGCTGCTAGGTGCTGAAATCGTTCCGGTAACCGCAGGCGCCGGCACTCTGAAAGACGCCATGAACGAGGCGTTGCGCGACTGGGTAACCAATGTCGAGGACACCTATTACCTGATCGGCACTGCCGCAGGTCCGCACCCCTATCCGGAAATGGTGCGGGATTTCCAGTCCGTGATCGGCAAGGAACTGCGCGAGCAGATGATGGAAGCCGAAGGTCGTCTGCCGGACGCTCTGGTCGCCGCTGTCGGAGGCGGGTCCAATGCCATCGGTCTGTTCCATCCGTTCCTCGACGACAACGACGTCAAGATCTACGGCGTCGAAGCGGGCGGCCGCGGTCTTCAGGGTGAAGAGCACTGCGCTTCGCTGACCGCCGGCAAACCGGGCGTGCTGCATGGCAACCGCACCTATCTGCTGCAGGACGAGGACGGCCAGATCCTGGAAGGACATTCCATTTCCGCCGGGCTCGACTATCCGGGCATCGGGCCCGAGCATTCCTGGCTCAAGGAAATCGGCCGCGTGGAATATGTGCCTATCATGGACGACGAGGCGCTGGACGCTTTCCAGATGCTGACCCGCGTCGAAGGCATCATTCCGGCACTGGAACCATCACACGCGCTGGCCCATGTGGTGAAGCTGGCACCGCAGATGGACAAGGATCAGATCATCGTCATGAACCTGTGCGGCCGCGGTGACAAGGACGTCTTCGCCGTTGGTCAGATGCTGGGCTTCGATCTGTAACAGCCCGCTTCAAACGGACTTTCGAGAAACCGCGTACCGCAAGGTGCGCGGTTTTTGTTTGGTTTTTCTCCAGAGTGTCACGACGGACGAGCGTCAGCGCAGATCCTTGGCCTGCGCGCGTTGCAGCTTGTCAATCCGGTAAATTTTGAACTGACTTTGCGTAAATTCATACCCGTACTGGAAATGAGTGGGCCAAAGGTTTCACGGCATTTGCCCAGGGTGTCCTCCGTAGGTGAAGACCCGATTAACCAGCCCACTCACTTTGGAAATGCTGCAATGCATTCTTGTGCGTTGTGAATCCGCCGGGAAAGACTAAATCAGCCGCGAATGAAACAGATGCGGCGCGATTGCCGCCCGCTTGAGGAAACTCCGAAATGGCCTTCGATCTTCTGACCGGCTTTGTCCGCGACCTTCGTGCGTCCCGCAGGGTTGCCGGCGAAATCAACCGCATGAACCACCTCAACGACGCCCAGCTTGCCGATCTCGGACTAGAGCGCAGCGAAATCACCAGCCGCGCCTTCGCCCGTCATTTCAACCGGCGTTGAGGCTGCTTCTGCTCAGGCGCTGCGCTTGAACGCTGCACGTGGCCGCATCGCAATGGGTTTTGCCGTCAACATGGCTTCCAGCAATTGCTGACGGCCCCGGGCGTCCAGACCGGTCGCCTGATGTGCCAGTGCCGGATCGGTTTGCCCGGAAGACATGTCGGCAAGATCCGTGCGCTGGGCAAAACCCAGATGAAGATCCTTCATGCGGCGCCAAAGCTTTTCGGTGAAAGGCTCGGGAGCAGGTTCAAACAGGGAATGGGCCATTTTCAGCTCCTTATTTGTTTGGTGGCTCACTTGTCCTTTTAGAATAAGTGCACGGAGTGCATTTTTCTAGGCGCAATTTGTGCGTATTTGGTGGAGCAGCCATGCGTTCAACGCGGGGCTGACTTGCATTCGCACAGCTTGCTGCACTGCAAAAAAACCATAAGCTGCGGCCCGATTGCGATTCAGGATCGCGGCATCCGTCTTTTTTGGTTTTTGAGATGAGCACCTTGCAGGCCCTCCACATCAGCGCGCCGTCGGCAGCGCCCCTCGCCACCGTGTTTCGCGGTGCCGGAAACCCGTTCACGCGTGCCGGCCGGGCGAAGCCCATGGGCAGCGAGCATGTCTATCGGGCAGATGCCGCCCTGCGCGCGATTGGCCTGATCGACTATCCGAGCCGGTAACGTCCCGGGTTCGGACCGCGTCCGGATGCCCCGAATCTGCATGAGACAGATTGACATTGCACGCGCTGCCCCCGTACATCGCTGAAACGGAAACGCCCCGGAGGGTCCCGGTTGGCGCGAAAAAGGGTAGCAGTGAATGACGGATACGCGTATCGACCGCCGTTTTAAAGCTTGTGCGGATGCCGGTAGGCCGGCCTTGGTCACCTTTATCACCGCAGGCGATCCGGATCTGCAGACCTCTCAAGCTCTTCTGAACGCCCTCCCGGCAGCCGGTGCCGACGTCATCGAACTTGGCATGCCTTTTTCCGACCCGATGGCCGAAGGCATCCCGATTCAGCTCGGTAACCAGCGCGCCCTGGCGGCGGGTCACACCATGGACAAGACCCTGGACATGGTGCGGGAGTTCCGCAAGCAGGATCAGGACACGCCGATCATCCTGATGGGCTATTACAATCCGATCTACGTGCGGGACCCGAAGGTTTTCGTTCAGGTTGCCAAGGATGCCGGTGTGGACGGTTTCATCATCGTCGATATTCCGGCAGAGGCTGACGATGAATTGTGCATTCCGGCTCTGGAAGCCGGTCTCAACTTTATCCGCCTTGCAACACCGACCACTGACGACAAGCGTCTGCCCGCCGTTCTGGCCAACACTTCCGGTTTCGTTTATTACGTCTCCGTGACTGGCATCACCGGTGCGAATATCGCCGACACCGGCCGGGTGTCGACCGCGGTGAAGCGGATCAAGGGGCACACGAACCTGCCCGTTGCCGTCGGTTTCGGCGTGAAGACTGCAGACCAGGCGGCGGAGATCGGCAAGGATGCCGATGGTGTCGTGGTCGGGTCGGTTCTGGTCAGCGCCATTCGCGACAGCCTCGACGAGGCCGGCAAGGCGACCGACAAAACCGTGCAGGCCGTCGTGGATCTGGTGTCCGACCTGGCTTCCGGCTGCGCCCGGTCAAGAACAGCCTGACTGGCCGGCCTGAAGGCTGGTCACAATTGAAGGATTTGGGACGGACCCCATATCTCCGTCCAATGGTAACTCGAGTAGCGGGACGCGTTTGACGTGAACTGGATCAATTCTATCGTACGCCCCAAGATCCGTGATCTTTGGAAGAAGCGCGAAGTTCCGGAAAACCTTTGGATCAAGTGTCCGGAAACCGGTGAAATGGTGTTTCATCGGGATCTGGAAGCCAATCTCTGGGTAATCCCGAATTCCGGTCACCACATGCGCATTCCGGCGCGCAAGCGCGTCGAGGCACTCTTCGACGGCGGCAAATACACCGAGGTCGATACCCCGGAAGTGCATGCCGACCCGCACAAGTTCCGCGACAGCAAGCGCTATTCCGACCGGCTGAAGGAAGCCCGCACCAAGTCCGGCGAGAACGAAGCGGTGATCGTGGCCCAGGGTCAGGTCAACGGCATGCCGCTGACCATCGCCGTCCAGAATTTCGATTTCATCGCCGGGTCGCTTGGTATGGCCGCGGGCGAGGCAATCCTTGCCGGCATGCTGAAAGCCGTCGAAGACAAGACACCCTTCGTCATGTTTGCCGCTTCCGGCGGTGCGCGCATGCAGGAAGGTATTCTGTCGCTGATGCAGATGCCGCGCACCACGGTCGGTGTGCAGATGCTGCGCGAGGCGGGACTGCCCTACATCGTTGTCCTGACCAATCCCACCACGGGCGGCGTTTCGGCCTCCTACGCCATGCTTGGCGATGTGCATATTGCCGAACCGGGCGCCCAGATCGGGTTTGCCGGACGGCGCGTCATCGAACAGACCGTGCGTGAAAAGCTGCCGGACGATTTCCAGACCGCCGAATATCTTCTCGACCACGGCATGATCGACATGGTGGTGCCGCGCCAGAAGATGAAGGAAACACTGACCCGCATCTGCGGCATCCTGATGAAGCGCGAAGTCGAGCTGCCGAAGCTCGAGGCGCCGAAGGAGCAGGCGCCGGAAGCAGAAGCCAAGCCTGCCGAAACGGCAGCAGAGCCCGCCAAGGAAGCGGAAGCTGCCAGCTAGGCAGCTTCGTTACACGAATACGTCGCGAAAGCGGCCTGAGACGACATTTACGGGCTGTCCGCTTGTCTCGCGGGCGGCCTTCCCGTAAAGGCGTAAGTCAAACGCAACCGGGAAAAAGGGACCCTGCGGAGGGCGCCTTGGATCAAATCACGAAAATTCTGGACCGTTTGCTGGCGTTGCATCCGAAGGAGATAGATCTCTCGCTCGGACGCATGTACCGCCTGCTGGAAGCGCTCGGTCATCCCGAACGCCGCCTGCCACCGGTGATTCATGTTGCCGGCACCAACGGCAAGGGCTCGGTCACCGCCACCATGCGGGCGATCCTGGAAGCTTCCGGAAAACGCTGCCACGTCTACACCTCGCCGCATCTGGTCTCCTTCAACGAGCGCATACGCCTCGGCTCGGATGGCAAGTTCGTCTCCGATCCGGTCCTCTACGAGGCATTGCACCGCTGCGAGGAAGCCAATGGCGGTGAGGAAATCACCTTTTTCGAGATCACCACCGCAGCGGCCTTCCTGCTGTTCGCGGAGCATCCCGCCGATGTGCTGCTGCTTGAAGTCGGTCTTGGCGGGCGTCTTGATGCCACCAACGTCATCGACCGGCCGCTTGCCACGGTGATCACCCAGGTTTCCATGGATCATGAGAAATTCCTGGGTGACGACCTTTCGGTGATCGCTGCGGAAAAGGCAGGCATCATCAAGCCAGGCGTGCCGGTCATCTGCGCCGCGCAGGAAGACGGGGCCATGGCAACCATCTCGCGCCAGGCAGCCCGCAACAAGGCGCCGCTCGACATATTCGGACAGGACTTTGCCGCCCAGGAAGATCAGGGCCGGATGGCGTTTCAGGACGAGGATGAGCTGATCGACCTGCCCGTCCCCGTGCTTGGCGGCCGTCATCAGTTTTCCAATGCGGCTGTCGCCATCGCGACGCTGAAAGCGGCGGGCATGCTGCCGGACGGCGACACGATTGCCCATGGTTTGAAGACGGTCAACTGGCCCGGCCGGTTGCAGCCGATCACCAGCGGCGCGCTGCACGAGCTGTGCCCGGAGGGCTCGGAAGTCTGGGTCGATGGTGGTCACAATCCGGGTGCAGGCATTTCCATCGCCCAGTTCATGGGCGAACAGGAAGAGCGCGCTCCCCGCCCGCTCTACCTCGTGTCCGGCATGCTGACGACCAAGGATCCGGTTGGCTTCTTCCGTCCGTTCCACGGTCTGGTGCGCCATGTCGGCACGGTTCCGATCACCACTACGACCACCGCCAGGACGCCGGAAGACCTGGCCGATCTCGCCCGGTGTGCGGGACTTGAAGCTACGCCGTTTCAATCACTGGACGCAGCGCTGGCAGATGTGGCAGCTTGTGCGGCAATAGACGGCGAACCCCCCCGGATTCTGATCTGCGGGTCGCTGTATCTGGCCGGTGAAGTCCTGGCGCGCAGCGGTCTGGCACCGGTCTGAGGCGTCACCGGCCTCTGCCCGAGGAGGCCTTGCATGTTCGGTTTTGAAACCTTTCGTTCAGCGCTTGCAGGAGTTTTCCTGGGCGCCCTGCTGCTGACCGTGCCTGCCAGTGCGCTCACCGAACAATACGAAACGCCGCCGGAGCAGGATCCGGCCACCGTTCTGGACGGCAAGGAGCTTGGGCCCGGTTATGCAGTGCTTTCGCCGGTGCGCGGCGACGGGTTCCTGCGGATCTATCAGGTCCAGACAGATCTCGGCGTGGAGCAGATCGAAGGCGACGGCTTGCTCAAGCTGCGTCTCCACGAAATCCAGGTGCTGATTGCGCTCGACAGCCTGAAGAATGACGCCAGCTTCGTCGACGGCCTCAAGCAGGCGGCCATGAAGCCGGTCGAATTCGTTGAGAGCACGGTGACCGATCCCGTCGGAACAGCCAAGAACACCGTCTCCGGCGTCGGCCGTATGTTCGGCCGTCTCACCAAGGGTGTCGAGGCCGCCGTCAGTGGCAAGGGCGGCTCCCCGGCGGAGCTGGCCAAGTCGATCACCGGCCAGGCCAAGGCCCGCAGGGAACTTGCGGTCAGCGTCGGTGTCGATCCCTATACATTCTACCGACCGCTGTCGGAAAAGCTCGACGAAACTGCCAGCGTCACCACGGCGGGCAGCTGGACGGTGAGTGCGATAACCAGCCTCCTGCCGGGTGGCATCATCGTCAACGCAGCGCGCCAGGCGGACAATTTCCGCAATCTCATTGTCGACAGCACCTCAACCGAGCTGCAGGAGCGCACTGCCAGCGTTCTGCGCGAGGTTGGTGTCCCGGAAGTGACCAATGCAAAACTCATTGGCAATCCGTTCTACACGGCAGCCGAGAAAGCCGCGATCGCCTACCAGATGCAGGCCATGCCCGGCGTGAAGGACCTGTACCTGCTTGCCGAAAAGGCCGCCGATGCGGACAGCCGCGATCTTGCCTATTTCCAGCTTCGCCGCGTGGTTCTCATGGAAACCTACAACAGAACGGTTTCACCGCTGGGCGATATCAAGCTGGTTTCCGGTATTCCGGTCGCCCTGCGCCGTGACGGCATTGCAGCCATCGTCATGCCTTTCGATCATGTGGCCTGGACACAGACCGTGGCACAGACATTCTCCGCCCTTCACGAAGGCCTCGGCACCTTGCCCTTCCCGCCGACGGGTGTCGATTTCCTGATCACCGGCGACGTCACGCCCATGGCCGCCGAACGCATGGCCGCTTTCGGCTGGGAAATCACCGGCAATTATCCGATGCCGAAGGGGCCGGTGTTTTAGGACCAGGCAAACTTGGCACCGACACACATCGACGCAAGCACGAGAGAGCTTGCCAGGAAGCTTCGTCTAAACCAAACCCAGGGCGAAAAATCCTTATGGCGTGCGTTGCGAGAGCTGAAGGCCGACGACATCCATGTCCGGCGCCAGGCGCCGATCGGGCCGTATGTGGCAGACCTTGTCATTTTCTCAAGCAAGGTCGTGATCGAGATTGATGGCGATATTCACGATCAGCCAGACCAACTGCAACATGATCAACGACGCGCCGCTTGGCTGGGCGCGGAAGGATTTCAGATCCTGCGCTATTCGTCCTTGGAGGTTCATGAGAACCTGGAAGGTGTAGTGCTCGATATTCGGAGAAGGCTGAATCTGGACTGATTGAGTGCGTTTCACGGCTGCGCCGTTTACCCCCATCCCTAACCCTTCCCCACAAGGGGGAAGGGAACGAGGCTCTGCTTCGTGGGACTTCCGAATATTTTCCAACTGCGTTTGTTCGATGTTTCGATGCTGGCATCGCTTCCGGCGGTATCCCCCTCCCCCTTGTGGGGAGGGGTTAGGGGTGGGGGACCTGCCCGGTATTTACCGGTTAAGGATCTGACTGCGGGTTTTCCAAAGGCACGATTACACTTCCCCCTCAAACACACTCCAACACCGGCCCCGACAAGCCGCTTTCCCAGCCGAGGATGGCGCGTTTGCGGGTGAGGCCCCAGTGGTACCCGCCAAGTTTGCCACCCTTGGCAAGCACTCGGTGGCAAGGCACGACGAAGGAGAGCGGATTGCGGCCGACGGCAGAGCCCACGGCGCGGGACGCCTTCGGATTGCCGAGGCAGGCGGCAATGTCGGAATAGGTGGTCGCCTTGCCCATCGGGATCTTCAACAGGGTTTGCCAGACCCTTATTTCAAAATCGGTCCCTATCATAACGATGTTGAGCGGCTGGTCCTCCTGCCACTTTTTGGGATCGAAGACGCGCCGGGCAAATTGGGCTGTTGCTTCCTGATCCTGAACGAACGCGGCCGCAGGCCAGCGCTCGCACATGTCTTCCAGGGCGGAGGTTTCGTCGCCCGGATCGGCAAATCCGAGACCGGCCAGCCCCTTGTCGGTGGCCATCACCAAGACCTGGCCGAACGGAGAGGGATGAAACCCGTAGGCAATCGAAAGGCCGGCGCCGCGATTGCGGTAATCGCCGGGCGTCATGGCTTCGTGGGTGACGAAGAGGTCGTGCAGTCGGCCCGAACCGGACAGGCCCACCTCGTAGGTGGCGTCCAGAACACTGGCGGACTCGCGCAACAAGGCCTTGGCATGATCCAGCGTGATTGCCTGCAGGAACTGCTTCGGCGTCAGCCCGGCCCAGCGCGAAAACACCCGTTGCAGCTGAATGGGCTGGAGGCCGGCCTCCTTGGCAAGCTGGTCCAGCGAGGGTTGCTCGCGCCAGTCTTCGGTGATCCTCTTCAAGGTACGGCGAACAACGTCATAGTTCTGCGCAGCCTCTTCGCCGATGGAGATCGGCGTCGGTTCGGACGTCAGGCTGGTAAGGTCGAGCGCTTTGGTCATGGTGGTGTCTTCATGCTGATCTTGCAGTCCGCTCTGATCTTAATCCGCGAACGACAGCGGGGCGACCCGATTTGCGAGCCGGATGACGATGGAGATGCCAAGACCGGCACTTCTAGCCCAGAACATCCTTGAACTCGCTGGCGGAAACCGCGGGTCCCTTGCGGGTGGTCAGAAGCAGGCTGGTTTCTGTGCCGGTAATGCCCTCGATCAACCGAATGCGGTTGAGCGCATCGTCAAAGGCGGCAAGATCACGGGTGGCCACGTCCAGTACCAGATCCCACTTGCCGTTTGTGGAATGGATCGCGCGAACTTCCGTCATCGCGCTGAGCGAGCGGATCACCGGTTCGGTGTTGTGGCCGTCCACCACCACGAGCGTTACCGCGCGGATCGGCAGGTCGCGCCAGTCGTCGCGAAGAACGGCGGTAAAGCCGAGTATTTCTCCGGTGTCGACCAGCTTTTCCATCCGCGATCGTACTGTGGCACGCGAAACTTTCAGATCACCTGCCAATTCGGACACCGATCTTCGCCCATCATGACGCAGAAGCGAGATCAACCGAAGATCCAGATCGTCCATTGTTCCATTCCGATCAATTGAAGCTACCAAAATGATAAATTTGGCTGCTCTTTTGATCAAGTGTCCGGATTTACTCCGCCGCGGCGTTTCAGCACACTTCTGACAGTCGGAATTTGGGTCGGAGCAGGCCGTGAACGTCGTTGAAAAACAGATTGTACTGGTCGGAGCGCCCGTGGACGAAGGCGCCGGTCAGCGCGGCTGTCTCATGGGGCCGGATGCCTACCGCACCGCAGGCTTGCAGGAAACACTGCAGGAGCTCGGCCATTCGGTTTCAGACCACGGAAATCTGACGCCGGCAAATGTCGGCTACCTCTCACCGCCCAACCCTGTTTTGCGTAACTATCCTGCCTATGTCGCCTGGACCCGTGCCTTGCACCAAAAGGCGGCAGATCTTGGCGAAGGCCCGGTCGTGCCGATTTATCTCGGCGGCGACCATGCCATGGCGGCCGGCACGGTCTCGGGCCAGGCAAGGGCGGCTGCCGCCCTCGGCCGGCCGCTCTTCGTACTGTGGCTCGATGCCCATTCGGATTTTCACACGCTGGACAGCACCGCCAGCGGCAATCTTCACGGCACGCCGCTCGCGTTTCTGTGCGGTCTTCCCGGGTTTGACGATCTGCTCGGCGCGCCGCTTGAGCACACGTTGAAACCGCAGAATGTCGAGATTCTCGGCGTTAGGTCCATCGATGATGCCGAGCGCAACCTGCTCGTCAGCCACGGAGTGGGCGTCAGCGACATGCGCCGGATCGACGAGGAAGGTATCGGGGTCCTGTTGAAGCCGTTTCTGGAGCGCGTCCGGGCGGAAAACGGCCTGCTGCATGTCAGCCTCGACGTCGATTTTCTCGACCCGTCGATTGCTCCGGCCGTCGGCACCACCGTCCCGGGCGGCGCGACCTTTCGTGAAGCCCATCTGGTGATGGAGATGCTGCATGACAGCGGCCTCGTCACCTCGCTCGATCTGGTCGAGCTCAATCCCTTCCTGGACGAACGCGGAAAAACCGCGCGTCTGATGGTCGAGCTGACCGGCAGCCTGTTTGGCCGCCGGGTCTTCGACCGGCCGACAAGAAGCTTCTAGAGGACCGAACAATGTCAAACAGCCCCATCAATCTCCTGCCGTCGGATCTCGCCTATGTGCCATTCGTCAGCGTCGACAACATGATGCGCAATGTTCGCGCGATTGGCGTCGAAACCTTCATGCGTGGCATCGCCGAATATATCGAGCAGGATTTCCTGCGCTGGGAAAGCTTCGACAAGAAACCGCGCATCCCGGCGCATGCGCCTCAGGGTGTCATAGAGCTGATGCCGACCAGCGACGGCAAGACTTTCGGCTTCAAATATGTCAACGGTCACCCGGGCAACACCCGGGATGGTCTGCAGACCGTTACCGGTTTCGGTGTTCTGTCGAACCTGATGACCGGCTACCCGGTGCTGTTCACCGAGATGACGATCCTGACCGCCCTGCGCACGGCAGCCAACTCGGCGCTTGCCGCCAAATACCTGGCGCCGAAAGGGTCCACCACGATGGCGATCATCGGCAATGGCGCCCAGTCCGACTTCCAGTGCCTGGCCTTCAAGGACATGCTCGGCATCACCGAGATCCGCGCCTACGACATTGATAGCGCGGCCAGCCTGCGGCTTGCCCGCAACCTTGCCAATTCCGGTCTCAACGTGACCATCTGCAAGACGCCGGAAGACGCGATCGAAGGCGCGCAGATCATCACCACCGTCACCGCGGACAAGAAGTCGGCGACGATCCTGACCGACAACATGGTCGGCACCGGCGTGCACATCAACGCGGTCGGCGGCGACTGCCCGGGCAAGACGGAACTGCATCGCGATATCCTGCTGCGCTCCGATATCTTTGTCGAATTCCCGGACCAGACCCATATCGAAGGCGAGTTCCAGCAGCTTGACCGGGATCATCCGGTCACCGAACTCTGGCAGGTCTACGCCGGCAAGACCGAGGGCCGCACGTCACAGGACCAGATAACGCTGTTCGACAGCGTCGGCTTTGCGATCGAGGACTTCGCCGCCCTGCGCTACGTCCGCGATCTTCTGCCCAGAACGGGCCATTTCGAAAAGCTCGACCTGCTGGCGGATCCGGATGATCCGCGCGATCTCTACGGCATGGTACTGCGGTCCGCCGCCAATGGAGACAATCAGGCAGCGTGACCTCAGATCACGTGATTGTAGCAAACTGGACCACCGCTTCGGCGGTGGTTTTTTTCGCCTTGCGATGCGATTGCCCCCATTCTCAACGTCCCAAAACGAAAGAAAAGGCTCTGGTCACACCGGGGATCCATTTGGCAGATACGACTGAACAGGGTGTAACACCAGGCGGCTACGTTGGAACCCGCCGACGAAACATGCATAAAAACCTTCGAACTTCAGTGGCTTATCTTAAGGTTTTCAGTATTGAGTAGCCCCTTCCTACCCAACGGGGACTTCTTGATGACATTCAGAATTTTGACCGGCCTTGGCCTCGGCCTGCTTGCCGCTTCTACCGCTCAGGCCGAACAGCAATATTTTTCCTATAAAGACTGGAACGTCCAGATCGAGGCGGTCGATACCGGCGAGGATCTGCGGATCACCTGCTCCATGTGGACCGGTGGCGACGGCCTGCCCACCGTCGGTTTTTCCATTTCCAACGGCGATGCATTGCCACCGGATATGTTTCCCGGGGTTCAGCTGACCGAGCGCGCCATCCGGGGGCATGCCACGGTTCTTCAGAACGAGCAGAAGGTCAATTTCGTCTTTGATGACGGCGACAGCGCGCAGGCAACGGTCTACGCGGACTTCGACGAAGACGGTTTCGCCTTCGCGCAGACCGATTTCCCGTTCGAAGACAATCAGCGTGTGCTTCAGGCCATGCAGCGGAACGGCCAGATCGATATCGTCGGGCTGGGTGGCCCTGTCTACACCGCGTCCCTGAGCGGGTTTACCGCATCATATCGAAAAGTTGCCGAAGGATGCGGTTTTCCGGTGACTGGTGTTGTCGATTAACGGTGGGGTGCTCAGCGCCGCTTCTATTTCGGCAACCACTGCATCGGCCGCCGCACCCGGGTCTTCGGCCCGGCTGATCGGCCGGCCGACCACCAGATAGTCGCTGCCGGCGTGAATGGCATCGGCCGGGGTCATGACCCGGCGCTGGTCACCGGCGTCGCTGCCGGAAGGGCGGATGCCGGGGGTGACGATCACAAGCTCGTCTCCGAGGATCGTGCGCAACTTCAAGGCTTCGGTGGCGGCACAGACAATGCCGCCCATGCCCGCGTCACGGGCATCGCGTGCGCGGGTTTCCACCACATCGGCAATCGGGCCGCGATATCCTGCATCGACCAGATCCTGCTCGTCCATGGAGGTCAGCACGGTCACGCCGAGCAGGCACAGGTCGGGATTGCCCTCTTCCCGCAGGCCCTTCACGGCGGCGCGCATGGTTTTCGGATACCCGTGCAGGGTCATGAAGGTCATGCCCATCTTGGCGACGTTGCGCACGGCTTTCTCGATTGTGTTGTCGATGTCGTGAAGTTTGACGTCGAGAAAGATCTTCTTGCCGTCACGCGCCAGGTCCCGGGCGAATTCCAGTCCGCCGGCGAATTGCAGCTCCATGCCGATCTTGTAGACACCGACCTTGCCTTCGGTCTGCTTCACCAGTTTCTCGGCTTCAGCGACCGTCGGCACGTCGACGGGCAGCATCAGACGATCCAGAGCGGTTTTCGGGGCGAACGGGCTGGTCGGCATGGGCAGATCCTCGATTTTGGGGCAGGTGTCAGTGCATAGCACCAAGGATCGCCCAGCGCCAGAACTACACCTTCCCGGTTCGCTCGAATTCCGCGAAGGCGTCCTTGTAGTCGGCGTGCCAGCGGGACAGCGGCGGCCGGTTTTCGATGATATCGCCGATAGCCCATTCGGCTCGGCGTCTGTCCCTCGTGCTGTCGACATCATTGTCCGGGCACAGGACATAGAAATCACCTGCCGTCATCCGCTCGATGAAATGGTCGACGGTCTGCTCGCTGGTCCAGGCCGAGGCCGGCTTTTCCGGAAAGTGGCTGGCAGTCATGCCGGTGTAGGTGAAACCCGGTACGAACAGGTGCACGGAAATGGGCGCACCGGCCTGTCGCAGCTCATGGGCGAGCTGCTCGCTGAGCACCTTCACCGCGGCCTTGGTGGTGTTGTAGCCGGGATTGCCCGGCGGTGTGGTGATGCCCTGTTTCGACCCTGTATTGACGATAACGGCCGGACGATTGGCCTCGATCAGGCGCGGTGTGAAGGCCTGGACACCGCGCAAAACGCCAAAGAAGTTGACGTCCATCAGCCGGACCCAGTTGTCGAAGTCCTCCCAGGCGGATGTCGGCAGGCTGATGCCCGCATTGTTCATCAAGACGGCGACCGGTCCCGTTTCAAACGCCTTCTCGGCAAGGGCTTCTACCTGCTCCATGTCGCTGACATCGGTCGGAACCGCAAGAATATCGACGCCGACGGTACCGGCGGCGCGGACTTTTTCGGTTGCCTCCTGAAGCGCGGCACCGGGCAGATCGGCCAGGATGACGCCCAACCCGGCCTTGGCAAACCGGGTGGCTGCGGCCAGACCGACACCGCTGGCAGCACCGGTCACGACGGCAAGCCCGCCTTCGGAAATGGCTTTTTCGTACATGATGGATGTCTCCGCAAAATGGATTTCAGGAAGGTGCCCGCAGACGGCTGCCGATTTGCTTTCCTGCAAGATAGACCGGCCGCAGAACCCTTTCACTATGAAACCGCTATTTTCTTAGACGGTTCAGGCTGCTACAACACCGCGGTTCTTCTTTCCCATGACCCACGGGGCATCAGCACATGCGCACAGCGAGTGTATCGCGCGACACCAAGGAAACCCGCATCTCGGTCGAGATCAACCTGGACGGCACGGGCGCTTACGACGTCAAGACCGGCGTCGGGTTTTTCGACCATATGCTGGAGCAGTTGTCGCGACATTCGCTGATCGACATCAAGGCGCGCGCCGATGGCGACACCCACATCGATTTTCACCACACGGTCGAGGATACCGGCATTGCGCTGGGCCAGGCTATTTCCGAAGCGCTGGGCGACATGGCGGGTATCACCCGCTATGCCGACACCCATCTTGCCATGGACGAGGCACTGACCCGCTGCGCACTGGACGTGTCCGGCCGTCCGTTCCTTGTCTGGGATGTCACCTTCGACCGGGATAAGGTCGGTGAGTTCGACACGGAGCTGTTCGAGGAGTTTTTCCGGGCATTCGCGATGAATGCCGGGATCACTCTTCATATTGCCAACCTTTATGGCTCCAATTGCCATCACATCGCCGAAACCTGCTTCAAGGCGGTTGCGCGCTCGTTGCGCAAGGCGGTGGAGATCGACCCGCGGCAGGCAGACCGCATTCCGACCACCAAGGGCCAGCTCGGCGGCTAGGGCAGGAAACGGCGCATGAGCACATATGTTGTGATGGCTCCGCCAGAATTCGAAGACGTGGCTGGTGATCCCCGCCAGACAGACCGGCTTGCCTTTGTTCCGGACGGCTTCTCGACGCTTGCGTTCCTGTTTGCCGTTATCTGGCTGCTGGTCAACCGCATGTGGCTGGTGCTGCTCGGCTATCTCGCGGCGACGCTGGCGATCGAGTTGCTGGCACTGTCCGTCAGTCAGGAAGCCATGGCGGTGGTCGCCCTCTTCACATCCATCCTGTTCGGCCTGGAAGCCCAGGCGCTCCGTCGCTGGTCGCTGGAGCGCAAGGGCTGGCGCGTTGTCGGCATCGTCGATGCGCTCAACAAGACCGAGGCCGAATTTCGTTTTCTCCATAAGGCGGCGGACCGACTTTCGCCACCCAGACTTCATGAAGACCGGCAGCGCCCCGCCTCCCAACCGATCATCCCGAGGATCGGCAGCGAGCAGGTGGTGGGCCTGACACTCGGTCCGGAGACCCGTCAATGACCATCGCGATTATCGATTACGGCTCGGGCAATCTGCGCTCGGCCGAAAAGGCGTTCGAGCGCGCGGCCCGCGCCCACGCCCACACGCCGGATGTCATCGTGACCTCAGACCCCGAAAGGGTTCTGAAGGCCGACCGTGTCGTGCTGCCGGGTGTTGGCGCCTTTGCCGACTGCAAGCGCGGCCTGTGGGCCGTTGAGGGCATGCCGGAAGCTCTGGAGCAGGTCGTGCGCAAGGACGGCAAGCCATTCTTCGGCATCTGCGTCGGCATGCAGCTGATGGCGAGCCGCGGGCTGGAATTCGAGACTGTTGAAGGCCTTGGCTGGGTCGAGGGCGACGTCACCGCCATGGAACCGGCCGACAAGACGCTGAAGATCCCGCACATGGGCTGGAACACAATCAATGTTCGCCCGGAAAGCCACGCAGTTTTCAAGGGACTGGAAACGGGTCCGGATGGGCTGCACGCCTATTTCGTGCACTCGTTCCACTTTGCCTGCGCGCGGGCGGAAGACCGTCTGGCGACGTTCGACTATGCCGGTACCTTCACCGCCATGGTGGCGAAGGATAACATGATCGGCACCCAGTTCCACCCGGAAAAAAGCCAGCGGCTCGGTCTTGAGCTGATTGCCAATTTCCTGGACTGGACCCCTTAAACGAGAAGCGCCTGGGAGGCCAAAATGAGCAAAGGTTACTGGATCGCCCGTGTCGACGTGCACGACGCCGATGGATATCCGGCATATGTGGAAACGGCAAAGCCCGCGTTTGAGCGGTTCGGCGCCAACTTCCTGGCCCGCGGCGGCAAGACCGATGCCATTGAAGGACCTGGCCGGGCGCGAAACGTCATAATCGAATTTCCGAGCTTCCAGCATGCGGTGGATTGCTATAATTCGCCGGAGTATCAGGAAGCGGTGAAAATCCGCCAGAAAGTAGCCGATGGCGAAATCGTCATCGTTGAAGGAATTTAAAGCGACATGATCCTCTTTCCCGCCATCGATCTGAAGGATGGCCAGTGCGTTCGCCTGAAACTGGGCGACATGGACCAGGCCACCGTGTTCAACGACAACCCGGGTGCGCAAGCCCGGGCGTTCGAGGATCAGGGCTTCGAATGGCTCCATGTGGTCGATCTCAACGGCGCCTTTGCCGGCGAGAGCGTGAACGGCGCGGCTGTCGATGCCATTCTGGAGGCAACGAAGAACCCGGTGCAGCTGGGTGGCGGGATCAGGACGCTGGATCATATCGAGGCCTGGCTGGATAAGGGCATCAGCCGCGTAATCCTGGGCACGGTTGCCGTGCGCGATCCGGAGCTGGTGAAGGAAGCCTGCCGCAAGTTCCCGGGCAAGGTTGCCGTCGGCATCGACGCGAAGGGCGGCTATGTCGCCGTCGAGGGTTGGGCGGAAACGTCCGAACTCACCGCGGTCGATCTTGCCAGGCAGTTCGAGGACGCGGGCGTCGCGGCGATCATCTACACAGATATCGACCGCGACGGTGTTCTGAAGGGCCTCAACATTCCATCCACGCTTGAACTCGCCCGCGCCGTCTCCATTCCGGTCATCGCTTCCGGCGGCCTTGCGTCGATCGACGACATACACCGCCTGCTGGAGCCCGACTGCGCCATCCTGGAAGGCGCGATCTCCGGCCGGGCGCTTTACGATGGCCGTCTCGATCCGAAAGAAGCCATGGAGCTGATCCTGGCCGCGCGGAGCGCAGTATCATGACCTTGAAAGCCCGTGTCATTCCCTGTCTCGACGTCAAGGACGGTCGTGTCGTCAAGGGTGTCAACTTCGTCGACCTGGTCGATGCCGGCGACCCAGTAGAAGCCGCCAAGGCCTATGACGCGGCCGGGGCGGACGAACTCTGCTTTCTGGACATCACGGCCAGCCACGAGGGCCGGGACACGATCTACGACGTCGTCCGGCGCACGGCCGAGGCCTGTTTCATGCCGGTAACCGTCGGCGGCGGCGTGCGTACCGTGGAAGACATCCGAAAGCTGCTGATCGCCGGGGCCGACAAGGTGTCGATCAACACGGCGGCCGTCACCAATCCGGATTTCGTGCGCGAAGCGGCGGAAAAGTTCGGTGCGCAGTGTATCGTCGTTTCCATCGACGCCAAGCAGGTCAACGCGCCGGGCGAACCGGAAAAATTCGAGATCTTCACCCATGGCGGCCGCAATGCCACCGGCATCGATGCGGTCGAATTTGCCAGGAAGGTGGTTGATCTTGGCGCTGGTGAGCTGCTGGTTACCTCCATGGACCGGGACGGTACCAAGTCCGGCTACAACATCGCGCTCACCCGGGCGATTGCCGATGCTGTGCCGGTACCGGTCATCGCTTCGGGCGGTGTCGGCAACCTGGATCACATGGTGGAAGGCATCCGCGACGGCCATGCCACCGCCGTACTGGCCGCCTCGATCTTCCACTTTGGCGAATACACCATCCAGGAAGCCAAGCACTACATGAACGACGCCGGCGTACCGATGCGCCTCGACGCCTGAGATGGCCTCAAGGGAACTAGCCAAATGACCGACTTCACTTTGGAAGATCTGGACGCCATTATTGCTGCACGTGCGAAAAGCGCGGACGACAAGTCCTACACGCGCAAGCTCGTCAACAAGGGTGTTGCCAAATGCGCCCAGAAGCTGGGGGAAGAAGCGGTTGAAGCGGCGATTGCCGCCGTTCAGAAGGACCGGCAGGAATTGACGGCCGAGGCCGCCGATGTGCTTTATCACTTGTTGGTGGTTCTCAATGTCTCCAATGTCCCCCTCGAGGATGTTATGAAGGAGCTTGCGAGCCGTACGGGACAGACCGGACTGGAAGAGAAGGCGTCCCGGCCTCAAGAATGAACCAGGGCCTGTTGGCCCTGTACCGGATCCGGCGTTCAGCCGCGCAGCAGGAACTGCGAAGTTATGGATCAGAAAGTCGCCACGGCCCTGGACATGGATCTGTCCCCTTACCAGGTGTTCACCGAGCGCGAGTGGGCAAGACTGCGTGCGGACACGCCCATGACGCTCGATGCGCATGAAGTGGCACAGCTGCAGGGCCTCAATGCGCCGGTGTCGATCGAGCAGGTCGAGACAATTTATCTGCCGCTTTCCCGCCTGCTTGCCTTCTATGCCGAAGCAACCATCAGCATCTTTCAGGCAACGCAGAACTTCCTCGGCACCCGTGACGGCAAGACGCCGTTCATCATCGGCGTGGCCGGGTCGGTGTCCGTCGGCAAGTCAACGACTTCGCGCGTGCTGCGTGAGCTTCTGACCCGCTGGCCGGCCAGCCCGAAGGTCGATCTGATCACCACCGACGGGTTCCTGTATCCCAATGCGGTGCTGGAAGCCGAAGGGCTGATGTCCAAGAAGGGTTTTCCGGAAAGTTTCGACAGACCGCGGCTGCTGAAATTCCTGTCCGATATCAAGGCCGGAAAGCGTTTCGTGCGTGCGCCGGTCTATTCGCATTTCTATTACGACGTCATGCCCGGGCACACGGTAACGGTCGACCGGCCCGATATTCTGATTGTCGAGGGCCTCAACGTGCTTCAGACGCGCGAACTGCCCAAGGACGGGCGCGCGGTGCCGTTCGTGTCGGATTTCTTCGATTTCTCGGTCTATATCGACGCCGACGAGACCCTGCTGCTGAACTGGTATGTCGACCGTTTCATGCGCCTTCGCGAGACGGCCTTCCGAGATCCGGGATCCTATTTCCATAAATACTCGCGGATCACGGACCAGGAAGCGATCACGACTGCCAACCGGATCTGGAATGACATCAACCTGGTCAACCTGCGCGAAAACATCCTGCCGACACGGCCTCGTGCCGATCTGATCCTCACCAAGGACTCCAGCCACAAGATTGCCAAGGTCGCCCTGCGCAAGATCTGAGTTGCAGCCGACGCCTATCCTTCAGAGGAAGGCACCCAGCTTGGCCAGAACGAGATCCGGCACCTCGAGCTGCGGCAGGTGGCCGGCGTTCGGCAGCGATTCGAAGGTCGACTGCGTAATGGCGGCATGCAGAGCCCGGCCGCGGTCTATCGGGATCCACGGGTCGTCCTCTCCCCACAGGATCTTGACCGGGCAACGGATGTCTCCGTAAAGCGGTTCGATCTCGTTCGTATAGGTTTCGTCCGCCTGCGCAAACTGGCGATAGAAGCTGCCGCGGCCTTCTTCCGTCAACCAGGGGCCTGCCAGTGCCGCGCGGGCTTCGGTCCCGATTTCGTTCACCAGGGCACCACCGATATAGGCATCGACAACCGCGCGGTGGATATGCGGCGGCAGCCCGACAAAGGCCTCCACATGGCGGCCGACGTGATCGAAGAACTCCGACCCCCAGGGGCTGAGCGCAACGACGTTCATCAGGACGTATTTCTCGAAATCACAGCCGTGCAACAGATGCGCCCGCAACGTCGTTGCCCCGCCAAAGTCGTGGGCCACCACCGAGGGCCGTTCGAGTTGCCAGTGATCGAGCATTTCGGCAAAGACCTTGCCCTGGACGTCGAGGGAGGTCTTCTGGTCAGCTGATTTTTCTGACTGGCCGTATCCCGGCATGTCGTACCAGTGAACGCGGAACTTTTTTGAGAGTTCCGGAATGAGCTGATGCCAAGACCAGGACGACCAGGGCCAGCCGTGGGCGAGCACCAGAGATGGCCCTTCTCCAGCCCGGCCTGCCTTCACGACACCGGCAGATGTTCGGATTTCTTCGGAAAGGTGCCAGTTCGCGGCGTCACTCATGATCTGGTCTCCATGGTACATGCATTGGCAGACATGCGCTGGAAACAGTTGGCGACCGTCTCCTTGCGCCTCCCGCACGTGGTGTGCCACGTCGCAGCTTGCAACCGCAGAAGGCTATTGGTGCGGCCTGGCCTGCCTTGAGGTTCGAAAAAACCTGGCGGCAGGACAGCCGACAGGCGTCAGGCGGTGTCGGGGATACGCGCAATGACCTTGATTTCAAAATCGAAACCGGCCAGCCAGTTGACACCGACAGCCGTCCAGTTCGGATAGGGGGCTTTGTCGAAAACCTCGTCCTTCACCTTCATCAGGCTCTCGAACTGGTTTTCCGGGTCTGTGTGGAAGGTCGTGACGTCGACGATATCGTCCAGTCCGCAGCCTGCCGCTTTCAGCACGGCTTGCAGGTTTTCAAAGGCAAGGCGCACCTGATCTTCGTAGTTCGGTTCCGGCGTGCCGTCCGCACGGCTGCCGACCTGACCGGATACAAAAAGAAGGTCGCCGGAGCGAAGGGCGGCCGAGTATTTATGCGTGTCATAAAGGGCGTGACGGCCTTCCGGGAAAACGGGTTGGCTTTTGGTCATGTGCTGTCCTTTGAGGGTTTGGCTTCTCTGGGAAACCGGGCTTAACGGGGAGCGATTATTGAGATACGTTGCGTATGTGAATAGCTCACATACATGGCGTATGTCAATTGGTATACGCAGCGTATGCGAATCTGCGAGGTAAGGATGGCGCCTGGAAAACGAGCCGAAATGATGGAAGAAACGCGGGCAAAGCTGATTGCGGCAGGGCGAAAAGCCTTTGCCGAACAAGGCTATGCAGCTGCGTCCATGGATGAGCTGACCGCCTCGGTCGGCCTGACGCGCGGCGCGCTTTATCACAATTTCGGAGACAAGAAAGGCCTGCTACAGGCGGTCGTCAATCAGCTCGATGGCGAAATCGCAGCCGAGGCCAAAGAAGCCGCCAGCCGGCTTGGCGGGAGCGAATGGGAGTCGCTCATGGCAGAAGGCATCGCCTATATCGAGATGGCCCTGAATCCTGAAGTGCAGCGCATCGTGCTGCTCGACGGACCATCCGTGCTTGGCGATCCGTCCCAGTGGCCAAGCCAGAACGTCTGCCTGCAGACAACGACACGTGCGCTTGAACGTTTGATCGCCGAAGGTCTCGTGAAGCCCGTTGATGCGGAAGCTGCTGCGCGGCTCTTGAACGGAGCTGCCTTCAATGCCGCTCTCTGGATCGCGGCGAGCAATGACCCGCAAGCGGATCTGAAGAAGGCGATCGACGCTTTCAAGGTTTTGGGAGAAGGCCTTTTGACGACACCCCCAACCTGACCAGGTCACTTGAAAACCGACAGAAAAAAGCCCGCAGCCTTGGAAGGACTGCGGGCTTTTCGCGTCTGATGTACCGGCCTTATGCCACGGAGCGCTTGCGGACTTCCTGAAGGAAGGTGCCGACCTGATTGCGCAGCATCGAAGCGTTTTCCTTCAGTTGCTGGGCCGAGCTGTCGACCTTCTCCGCAGTATCGCGGGTGTTTTCGGCAGCCGCTGCAACGGTCTCGATGTTTGTGGTCACCTCAACCGTGCTACGCGAGGCTTCGGTCGCGTTGCTGGCGATTTCCTGCGTCGCGACACCCTGCTCCTCAACGGAGGATGCGATGGAGGACGCGATTTCGTTCATGTTGTTGATGATCTCGGTAACCGAGGAGATGGCGCTGGCCGCATGGCCGGTTTCATCCTGGATCGCCGTGATCTGGCTGGAAATTTCCTCGGTCGCCTTCGAGGTCTGGGTGGCCAGTTCCTTGACTTCCGCCGCAACGACCGCAAAGCCCCTGCCGGCTTCGCCCGCGCGTGCCGCCTCGATGGTCGCATTAAGCGCCAGGAGGTTGGTCTGCTCGGCGATTGCCTGGATCAGGTTCACGACCTCGCCAATGCGGCTGGCGCTTTCGGAAAGTCCGTGCATGCGCTGGTTGGTGGCCTGGGCCTCTCCGGCGGCGCGAGCAGCGATCTCGCTGGAAGACTGCACCTGGCGGCGGATTTCATTGACCGATGCGGATAGCTCTTCCGCTGCCGCGGCAACGGTTTCCACGTTGTGGGCTGCCTGCGAGGACGCGTTTGAAACGCGGCCGCTCTGCTCCGTGGTCTGGGCGGCGACGCCCGTCATGTCGGCGGAGGCTGCCTGCAGGTTCTGGACGGAACTGTCGATGATGTTCAGCATTTCCATGATCTGGCGATCGAAGTCACCACTGAGCTGCTGGATCTCGGCTCCCTTGCGAGCTGCATCTTCCTGGCTGGAATTCTGCTGCTCTTCCAGGTCACGGCGCGCGGATTCGTTCTTGACGAAAATTTCCATGGCGCTGGCCATCTGGCCGATCTCGTCGCCGCGATCGGTGCCTTCGATGGAAATGTTCGTGTTGCCCTCAGCCAGCAGGCTCATGTTGTCCGTCAGCGCGCGAAGCGGGCGTACCGTGTTGCGAACGGCGACAACAGCAATGCCGATCGCAACGAGGGCGCCGATCAGCGCAAGTGCGATGATCGCGGTCGCAGCGCTCCAGTAGGAGGCATCCAGATCATCGACGTACACGCCTGTACCGACCATCCAGCCCCAGGGTTCAAAGCCGGAGCCCCAACCATATTTCGCGATCGGAACCTCGTTGTTGGCGCGCGGCCAGTAGTAAAGAAGCGAACCGCCGCCGGCCTTGGCTTCCTTGATCAGCTCGGCCACGATCTTCACGCCGGTCTTGTCGGCAAACCCCATCATGTTGGTGCCGACCAGCTTGGCGTTGGGGTGAACGAGGTTTATGCCTGTGTAGTCGTAGGCGAAGACATAATTGTCGCCTTCGAACCGCATAGCGCCGATTGCCGCCCTGGCGGCTGTCTGCGCCTCGTCCCGGCTCATTTGCCCGGCTTTTTCCAGACCCTGATAATAGGCGGCGATCGAAACCGCGCTGTCCGTGATTTCCTCAATCTTCTTGAGTCGTTCGGCGAACATTGCCGAATAGAGGCTGTTGAGACTGACCACACAGATCGCAGCTGTGAACAGCAGGATGGTCGCGATCGGCAGACTGATCTTCCAGGTGATGGGCCAACGGGCGAAGGACATGATTATGTGATTCCTATCGAACTCTGTCCGACAAGGTTTCCGCCTAATAATTGACCAAAAGCTTAAAATGTTGACGTGGCGTGCCGTTAAAACGATTCAGCAAGCAAAAAGATGTCCAAAGGTCCGGATTTCTACCAAGTACAAAGCCTGTAATGTTTATCAGGTCTGCTTCATACTATCTGCGGGCGCAGAAAACGTCCCTCAGTCCTGGACGAGACCAGGTTGCATTCTGAAGCTGTCCCTTAAGCACATGCCCCTGGGATTCGTAATAGAACGTGTTGGCACTGCCCTGACGCTGCAGGGTCACCGCGCCATAGCCCATTTCGGCAACGGTCGCCGACTGCATGTCGGGTGAGAAAACGACATTCAGGTCGATCCCGGAAGTGCACAGATAGTCGGCCACATTGGCGCGGGCTGTTTGCTGCTGCTGGAACGTCGGTTGATTGGAGCCTTCGATGGATCCCGGCGGTACCGGCCCGGACGGGAAATCATTGCCGGGCTGCCCGTCGAAGCCGCCTCCGTTCGGCGCGCCCCAGGTGTTGCCGTTGTCAATGCCGTTGTTGCCGAACCCGTTATTGCCCGGGGCGCCGAAATTGGCCGGCCCGTTGATCACGACTTCCCGGTACGGCGTCTTGGTGACGTAAATGCCCCGGCATTCGCCACTTGCACCGCGCACGGTCCAGGCATGGGAGACATAGGTCTGCTGTTCCAGGATCTGTCCGGGTTCCAGGCGCGCGTAGGGCCGCTCGCCACCGCGATAATCCACCCAGTTGACCTCGATGGGCTGACGGCTGGCATTGCGGAACACGATCTGACCAGGCCGGACGGCTTCGACGGACCGCACGCGGCCAGCCTCGGCGCAGGAAAGATCCGAGTTCGCTTCCTCGGCTCCGCTGCCGTAGGCATCGTCGGAAACGATCTGCTGTGGCTGGGAGCAAGTGGCGACGAACAGGCGCACCGGGTTTGCACTGCCTTTGAGGGAAACTTCGTGTGCAGGCAGGCCTTCAACCGAGATCGACAGGGCAGACTGCTTGATCATGGCCTCCCACAGTGGGTCGGTCATTTCGATGTTGACTTCGGGCAGCGATATGCCGGCTTCATTGGCGCTGGACGAGCCGAAAGCGTTGTAGACACTGTCGAATTCACCCGCGGAAATGCGCACGGCCTGCGGCATTCCTTCCAGGAGGCCGGCAGGAGCCTGCTGGAACGTGATCTTGGCAAAACCGGACTGCGTGGTGCAATCGGCCCGGAAGTCCCGGTCGTCGGTCTGCGGAACGGCGTGCTCTAGCATCGACGGCGTGCCCGGCTGTGTACCGGGTTCGGACAGCCACTCGCGTGCCTCGTTCGGGTTCACCAGAACCGGTTCGGAATTGGCGGCACCGGGATAACCGTCGCCGGTTACCGTGTCGATATCGTCAGGCAGAGAGGCCGTTTCCGTGCCGGGCGCGGAAATCGGCGTGTCGACCTGGTCAAGCGGCTGCAGTCCGCCTTCTCCGGCTGGTGGGTTGATTTCCTCAACGGAAGGGGTCGACGTTCCGTTGGAATTGGACGCCGTCTGCTGTCCTTCCACGGGCCGGTCCTGCGAGGACTGAGCCGTCGTCGGCGCATTGGAAACCGGGCCGGCCGCCGTGCCGGAATTTGTGCCGACAACGCGAGCCGCAGCGCCCGGCTTGCCGTCGTTCGAAACATCGACCACGAGCGTGCCGCCGGAGCAGAAGCTGGCGTCGCGGTGCAGAACGCGGCTGTTTTCCAGGGTAACCTCAAGCTTGACGTCACAGGGAGGCAGCTTGTTGTCGCTGCCCATCGTATCGATGACCACACCCTTGTCGTCGCGGCTGATGATCGGCCGGTACTTCTTGTTCACGGTGATCGACCGGATGCCGGGCTGCGGAGGCTCCACGTTGATGCGCACGGTTTCCGGAACGGATTGAGCCTGCGCAGGCAATGCGGAGACCAGCAGAACCACGCTGCAAGCGGCAAGAAGGCCGGATTTCAGCACAGGGGTAACAAGAGCATTGGCAGCATCAAGCCGCATAAGCGATCTCCATGGGAGCGCAGGTTATCACCGTTTGGGCATACTTAGGCAAAGTGGCGGTCTAAGGGCAAGCCCGCATTGGCACAAAGGCCTCGCTTTCTCAGCGCGGGGCGCGCTTTGCGAGGATCCGTTGCAGGGTACGGCGGTGCATGTTCAGCCGGCGGGCTGTCTCCGAAACATTGCGATCGCAAAGCTCGTAAACCCGCTGGATATGCTCCCAGCGAACCCGGTCGGCTGACATCGGGTTCTCCGGCGGCTGTGCCTTGTCTTCCGGCTTGCGCGCCAGGGCGGCGACGATATCGTCGGGATCGGCAGGCTTGGCAAGGTAGTCGATGGCGCCCAGTTTGACCGCCGTGACGGCCGTTGCGATGTTGCCGTATCCGGTCAGCACGATGGCGCGTGCATCCGGACGACGCTGGCGAAGCTGCTCGATGACATCCAGACCATTACCGTCCTCAAGCCGCATGTCCACAATCGCGAAGGCCGGTGCGTTCTGGGCAATCTTGCCCGCTGCATCCTGAACACTGTCGGCTGTCTCCGTCGCAAAGCCTCGCTTTTCCATGGCGCGCGCAAGGCGCTGCTGGAACGGCTTGTCGTCATCAACGATCAGGAGGGTCATGTCCTCCGAACTGTTCAGGGCAGGTGTCTGGTCCGTCATTTGGCTCTACCGGTTTTATTCTTGCGTCTTCTCCTGCGCCCTGGATGAAGTCACGGGCACAGCATGCATTGATTGCGCTTTATTGCCGTTATGGGGTGAAAAAGCCGTTTCGTCCACTCTGCCGTCCTGTTCAAACACCTGGCGCGGCCAGCTCACCCGGATATGAGCCCCTGTCTGGGGCGGGGCGGAATTCTCCAGATGCAGCTTGGCACCCGTGCGTTCCAGCAGGGTTTTGGCGATAAAGATGCCCAGGCCGAGTCCCCCGCCGGTGCCGCGCTGCGGCGGCTTTCCGCCGCGCACGGAAACGTAAGGGTCGCCGATCTTGCCTAGAATTTCGACGGAAAATCCCGGACCGTCGTCCTTGATCGATATGGAAAGCGTCGTTTCATCCCAGGTGGCGGACACATCGACGCGGGTTTTGGCGAAGTCGACGGCATTTTCCAGCAGGTTGGCCAGACCGTAGCGGATCGCCGCGTTTCGGGTGCCCACAGGCTCTGCGCCGGTACCGGTTCCGGTGGAATGGATCGCAACGCCCGTGCCCCGGTGTGGATCGACCACGTCTTCCAGCAATTGGGACACCGGCATGCGCTGGTAGGTCCGGTCCTCCTCGCTCGACAGGCTGGTGAGCTGTCGCAGGATCGAGCGGCAGCGTTCGGCCTGGGAGCGGATCAGCGCCACGTCTTCGGCTCTCGGATCGCTTGTCTCGAATTCGTCCGAAAGTTCCTTGGCAACCAGATAGATGGTGGCGAGCGGCGTGCCGAGTTCATGCGCGGCAGCGGTTGCCAGCCCGTCCAGGGCGTTGAGATGCTGTTCGCGGGCAAGCACGAGCTCGGTCGCCGCAAGCGCGTCGGCCATCTGGCGGGCTTCCTCGGCAACCCGGAATGCGTAGATCGCCATAAAGCCGAGTGTCGATACGAGGGCGATCCAGATGCCGACCGAATAGACGATGGGCAGCGAGAAGTCGTCGCCGACAGGCCATGGCAGGGGCAGGTGCAGGACGGCAACAAGGCTGGCGCAGGCCGTGGCCAGAATGCCGAGGATGATGGTGTAGCGTGCCGACAAGCCGGTTGCGGACACCATGACCGGAGCCATCAGCAGGAACGCAAACGGATTGCCGAGGCCGCCGGTCAGGAACAAGAGCCCGCTCATCTGCAGAATGTCGTAGGCAAGCTGCAGGGTTGCGGCGCGTTCCGACAGGCGCATGGCCGAGGGCCAGCGGATCTTCAGAAAGATGTTCAGCCAGGCGGACAGCGCCACCATGGCAAAGGCGGGCCCCGCCGGCATGGGGTAGCCGAGACCCACATGAACCACCAGCAAGGCCGCCGACTGGCCACCCACGGCAAGCCAGCGCAGGCGGACCAGCGTGTCGAGTTTCAGGCGCCGGTGCGGCAGGGTGATATTGGATGTCGGTTGTTCGTGCATCTGAACTTCTTGGGGAACGGCTACTTCCCCCTTTTGAAGCGGATTCAGGCGGCTGGCAAGGCCGGGGCTCTTGTGCCGACAAGGCGTAAGTGGTAGCCACCCGCTAACACGGTTGTCCGGATCACGCGGGCCGGCGGCCAGCCGGAGGGATTTTATAGCTCTTCATTTCAGATCAGCACCGCGCAACGGAATGAGATGATGACCGACACCAATGACGGCGGCGCTCAGCCGCAGGCGGAAAGCGCAGCTGCGCCGGGCATGCACATCCTTGGCCAGTACATCAAGGACCTGTCTTTTGAAAACCCGAATGCGCCGCGCGCCCTGGCGCAGGGCGACCAGCCGAAGCTCGACATCAACGTCAACGTCGGTGCCCAGCAGATCAGCGACGACCAGTTCGAAGTTGTCCTGACCCTGACCGCCAAGGCCGAGCGCCCGGACATGGTGATGTTCAACGTCGAGCTGGTCTACGCAGGTCTCTTCAAGATCACCGGCGTGCCGAAAGAGCACATGCACCCGTTCGTGATGATCGAATGCCCGCGCATGATCTTCCCGTTCGCACGCAACATCCTTTCCGAAGCCACCCGCAACGGCGGCTTCCCGCCGCTGATGCTCGACCCGATCGACTTCGCCCAGCTCTACCGCCAGAACATGGCCCAGCAGGCTGCCACTCAGCAGGCCGGCGAGCAGAAGCCGAACTAAGGTCGCACGTTTCTAGTGTTTCACAAAACCCGCGCCGGGCAACCGGCGCGGGTTTTTGTTTGACCTTTTGACACCTGGACCCGTGCCAACAATGCACACCATTGTCATCCCGTCCCCAGTGCAGCAGGGAGCCGGGACTATTGGGCCCGCCCTGGAAGGGGGCGTTTAACCTCTGGCGGATATTGAAATGTTCCAGGCTCCCGCTTGGCGGGGGCAGCCATGGAGGAAATCCTCACGCCTCCTCCAGCAGCTCCGCCCAGCTTTTCGGAGTGTCACCGTTGAGCGGGTTTTTCGCGGAGCGCTTGTAGCGGATGGTTTCCATGCGCACGGTTCTGGCGTCGAACAGGATCATCCGGCCGACAAGCCCCTCGCCGGTCCCTGTCAGTTCCTTCAGCACTTCCATTGCCTGCATGGCACCGATGATGCCCGTCAGCGCACCCAGGATACCTGCCTGGGCACAGGTCGGCAGCAGGCCGTCACGCGGCTTTTTCGGGAACAGGCAGCGATAGGTCGGGTTGGGCGCGCCGTCCGCACCGGTTTCATAGGGCTTCAAGGTGGTCAGCGACCCGTCGAACTGGCCGACCGCTGCCGTCACCAGCGGCTTTTGCGCAAAGAAGCAGGCATCGGAAGCAAGGTAGCGGGTGTCGAAATTGTCCGATCCGTCCACCACCAGATCGTAGCGGGAAATGAGCTGCATGGCATTGTGGCCGGCAAGGCGGGTCGGGTACGGCTCAACCTTCACATTGGGGTTCAGCCGCGCGATTGCCTCCGCCGCGCTGGCCACCTTCGGCTCGCCAAGCTGGTCGGTATCATGGATTACCTGCCGTTGCAGGTTGGAGAGCGAGACCGTGTCGTCGTCGGCAACACCGAGCGTGCCGACACCGGCAGCCGCCAGATATTGCAGCACCGGCGCACCGAGGCCGCCGGCGCCGATCACCAGCACGCGGGCATTCTTAAGCTTCTGCTGGCCCGCGCCGCCGATTTCCTGCAGCACGATGTGGCGGGCGTAGCGTTCCAGTTCGGCTGGCGAAAGCATGTCGGATCCTGTCTGGCGGGTGTCGGGTACAGATGGGGGTGGAGCGGGCGGCAGGTCAAGCCCTCGCCGGCCTGGAGAAACCGGACGCCTGCGCGCTTATCCGAGGATCCGGCTGACCAGCCGGGCCGTGTAATCGACCATCGGGATCACCCGGGCGTAGTTCAGCCGGGTCGGGCCGATGACGCCGAGAACGCCGACAATGCGCTGGTTGCTGTCCCTGTAGGGCGACACCACCAGGGAAGATCCGGATAGCGAGAACAGGTTGTTCTCCGACCCGATGAAGATGCGCACGCCGTCGCCCTTTTCGGCGAGACCCAGCAATTGGATCAGGTCCTTCTTGCTTTCAAGGTCGTCGAACAGCAGGCGGATGCGCTCCAGATCCTCGACCGCGTCGAGGTCGGTCAGGAGGTTGGACCGGCCCCGTACGATCAGCGTGCCCGGATCGGTGGCGCTTTCACCACCCCAGACCGCAAGACCCGCATCAATGACCTTCTGGCTCAGGAGATCGAGTTCAGCCTGATCCGCGTCGCGCACCTTTTCCAGTTCGGAACGGATTTCAGACAAGGTCCGCCCCTTGATCTGGGCATTCAGGTAATTGCCGGCTTCCACCAGCGCCGAGGACGGCAGGTCGCCCGGCAGATCGACCACGCGGTTTTCAACGGACCCGTCTTCGCTCACAAGGATCGCCAAGGCCTTCAGCGGTTCGATGCGCACGAATTCGATGTGTTTCAGGCGCATGTCCGACTTGTGGGTCAGAACCACGCCGGCACCCATGGAAAGACCGGACAGCATCTGGCTGGCTTCCGTCAGTACCTGTTCGGCGGAATTGGCTTTCTGCGATGCCCGCACCTGGGCATCGATCGCCCGGCGTTCGTCCTGGGTCAGGTCACCCACTTCCAGCAGCGCATCGACGAAGAAGCGCAGCCCGATTTCGGTCGGTAGCCTGCCGGCGCTGGTATGGGGCGAATGCAGGAGACCCAGATGTTCCAGATCCGACATCACGTTGCGGACCGAGGCAGGCGACAGGGAAATGCCGAGTTTGCGCGAAACATTCCGGGATCCGACAGGTTCGCCGGTCTCCAGATATGTTTCCACGATCGAACGGAAGATTTCACGGGATCTCTTGTCGAGGTCGCTGAGGCTCAAGGCTTGTTCTCCGAATGTGACCGCTCACCGGGTCGACCGGGATTTCATGAAGAGATATAGGCGCAAAAGGGGTCTTGCGTGAAGTATCACAACGCAAGGCCTTTACGACGGAGGAAGTTGGGGTCTACAAGGCCTCAACGAATATACTGGAGAAACGGCGGTTTTTCCGGAAAGAAAGTCGAAAGGGATATGCATGCGTCCGTCCAAACGCGCAGCCGATGAACTCCGTGCGGTCACGCTGGAGCGCGGGGTCTCCAAACATGCCGAGGGGTCTTGCCTCGTCAAGTTCGGCGACACCCACGTATTGTGCACCGCCAGCCTGGAAGAGCGGGTTCCGCCCTGGTTGCGCGGACAGAACCGCGGCTGGGTGACGGCTGAATATGGCATGCTGCCACGCGCCACGGGCGATCGCATGCGCCGCGAAGCCAGCGCCGGCAAGCAGTCTGGCCGGACGCAGGAAATCCAGCGCCTGATCGGCCGCTCCCTGCGTGCCGTTGTCAGCCTGGAAGCGCTCGGCGAGAACCAGATCACGGTCGATTGCGACGTCATCCAGGCCGATGGCGGCACCCGTACGGCAGCCATCACCGGTGCCTGGGTCGCCCTGCGCGACTGCATCGAGTGGATGAAAGCCCGTGACATGGTGTCTGGCGAGGTCCTGAAGGATCATATCGCCGCCATTTCCTGCGGCATCTACGAAGGCGCACCGGTTCTCGATCTCGACTACGCCGAGGACAGCACCGCCGAAACGGATGCCAACTTCGTCCTGACCGGCTCCGGCGGCATCGTCGAGATCCAGGGCACGGCGGAAGGCGCACCGTTCTCCGAAGAGGAATTCGGCAAGCTTCTGGGCCTTGCCAAGCTGGGCATCGGCAAGCTCGTCGATCTTCAGAAAATGGCCATTCTCTAAGGGCGCCAAACCATGAGCCACCGCAAGCTGGAACCGGGCAAACTGGTTGTCGCAAGCCACAACAAGGGCAAGATCCGCGAGATCAACGAACTGCTTCAGCCTTACGGCTTCGAAGTGATCTCCGCGGGAGATCTGGACCTGCCGGAACCGGACGAGACAGGTGTCACGTTCGAGGAAAACGCAGGCATCAAGGCCCACGCCGCGGCCAAGGCTTCGGGCCTGCCCGCGCTTGCCGACGACAGCGGGTTCTGTGTTGCGGCGCTGAACGGTGATCCGGGCATCTATTCCGCGCGCTGGGCAGGGCCGGACAAGGACTTTGCGATGGCCATGCGCACCGTGGAAGAAAAGCTGCAGGCACTTGGCGCAACCAAAGACGAGCAGCGCCGGGGATCCTTCGTGGCCGTGCTGTGCCTAGCCTGGCCGGATGGCAGCGAGGAATACTTCCGCGGCGAGGTCGAAGGACAGATCGTCTGGCCACCCCGCGGCACGCAGGGCTTCGGTTACGATCCGGTCTTCCTGCCGGACGGTCACGAGCGCACTTTCGGTGAAATGACCTCGGACGAAAAACACGGCTGGTCCAAGGACGGATCGGCCCTTTCCCACAGGGCACGGGCATTCCAGCTCTTTTCAGCCGGCTGCCTGGAAGGATAAAACGTGAGCACTGCGGGGGCGGCCGAAGGGGGATTCGGCATTTATATTCACTGGCCGTTCTGCGCGGCCAAATGCCCTTATTGCGACTTCAATTCCCATGTTCGCCATCAGCCGGTCGACCAGGCCCGCTTCGCGGCCGCTTTCGAGCGCGAACTGTCTCATTTTGCCAATCTGACGAAAGGCAAGACGGTTCAGTCCGTGTTTCTGGGCGGCGGCACACCCTCGCTCATGGAACCGGCGACAGTCGAGCGCATCCTGACAGCGGTTTCCGATCGCTGGTCGATGGATGAAAATGTCGAGATTTCTCTGGAAGCCAATCCCTCGTCGGTCGAGGCCGAACGCTTTCGCGGCTATCGGGCTGCAGGCGTCAATCGGGTCTCGCTTGGTGTGCAGTCGCTGATCGACACGGATCTGCGGCTGCTCGGCCGCCTGCACGATGCGCGCACCGCCCGCACCGCCATCGAAACTGCACGCGCCACCTTTCCGCGCCTTTCCTTCGACCTCATCTATGCCCGCCCGGGCCAGACGCTGGCCGGCTGGGAGCAGGAATTGAATGAGGCCATCGCACTCGCTGCCGATCACCTGTCGCTCTACCAGCTCACGATTGAGGAAGGCACGCCCTTTCACACGCTGTTCCACGCGGGCAAGCTGAAAGTGCCGGACCCCGATCTCGGCGCGCAGTTCTACGAACTGACGCAGGATGTGACCGCCGCTGCCGGCCTGCCGGCCTATGAGGTTTCCAACCACGCCCGTCCGGGCGCGGAATGCCGGCACAATCTGGTCTATTGGCGCTATGGCGATTATGTCGGCGTCGGCCCCGGTGCTCATGGCCGCATCACCGTTGGTGCCAGCCGGCTGGCAACCGCAACCGAGCGCCATCCCGAAACCTGGCTGGAAAATGTCGAAAGCCACGGTCACGCATTGGTCGAAAACGCGGGCCTTTCCGAAGAGGAACAGGGCGACGAGTTTCTGCTCATGGGCCTGCGCCTGACCGAGGGGATCGACCTGAATCGTTACGAGCGATATGCAAGCCGGTCCATCGATCCGAACCGTCTGGCGGCCTTGATGGAGCATGGAATGGTGGAAGAAATCGGGGAAAACCGCATTCGCGCCACCCGGGAAGGTTTTTTCGTGCTCGATGCGGTGGTCGCAGATCTGGCCGCCTGAGCCGTTCTGGAACGTTGTAAATATAAAGCTACCAAATTGATTTAAATGTTCTATTGGGTCTTTTGCATTGCACAGTGATTTGATGCGAAAATGTCTTTCGCCGTGATCCTGAGCACTTAGGCGGGTCTTCACATACCAATTAGAAGTATTGCGGGCTGCAACAGGTATAGCTATCCTGTTGCAATGCAATAGATGGTGCAAGAAGAGACGGGCCGAAATAAATGTTTACAAACAATGCCAATGGGGCCGGCACCACTTGGTTCAGCAAAGGAGAGACGTCTTTGCCGTTTTACCACCTTTACGAACTGAACCACGCCGCGATGGCGCCCTTCAGAGCTTTGGCCGACATGACTCGGCTTTACTTCCAGAACCCCCTCAATCCGCTGACTCATACCAGTTACGGCCGGTCCATTGCCGCCGGTTGCGAAGTGCTTGAACGCACCACGCGCCGCTATGGCAAACCGGAATTCGGGCTGAAGGAAACCACCGTCAGCGGTATGCGCGTTCCTGTGCGTGAAGTCAGCGTCTGGAGCCGTCCGTTCTGCGACCTGATCCATTTCGAGCGCGGGGTCACTTCGCACCGCAACGATCCCAAGATCCTGATTGTCGCACCGATGTCCGGTCACTACGCCACGCTGCTGCGCGGCACGGTGGAAGCGCTGATGCCGAATGCGGATGTCTATATCACCGAACGAGACAGGTGTCACGTTCGAGGAAAACGCAGGCATCAAGGCCCACGCCGCGGCCAAGGCTTCGGGCCTGCCCGCGCTTGCCGACGACAGCGGGTTCTGTGTTGCGGCGCTGAACGGTGATCCGGGCATCTATTCCGCGCGCTGGGCAGGGCCGGACAAGGACTTTGCGATGGCCATGCGCACCGTGGAAGAAAAGCTGCAGGCACTTGGCGCAACCAAAGACGAGCAGCGCCGGGGATCCTTCGTGGCCGTGCTGTGCCTAGCCTGGCCGGATGGCAGCGAGGAATACTTCCGCGGCGAGGTCGAAGGACAGATCGTCTGGCCACCCCGCGGCACGCAGGGCTTCGGTTACGATCCGGTCTTCCTGCCGGACGGTCACGAGCGCACTTTCGGTGAAATGACCTCGGACGAAAAACACGGCTGGTCCAAGGACGGATCGGCCCTTTCCCACAGGGCACGGGCATTCCAGCTCTTTTCAGCCGGCTGCCTGGAAGGATAAAACGTGAGCACTGCGGGGGCGGCCGAAGGGGGATTCGGCATTTATATTCACTGGCCGTTCTGCGCGGCCAAATGCCCTTATTGCGACTTCAATTCCCATGTTCGCCATCAGCCGGTCGACCAGGCCCGCTTCGCGGCCGCTTTCGAGCGCGAACTGTCTCATTTTGCCAATCTGACGAAAGGCAAGACGGTTCAGTCCGTGTTTCTGGGCGGCGGCACACCCTCGCTCATGGAACCGGCGACAGTCGAGCGCATCCTGACAGCGGTTTCCGATCGCTGGTCGATGGATGAAAATGTCGAGATTTCTCTGGAAGCCAATCCCTCGTCGGTCGAGGCCGAACGCTTTCGCGGCTATCGGGCTGCAGGCGTCAATCGGGTCTCGCTTGGTGTGCAGTCGCTGATCGACACGGATCTGCGGCTGCTCGGCCGCCTGCACGATGCGCGCACCGCCCGCACCGCCATCGAAACTGCACGCGCCACCTTTCCGCGCCTTTCCTTCGACCTCATCTATGCCCGCCCGGGCCAGACGCTGGCCGGCTGGGAGCAGGAATTGAATGAGGCCATCGCACTCGCTGCCGATCACCTGTCGCTCTACCAGCTCACGATTGAGGAAGGCACGCCCTTTCACACGCTGTTCCACGCGGGCAAGCTGAAAGTGCCGGACCCCGATCTCGGCGCGCAGTTCTACGAACTGACGCAGGATGTGACCGCCGCTGCCGGCCTGCCGGCCTATGAGGTTTCCAACCACGCCCGTCCGGGCGCGGAATGCCGGCACAATCTGGTCTATTGGCGCTATGGCGATTATGTCGGCGTCGGCCCCGGTGCTCATGGCCGCATCACCGTTGGTGCCAGCCGGCTGGCAACCGCAACCGAGCGCCATCCCGAAACCTGGCTGGAAAATGTCGAAAGCCACGGTCACGCATTGGTCGAAAACGCGGGCCTTTCCGAAGAGGAACAGGGCGACGAGTTTCTGCTCATGGGCCTGCGCCTGACCGAGGGGATCGACCTGAATCGTTACGAGCGATATGCAAGCCGGTCCATCGATCCGAACCGTCTGGCGGCCTTGATGGAGCATGGAATGGTGGAAGAAATCGGGGAAAACCGCATTCGCGCCACCCGGGAAGGTTTTTTCGTGCTCGATGCGGTGGTCGCAGATCTGGCCGCCTGAGCCGTTCTGGAACGTTGTAAATATAAAGCTACCAAATTGATTTAAATGTTCTATTGGGTCTTTTGCATTGCACAGTGATTTGATGCGAAAATGTCTTTCGCCGTGATCCTGAGCACTTAGGCGGGTCTTCACATACCAATTAGAAGTATTGCGGGCTGCAACAGGTATAGCTATCCTGTTGCAATGCAATAGATGGTGCAAGAAGAGACGGGCCGAAATAAATGTTTACAAACAATGCCAATGGGGCCGGCACCACTTGGTTCAGCAAAGGAGAGACGTCTTTGCCGTTTTACCACCTTTACGAACTGAACCACGCCGCGATGGCGCCCTTCAGAGCTTTGGCCGACATGACTCGGCTTTACTTCCAGAACCCCCTCAATCCGCTGACTCATACCAGTTACGGCCGGTCCATTGCCGCCGGTTGCGAAGTGCTTGAACGCACCACGCGCCGCTATGGCAAACCGGAATTCGGGCTGAAGGAAACCACCGTCAGCGGTATGCGCGTTCCTGTGCGTGAAGTCAGCGTCTGGAGCCGTCCGTTCTGCGACCTGATCCATTTCGAGCGCGGGGTCACTTCGCACCGCAACGATCCCAAGATCCTGATTGTCGCACCGATGTCCGGTCACTACGCCACGCTGCTGCGCGGCACGGTGGAAGCGCTGATGCCGAATGCGGATGTCTATATCACCGACTGGATCGACGCCCGCATGGTTCCGATACAGGACGGCAAGTTCGACCTTGATGATTATATCGATTATATCATCTCGATGCTGCACTTCCTGGGACCGGACACGCACATTCTCGGCGTGTGTCAGCCGTCCGTGCCGGTACTGGCAGCGGTCGCGGTCATGGAAGACCGTGAAGACCCCTATGTGCCTTCTACCATGACGCTGATGGGCGGCCCGATCGACACCCGCGTTGCTCCGACGGCAGTCAACGACCTGGCCGTTTCCAAGGGCATCGACTGGTTCAAGAACAACGTGATCATGAAGGTTCCCTTCCCGCATCCGGGCTTCATGCGGGACGTTTATCCAGGGTTCCTGCAGCTGTCCGGGTTCATGAGCATGAACCTCGACCGGCATGTGACCGCGCACCGGGACTTCTTCCAGCATCTGGTGGAAGGCGATGGTGACAACGCGGAAAAGCATCGCGACTTCTATGACGAATATCTGGCTGTCATGGATCTGACCGCCGAGTTCTATCTGCAGACCGTCGAAACGGTCTTTATCGATCATGCCCTGCCAAACGGCACGATGATGCACAACGGCCGTCTGGTCGACTGCAGCAAGATCACCCGCACTGCCATGCTGACGGTGGAAGGCGAGAAGGACGACATTACCGGCCGCGGCCAGACCAAGGCGGCACATGCGCTTTGCACCGGTCTGGACGACGACATGAAGGCACACTACGAGCAGCCGAACGTCGGCCATTATGGCGTCTTCAACGGATCGCGCTGGCGGGCCGAAATTGCACCGCGGGTCATGGACTTCATCCGCTCCAACCGCACGGACCTGCGCCGGCCGGCTACCGCAGCTAAGGCTCCGGCCGTCAAGGCCGCTGCACCTGCTGCCGCGCCGGAAAAGACACCGGATAAGACACCGGCAAAAGCTCCCGCCAAGTCTCCGGCAGCCGCACAGACCGTCAAAACAGCTCCGGCACCTGCCAAGGCCAAACCGGCCGCAAAAAGCACCGGCAATTCTCTGGAGAGCATTCTCCTGACCAAGCCGGACGGTGCCGCGGACGACCTGAAGTCGATCAGTGGTGTCGGCCCGAAACTGGAATCCGCGCTCAATGAAGCCGGTATCTTCCACTTCTGGCAGATCGCGGGCCTGACAGACGAGCAGATCGAGGCTTTGGACACCAAGCTCGATTTCCGCGGACGGATTGCCCGGGACAACTGGATCGAGCAGGCCAGGCAGCTTTCCGAAACGGTGAGCTGAACGCCGCATCGGTAAAGGCACCCGCCCGGGTGCCTTTAACTTGTCTCAAATAGTCCGGTTATTGGCGGCGGCCCGTCCGCCGCTATTGATTCTGGGCTTTCGGCCAAATACAAGTGCCGGTCAGACAGCGAGGCCGGAGGTTTCTGTAGTGCTCAATATTTTTATTGGTTTCGATCCGCGTGAAGCAATTGCCTATCATGTTTGCGCCAACAGCCTGACCCGGCTTTCAAGCGACGTGCTGGCGATCACGCCGCTGTCGTTGCACAACCTGAAGACCTACAACGAGACCCACACCGATGGGTCCAATCACTTCATCTACACCCGCTTTCTGATCCCGAGCCTGATGAACTACAACGGTTGGGCGTTGTTCATGGACGGTGACATGATCGTGCGGGACGACATTGCCAAGCTGTTCGCCATGCGTGACGAGAGCAAGGCGGTCATGTGCGTCCATCATGACTACCAGACCCGGCAGACCACCAAGTATCTCGGCTCGAAGAACGAGAACTACCCGCGCAAGAACTGGTCCAGCGTGGTGCTATGGAACTGCGGTCATCCGGCCAACAAGGTGGTGACGCCCGACTTCGTGATGAATGCGACCGGCGCCCAGCTGCACCGCTTCACCTGGCTGGACGACGATCTCGTTGGCGAACTGCCGAAGGAATGGAACTGGCTGCCGGATGAATTCGGCCCCAACCCCGACGCGAAACTTCTGCATTTCACGCTCGGCACACCCTGCTTCCACGAGTATGCCAACGCGCCGATGGCGGCCGAGTGGCACCGCGAAAAGCTCCTGGCGAATTATTCGGCACAACATGTGATCGACGGACCTTTCGACTGATCCGTCTCGTCTTTTATTTATAAATCAATGAAGTAGGCCCGGTCCGCAACTTTGCCGGCCGGGTTTTTGGGTCCTGGATTTCTGTGATCCCCGTCACGAATCCTTGAAGGCGCCTGCGATAATCCCCACTTGGAAAGTCGTGGATGTCTGAAATGGATAGGACGATGACAACAGCTAAAAGTTGCATGATCAAACCTGCCTGGACGCCGGTAACTATCGGCCTGATGGTGCTGGGGTTTGTGGCATTCTGGCCGCTTGGGCTTGCCATGCTTGCCTACATTCTGTGGGGCGACCGCTTTGAAGGCATGCTCCGCGATGCGAAAGATCAGTGGCGGGGCAGCCCGCTGAAGGGAGCCTTCGAGCAGATGAACACGACTTCCCATGCCCGCACGGGCAACGTCGCATTTGACGACTATCGTGAGCGTGAACTGAAGCGCCTGGAAGAAGAGCGGGCAAAGCTCGACACCATGCGCGCCGAGTTCGACGATTTCCTCCGTGAGCTGCGCCGTGCGCGCGACCAGGAAGAATTCGACCGCTTCATGGCCAACCGGGGCCGCAGCAACGGCGGCGAAGCCGCACCGTTGTAAAGTCTCCTCCTCCCGGACCCGTTCCCCGATGGCCAGACCAAGAGCGGCGCCTGCAAAGGCGCCGCTCTTGTCCGTTCCAGGGCAAGCATCTCTGCCACCCTTTGTCCGGGCGCCATAATTCCAATATGTCTTCGCCTTCAGAATTGCCGCGAAATCGCTCGCAAGTTCGCTAAAATCGACACAACTGATTCGTTGGACCTTCGCCCTTGATGTTTCTCCGCGCCGGCAAGAAATCGCTGCCCGACCATATCGAGATCGACACCGGCGCCAGAGCCGTGCGCATTCGCCTCAAGGCCAATCCACGGGCGCAGCGCTATCTCCTGCGTTTGCCGGCAGACCGCTCCGGCCCGGTGCTCACCGTTCCCAAGGGTGGAGATCTTGCCCGTGCCGAGCGGTTCGCGCGCCAGCATATCGACTGGCTGATCGAACGGCTGCAGGACAGGCCGGACCATGTCACCTTCCTGCCCGGGGAAACCGTGCCGCTGCGTGGTGAAGATCATCTCATCGTGCCGACGGGCAAGCTGCGCGGACTGATCACGCTGGGCCGCACCGAGACGGAGCTTCCGGCGCTTTTCGTTCCGGGTGCCGAAGATCACATTCCGCGCAAGGTCACCACATGGCTGAAGGAGCAGGCCCGCACCGACCTCACGACGCGCACCGCCCTTCATGCTGCGACCATCGGCAAGAAGGTCGCCGCGATCAGCATCCGCGACACCACCAGCCGCTGGGGCTCCTGCGCATCCAACGGGCGGCTGTCCTTTTCCTGGCGGCTCATTCTCGCCCCGCCCGAAATCCTCGACTATGTCGCGGCCCACGAGGTGGCGCATCTGAAGGAAATGAACCATTCGGCGCGCTTCTGGCGCCTGTGCGAGGAGCTTGCCCCACAGACGCCGAGGGCCCGCGTCTGGCTGAAGCAGAACGGCGTCCGCCTGCACGGATACGGTTGACGCCGAAGGTTTTCACACCCCGCGCCACCCGGTTATCCGCCGCAATCGCGCGGCGGATGGCCATCCGAACAGATTGATGCAAAGTCCCGACACCACCAGCGCTGCCGCGCCCAGTTTCCACCGCTGCAAGGGTTCGCCCAGAACAAGGGCGGCGGACACCATGCCGACAATCGGCACCAGCAAGGTGAAGGGCGCAACGGTCGCGGCCGGATATCTGGCCAGGAGCCCGCTCCACACCGAAAAGCCCAGCAAGGTCGTCGGGTAGACGATGTAAAACAAGGCCAGAATTCCGCGCCAGGTCACGGTTTCATAGACCTGCCGGTAGACCCCGGGCCCTTCGATAACGGCTGACAGAAGCAACAGCGGCACCGGGGCCACAAGGCTGCCCCAGGCAACCAGCGACAGCAGGTCGACAGATCCGATCCGCTTGGTAACGAGATTGGCGATCGCCCAGGAACAGGCGGCCAGAACGACCAGAAAAAGCCCGGTCAGCGTTGTGCTGCCGCTCAGGTTAAAGGCCACAAGACCGAGGCCCGCAGCGGCAAGAAGAGCCCCGAAAATCTGCGCCCGCCCGGCCGTTTCACCCAGAAAGGCCACGGCAAGTGCAATGGTGATGAACACGTGAGCCTGCAGGATCAGCGAAGCCAGCCCGGCCGGCATCCCCACATACATGCCGGCAAACAGAAGACCGAACTGCAGCGCGAACATGAACAGGCCGAACAGGACGACCAGCTTTATCGCCGTGCGGGGTCGCTTCAGGAAAAACACCGCCGGCAAGGCTGCCAGGGCAAAGCGCAAGGCTGCGAACAGGATCGGTGGCAGTTCTTGCAGGCCGATCTTGATGACCACGAAATTCACCCCCCAGACAGACACGACAAGGAGCGCGAGCGCTATGTCCCGTCCCCTCACCGGCGGGTCTCCGGCTGGCCTTCGGTCGCCGGTTTGCGCTTGTGCGCTTCCGTTATGATCGTCTTGTTGAGGATGCGAACCTCACCGACCATCAACAGCCGCATGTCGCGCACAATGTAGTCCGCAAGCTCCGTGTCCGGGATATCGTTTCCCATGATATCGAGCCGGAAGCCCTGTCCCTGGATGCCGCCACCGTTCGAGAAGTCGATTTCGAAATCGAAACAGACCCGCTTTTCGCTGTGCGGCTGGCATTCCTGCAGGTCTGTGTCATTCGTCTGTGCATGTGTCATGGCTTGTCTCCTCAAATGGACATAGCCAGCATTCGGTACTATTGTGAAATTAATAGTTTGAGGCTTATTGAGAAGAAAAATTACTCAATGGATGAACACGTCCTGCGCACCTTCGTTGCCGTCTGCGACCGGCAGAGCTTTCGCGCCGCTGGTGAAGATGTCGGGCGCACCCAGTCCGCCGTCAGCCAGCAAATCAAGGGCCTGGAAGCCGAACTCGGCGTTCAGCTGTTCGAACGCTCGACCCGTTCGGTTGAGATGACCCCCGCCGGACAAACCTTCTACAGCCACGCCTGCAATCTGTTGTCCTTGCACCGCGAAGCGGTGTCCGCCGCGCGCGGGGCGTCAGCACGGCCGCATCTGCGCATCGGCGCTACGGACGACATCGCGGCCTACGGCCTGGTGCCTAAACTACGGGCGCTGGAAGACGGTACGGAGCCCTGCTTTCTCGACCTGGAAACCCGCCCCTCGCAAATGCTTCTGGCAGGGCTTGGCTCCCGGTTCGATCTGGCAATCGTGGTGTCGCCCGAACGCTCCCGGACCGGCGAGCTTGTCGCCAGGGTGCCGCTTGTCTGGCTCGGCAGCGCGGCGCTGGCCGCCTCTCCGCGGGCCGTACCGCTTGCGGTCTATGCCGACAGATGCGCCATGCGCGATGCCGCCATTGCCGCACTTGATGGAAAAGGCGTGAAATGGACCACCAAGGCGACAGTCTCCGGCCTCATTGTCATCGAGGCAGCCGTCCGCGCCGGCGTCGCCGTGTCTCCGGCCCTTGCCGGGTTCCACGCCGCCGACCTGCCTAAGGTTACCTCGCTGCCCGCTCTGGCGTATCTGGACCTTCGCATCGTCGCCGGAACGCCGCTTGGTGAAACATACCTGCCGCATGTTCGCCAGGGCCTGCTGACGCATATCGCGGCAAGAGGATAAACGGCACGCCCGGCAAAACCAGTTGCAAACACGGGAGAATGTGCTTCGATTCCCCTGGGGACGCTGGGAGAGGCAACATGACAGTCTGGAAATATCCGATCAGAGCCGCCGCGCTGGCCTTGCTGGGGCTGGTCTTGCCGGGTCTGACCTTCATCGGTCAGGCCATGGCTGACAGCTGCTGGAACCACAACGGCTCGCTCATGCGCCTGCAGGCGCAGGGCAATCAACGCTGGCTGTCTTACGAAGTGCCTAAACCCGTGTTGCGCAATGCCGGTGTCCAGCGCGGCACGCTGCTCTTCAACGGCGCCAAGAACGGCAACTGGTATTCCGGCACCGCCCGGGTGTTTTCCAAATACTGCCCGGGATCACCGCTGGAATATTTCGTCGAAGGCCCGGTGCGCGGCGACCAGCTTCAGGTCACGGTCACCGGAACCCGCGAAGTCTTCAACCGCTGCCGCCCGACCGGCCGCTTCACCACCGACACGCTGGTATTCACCTACAGCCATCAGTGCTGAGACGGACATTAAAGCGCTGGGTCTGCGGAAAAACGTTGTGTGGAGCAAGGGCCCATCCTTCGAGACAGGCCTTTGGCCTTCCTCAGGATGAGGTTCAATATGTTGATGTTCCAAGGCTCTCGGCACGCATCACCCTCATCCTGAGGATGGCTGTAACTGCCCGTCTCGAAGGATGGGCTGCCAACTCGATCGGGACCCCCAAAACCACCTGAAACGACTTCGAAAACGGCCATTTGAGCCGTAAACGATTTTCTTCGGTATCAGCCGCCACCAAACAGATTGCGCAGCAGGTTCAGCGGGCCGCGGCGTTCGCCGTTGCCTTCGCCGCCGCCAATGGGGGCTGGCGGGATCGGGTCGCTGCCGGAGCCGACGGTTTCCACCGGACCGGGTTTGCGCGGGGCGGAGACGGTTGCCGGCACATCCGGGACGCCGGGCAGGTCCGCCATGGGCAGGCCCTCATGTGCCGCGTCCATCACCTCTTTCCACACGGTGGCGGGCAGCCCGCCGCCGGTTGCCTTGCGTGTGGGCGAGTTGTCGTCATTGCCGAACCAGACGGCGGTGGTCAGGTTGCCGGTATAGCCGATGAACCAGGCGTCGCGGAAATCCTGGCTGGTACCGGTCTTGCCGCCGGCGGGACGTCCGCTTTCCAGCCGTGCCTTTCGGCCTGTGCCGGTCAACAGGGTTTCCGACATCATCATGTTCATTTCACCGACCAGCCGGCGATCGATCACGCGGCCACGGCCGTCGCCGGAGCGTGAGTACAGCGTCTTGCCGTCCACGGTCTTGATCCGCCGGATCACGTGCGGCAGCACGCCGTAGCCTCCGTTGGAAAAGGGCACATAGGCACCGGCGATTTCCAGCGGCGTGACTTCGGAGGTTCCGAGCGCAATCGACAGGTTGTTCTTCATTTCCGAGGTCACGCCGAGCCGCTTGGCGGTGTCGGCAACGGTTCCCGCGCCGACCTCATAGGTCAGCTGCGCGGCCACGGTGTTGAGCGACAGGCTGAGCGCCCGTGTCAGCGTCACCGGGCCGTAATAGTCCTTGGAATAGTTTTTCGGCGACCAGTTGCCGAACCGGACCGGCTGGTCCTGGCGGATGGTCTGGGGCGACAGGCCGTTTTCGAGCGCGGCCAGATAGACGAACGGCTTGAAGGACGAGCCCGGTTGACGCTTGGCATAGGCCGCGCGGTTAAACTGGCTCTTGGAATAATCGGCTCCGCCGACCAGCGCCTTTACGGCGCCAGCGGTATCCAGCGTCACGACCGCTCCCTGGGAGACGCCGTATTTCTGACGGTTCTCCTTCAGGGCGCTGCGCAGTGCGTTTTCGGCAGCCCGCTGCATCTTCGGGTCGATGGTGGTGTCGACAACGATATCGGCTTCGATCGAACCGATGAAATGCGGCAGCACGTCCATCACCCAGTCGGCGGCGTAGTTCTCGCTGGCGGTGGTGTAGCGGCGCACAACCTTGGCGGGCGCGGCAAGGGCGTTCTTGGCCTCGTCGCCGGTGATGTAGCCTTCCTCGTGCATGGCGGCGAGAACGAGCTGGGCCCGGTCCTCGGCAAGGTCGGGGTTGCGGGCGGGAGAATAGCGCGACGGCGCCTTGAGCAGACCGGCAATGGTGGCGGCTTCCGGAATGGTCAAAAGCCGTGCCGACTTGCCGAAGTAGCGCCGGGCCGCGGCATCCACACCATAGGCGCCGGAGCCGAGATAGACCCGGTTCAAGTACATTTCCAGGATCTCGTCCTTGGAATATTCGGCTTCCAGCCAGAAGGCGAGCACCAGTTCCTGAATCTTGCGCTTGATCGTCCTGTCCTGTTCCAGGAACAGGTTCTTGGCAAGCTGCTGCGTCAGCGTCGAGCCGCCCTGCTGCAGGCGGCCGGAGGTGAAGTTGGTATAGACGGCACGCGCAAGGCCGACGGGATCGACACCGAAATGGGAGCGAAAGCGCCGGTCCTCGATGGCGATGACGGCGTTGGGCAGATAGGGAGGCAACTGCTCCAGGCGCACGGCCTCACCGCCGGTATCACCCCGGTTTGCCAGCAATTCGCCATTGGCGGCGACGATCTTGACGTTGGGCGGGCGCGCCGGAACCTGCCATTCGGAGGTCGGCGGCAGAAAGGCGGCGTAATAGCCGACCAGGCAGACAACCGCGATGGTGCCCCAGATGCCGAGCACCATGCTCCAGTAAAAGCCACGCTTGAGGAAGCGGCCGAATGCCGTCGGCGCCTGAAACCTGTTCTTGCGCTTGGTCTTGCGTCGCTTGGCGCCGGACCGGCCACCACCCCGTCCGCTGCCGCCGCCATTGCCTTTCTTGGCTGTCTTGCGCGTGGAGGAAGCGGGCTTTTTCTTGGCCGGAGCCTTGCGGGTCTTGCCCTTGCCGGACGATTTGGAAGAAGGCGCGGCTGGACGATCCTGCGGGCTTAAACGCAGGTCGAGCAGGCTGCTGCCTGAATTTCCGAATGTCGGTTCAACACGCGGCTGGCGTTTCGCCCGAGGCGCCATTGATCCTTCGTCCCCTAACTCCGTACCAACCAGGTTGGCGTTATCCGGCAAAGTGCCGGTTTCCCCGGAGATGAGCTTAAATTGCGGCGATTTAAGGGGGCGTTAAGGCTACGGGGAATTGCGTGATTTGCGGGGGGAAATGAGGGAGGTGCCGAGCCGGGCAGGCAAAGCGTCTGAAACCGCTGTCACCCGGACGCAAGAAGGCGGGCAGTCCGGGTCCATGGTTCCGGCCGCAGTGGTGCAGGGAATGCCAGAAACACCAGGCGCTTAGCTGGAATAGCGGCTTGCGTCGGCGCCGTAATAATTGACGTAGCGCGTGTTGAGTTCGGACACCGGCATGATGATCAGCACGTCCGTCGTGCCGAACTGGTGATCGATCACGGCCCCGTCGCCGATGAACGCGCCAAGGCGCAAATAGCCCTTCACCAGCGGCGGCAGGGCCCGCAGGGCTTCCTTGGAATTGAGTTCCTCGGCCGACATGCGGTTCATTTCGACGTATCTGTCTTCCACCGCGCGCACGCGCCATTCTTCCGGGGCACGGGCATGGTGATGAAGGAAGGCGAGCTGGCCGGCGACGGCATCCGGATTGGTGCCTTCGATCGAGGCACAGCCGAGCATGACATCGATGTTGTGGCGCAGGACATAAGACCAGATGCCGTGCCACAGCAGCTCGACGGTCTTCTTGTTGCGGTAGGGCTTCAGAACGCAGGACCGGCCGAGCTCCATGAAGCGCTTGCCGGGATTGGCATCGATCAGCGACTGGATGTCGTATTCGGCAGCGGTATAGAAACCGGTATGTTGATCGGCGATTTCCTGGCGCAGGATCCGGTAGGTACCTACGATTTCGGGTTTCAGGCGGCCCAGCTTGTTGCGCTTCAGCAAGTCGTGGTCAACCACCAGCAGGTGGTCGCAATAGGCATCGAAGGGGTCGGCATCGCGGCGCGTGGCCAGCGTATGGGCATCCGCAATCGCCGACATTTCCTCGTAGAAAACGTCATAGCGCAGGCGCTGCGCCTTCTTCACTTCCTTGAAGTTGCGGGCCATCCGCACTTCCAGAGAGCCAATCCGGCCAAGCGTTTCGCCGGTCTTGACCGGTGTCTGCAGAGCAGGTCCGATGCGCTGTGCGTTTGGAAGGCTGGCGTCCGGGCGCATCGCTGCCGGTGTGAATTTCCTGACCAGTTTCCTGGGAGAAAAAAGCCCTTGCCGCATTATGGACATTCCACCCTCGTGTATTCCTTATGGCGCACTTTACAGGATTCACAGCTTGCCGTCTGTTTCACCTGCCGAATTACCTTCGCCGGAACAGGAAGTCCGAACCTGGCCAGTGTGCTTCAAGCTTGCCGTAGAACATACTATTCCGACAGCTGGATGACACTTGGTTTTTTGCGCCGTGTTTTCCACGAACGAGCTTAGCCCACTCTTGCGGCTTTGTGAATTTTTGCGAGCGTCGGCGGAAGCGTTGCCACTTCAAGCTGTTGCGACCCGGATGGACTGGTTCGTCAGGTGCGGCTGATTTCAGCCAGCGCATCGGAAATCGCTTCCACCGAAAGCGGCTTCGTCAGATAGCCTGCGGCCCCGACTTCAGTGGCCTTGTCCCGCGCATCCTTCATCACATCCGCGGTCACGATCAGCACCGGCACATTGGCCCGTCCGGCGGCCTGTTCGTCCGCGCGGATCTGGCGGATGGCCTGGAACCCGTCGAGACCGGGCATGTGCAGGTCCATCAGGATCGCGTCATAAGCGCCGCTGGCGGCTTCTTCCACGGCCTTTTCGCCGTCAATCACCATCACCGGCACGTGGCCGAGCTTGCGCAGCATGGCTTCGCTCAAAAGGCGGTTGATGTCGTTGTCCTCGGCCACGAGCAGGCGCAGTGGCCGGGCCGGAACCTTGTAGCGGTTCGGCAGGAAACCGTTGCTGACGGGTTCCGCGCTCGCGTCCCAGGCATGTTCCATGCCGTCGTCGTCCAGAAGGCCGGAAAAGATCTGAACAAGGGTCTCTATGCGCACGGGGCGGATCAGATAGGCGGCATAACCGGCTTCGCGCAGGTGTTCCAGGCGCTCGCGCTCGGGCGGCGCGATCATGACCACGGCAGGAGCCTTGCACCCGGTCAGGCGGGCCGAAGCCAGCCAGCCACCACTGTCGGACAGGGCGCCATTGTCAACCACCAGCAGATCGGCTTCGGCCAGCGCGGAATCGAGGTCCGCGCTGCCCGGAGCGTGCACGCTCACGTCGGCCGCGTGATATCGCAGCCGTCTGGCCAGCAGCGGGCATTCGATCTGGCTGGTGCTGACGAACACGATCCTGCGGCCTTCAAGCTTGGCCAGCCGCGGGTCGGTGTCGGCAACAAGGGATTCGGGGATCGGCAGGGATACACGGAACAGCGCGCCACCGTCGCCGGCGGGTTGCGCGGCGATTTCGCCGCCCATCAGGCCGGCCAGCCGCTGGGCAATGGCAAGACCGAGGCCGGTACCGCCGAACTTGCGCGCCGGGCCGTGGTCGACCTGCTCGAATTCCTGGAACAGCCGCTCGGCTTCCTGCTCGTCAAAGCCGATGCCGCTGTCGCGCACATCGATATCGAGAAAACCGCCTCCGTCCGGATTGGGACGTCCGGTCAGTTCCACTGCGACGCCGCCTTCATCCGTGAACTTGATGCCGTTACCGATGAGATTGTAAAGGATCTGGCGGACACGGGTGGCGTCCAGCGTCACCTCCTCCGGCAGGTTCGGATCGAGCATCGCGCCGATTTCAAGCGACTTGGCGTGGGCCTTGGGTGCAAGCAGTTCGACGACGCTTTCCACCAGTGCGCCAACCCGCACCGGAGCTGCCTGAATGTCGAGCTTGCCGGCTTCCACCTTGGAAAAGTCCAGCACTTCGTCGATCAGAAGCAGCAATGTTTCACCGGAAGTTTCCAGCGCTTCGATATAGGCGCTCTGTTCCTTTGTCAGGCGGGTGTCGCGCAGGAGCGCGGCCATGCCGAGAACGCCGTTCAGCGGAGTGCGTATCTCGTGGCTGACGGTTGCCAGGAAACGGGACTTTGCCTCGTTGGAACTCTCCGCCGAATGGCGGGCGGCCAGCAATTCTTCTTCTATCAGGCGCCGTTCGGTCACGTCGCGCAAAACGGTCTGCACAAGCTGCCGGTCCGTGGTGGTGTCGCGCACCGGAATGTCGATGCGTGAGAACCAGCGCGGGCCCTGCGCGGTGTCGATATGCAGATCCTGAAAGCCCATTCCCGGGGTTGTCTTGTCCAGAGCCTGCGTGACCGCGCTCTCGAAGCCGACCTCCTCAAGCAACGGCAGGTGCAGCGTACTGCCAGGCTGCAAGGCATGCCCAACCCCGAACACATCGTCGGCGGCCGAATTGACATAGGTGATTGTGCCGTCCTGATCGCGCCGGACCACGACGTCACCGAGTGTTGCCAGAATGCTGGCATGACGTTCGTCGGATTCGCCGAGCTCCCAGGCGCGGTCTTCCAGTTCCTCGCAGCGTGCCATCAGACGGCGGATCTTGTCGTCCTTCACGTGAAGCGCCTGCACCGATCGCTGCATGTCGTCGGCAAACAGCCGCCAGACAGCCAGTCCACCGGCAAAAAAGGTGAGACCCAGGCCGAGAAACCGGTTCAGGCCTTCGCTGGAAATCATGATAAAGCCCGCGGCAAGGCCGATGATCATGCCGGCCAGGGCAAGATGCTGCAGTGATTTGGCGGGAGCGGAAACGGGAAGGTCGGTCGCCCGGCGGCCGGGCCCGACGTCAGGACCGTCATCAGAGCTGGCGTCCTCGTCGCCACGGGTTTCGGCGCGGCTTGAATATTCTTCTGTAGTTACGGCATCCGCAGAAGAAAGCTTTTGCTCTTCGCCAAAGAATTTGTCCTGCGTGTCATCGGCTTCAGGCGCGGCGTTGGCGGCGCGTTCGCTGTTTTGACTGACCAAGATAACTACTCTCTACAAGATCCTGTTGTCTTGAGAGTGCGATGTAAACTTTGAGAAACCGTTTCATTGCCTGACAAAAAAAGTAAATCAGGGGTTACCTGCCGCGTTCATATCCAGTCTTTCAGCACCGGATGGGTCTCGACATTGGCAATTCCATCAAGGGCAGCAATACGGTTGCGAAGCTCGGCGAGATCCTTCAGCGTCCGGGCACGCACAAGCAGGACCATGTCCCGGTCGCCGGAAATCGAGCGGCACTGGAGTACCTCCTCGAATGTCGAAACAACCGGTGCGATGGCCGCGCAGGTGGCCGACCCCGTCCTTATCCAGAGATAGGCTTCGATCGCGGCCGGATCGGGATCGCTGACCCGGATCGTATAGGCGCGGATGACACCGCCTTCTTCCAGCTTCCGGACCCGGGCCTGAACGCTGGAGCGCGCCAGCCCGACGTGGGCTGCCAGCGTCTTTACGGGTGTCCGGCTGTCGGCTTCCAACAGCTTCAGCAAGGTCCGGTCGATTGCATCCATGGGGTCTTCTATCATTGTCCCTGGCCGGAAACTGCCGGCAAATGACCGGCGGAACCGGTCAAAATGCCGAAGGAAACGGCGGCCTGTCCGCGATAGCACATATGTGTGGTTTCGCAGCGGGAGAGTTTCATGGAATTTCATCTCGATACAAGCAGCTTTACGGCAGAAAGAGCCTGGGGTTCACGTCTGATTGGTGAACTGGACGGCGTCACGGTCCGCCTGCACTGGACGGACACGCCGTACAAATGGCACGTCAACGACGGCCCGGAAGTCTTCGTGGTGCTGTCGGGCACGGTCGACATGCACTACCGCGAGGCCGGAACCGAAAAGGTTCAGCGCCTCAACGCAGGCCAGATTTTTTCGCCGATGACGGCGATGCTCATGTAGCCCATCCCGTGGGCGAGGCAAGGGTTCTTGTCGTGGAGCGCAAGGAGAGCGTCTGAAAGGGCAGCCCACTGGGCAGCCCGCTGGACAGACGCAGCGGCAATGTACAAAGTGGCTGGTTAGTCCAGTCGGCCGGATGAAAGTCCCAACCTCTCAATCCATCCCCTGACCTTCTCCCACGGCAAAACTTTGCCAATTGGGGCGTATCGGCATGGATCCCATGGTCGAGCCATGGGCTGGCGGGCTGGAAGGGTATGAGGCCGATCTCCGCTTTTTCCGGGCAAGGCGCAACGTGAAACGTTACGGATTACGGTTACTTCAACAAAAAAACCCGGCAGAAGTCTGCCGGGTTTTCAGGTTCAGGTTGTTGTCGCGCCCGCTTACCGGACGTCGAGAAAACCGATGATCTTGCGAACATCCTTCAGCACCGGTTCCGCGATCGTGGAGGCCTTTTCAGCGCCTTCCTTCAGGACGGCGTCGATCTGTGCCTTGTCGTCCATCAGGCGGCGCATTTCGTCGGTCATCGGCGAGAGTTTCGTCACCGCCAAGTCGGACAAGGCTGGCTTGAACGCCGAGAACTGCTGACCGCCGTATTCCTTCAGGACGTCGGCCTTGGTCGTGCCGCTCAGGGCGGCATAGATGCCGACCAGGTTGTCTGCTTCCGGACGGCCTTCAAGACCGCCGGTTTCGCTTGGCAGCGCGTCCGGATCGGTCTTGGCTTTCTTGATCTTCTTGGAGATCGAGTCCGCGTCGTCCGTCAGGTTGATGCGCGACAGGTCCGACGGATCGGACTTCGACATCTTCTTGGTGCCGTCGCGCAGCGACATGATTCGGGTGGCCGGACCGGCGATCATGGGCTCCGTCATCGGGAAATAGAGATATTCCGGCAGTTCCGGCGAAGGCGTCGGGTTCGCAATGCCGATATCCAGCTCCTTGATGCGCTCCGCAAAGTCGTTGTTGAATTTGGCGGCGATGTCGCGGGTCAGTTCCAGGTGCTGCTTCTGGTCGTCGCCGACAGGAACGTGCGTCGCGCGGTAGGCCAGAATGTCGGCAGCCATCAGGCTCGGATAGGCGAACAGGCCAACGGACGCGTTTTCCTTGTTCTTCCCGGCCTTTTCCTTGAACTGGGTCATGCGGTTGAGCCAGCCCATGCGCGCCACGCAATTGAAGATCCAGGCAAGTTCGGTGTGTTCGCGAACCTGACTCTGGTTGAAGATGATCGATTTCTTCGGATCGATGCCGGCGGCCATATAGGCCGCGGTCACTTCACGGGTTGCCTGGGCAAGCTCGTGCGGATCCGGAAACCCTGCGGTGATGGCATGGCTGTCGACGACGCAGAAGATCGTCGGCATCTGATCCTGCAACGGAACCCAGCGCGAAACGGCGCCCAGATAGTTGCCAAGATGCAGGTTGCCTGTCGGCTGGACGCCGGAAAAGACACGGGGCTGGAACTCCGCCATTTCAAATCCCTTTAATGGTGCGGCCGGTTGGAAGGGCGCTATGAATGTTTGGGCGGGCCGGGTTTAAGCCCGGTCCGTGATCCATGCAAGCCGGAAACGGTGCGCTACGGCGTTTCGCGCTCAGGTGTTGCGCCGTCTCAACGCTTTCAGCATGCCGACGAGGTCGGAACCGCCGCTGAGTTGGGTGAACATGGCAAAGGTGACCATGCCGATGAGCACGAGAAGAACGAGACTGGCCGCCCGCACCGCCAGCCACGGTGCCGATAACCAGGGCGCCATGTAGATGGCGGCAAAATACACCGCGACCCCCATCAGCAGGCTGGCGAGCACCACCAGCGACAAGCGCCGGAGCAGCTTGAAGTCCGGCAGAAAATGGCCTCGCCGCCACAGGACGATGATCAGGAGGCCGGTGTTTACCCAGCCCGCCAGCGTGGTCGCCAGCGCGATGCCGACATGCTGGAGCACTGGAAAAAGCGCGATCGACAGGCCGACATTCACGATCATGCCGACAACGGCGAAGATCATCGGCGTCTTGGTGTCTTCCCGGGCGAAATAGCCGGGTGAAAACACCTTGTTCAGCACGAAGGCAGGCAGACCGAAGGCAAAAGCCGTCAGGGCCGCGGCGGTGCCTTCCACGGCGGCGGCATCGAAGCGCACCCTCTGGAACAGCACCGAGACGATTTCCTGCGGAATGACGGCCAGTGCCACCGCTGCCGGCAACGTCAGCACCAGCGAGAACTCCAGCGCGCGGTTGAGACTGTGCTGGTAAGCGCCCATTTGCCCGGCACGCAGTTGCCGGGTGAGGCTCGGCAGCAGAACCACGCCGATGGCTATGCCGATCACCCCGAGCGGCAACTGGTAGAGTCGGTCGGCAAAATACAGCAGTGCGTTGGCGCCTTCCTGCATGGAGGCGATGATCTGGCCGACGGCAATGTTGATCTGGGTGACACCTCCCGCAACCACGCCTGGAATACCAAGCATCAGCAGGCGTTTGGCGGACTTGGTGTAGCGCGGCCGGAAGACCGGGATCTTGAAGCCGAGGCGCTTCAGGTCGATGAGGACGACGATCAGCTGCACGACGCCGCCCACAGTGACGCCGATGGCCAGAATGATCCCGAGTGCGGTGTCGTCCTTGATCCCGAGATAAAGGACCCCGCCCAGAACGGCGCTCATCACCACGTTCAGCATCACCGGCGCGAAAGCGGCGGCGGCAAAGCGCTGGTAGGTGTTGAGGATGCCGCCGATGAAGGCCAGCATCGACATGAAGATCAGATAGGGAAAGGCGATCCGCGACATCAGCACCGTCAGATCGTATTTGGTCGGGTCTTCCACAAAGCCCGGCGCCAGCGCCCAGACCACCAGCGGCATGAAGATCTGCGCGAAGGCGGTCAGCACCAGCAGGCAGAACAGAAGCGCGGCACCGATTTCTCCGGCAAAACGTTTGGCACCCGCATCACCCTCCTCTTCGACCGTCCGACCGAACAGCGGGATGAAGGCGGAATTGAATGCCCCTTCCGCAAACAGCCGCCGGAACAGGTTGGGCAGACGGAAGGCCACCACAAAGGCATCGGCAACCGGACCGGCCCCGACGACGGCGGCCAGAAGCACGTCGCGGACAAAGCCGAGCAGGCGGCTCAACAGCGTCGCGCTGCCGACGGTTGCAAAATTGCGAACGAGACTCATGCCGGAAGGGCTCCGAAGACAGAGGAATGCACTTATGAAGCCTGCCGCTGGACCTTGCGGGTTGCCGGAGCCGCCGGGTCGAGTTCCACATGGCCATCGACCGCATTGGCAAGCCGCTCACGGATGATCTCCTGACGGCCGATGTTGGCAATTTTCTGTCCGGTGAGATCCGTCACGTAGAAAACGTCGACCACTTTCTCGCCGAAGGTCGAGATATGGGCTGAGCCGATGTTCAGGTTGAGCGTCGCGATCGACCGCGTCAGGTCATAGAGCAGACCCGGCCGGTCAAGACCGGAAATCTCCAGCACCGTGTAATCGTCCGACAGCGCATTGTTGACGAGAACCTCGCTGGCCACCTTGAAGGCTTTCATGCGGCCCTTGACGCCGGTCTTCTTGGAGACAGGCTCGGGAAGCCGCTCTTCGCCGCGCAGCGTGGTCTCGATCAGCCTGGCAATCCGCTCGCCGCGGCGCTTTTCGTCCTCGTCGTCGGGCAGCTCCCGGCCGATGAAGATGGTATCCAGCGCATAGCCGTCCGTGGTGGTGTCGATCTGTGCATCGACGATATTGGCACCGGTGGTGTAGCAGGCCCCGGCAATGATCGACAGCAGGCGCGGATGGTCAGGCGCCTTGATCGTCAGTTCTGTCACGCCTTCAAACGCGCGCGGAATGACCTGAAAGGCGAGTTGCTTCTTTTCCTTGTCGGCCTTGTGCAGAAGTTCGGCGTGGGACACCAGCCGGTCCGGCTCCGTGCGCAGCCAATAGGCCGGATAATGCCGGTTCAGATAGGCGTTCCGGTCCTTGGCGGACCAATGGCCCAACTGGCTGCCGAGTTCTTCCTTGGCCTTGTCGATGGTCTGGCGATGCGACATCTTGGTGTGACCGCCGGACAGATGCGGTTCGGTGGCATAGTAGAGCGTGCGCAGCAGCTGGCCCTTCCAGCCGTTGAAGACACCGGGGCCGACAGCGCGGATATCGGCAACCGTCAGGATCAGCAGCAGTTTCAACCGTTCGAGGGACTGTACGGTGTGCGCGAAATCCGTGATCGTCTTGCGGTCGGACAGGTCGCGTGACTGGGCAATGGTGCTCATGTCCAGATGATGCTCGATCAGCCAGGCCACGGTCTCGGTTTCCGCATCGTTCAGTCCGAAACGCGGGCACAGCTTGCGGGCAATCCGCGCCCCGCCGATCGAATGATCCTCCGGCCTGCCCTTGGCGATGTCGTGCAGGAACATGGCGACAAACAGCACCTTGCGGTTCTGCAGGGTCAGGATCAGGTCGGTCGCCAGCGGATGGTCGTCACCGGAATTGCCGCGCTCGATATCGGCCAGAACCCCAATGGAGCGGATCAGGTGCTCGTCGACCGTGTAGTGGTGATACATGTTGAACTGCATCATCGCGACGACTTTGCCGAACTCAGGGACGAAGCGGCCGAGCACACCGGTTTCGTTCATCTTGCGCAGGGTCTTTTCCGGCGCGTGCCGGGAGGTCAGGATCGACAGAAACAGCCGGTTGGCTTCCGGGTCGGCGCGCAGGCCCGCGTCAACCAGCTTGAGGGAATGCCGCATGAGGCGGGTGAGTTGCGGATGCATGTTGTAGTCATGCTTGTCCGCTATCTGGAATACCCGCAAGAGGTTGGTCGGGTCGGTTTCGAACACGGTGTCGGACACTGCATTCAGGCGGTTGTTTTCCACCACGAAACCGGCGGCCCCTTCCACGGGCTTGGCCGTCGCGGATACGCGACCTGCGCGCAGGCGGCGCATCATGCCGGTCAGGCCCTTGCCGCGCGGTTCCTTGACGTGTTCCTCCTCCAGCGCGGCACAGATGATGCGGGTCAGATCGCCGACATCCTTGGCCACCAGGAAGTAGTGTTTCATGAAACGCTCGACATCCTTCATGCCCGGATGCTGCGTGTAGCCGAGCCGGATCGCGATCTCGCGCTGGACGTCGAAGGACAGGCGTTCTTCCGGCCGCCCCGTCAGGAAATGCAGGTGGCAGCGGACCGCCCAAAGGAAGTCGTCCGACTTCTTGAACCGTGCATATTCCGAGCGGGTCAGAACGCCCTTCTTGACCAGTTCCGACTGCCTGTTGACGTGGTAGTGGTACTTGGCGATCCAGAACAGCGTGTTGAGATCGCGCAGGCCGCCCTTGCCTTCCTTGATGTTCGGTTCAACCAGGTAGCGCGAGGTGCCCTGGCGCTTGTGGCGGTCGTCGCGTTCCTGAAGCTTGGCGGCGATGAATTCCGAGCTGGTACCTTCGACCACTTCCTTGTCGAAACGCTGGACAAGGTCCTCGAACAGGGCGTCGTCGCCCCAGATGAAGCGGGCTTCGAGAATGGCGGTGCGAATGGTCATGTCCGCCTTGGACAGCCGGATGCACTCGTCGATGTTGCGGGTCGCGTGCCCAACCTTGAAGCCAAGATCCCAGAGCATGTAGAGGATATATTCCACCACCTGCTCGCCCCATGGGGTCTGCTTGTAGGGCAACACGAACAGAAGATCGATATCGGACCCCGGTGCCAGCGTGCCGCGGCCATATCCACCCACGGCGGCAACTGACATGCGCTCGGCGGCGGACGGGTTCTTGATCCGGTAGACGTGGTGCAGGGCGAAATCGTAGATCACGCGGATCAACTCGTCCTGGATATAGGACAGCCGTCCGGCGCACAGCAGGCCGCCGCCGTCCTCGTCCAGCATCGCCTGGGCCTTGCCACGGGCGTCCTTGACCACCTGCTTCAGTTCTGACAGCACGGCCGAGCGGGTTTTCATGTCCGAGCCGTCGCCGTCGCTGCCGGCAGTCATCGCCGTCAGACGAACCCTCAGGTCATCGGCATCGATCAGTCCGGCAAGATCTTCCTGGGAAAGTTTCATACTGGTCCAGTGTTCCGTTCAGCAGGCTCGGGTCAGGTTGAGGTTATATAGGGGATGGGGTTGAAGGACACGTAAATCCTGAATTGACCGGTCAGAGACCGCGTTCCCTCCGGTCAAGAAACAGCATTTTCCCCGTCATGCCACGGCTTGACCCTGGCAAGCGCGTGCGTGGTTACACCCCGTCCTTGGCTGCAGCCACGCGAAGCTGGTGCAAGAGGGCCGCAAGAGAGTCTTCGGACAGGCCGCCGATTTTCAGCGCCAGCTGGTTGGCGAGTTCCGTCGCCTTCGGGTCCATGCCGGCGGTATCGATGGTCACGCGCGGGTCGGACAGTTCAGCCAGACGCTGGATTTCTTCCGCTTCGTCCCAGATAACGTTGAAATAGGTGATGATCCGTTGCACCAGAAACCAGGTCGGCTTGCCGCGCTTGCCGTGCTCAAGCGCGGACAGATAGGCACTTGAAACCGACAGGGCCGCCGCCATCTCCTTCAGCGACACGTCCCGCTTTATCCTCAGTTCCCGGATCTTTGCGCCAAGTGGGGTCACGGCCCTACCTTCTTTTTCGAATGCGAACGTAAAGGGCGCCGGAGCCGCCATGGTTAGCGTGGGCTTCCTCGTAGCCAAGCACCACGGTTCGCATGTCGGGCATCGACAACCACTGGGGCACCATTCTGCGCAAAACGCCGCGCTCGTCCATATAGGCGCGCGCATCACCGCCGCCCTTGCCCGTGATCACCAGCACCACCTTGTGGCTTCTCGACTGTGCCTGATAGAGGAAGCTGCGCAACCGGTCATGTGCCTGATGCTGGGTCAGGCCATGCAGATCGATGCGCGCATCGATGGTCTTGACGCCGCGCACCAGTTTTCGGCGATACCGGTGTTCAAGCTGATGCAGTGGCAGCGGTGCCGGCGGCGCTTTGGCTGCGGAGGGAGCCTGAATTGCGGTGGCCGTCTTCACGGTCTTGGAAGGTTCCGCCGCTTCGGTTGCCGCTCTTTTTTCAAGCTCTGCCTTCAGCTCCATTGCCTTGTCGGGATGCAGCGGTGTCAGCGTCTTGGCAACCTTGCCCCACAGCTCCCGGTCTTCCGGTGACAGTGTCCCTTTTTTGCCCCGTCTCGCCATCGGTCAGTTCGCCACCGCACCAGCAGGGTTGAGGCGGATATTCGGCACCAGGATCGTGAAATCTGCCTTGTGACGGATTTCGCCGGCAATGGCGCCGGCAGTCTGCCCCGAGCCGACGAAAATATCGCCTCGCGCGGCACCCTTGATGGCCGATCCGGTGTCGTCTGCCACCATCAGCCGCCGGAACGGGCCCTTGCCGCTGTCATGATCCTCAAGCATGGAGGAAACGAACACCATGGATCCGTAGGGAATGAAACGCGGATCGACCGCAAGGCTGCGGCCTGCCACAAGCGGAAGGCCTGCCGCGCCGACCGGACCGTCTCCAAGGCCGATTTCGTCCACCTCCCGGAAGAAGATGAAAGACCGGTTTTGCCGGAACAGCTCGTCGCGCTCGTCCGGATGCGCTTCCAGCCAGGCTCGCAGTCCTGAAGCTGTGAAATCCTCTGGTGTGCCTTCACCGCGTGTCACCAGCAGCCGCCCGATACCGGTGTAGGGATGGCCGGTCTTTCCCGCATAGCCGACCCGCATTGCCGTACCGTCGGCAAGGCGCAGCCGGGCCGATCCCTGGACATGCACGAAATAGGCGTCGATCGGATCGGAAAGCCAGACGAGTTCGAGGTTTTCCGCGTCGAGCTCGCCATCCATGATGGCGCCTCGGTCCGGCATTTCGGTCAGGTGCCCGTTGACCCGCCGCCCGTGGCTGAGCGCATCGGGCCAGTCCTCCGGTCGGTTTTCAGGCGTGATTGCCTCCAGGCCGTCGGGTTTTTTCAGCAAGGGAAAGCGGAATTTGTCGGTTCTGACGCGCGAGGCGGCCAGCTCCGGCTCGAAGTAGCCGGTGACAAACCCGCTCTGGTTAATCCGGAATGGCGTGAATTGGCTTTCGAAAAAGGCCCGTGCCGATTCACGGCCGGTTCTGGCGGCCGCTTCGGCATCGTCGCAGAGCTTTTGAAGGTCCGTCGCCGAAACGGATGGAAAGACGCTGTCCTGGATCAGGATGTCCGGTTTGCGACACAGGCGGAGAAAGCCGGCAAGGGCGGCGGCTTGATCGTCGGTCTGCCAGCCCGGCAGACTGGAAAAGGAGATTTCCTCGAACCGGTCCGGGATCTGTTGGCCTGGTACCATGGCGGAGGCGGCTCCTGAAAAGAAAAGCGGCGCGGCCAGAACCGCGCCCTTTACCAGTGAGACAAGCCGGAAGCCCGGCCGGGGCCGCGTGTTCCGCTTGCCCTGCATCATGATTACTCGGCGGATTCGGTCGCGACCAGCTTCCAGTTCGGATCGCGGGACATGGTGTCCCGGGCGAAGGTCCAGATGTCGATCACTTCGCTCACCTTGGTCGGGTCGCCGTCCACCACTTCGCCGGCCTTGTCCCGCGTGGCGGAAATCAACTGGCTGTGGATCTTCACGGTCACCTGCGCGGTCGAGTTTTTCAGCGCGGCTTCAACGATCTCGGCCTTGTCGATGCCGACAAAGGTCGATTCGATGGTCTCACCGCGTTTTTCGCGGTCTTCGATGGCAGCAACGAAACCTTCATAGACCTCGCGGGACAGAAGGTTTTTCAGGGCCTTCTTGTCGCCGTCAGCAAAGGCCATCACGATCATCTCATAGGCGGCGCGTGCACCTTCCAGGAAAGGTTCCGGCTCAAAGCTGCGGTCAACGGACAGAATCTGCTTCAGCGCGCTGTTCAGCGCGGAACCGGCCGGGGCAACCTTGTCGATCACGACATCGCCGCCAGGTCCGGCCTCTTCGATTGTCTCGGCCTCCTGCGCTGTCTGGTTCGGCAGCGGGATGACGTTGTCCTGATCGTTGCCGTTCTTGCGATCGCGCGGCTGGTCAGGTTTGGAATAGGGGTCAAATGGCGGGCGCTCATTGCCGGTGCGTTTGCCCAGCACCGATCGCAGTCTGAACAGAATGAAAACCGCAAGTCCCATCAGGAGGAGGTTCAACGGGTCAAAAATCTCGTTCATCGTAACTTCCGGTTACCCTTCTTGAGGCTCTAGAGCCGCCCGCTCTAACTGCCAGGTGAGCGCAGCCTCGTACGCAAGGTCTGTCTGCATCCTATGTAGGGGGTCCTTGAACCAGCATCCAGACCCAAGAGCAAGACTGAATCTTTGCATTCATAGCCATTTCGTGACTGCCTGCTCGCATTTTCGCGAGTGAATGTCTACCTTAGGTCCGAATAGCTTATCAGACGATGGAGCTCCCGTGGGACTTTATATCATTGCTGCAATCCTTCTGCTGCCGCTGATCGAGATTGCGATGTTCATCTGGGTGGGAGGATTGATCGGTGTTTTCCCGACAATCCTGTTGACGGTGATCACCGCACTGGCCGGGACCCTTATGCTGCGCCAGCAGGGCCTGTCTCTGCTGATGCGCATGCAAACGGAACTGGATGCCGGCCGTACACCCGGCAACGAGGTGATGCAGGGCGCAATGATTGTTCTTGCCAGCATTCTCCTGCTTATCCCGGGCTTTGTGACGGACGCCATCGGTCTGCTCCTGTTCATACCGCCCGTGCGCGAAGCGCTGGCACGGTTCATTATTGCCCGCTCCAACGTGGTCATCGTCGACACCGGCAACGGCATGCGCAGGCCGAATGATGGCGTCGTCGATCTCGATGAAGCTGACTGGAGCGAGAAAAACAGTGGCTCCGGGGGCGCGTCAGGCCAGCCGAAACTCAGCCCCTGGCAGGACGGTTCGGACAGCGCGAAGCCCTGATTGCCAACGCGCGCTCACCAAAACGTGACAATTGGTGTATGCGTAATATTTACCAGTCACGGTTAAGTCTGCGTCCAGATGAACCCGAAACCGGACTGAAGCGGAGCAGGCAGCGGACGAATGAGCGCCAGGCGCGTAGACTGGGTGGATACCGCCAAGGGCATCTGCATCATCTTCGTCGTGATGATGCATTCCGTGCTCGGCGTCGAAGCCGCCGCCGGACAGACAGGCTGGATGCATGTGGTCGTCGCCTTTGCCGCGCCTTTCCGCATGCCGGATTTCTTCCTGATTTCCGGTCTGTTCCTGTCGAATGTCATTACCCGGGACTGGAAGCTCTATCTCGACCGAAAGGTTGTCCACTTCGCCTATTTCTACGTGCTGTGGATGACGATCCAGTTTCTGATCAAGGCACCCGTCTTCATCGAGGAAACCAGCGTCCGCTCGACGGTGGAACTCTACTTCCTGAGTTTTATCGAGCCTTTCGGCACCTTGTGGTTCATCTACATGCTGCCGATCTTCTTCGTCGTGTCGAAAGCTGCCCATGACAAGGGCGTGCCCTGGCAACTGGTTCTGGCCATTGGTGCGCTTCTGCAGATCGCGCCCATCCACACTGGTTGGCTGCTGGTGGATGAATTCGCGTCCCGCTTCGTCTTTTTCTACGCCGGCTTTGTCTTTGCGCCGCAGATCTTCGCCCTGGCAGGCTGGGCAAGGGAGCGAATTGGCGTCAGTCTCGGTTATCTGCTGGTCTGGGGCCTTGTGAACGGAAGTCTGGTCTATTTCGGCTGGTCGCATCTGCCCGGCATTGCCCTTGTCCTGGGCGCGGCGGGCGCGGGCGCCATTATCCTCACCAGCGCGCTGATCGTGAAATGGGGCCGCCTCGGATTTTTGCAGCATTTTGGCGAGAACTCGATCGTCATCTATCTCGCCTTCTTCTTCCCCATGGCCGTGATGCGGGTGATTCTGCTGAAGCTGGGCATTTTCGACATCGGCACCACGTCGTTGATCGTGACACTGGTGGCCTCGGTCAGCCCGATGATCCTGTTCTGGCTGATCCGCCGCACGAACATCGGCTGGTTCCTGTTCCGCAGGCCTGCCTGGGCCTATCTGAACGGCACTTTCGGCGGAAAACGTCAGGCACAGGCAGCTGAGTGATCGGCGAGCTTGGAAATTTTAACTTTAGGACTTTTCTCCAGAACGGCCTGCGGGCATGATCCGCGCCATGTCGACGCAAAGCACCTCCCCCGCCCTCACCGCCGATGACCACCTCATCCTGGTCGACGGGTCCACGTTTATTTTTCGCGCCTATCACGCGCTACCACCGCTGACGCGCAAGCCGGACGGGCTGCCGGTCGGGGCGGTTTCGGGCTTCTGCAATATGCTGTGGAAGCTGCTGCAGGAAGGGCTGACACCGGAAGAAGGCGACGAGCCCACCCATTTCGCGGTGATCTTCGACCATTCCGCGAAGACGTTCCGGAACGAGATCTACCCGGAGTACAAGGCCCAACGGCCCGAGCCGCCGGAAGACCTGGTACCTCAGTTCGGCCTGATCCGGGAAGCGACCCGGGCCTTTTCGGTGCACTGCATCGAGCAGGAAGGCTTCGAGGCCGACGACCTGATCGCGACCTATGCGCGGGAAGCCGCCGAACAGGGCGCGCGCGTCACCATCGTTTCGGGCGACAAGGACCTGATGCAGCTGATCGGTCCGAAGGTCGGCATGATCGATACCATGAAGAACAAGACCTTCGGCGAAGCCGAGGTGTTCGAGAAATTCGGCGTCGGCCCGGACAAGGTGATCGAGGTGCAGTCGCTGGCAGGAGACAGCGTCGACAACGTGCCCGGCGTTCCGGGCATCGGCCTGAAGACCGCGGCTCTGTTGATCAACGAGTTTGGTGATCTGGAATCGCTGCTGGCCAAGGCCGACACGATCAAACAGAACAAGCGCCGGGAGAATCTGATCGAGTTTGCCGATCAGGCCCGTATTTCCAGGCAACTGGTCACCCTCAAGCAGGATGTTCCGGTTGAAATGCCTGTCGGCGAATTGTCCGTTACAGAAATCGACGGACCCAAGGCGGTCGGTTTCCTGAAGGCCATGGGGTTCACCACCCTCACCAAGCGTGTTGCCGACGTGACCGGTGCCGATCTGGAGACGGTCGACGCGGCCGACCTCAAGGTTCCGGGCTGGGATGTTCCGGACCACAAGGGCCGCATGATGGAGCGTCCAGGCGGCAGTGACGGCGCCGGCCCGGAAGCTGCAAAAAGCCTGAACGACGCGGATCCGGACACTTCCGGCCTGCTGATGCCGCAGACAGTCGCGGATGCGCGCGCCCAGTCGATCCGGGCGATCCCGGTCGACAGCAGCTCCTATGAAACCGTCACCAGCGTCGACCGGCTGAAGGAATGGTGCGACGCGGCCTTTGAAAAGGGCTATGTCGCCTTCGACACCGAAACCACGTCGCTGGATGCCATGCAGGCAGAACTTGTCGGCGTGTCGCTGTCCACCGAGCCCGGCAAGGCGTGTTACGTGCCGCTTGGCCATGTGGACGGCGAAGGCGATCTTCTGGGAGGCGGAGGCCTTGTCGAGGGCCAGATCCCGCTCAAGGACGCATTGGACGTTCTGAAGCCGATGCTGGAGGACCGGTCGGTCCTCAAGATCGCGCAGAACCTCAAGTACGACTGGCTGGTGATGACCCGTTACGGCATCGACATCACGCCTTTCGACGACACGATGCTGCTGTCCTACACGGTCGATGCCGGCAAGGGCGGCAACGGCATGGACGAATTGTCCGAGCGCTGGCTCGATCACAAGCCGATCCCGTTCAAGGAAATCTGCGGCTCCGGCAAGTCCATGATCACCTTCGACAAGGTGGCCATCGACAAGGCAACCGCCTATGCGGCGGAAGATGCCGATGTCACGCTGCGCCTCTGGCTGATCCTGAAGCCGCGCCTGGCTTCGGAGCGCATGGCAACCGTCTACGAGACGCTGGAACGGCCAATGGTGCCGGTGCTGGCACGTATGGAAAAGCGCGGCATTTCCGTCGACCGGCAGATGCTGTCGCGCCTGTCGGGTGAATTCGCGCAAGGGATGGCAGGCAAGGAATCCGAGATTTACGAACTTGCCGGCGAAAACTTCAACATCGGCTCACCCAAACAGCTTGGCGATATCCTGTTCGGCAAGATGGGTCTGCCCGGCGGCAAGAAGACAAAGACCGGCGCCTGGTCGACCTCTGCCCAGGTGCTTGAAGATCTGGCCGCGGAAGGGCACGAACTGCCGTCGCGGATCGTCTCCTGGCGCCAGTTGTCCAAGCTGAAATCAACCTACACCGACGCCCTGCCCGGATACATCAATCCGGAAACAGGCCGCGTGCACACGTCCTACGCGCTGGCAGCCACCACCACGGGGCGCCTGTCGTCTTCCGAGCCCAACCTTCAGAACATCCCGGTCCGGACCGAGGAAGGCCGCAAGATCCGCAAGGCCTTTATCGCCGGTCAGGGTCACAAGCTGATCTCGGCCGACTACAGTCAGATCGAGCTGCGCGTGCTGGCGCATATGGCCGACATTCCGCAACTGAAGAAGGCGTTCGACGACGGGCTGGACATTCACGCCATGACGGCGAGCGAAATGTTCGGCACGCCGATCGAGGGCATGGACCCGATGGTGCGCCGCCGGGCCAAGGCGATCAACTTCGGCATCATCTACGGCATTTCCGCATTCGGCCTTGCCAATCAGCTGGGCATCTCCCGCGGTGAGGCGAGTGACTATATCAAGACCTATTTCGAGCGGTTTCCGGGTATCAAGGACTACATGGAAGCGATCAAGAAGCAGGTTCATGCGGACGGATACGTGACCACGATCTTCGGCCGCAAGGCTCATTATCCGGAAGTGAATACCAAGAACCCCAACATGCGCGCCTTCTATGAACGCGCTGCCATCAACGCGCCGATCCAGGGCTCTGCCGCGGATATTCTGCGCCGGGCGATGGTGCGGATGGAAAACCGGCTGGAAGGCTCAAAGCTCGATGCGCAGATGCTGCTGCAGGTGCACGACGAACTGATCTTCGAAGTGCCGGATGACCAGGTCGAAACCACCATTCCGGTGATCAGGGACGTGATGGAAAACGCCTGCGATCCGGTGCTGAAACTCTCCGTGCCGCTTCAGGTCGACGCCCGCGCCGCCGTTAACTGGGACGAAGCGCACTAGAGCGTGTCGCGGCTAACCGGAAATATCCTGCATCGCTTTTTGCGCTGAAAACTGTGATTTCAGACAGCGAAAAGCGATTCCGAAAAAACGCGATTTGCTCCAGGCGCCTCGTCCCCAGACCAGCGGTTAGCAGTTCAGCAGGCCTCAGGCCTGCTGGGCACGGCGCCGAAACAGCGGCTGGATCAGCCGGCGGTAGGCGAGCGCAAAGCCTGTGTAGAAAAGAAACACCGAGGCCAGTGAGGCAAGACCCGCGAGTGTCTGGCCCACAGGGCCGTAAACCTCGCCGGTGTGCAGAAATCTCAGGAAGACCCGTGCCCGCCGGCCCGCGGGCTGGTCTTCAGCGCCGCTGACGCCCAGTACCTCTCCCGAAACCCTGGACACCGTGTAGGCCGTCTGGCGGGAAAGCTGCGTACCGTTACCGGTATCGACCGTCACCACCACCCGCGCAGCCCGCCCGTTCGGCAATTTGACCGAAAGGGTCTGCCAGTCCGGCTCTGCCTGTTTCAGCTTGTCGGTAATGGCCTGCAGGCTGATGGCTTCACCCTGCGCCCGGTTCTGCCCCTGTGGGCCTTCGCTTGCGGCCTGTCCCGTTCGCGCGGGCGAAACCGGTCCGAAGACGGCGGCCACCATGTCGCTGGCCCAGGGATAGGAAATGACGACACCCGAGACCACGACCGCAAACAGCGGGATCAGTGCCCAGATGCCGAAAACATGGTGCCAGTTGTAGTCCCGTGCTTTCGCGGTCGGCAGGTTTCTGCGGAAAAGAAGGTTCAGTTTGACGATCCGCCAGGTCCATTTCTTCGGCCACCAGAGATAAATTCCGGACACCAGAATAAACAGGAAGCCGAGATTGGCAGCACCGGTCACGGCCCGCCCAAGGGTGCGGTTTTCACCAGTAAGGGCAAACCAGCGATGCAGCGCGGTCACCGTGCCGAAAAAGGCTCTGGTGCCTTCGGCGGCATTGTCGATCCGCTCTCCCGTATAGGGATTGAGGATGTAGTTTTCCCGGCGGCTGACCGAAAGCGTCACCGGCGCGCCTTCCTGCCTGGGCAAGACCAGCGAATTGCCGGGTTGGCCGCCGTTGGACAGTGCCGCGCTTGCCAGTTCGTCGGCAGTCAGCAACGGTGCATCGGCGGGTTTTTCAACCGCGCGACTTTCCACGAAGGAGATAATTTGACGCTCGTAAGTCAGCACCACGCCGGTTGCCGACATCAGAAGGATAACCAGACCAAAGGCGACCCCGACAACGAGATGCGCCCAGAAAACGATACGTTTGAAAGACATGGTACTGCTGCCCGTTTCAGACCGGATGTGACGGTTGCCGGGTCCTCCTCCACCGGCATCAACAGGCCTAGGCCGAAGATTTCGCCGCGTCAAAGGCAACAACGGGCTGTAGGGCCGGGAAATTGTAACCAGATGTCACCTCTTCCGGGAAACTCGCCTGAAGCACATGCAATCAGCGTCTCAAAAAGCGCAGAATTGCTTGGGTTCAGTGGGAGATGCCGTTGGGAGATCAGGCGGGACTGTCTCAACCCGCATACAATTTGCCGCACCGGCGGGTGCACAGAAAGTGCCGCCAAAACAGAGGAGGCGGGTGGTTGAACTGTCCGGACCGGGCTGACTTCAGCCGATGACGAAGTCCGGCGCGCGCGCAAGAAGCGCTGCGGCCTCTCGAACGGTACTTTCGACGATCCTTGCCGCCGGTTGAACGGTTTTCACCAGATCGAGAGATTCACCCGCGATCAGGGCACGAACGGAATAGTCATCCGGGTCGGCAGCCTTATAGGTTTTCTGAATCTTGTGAGCCGCACCGGACAATCCTGCCGGATCTTCCAGCCAGGGGCGGGAAAACGCATTCTGGACCACACGCCCGGTGAATTGCGATGGCCAGTCGAGCCCACGGGCAACGTCAAAGACGCTGGAGCGAGCCGTGTCGTCGCCGCGCGCTTCGGTCAGGGCAACCTTGGCCTTCTCTGAACCGTTCGCTTCCACGCTCGCCCAGAAACGGGTGCCCATCATGACGCCGTCGGCACCGAGCATGAGTGCGGCGGCAAGGCCGCGCCCATCCGCAAGGCCCCCAGCCGCCAGGACGATCGTATCCCTGCCGGCAGCGTCCCGGACCGCCGGAAGAAGTGCTGACAGGCCCCGGTCCATGCCGTGGCCGCCACCTTCCTGACCCTGCGCGACGAGAACATCCGTTCCCGCCTTCAAGGCCTGTTCTGCCTGATCCAGCCGCTGTACCTGCCAGATTGACGGTATTCCGCGTTCCCTCGCGGCTTTGACGATCGGCTCCGCGTCACCGAAGGAGACGAAGAGCGCTGCCGGGTTGCGGTCGAGGATCCGGTCGACGAGGTCCGGCTTTTTGAGAAGGCTCCAGGTGATGACACCGAGGCCGACCCGCTGGTCGCCGGCCGCATCGAAGGCAGCCTCGATCCAGTCCGGGTCGCCGTATCCGGCGCCGATAATGCCGAAGCCGCCGGCACGGCTGACTTCCGCCGCCAGTCGTCCATCCGAAATCCGGTCCATCGGCGCAAGGACGACCGGATGGGAAACGGCGAAGCGGCGGGTGAAGGGTGTATCGAGAAGCTGTTTCATCCCGGCAGAATGCCATGGGACCTGGTTCAGGAAAAATGATTGAAGAAGGAATTTGATATCTCTAATTTAGATAATATGGATATCGTTCTGCTGAAAACACTGGTGGCGGTTGCCGAGACAGGCTCCTTTTCGGGCGCTGCCCAGGCGCTGAATTGTGTTCAGTCGAACGTGACGTCCCGAATCCGGCGCCTTGAAGAGCAATTCGGGCAGAAAGTCTTCCAGCGCAGCAAGGCGGGAGCCCGGCTGACGGAGTTCGGCGAACAGGTTCATGCGCGTGCCGTCGCGCTTTTGCGGCAATTTGCGGCGGCGGAGCGCGATCTTCTGGAAGCCGCCGGAGCAGGCGCACCGCTCAGGCTCGGGTCCATGGAAACGACGGCTGCCGTTCGCCTGCCTGCCATTCTCAAACGCCTGAAAGACAACAGCGCCGCGCCACTGTCCCTGACGACCGGCCCAACCGCCGAATTGCTGTCTAAGGTGTGGGACCAGAAGATCGACGCCGCCTTTGTCGCCGGCCCTGTCGACGGCACCCGTTTTCAGGCCACGCGCGCCTTCAGCGAGCGGCTTGTCTGCGCCAAGGGGGCAAGCAGTCCGGACAACGGACCTCTGTTGGCCTTTCGGCACGGTTGCAGCTATCGCGCCGTAGCGCAGGCCTGGCTTGGCAGCATTGGCCAGAGCGACAGGGAAGTAACGGAAATGGGCACGCTCGAGGGAATTCTGGGCTGCGTCGACGCCGGTCTCGGGTTCACTGTTGCTCCGGAAAGCGCAGTTCTCGGCTTCCGCAATGCCGATCAGCTAAAACTGAGCCCGCTACCGGCGCCTTTCGGCGATGTCGTCACCTATCTCGTCTGGCGCATCGATCACAAACCGGTCGAAGCGCACAGAAAACTGCTGGAAATCCTGGCAGAACCGGCCTGAAGTTTCAGGCCATCGGGCGTTGCGGCAATTTCCGTGTCTTTTCCATCACGTCAGACCACCCGTAAATCCGGCTGCATCTTGCCGGCCAGAGCCGAGCGCGGAGCGATGGCGTTCTGCAGGAGGTCGTTAAGGTGTTCTTCCAGGTAATCGACAATGGGAGACTGTGTCGTGGTCTGGGTGTAGATCGCAAGCTGTGTTGCTGGCAGCTTCGGAAAGCCATCCTGCTCTTTCAGGATCTTGAAGCCTTCCAGAATGGCGCCTGACGGCAGGCAGCACAGGCCCGCGCCCGACAGCACGGCCACCTGGGCGGCGGCTACGCTGGTGGTGGTAATGCGCTCGTACCATTGCCGGCCGGCACGGGCGAGCGAACCGAAGGAGATTTCCCGGAAGGGGCAGGGCTCCGGAAACATGATCAGGGGCAGCGGGTCTGTCAGCGGGCAGTTGTCACCCACGGCCCAGTGCAGCGGTTCCTCGAAAATCTCGACCGGTTTCTGCTTGGTCTGCGACACGAGCGCAATGGCCAGGTTGATCTCGTTGTTGGACAGCATTTCGTGCAGGGTTGCGCTGTCGGCGACCGTCATTTCAAGTTTGACGTTGGGATGGATGCGCACAAAGTTGCAGAAGATCGATTGCAGCTGGCCGGTTGCATACCATTCCGGCAGGCCGACATGCACCGTACCGGTCAGCTCCGGTGCCGACAGGCGCAGCCTGGCTTCCTCGTGCGATCTCAGGATTTCGGTGGCATGTTGATAGAGGATCCGGCCTGCTGGCGTGAGGTTCATGGTACGCGCACTGCGCTCGATCAGCGGCTTGCCGACCCGTTCCTCCAGGCGCCGCAGCTGGGTGCTTACGCAGGGTTGTGTACGATTTAGCCGCGACCCTGCATGGGTGACGTTGCCGGCTTCCGCAACGGCAACAAAGGCTTCCAGCAATTCTATATTAAAACGGCCAATGGTCATGTCCCTGCCTCCGTTTTAACGCAAGACGACCTACGCGGTTTTCCGCCGGTCCAGCGCCAAGCAAGCATAACGTTCCATTATGGGCCGCTTCAATTATAAATTTAAGGGTCGGTAAAAAATCCCGTAATCCGAGAGTCTCTTTTTGTCAAAACAGGTATCCGCCATGACTTTAGCGCTTTCCTACGGCCAGCCGGAGCATGGGCCAGATCACCAGACGACCGGCCCCCTTTCGCTGCAACAAAGAGTTCACAGGGCAATTGCCTGCCACACGGAATTCAGTCTCGATACGATCCTGACCCAGGACAACCGGGTGAAATACACCAACGAAGGTAGCTCGGACACCGCCACCGGGCCGCTCGACGAAGTGTTTCAGCTGATGCGTCAGCTCAATGAAGCAGGTATCGCGTCGGATACGCTCGGCCGGATTCATGAGGACGGGATGTCCTTCCGCACAGCGCTGGAGGAGAGCTGCAGACGGATTGCCGAGGAGCTTGCGGGCGAGCGGTTGATATACGTGGAACTGGGGCCGGAGCCGGTCAAGACCGGGTTCATTCTCAAGACGCTGCAGGGCATGGGTGTCATCATAGATCGCTATATCGCCGTCGACATCAACCCGATGTCTGCCGCGCCAATGCGGGCGGCCCTTGCGGCGGTCCTGCCGGATACCTCGCTTGAATTTGTCACGGCACCGTTCGAGGACTGCCGCCTGGAAGACATGGTCGAAGACGGTGCCCCGCCCGCGCTTGTGACGATGCTCGGATTTCAGGAAGGCAATGACGATCCGATGGTGGTCAATGGCTGGCTGCGGGACATCACCCGGCCTGGTGACCTGCTGCTGTCGGAAAGTCAGCTCTACACGACCGAACAGACGGACAAGATTTCCGGTTTCTACGCCCATCCGTCCATGCAACGGTTTTCTCGCATCGCGTTTGAACGGGCGGTCGACCGCAGTCTGCCCACCCTCAACCGCTTCTTTCTGCTGCCGGTCGTGTTTGACGATGGCCAAAGCGCGCAAGTGGCCATTCTGGCCGAAGAATTCGCACACTCAATCAGCGGAAGAAACTTGCATGTTTCCAACTTCTGCCTGAAACTCACGCGCGATCAGTATCGCTCGTACAGGCAGGAAGGCGGCTATTTCGAAATTTTCGGCGAGAGCTACACGGATGACCAAACACTTCACTTCCAGCTCTCCCGCCGGGTTTGAGATGACCTTGGCACAGACTCGCGGTCTTACTGCCGCGGGTCTCGCCATCGTCGCTGTCACCTACGGACTGGCACGCTATTGTTTCGGCCTGTTCCTGCCGGAAATCCGCCAGGAATTCGCGCTGTCGCCTGAAACGGTCGGATTGATCGCCGGCCTGTCCTATCTGGGATATCTGGCGGCGACTTTCGTCGGATCCTGGCTGTCGACGGTGTTCGAACCGCGCCTGCCGATCCTGCTCGGCGGCCTCGCCGCCACAACAGGCATGGCCATGATCGCCCTGGCACAGACGCCCTTCGTGCTGGCGCTTGGCGTCTTCGTTGCCGGAGCGAGCCCCGGTCTTTCCTACCCGCCATTCTCCGACGTCATCGTGCGCCATACGGAACTCAGCCGGCAGAATGGCGTCTATGCCTGGATCAACTCGGGCACTGGGTTCGGCGTCGCCTTTGCCGGGCCGCTCGCCCTGTTCGCAGGTGGCGACTGGCGCCTGGCCTGGCTGGTTTTTGCGGTCATCGCCCTCAGTGTGACGGTCTGGAACGCGGCGACCTTGCCAAGGCGGAGCGTGCATCTGGAACACGCCCGGACCAGGGTTTCGCCGTGGATCCTGCTGGACCGGACCGCGCGCAGGCTTTTTGTGGCGGCGTTTCTTTTCGGCATCGTCACCGCCGTCTACTGGACCTATGCGGTCGAACTCCTGACCATGCTGACGGGCAATCCGCGGGACGCGATCCTGTTCTGGATCGTCCTCGGGATTTCCGGCGTAACCGGGTGTTTCGCCGGTGGTCTTGTCGATCGCTGGGGCCTGCGCACCGCCTATCGTATGCTGGCACTTCTGGTCGGGGCTTCGATCGGCACACTGCCGCTGCTGGTGGAAACAAGGCTCGGGATCTACCTGTCCGCCGCCTGTTTCGGTGTCGGTTTCATCGTGATGACGGCCCTCTTCGGCATGTGGAGCATGAGGCTCTTCCGTCAGGCGCCCTCCATCGGGTTCGGCTTCACCTTCTTCCTGATTTCCCTGGGGCAGGGGGTCGGGCCGGTGGTGAGCGGTTTCCTCATTCCGGTTGTCGGCCATTCGGCACTGTTCTTCGCAGCGGGGCTTTTATGCTGCGCCCTGGCCGCCTTTGCGAATGAAAGGCAACCTGAAGTCGCCAGACCATAACAGCGGGTTATGGTCGGCAATGCCCACATAACCGCTATGTGCTGGCCTTTCCCGGAAATTGCAAGCATTGTTGCGGCACGCTGTGATTGATAACAAAATGCGATAGGATCGATGATACTCACCGCCGCAAACACCGCCGGGGCCAAGCTCGATATGGAGCTGTGCCGCGCGCTTTATGAAAAAGACCCTGACCGGCTTCTGGAGCTTGTGTCCAACTGGCTGGAAACCAACGGCCTGCAGCCAAGTGAAGACTTTCAGGTACCGGCTTATCTGCATGCTGCTCTGACCCGTGCCAACGTCTCCGTTGCCAGCGGCAGCAAGCTGCGCGTGCTGGTGTCCTGACCGGACAGACCAAGTCTGTTCCATATTTGTTCTTGCGTCTTTTCACGACATATGCTTCGCTGACCTGCATCTGTAAGTAGAGGTGAATATGGTCAGCCGGATCACGACGGTCGCGTTTCGGGGCATCGAGGCAGTTCCGGTGGACGTGCAGGTGCATGTCGGGCCGGGCATGGTTGCCTTCACCATTGTCGGCCTGCCCGACAAGGCCGTTGCCGAAAGCCGGGAGCGTGTTCGCGCGGCGCTTGCCGCCTCGGGTCTGGCCCTGCCGGCCAAGCGCGTCACAGTCAATCTCGCCCCTGCTGACCTCCCCAAGGAAGGCTCGCATTACGATCTGCCGATCGCGCTGGGCGTGATGGCTGCAATCGGCGCCATTCCTGCTGAATTTCTGGAAAAATACGTTGTTCTGGGCGAGCTTGGACTCGACGGCACGCTAGCACCCGTTGCCGGTGTCCTGCCGGCCGCCATGGGTGCCAACGGCATCGGCAAGGGGCTGATCTGCCCGGAGGCCAGCGGCGGAGAGGCAGCCTGGGCCGATGCCGACATGGATATTCTCGCTCCTCGCTCGCTGATCCAGCTCGCCAATCACTTCAAGGGAACGCAGGTTCTCTCGCGCCCGGTGGCCCGGCTGCGCGGCAATGCCGGTGTGCTGCCCGACCTTGCAGAGGTCAAGGGCCAGGAAAGTGCGCGGCGAGCGCTGGAAATCGCGGCAGCCGGCGGGCACAACCTGCTGATGACCGGACCTCCCGGTTCCGGCAAGTCCATGCTGGCGCAGCGCCTGCCGTCGATCCTGCCGGCCCTCACCCCGCGCGAGCTTCTGGAAGTCTCGATGATCGCCTCGCTTGCGGGCGAACTTGCCGAAGGCAAATTGACCGACCGACGGCCCTTCCGCGCTCCGCATCACTCCGCTTCCATGGCCGCTCTTGTCGGCGGCGGGATGCGCGCCCGGCCGGGAGAGGTCTCGCTCGCCCATAACGGAGTGTTATTCCTCGACGAACTGCCCGAGTTCAATCCGCAGGTTCTCGACAGCCTGCGCCAGCCGCTGGAATCGGGCGAGGCGGTGATCGCCCGCGCCAATCACCGTGTCACCTATCCGGCCCGCATCCAGCTGGTGGCGGCCATGAACCCCTGCCGCTGCGGCCACGCGGGCGAGCCGGGCCACCAGTGCCGCCGGGGCGAGCGCTGCGTTACCGATTATCAGGCCCGGGTGTCCGGACCGCTGCTCGACCGGATCGATGTCAGGATCGAAGTTCCGGCCGTTACCGCTGCTGACCTGATCGGCCCTGCCGCCAGCGAACCGTCCGCCGTTGTGGCGGCACGTGTTGCCGAAGCGCGCAGGATCCAGGCAGAACGTTTCCTGGAACTCGGCCTCACCTGCCGCACCAACGCCCAGGCCCCCGCCTCGATCGTCGAGACCATGACGCGGCCAGACGACAAGGGTCTTGCCTTTCTGCGCGATGTCGCTGAACGTCTTGCCCTGAGCGCGCGCGGATACCACCGCGTCCTGAAATTGGCGCGGACCCTCGCCGACCTCGACGGCCAGGACACAGTCGGCCGTATTCATCTGGCCGAAGCCCTGAGCTACCGCGGTGAAGACATGTCCCGAAAGGCGGCGTGACGGCGTTGACGACCTGTTTCCGAGGATTTGTCTGAGCCAATGACACCCGACGTCATTATCATCGGCGGCGGCATTGCCGGCCTGAGCGCGGCCTGCTTTCTGTCCGAGTTTGCGCAAGTGACGCTTCTGGAGCGCGAGCCGGCGCTGGCAACGCAGTCTTCAGCCCGCACGGCAGGGCAATTCACGGTCGGCATTTCCGCCGACATGATGCGTGCGCTGGCAGCGGCGAGCCGGCCGTTTTTCCACGCGCCTCCACCCGGGTTTTGTGAGCATAGGCTGGTCGCGCCCCGCGGCTGTCTGACAGTCGGGCGTGAGGAGCATCGGCCTGTTCTGGACAGGTTGATGGCAAGGCTGCAGGAGGTCGGGTCGGACTGCCGGTTTGTCGACAGACAAGAGGCTTTGGCCCTGTTTCCGGCCCTCCGGCCGGAACGGGTTCATGCGGGAGTTTTCGAAGCAGACGCGATGGACATCGATGTCGATCTGCTGTTGCAATCCTACCGAAAGACGGCGTCTGCAAACGGTGCCCGCTTCGTCTGCACGGCGGAGGTTTCTTCCATCCGGCGGGCAGCCGGAAAATGGCATGTGACGGCCGGTGATCTGACGGTGTCGGCGCCCGTTCTGGTCAATGCCGCCGGGGCCTGGGCAGACCGGATAGCGGGTCTTGCCGGCGTCCCGGTGCTCGGTTTCAGGGCCTTTCGCCGGTCCGCCTTCACGTTCCCGCTCCATCGGCCGGAAGCCGGTGCCTGGCCGCATGTCACCACTGCCGATTACACCTGGTACGTCCATCCGCAGCCGCACGGCTTCACGGCGTCACCGGCAGAGGCTGACCCCGTTCGGCCGGGAGAGGTTTATGCGGATGACTTTCGCCTTGCCGAGGCGATCCATCATATCGACATCGACACCGAGCTGGCCGTGCCGCGTCCATCCGCAAGCTGGGCAGGACTGCGAACCTTTGCGCCTGACCGAAACCCGGTCTGCGGTGGCTTTGCAGACTATCCGGGGTATTTCGTAAGTGCAGGCCAGGGTGGTTGCGGGGTTCTGACGTCGCCTGCCATGGGCAGGGCACTGGCTGCCCTCGTTGACGGCCGGAACCTGCCGGGTGATCTGTCCTCCTGCGGTATCACACAGGAGCAGCTGGCACCTGGACGGTTCTTGCAGGACTGATCTTCTTCATTTGACAAAGATTGCAATTTCCAAGAAAAAATCCCTCAAGCCAGTCGGGGTTCGGCAAGCCAGATAACTTGTTATGCCGGAGAGTCCCCTTGCGCTTCCTATCCATTCTTTGTGTCTGCGCAGCCTTGCTGCCGGGCACGCTGTCCGCTGCCGAAATTACCCATGCCATGGGCACCACCGAGGTGCCGGACAATCCGCAGAAGATCGTCGTTCTCACCAACGAAGGCACCGAAGCGGTGCTCATGCTGGGCAAGACGCCCGCAGGTGCCGCCTCTTCCTGGTATGGCGATCCCTGGTACCCGCATCTTGGTGACCGGATGGCCGGAGTTGAAGTTGTGGGTACGGAGCTTGCGGTCAACCTGGAACGGCTCGCCATGCTCGAGCCGGATCTGATCCTCGGTAGCAAGAAGCGGCATGAGGAAATCTATCCTCAGCTCTCCGCCATTGCGCCCACGGTGTTCGTGGTGAATGCCACGGACTTCAAGGAAAACATGAAGCTCTATGCACGGTCGGTCGGCATGGAAGCGGAAGGCGAAGCGCTCGTCAGTGACTATGAAGCCGACGTTGCGAGGTTGCGCGCCGCCCTTGGAGAGAAGGCCGGCGATATGGTTTCCGTTGTCCGTTTCGTGCCTGGTCAGCTTTACGTTTATCGTCATGACAGCTTTTCCGGCGTCGTGCTCAAAGACATCGGCTTCAAACGGCCGGCGGTTCAGTCTCAGGACGGTCTGGCACTTGCCGTCGGCAAGGAAAGCATCCCGCACATGGAAGCTGATCGTATGTTCTACCTCACGTATGACACCGGCAATGGTGAAGGCACGGCCCTGGAGGGCGAAACGCTAAAGGACCCGCTCTGGGCCAATCTGGAAGTCGTCAAGGCAGGCAGGGCCCATAAGGTCGACGATGGTGTCTGGGCAACCTCGCAGGGAATTCTCGCAGCCCGTGCAATGCTTCAGGACATTGCAAGGATTTATGGGACGGACGTCGACTTCAGTTCCAACTGACCCCTTTGGAGGGACCAAGGCCCGGATCAATAGCTCTGACCCGGGTCACCTTCCCGTCCTGGTCATCCGTCACGAAACAGAAATGATTGCCGGATCGAAGGAATACAACCATATTGCAAAATGAGGTTGCATTTCAAAAGGATGCCGTCACACCACCGTCACGGGCAACGGCGGGAAACCTTCCCTTCCCTGAAAATAAGAGCTAACCTTACGTTAGGTAATTAAGCGCATCGGCAGTTGAAAAGCCGGACCATGCGTTTGACCCACCAACGCGAGAGGGCGGGCTGAATGGCCTCGAGAGAACCGGCACGGCCAGGCAAATCGGAAACCGGTGGAGACGCGGGGCTGATCGACAGCATCGCCCGTACCAATGCCGAGGCCATTTCCACGGTTCCCGGTCTGGCTCGCCGCCCACAGCACCCGAAACATCACGGCTGTGTCCGCGCCCGCTTCATCGTCGGAGAGGTGCCCGAAGACTTGCGTCACGGTCTCTTCGCCTTGCCGGGCACATATGACGCCCTTGTCCGGTTTTCCAACGGCCGCAAACTGGATGACCGGAAGCGGGACGCCCACGGCATGGCCATCAAGGTGCTTGGCATCGACAGGGAATGGCTGTCGGCTGAAAACCCGGACGGCCAGGTGCAGGACTTCATTCTCGTCGACCAGGAAACCTTTTTCACCGGCGACCTTGGCGACTATGACGACATCAACACCCTGCTGCTTAAACGCGGCCTTGCCCGCCTGAGACCCCTGTCGCGGCTTCTGTTCACGGGCTTTTATCTGTTCGGCAGGATCCGGGCCTTTGTCTCCCATCGGCCGTCATCCCCGCTTGCTAGCCGATATTTCAGCACCACGCCCTATCGGCTCGGTGATCGCCTGGTGAAATATACAGCGAAGCCCAGGCCCGCAGCCGTGGAACCGCCAGGTGGCAAGCCCGGGCCAGACCAATTGGCGGCCACGCTGAAGGAAACCCTGGCCCGCTGCCCGGTGACGTTCGAATTCGGCGCCGATGTCCAGACCGACCCCGTCTTGCAACCTGTCGATGATCCATCGGTTGCCTGGTCGCGGGCACCGAGCGCACGTCATGAGCGGTTGGCAACGCTGGAGATCCTGCAGCAGGACTTCGACCCGCATGCTCCGCTGGCCGAAAACATCGCCTTTTCACCCTGGAACTGCCTGCCGGCGCACGAGCCTGTCGGAGCCATCAACCTCGCCCGGCGTCAAACCTACGAGAGCGCCGCACGCAAACGGCACGAGGTCAACGGCGTTGTTCCACCTGTCTCTGCCTGCATTCCGGAAAGCTACAAGATGCAACAACCATCCGTATCGCCCAGAAACGACGGTATGCCGCTCTGGCTGGCGATTGTCGCCGGATTGCTGCTGGCGGCCTGCCTGATCCTGGAAGGCAAGCGCCTCACCATCAAGCCGGGCCCACCACATACCTTTGACAACCCGGTCGCCGAATTCAAATACGGCTCCATCGGCGCCGAATGGGACGGGTTCCCCTATATGGTCTGGCGCGAACTGCCGGCAATCTTCAGGGACGAGCTGCCCGAAGGTTGGCGTAGCTTCGGCTTCATCGAGGAGCCGGGACAGACCCTGCCGGTCGGCTTCAGCATCCGGCGCGTCGGTGTGCCGAGGGTCGGCTTCAATTGCGCCACCTGCCACAGTGCGGAAGTCACTGCTGGTGGCAACACCATGCTCTTGCTGGGTGCGCCTGCCGAACAGCTTGACATCCAGTCCTACATTCTCTTCCTGGGCTATGTTGCCGCCAGCGAGAAGCTGACGGCGGATGCGGTGATTAAAAGCGCCGCACAGGCCGGCCGGCCCCTGGGGCCGATCGACCGGTTGCTGGTGCGCACCATTCTGGTGCCCGGCATCAAGGATCAGGCCGATGGCCTGGCAACTGCCTTCAGCTGGATGAAGGTCAAGCCGCAACACGGACCCGGGCGCACGGATGCCGGCAACAACTGGCGCGCGCGCTGGGGTTATGGCCCGGAAAAGGACGACGCGGTCGGAACGGTCGATTTTCCTTCGGTCTGGAACCAGGGCATCCGCGAAGGTGGCTGGTTTCACTGGGACGGCAACAACAATTCACTGATCGAGCGAAACTATTCCGCGGCCCTTGCCGGCGGCGCCAAGGAATGGCTGCTGCAGCGCGATCTGATCGATGCCCAGGCAGACTGGCTGCGCCACCTGCCACCGCCCGCCTATCCGCTGCCGGTGGACGCGGACAAGGCCGCAGACGGCGCGCAGATCTATCAGCGGGAGGGCTGCGGCACGTGTCATGACCCCGGAGGAGAAGCCTTTGGTCAGGTGACACCCTTGTCCGACCTGCAGACCGATCCGGCACGGGCCGATCTCTTCGACGAAGCCTTCGTCAGCCGGTTCGGCGATGTCGGCAAGGGGTACACCTGGCGGTTCTCTCATTACAGGGCAACAGACGGCTATGCCAACACTGCGCTGGACGGCATCTGGGCGCGTGGGCCCTACCTGCACAACGGGTCCGTGCCGACGCTTCGGGCGCTGTTGTCACCACCGGAAGACCGCCCGGCAACCTTCTATCGTGGCTGCACGGACTTCGATCCGGTGGACGTCGGCTTTGCCTGCGACAGCGGTTTCCTGTTCGACACGGAACTGACCGGCAACGGCAATGGTGGGCATCTTCATGGAACCGGTCTGCCGGAAGGCGAAAAATCCGCGCTGATCGAATATCTCAAATCCAAGCAATATCCGGGGCGGTCATGAGGCTCAGCGCATCCTTCAAGGGAACCTTTCTCGACATTATCTGCCTGCTGGTGGGCACGATCATGGCCTATCGCGGCTTCGAGGAATTCTTCCGCTACGACTTTGATCCCATACACATGATCCTCGGCCTGGCGCTTGGTGCCGGCGCCTATGCGAACTGGCTGATGTTTCGGCGTCTTCGCATCGGGTACTGGATCTTCATTGGCGGCAACATTGTCGTTGCCTTCATTTTCATCTTCGTGCTGCAGGATGTCTGGCACCATCATGTCTGGCCACACATCCTCTACGCGCTGGTGTTCGTGCCCTTCCTGGACCAGCTCGGCGCCCGCTCCGAGCGCGATGTCCTGAGGGACCCGCCGGTCCACAAGCGGATCCTTGGGTTCATCGGGGCGCAGGCGCTGAAACTCGCCGTGGCCTTTCCAGCGCTTGTCGAACTGGTCAAACGCTGCGGTCCGCTCAGCCGCGTCGTCAACCGGCTCGTCATCAACGGCATATCAAGCGCCCCACCCGGTCGTCCGCTGCCGCTTTCGCTCTGGACACCCCACGACCCTGAAACGCATCTGGAAATGGTTGCGGGCCCAAAGGATCCGGAAAAAACCACCAGCACCTTCGCCAGCTGGCCGGGTCTGGTCGATCGACGCTATACCGGCCGGCACCTGCCGCCGGTCGATCAGGACTTTGTCGACGCCCTGCCGGAAGTTCCAAGGGTGGCGGAACTCTACAAGCGCACCGAGTTTGTCGAGAGCGATACCAGCGCATTGTTCTGCTTCTTCGCCCAGTGGTTTACCGACAGCTTCCTGCGCACCCATCCACTGAACAAGCGGATGAACACCTCGAACCACGAAATCGATCTCTGCCAGATCTACGGACTGGGCGAGGAAACCACCCTGTTTCTGCGAGAGGGGGCCTTTCTGAAATCCCGGCAGACACCGGTTGGCGAGTTGCCGCCGCTGCTTGCCGGAGAGGACCTTGAGGTGAAGGGCGAATTTGCCGGAATCCACTTCATGCCCATGTGGGCGACAACATTTCTTGGAACAGATCCCGAATGGGGATCCGCGAGAAAGCTCCGGGAACTCCTGGCGGGCATCGGCGATTGGGCCGTCACGCCCGAGCGCTGGAAATGCCACTATGCAGCCGGTCTGGAGCGGGCCAATTCCACCATAATCTACAGCGCGCTCAGCACGATTTTTCTGCGTGAGCACAATCGTCTTGCCCGCGAGATCGGAAAACGAAACCCGCATTTCGGTCCGGACCGTGTCTTCGAAACCGCCCGCAATATCAATATCGTCAAGCTGCTCAAGGTCATCATCGAGGATTACATCAACCACCTGGCGAATGCACCGTTCCCGATTTTTGTCGAGCAGGGTGATGCGGACAGGCGGCTGTGGTACCGCACCAACCGCATAGCGCTCGAGTTCGACCTGCTTTACCGCTGGCATGCCATGGTGCCCGACAGGTTCCTGTTTCAGGGCCAGGTGCTGGCCAATGAGGACTTCCGCTTCAACAACACGATCATCGAAAAGCAGGGCGTCGAAGCGGTTATCGATGCGGCGGCGCGCCAGCGGGCCGGCAAGCTGACGCTTCAGAACACGCCTTTCTTCCTGCAGGGTGCGGAAGAGCGCACGCTCGCTTTTGCCAGAAGGTTCCGCCTTGCCCCCTTCAACAGCTATCGCGCGTCCTGGAAGCTTCGGCCTTACGACAGCTTTGCCGAGCTGACGGGCGGAGACAAGGATCTCGCCGCGCAGCTGGAACAGCTCTATCCCGACTGGAACGGCGTGCGCGGCATCGACCGGGTCGACCTTCCCATTGGGCTGCTGGCCGAGGACCGGATGCGCAAACGTCCGCTGCCACCTCTGCTTCTGGCCATGGTCGGATCCGATGCCTTCTCCCAGGCGCTCACCAATCCGCTTCTGGCCAAGAATGTCTTCGGGCCGGAGGTCTTCACCGACTACGGCATGGCGGAAATCGCGGCAACCTCCAGGTTCCAGGACATTGTCGACGTCAATGTCGCAGCCAACGCCAAGCGGCCCCACGCTAATTTCACCATCGACAAGGACACGCTGATGGTCTGGCCGGGCTGAAAATCCTGCCACGGGACAGCAGCTCAACGGCATCCGGGCTCACGCATGAGCCGGCAAAATTTGCAAAGCCTGCCCGAAGGGCTATCGTGAGGCGCTGTGTCAAGGGAGGATGGCATGCGCGACCTTGAACATGTGAGTGAAATAGACCGCGTACTGAAGGGGTTCGAGACCGGCAGGGATGGGCTGGTGTCGGCAAGCTGGCGCCGGTGTGTCCAGACCTACGGCATGGACCCGACACGTCCGGAGCCTGCGCACATCGTCACCGAACAGCAGCTGCGCGAGCACCAGGAGCAATCCGAACGTCTGATTGCAACGGCGCGCTCCGGCCTGCGTACCCTGTTCAAGCAGGTGGCCGGGCACAACTATGTGCTTCTTCTGGCCGATGCCAAGGGCGTGTGCGTCGACTTCTTCGGCGATCCGCGTTTCGAGGACGACCTTCGGCAGGCGGGCCTCTATCTCGGGTCCGACTGGTCCGAGGATCTGGCAGGAACCTGCGGCGTCGGATCGTGCATCGTGACGGGGGAAGCCGTAACCATCCACCAGAGCGACCACTTCGGCCTGTCGCACACTCCGCTCTCCTGCACGGCGGCGCCCATCTACGACACCTGCGGCAAGCTGGCGGCGGTTCTGGATATTTCCCTGCTGCGGTCGCCAAGCCCGAAATCGAGCCAGAACCTTGCCATGAACCTGGTGAAGGCCTCCACTCGCCGGGTCGAGATGGCCAACCTCATGGCGACAACGCGCAAGGAATGGGTTTTGCGGTTTTCAACGTCGCCGGAGTTTCTTGAAGTCGATCCGGAAGCCGCCATTGCCCTGGATGAGAGCGGACGAATAACGGGCATGACGCACGGCGCGCTTGCGTGTCTTGCGCCTTCCGGCTCGGCCGACCTGATCGGAAGCCGGATTGACATGTATCTGGATCTTGATGTCGACGATCTGCCGTCGCTGATGCGCGGCCGCCCGGCGGAAGACCGGGTTCTGCGCCGGCGCGACGGCGGCGGGCTGTACGGCCATGCCATTGCGCCGCAGGCGGCCCGCATGGCGCGAACGCCCGCCTCCGGCACCCTGCCGTCGCCACTTCGTGGCATATGCGGACAGGATGCGGCGCTGTCGCAGGTGGTGTCAAAGATTGCCCGGCTTGCACCTACGCAGGTTCCGATCCTGCTTTCCGGCGAAACCGGAACAGGCAAGGAGTATCTGGCAAGAGCCATCCACGTCCTGGGCCCTGCCGACCGGTCGTTCCATTCGCTCTGCTGCTCCGCTCTGAAACCGGAAAAGGTCGGCGCGTTGACGGATGCGGCAGCCGGAACACTGTTTCTGCGCGGGATCGAAGACCTCGATGCAGCCGCTCAAGCCGCCCTGCTCGCCCTGCTGGAGCAACGCAGCGACCTTCGCGTGGTCGCGACGACGCGCCAGGACCTTGCCAGTTCCAAAAGCATCCGCGCATTGCGGCCCGAACTCTATTTCAGGCTTGCCGGTTCTCTCATGCAGATCCCGCCACTCCGGCATCGTCAGGATTTGGACTGGCTGGTCGATCGATTGCTGCGGCGCTCACCAAGGGACCTTCGCCTGTCACCCGCAGCACGGGCTGACCTGAGTGGCCGGCACTGGCCGGGGAATATCCGCGAACTCGCCACGGTGCTCGATATCGCGACAGCACTTGTGGAAGGTGACGTGATCGACATTCCGGACCTGCCGCCGGCGACGATGTCCAGAAGGGCCGAAACCGATCCGAAACACGAGCTTGAAGCGCTGCTGGAGGCTTGTGGCTGGAACATGTCGCAGGTTGCCCGGAGGCTCGACGTCAACCGTTCGACAGTGCTCCGGCGAATGCGCAATCTCGGGCTGGAGCCAAGGCCGCACGGCTGACCCGCGTGTTGCGTCCTGTTGCGCGCGCAACAGCAAAATGAGTTTCTGACGTGTCGCGTGATCAATTGATGTGCGCTGCATGGAAAAACGCAGGGGCGCTCTGCATTGTTTCCTCCATAGACAGGGAGGAACTGAAATGCTCGACAAACCACTGGTTCACGAGACCGAGACTTTTCTCAATACCTTCGGCAAGGCGCTGGAAGATGGCAGGATCGATGCGGCGACAGACATGTTTCTGGACGACTGCTACTGGCGCGACCTGATTGCCTTCACCTGGAACATCAAGACCGTGGAGGGCAAGGATCAGGTCCGGGACATGCTGGAGAAACAACTGGCGTCCACCGGACCGAGCAACTGGCGGATTGCGGAAGGAGAGATCCCGACGAAGGAGGGCGATGTCGTCACCACCTGGATCCAGTTCGACACGGAGCGTGCCCGCTGTTTCGGCCTGATCCGACTGAAGGACGGCAAGATCTGGACCCTGCTGACGACCATGTCGGAATTGAAGGGCCATGAGGAGCCGAAGGGCTTCAACCGGCCTCTGGGGGCCAAGCACGGCGCCAGCAAGCACCGCACGAGCTGGAAGGAGGAGCGCGAGCGTGAACTTGCCGAGCTCGGTTACAAGACACAGCCCTATTGCCTGATCATCGGTGGCGGCCAGGGCGGCATCGCGCTCGGCGCGCGCCTGCGCCAACTTGGTGTGCCAACCATCATCGTGGAAAAGAACGACCGACCCGGCGACAGCTGGCGCAACCGCTACAAGTCCCTCTGCCTGCACGACCCCGTCTGGTACGACCACCTGCCCTACATCAAGTTTCCGGAAAACTGGCCGGTGTTCAGCCCCAAGGACAAGATCGGCGACTGGCTGGAAATGTACACCAGGGTCATGGAACTCAACTACTGGACCCGAACCGTGGCGAAATCCGCCACCTATGACGAAGCCAGGAAGGAATGGACCGTCGTCGTGGACCGCGACGGCGAGGAAGTGGTTCTGAAGCCGAAACAGCTGGTCATGGCAACCGGCATGTCGGGCAAGGCGAATGTGCCGAATTTTCCGGGCATGGACACCTTCAAGGGCGACCAGCACCATTCGTCCAAACACCCTGGGCCGGACCAGTATCGCGGCAAGAAGGCGGTCGTGGTTGGTTCCAACAACTCGGCGCATGACATCTGCGCGGCGCTTTGGGAGCACGACGTTGATGTCACGATGGTCCAGCGCTCGTCGACCCATATCGTGCGCTCCGACACCTTGATGGATGTGGGGCTCGGTGCGCTCTACTCCGAGCAAGCGGTCCGGTCTGGCGTGACCACGGAAAAAGCGGATCTCATCTTCGCATCACTGCCCTACCGGATCCTGCACGAGTTCCAGATCCCCGCCTATGCGGAGATGAAAAAGCGTGACGCCGACTTCTACGAAGGGCTGGAGAAAGCAGGATTCTGGCTGGACTGGGGCGACGATGAAAGCGGCCTCTTTATGAAGTATCTGCGCAGGGGCTCCGGTTACTACATCGACATCGGCGCCAGCCAGTTGATTATCGACCGTGAGATCAAGCTCAAGCGCGGCCAGGTGAGCGAAGTGGTGGAAGATGGTGTGCTTCTGGACGACGGCACGAAGCTGGAAGCCGACCTGATCGTTTACGCCACCGGCTACGGATCGATGAACGGCTGGGTCGCAGACTTGATGGGTCAGGACATGGCCGACAAGGTCGGCAAGGTCTGGGGACTTGGCTCGGACACCACCAAGGATCCAGGGCCCTGGGAAGGCGAGCAGCGGAACATGTGGAAGCCGACCCAGCAGGAAGCGCTGTGGTTCCACGGCGGCAACCTGCATCAGTCCCGCCACTATTCGCAATATCTGGCACTTCAACTGAAGGCACGGATGGAAGGCCTGCCGACACCGGTCTACGGCCTTCAGCAGGTGCATCACCTGTCCTGAGCGTGTACGCAAGAACGGACCGAACAAACGGAAAAGCCGGGGGATGTTCCCCCGGCTTAGCCTGTAATCCTTAAGCACAACGTCACCATTGTCATCCCGGCTCGCGCTTTGCCGGGTCCGGGATGACCAGGAGAGAGGAGTATCTCTGGGAGCGAACGCCCGCTACTTCAAGCCGACGAAGCCCTAGAACCGCGTGACAACCGTCGCGCCGACGGCCTGGAACTTGTCCATGGAAATCAGTGCCTCGATAGCCTGCTCCAGGCTGATTTCCCTGCCCACCAGGCGTTCCGGGCTGAGTTTGCCGGTGCCGACCATGTCCAGCATGGCGCCATAACGGTGAGCCTGCATGCCGTGGCTACCAAGGATTTCCAGCTCCTGGCCTATCACCTTGGCCATCGGCACCTGAGGTGTGCTCTGGTCCGCCAGCATCAGGCCGATCTGCACATGGCGGCCGCGTCGGCGCAAGTTCTGGATGGAATTGAAACAGGTTACCGGATGGCCGAGCGCATCGACGGACACATGCGCACCGCCACGGGTGATCTCGATCACCGCGTCCGCGACATTCGCCGTGCTGCCCGCGTTGACCGTGGCAACCGCCCCGAGGTCGCGTGCCAGCGCCAGTTTCTCGTCGGAAATATCAACTGCAACCACGTTGGCACCGATAGCATTGGCAATCATGATGGCGGAAAGGCCGACACCACCGCAGCCATGCACGGCCACCCATTCACCTGCAGACGTTCTGCCCTGGTCGACTATGGCCCTGAAGGACGTGGCAAACCGGCAGCCGAGGCTTGCGGCGGTGGCAAAACTCATTGTCTCGGGCAGGGCAACCAGATTGAGGTCCGCCTGATGGATGCCGACAAATTCGGCAAACGAGCCCCAGTGGGTGAAGCCGGGCTGAAACTGCTGGTGACAGACCTGCTGATGGCCTGCGTGGCACTCCGGGCAGGCGCCGCAGCCACCGACGAAGGGCACGGTCACCCGGTCGCCTTCCTTCCAACGGGTCACGTTCTTGCCGATAACAACAACGGTTCCGGCCAACTCGTGCCCGGGCACATGCGGCAGGACGATATCCGGGTCATGACCCATCCAGCCGTGCCAGTCGCTTCGGCAGACGCCGGTCGCTTCCACCTTCAGCACGGCACCATGGGGTTCGGGCACCGGGTCGGGCACGGTCGTCAGCTTCGGCGCCTGCTCGAACAGTTCGTAAAGCACGGCCTTCATGATCAGGCTCCTTCAAACGGTCCGGCCTGTGAATCCGGCCGGTCTCTGCGTGCGCAGAAGCTACGGCAACACCGGAAAAGAACAATGTCAAAATCGCTTTTACCGCACGGGTTTGACGCCTATTGTGCCAGAAAACCACAGCAATTTCCGTCAGGATACGGTCCATGAGCAGGTTCTGGAGCCCAATCGTCAGCAAGCTGGTGCCATATACGCCGGGTGAGCAACCGAAGGACCGCAGCTTCATCAAGCTGAACACCAACGAGCATCCCTACGGTCCGTCGCCCATCGCACTCGGGGCAATTCGCGCAGCCACGGAAGACAGCCTGAGGCTTTATCCTGACCCAACGGCCGGTGCGATGCGGGCAACGATTGGCGCGAGCTTCGGTCTGGGCGCGGATCATGTCTTTGCCGGAAATGGCTCGGACGAAATCCTGGCCCACGCCTTTCACGGCTTTTACAGCGGCAAGGACAAGCTGCTGTTTCCCGATATCACCTACAGTTTTTACAAGACATATTGCGAACTCTACGGAATTTCCCACCGCACTGTGCCTCTCGACAAGGATTACAGGATCGATCCGGCCAGCCTTTGTGGACCTTGCGGCGGAATCGTACTTGCCAATCCGAATGCCCCGACCGGGATTGCCCTCGATCTTGCAGCGGTGCGGACCGTTCTTGAACAAAACCCGGACGTGGTCGTGCTGGTCGACGAGGCTTATGTCGATTTCGGCGCCGAGAGCGCTACCGATCTGGTTCCCGAGTTCGACAATCTTCTTGTGGTTCAGACCTTTTCCAAATCGCGGGGACTGGCGGGTCTGCGCGTCGGTTTCGCTCTTGGCCAGCCGCACCTGATCGAAGGCCTGCAGCGGATCAAGGACAGCTTCAATTCCTACCCGCTCGACCGGCTGGCGCTTGCCGGTGCCGAAGCGTCCTGGCAGGACACGGCCTGGTTCGAGGAAACCCGGCGCCTGGTGATCGCCGAACGGCAGCGGATGGCGGACGGGCTGCGTTCTCTCGGCTTCAAGGTGCTGCCGTCGGCGGCCAACTTCCTGTTCGTGTCGCACGAAACAAGCGCCGCACGGGAGCTTCTGACCGGTCTTCGGGACGAAGGCATTCTGGTCCGCCACTTCAACAAGGACCGCATCGACAACTGGCTGCGCATTTCAGTCGGCACGGAAGAAGAAGGCGAGGCTTTGTTGAAGGCGATGTCACGGCTCGTTGCCGGCTAGGGTCCACACCCTAAGCTCTTCCGGTTCCGCCGTTTGTTGCAAATTCAGGCGGGCGAACCCATGTCTCGATCATCGGTTCAAAAGGGAGACACCGCATGCTGGTCACCACCACCAATACCATTCAGGGCAAGGATCTGGACTACAAGGGTCTGGTGACGGGCGAGGCGATCCTCGGCGCGAACATTTTCAAGGACTTCTTTGCCGGTATCCGCGACATTGTCGGTGGCCGTTCCGGCGCCTACGAGGAGGAACTCGGCAAGGCGCGCAAGATTGCCATCGATGAAATGTGCCACCAGGCTCAGGGAATGGGTGCCAATGCGGTGATCGGTGTCGATCTCGACTATGAAACCGTCGGCCAGAACGGTTCCATGCTGATGGTCAGCGCCACCGGCACAGCAGTCTTCATCCGCTGATCCTGCCATGTCAGCGAAGATTTCAATCCTTGCCGGATTTCCCGAAGACCAGCGGCCGGTCGCAGCGCGCCTGTTCTGGCAGGCCTTTTCCGGCAAGCTCGGCAAGGTGCTGGCACCGGAGGACAAGGCACTGAGGCTGGTCGAACGCATCCTCAATCCGGAGTTTGCCATCAGCGCCGTCGATGAAGACGGACGGCTTCTGGGTCTTGCCGGTTACAAGACCTCCGACGGTGCCCTTGCAGGCGGCAGCCTCGCCGACATGACAGCGGTCTACGGCATGTTCGGCGGCCTTTGGCGCGGTTTCCTGCTGGACGTTCTGGAACGCAAGATCGAACCGGATTGCTTGCTGATGGACGGCATCTTCGTTGCGGAAACGGCGCGCGGCCAGGGCATCGGCGGCACGTTGCTGAAAGCCATCGGCGAGGAAGCGCGCCAGCGGTCACTCTCCCGCGTGCGACTGGACGTCATCGACACCAACCCGCGGGCAAAGGCTCTTTACGAGCGCTCGGGGTTCAAGGCAGTTGGAGAAGAAAAGACGGGTTTTCTCGAGCTTCTGTTCGGTTTTTCCTCTGCAACCCGCATGGAAAAGCAGGTTTAGCTCGTCTGAACCGATCAACCGCAGTCCCCCAAGGTGTCACCCCGGATCTCTCTGCGTTCGTCCGGGGTTACCTTGAAGGAGGCATGCACGGGTTCCCTGCAAATATGGGCTGATGTCCAAACATCACGCGACACCCGGCTCTTTTCCCTCTCCCGCATTGATGCTCTAGTCGGTAAAACCCAACAGGAGCTTCTGAATGTCCTCACACGGTTATGAAAGCGGGCGGTTGAACCTGCCTTTTGTCGGCATCTGCACCTTCGGCAAGTCTCCTTATCAGCCGGATTGGGATGCCATCGAGGCGGATGTTGCCGTCCTGGGGGCCCCGTTCGACTTCGGCACCCAGTGGCGTTCCGGTGCGCGCATGGGGCCGCGCGCGATCCGGGAAGCCTCGACGCTGTTTTCCTTCGGCCATGCGGGCGCTTACGATTTCGAGGACGACATCACCTATCTGCCCGCGGAAACAACCCGCATCGTGGATCTGGGTGATGCCGATATCGTGCATACGGACACAATGGAAAGCCACAGGCGCATCGAGTTCGGCGTGCGCAAGATATTGGCGGCGGGCGCGTTGCCTGTAGTGCTGGGCGGCGATCATTCGGTCAACATTCCCTGCATCAACGCCTTTGACGGCGAAGACCCGATCCATGTCGTGCAGATCGATGCACATCTGGATTTCGTCGATGAACGTCACGGCGTCCGCTACGGCCACGGCAATCCAATGCGCCGTGCGGCGGAAAAGCCTTATGTCACCGGTCTGACCCAGATCGGCATCCGCAACGTGTCCTCAACCTCGCGCGATGGCTATGAAGACGCTCGCAGGATGGGCTCGGACATTCTTTCTGTGCGCCACGCCCGCAAGCTTGGAACAGAGGCGCTGCTTGAGCGAATACCGGTCGGTAAGCGTTATTACCTGACACTTGATATCGACGCGTTCGACCCGTCCATCGCGCCGGGTACAGGCACGCCAAGCCATGGCGGATTTCTCTATTACGAAGTGCTGGAGTTGCTCGACGGCCTGGCAAAACAGGGGGACATCGTCGGCATCGATCTGGTGGAGGTTGCACCGGACTACGATCCGACGGGCTCGACGAGCATCCTCGCCGCTCAGGTCCTGATGAATACCATCGGCAGGGTTCTGCATCATCGTAAAAATTCAAAGTATAAGATAAGTAGTTTCAAAAAATAAAATATATCACGAGAAAATATCTAATATAATATTAATTGTCCAAAAGACAGAATAGTACAGCAAAATCATTCCAGTAATAAAAAGAATAATTTGGGCGGCGCCTTTGTTAAATAATGCAAGTCTTACGGTGTCTCGCCAAATATTCGCTAACCAACCCTTAGATTGACCGAGGAGCGGTCTCCCAAGTAATACGTCGCTCATGTACCAAACAAAAATCAATAATAAGGGAATTAAGCAAACATAAGCATGTTTCTTCGTGAAGTTAGCCATTTCTGTAACCCACCAGAGTGGGGCGATATCTTTGTCGGCAAAGCCAGTTACAAAGCTTATTAGACTCAAGATTATTGCGGCTAGGGTGAGAAGGAAGAAACGATATCGATCTGTAATTTGTCGTCTTTCGGCAAATTTTGTATCTAGATACTCTTTTTTAGCGATGATTGATTCTCGAGCAGATTCGTCGTTGAATGGTGGAAGATCAATTTTCCGCTTTGAACGCGCTGCTCTTTCGGAGCAAATAGTTTTAAATGATTTTAGATATGCAAGTACACCAAGAATACTAACTTGGTCAGCAGGGCTAAGTTTTCGCTTGGATACAATTATATAGTAGTATAATGAATAAATAATTCTATTGCACCATAGCAAAGAATCTCCAGACGTTGCGTGCGTTGTTATAATTGTATCTGCGTCAGGTCCGTGATGTTGATGATGATGTGAAATATCTCGGACGAAGTAGTAGAATTGGTCAGCCATTCCATGATCAATCCGGTCTCCGTCCAAAAAAGCTGCAGAGTGCGAATTCTCATAAAGCGTCGGATCTTTCCATTTCAACCGCCAGATACAAATAAAACCATCACGAGACAAAATAACGTTAGCAAATAGGTCTGAATTTACTTCGAGATGGTTGTGTATTTCTGCGTAGGGGCTTCTAAGGTCTTGAGTTGAATATTCTGCATTACGAATTGTGGTCATCCACGATGGAAAAACTTCATCAATAGCTTTGCGCCCTGCGCTTTTTGCGCGCACGAAATAAATTCTACCGACTAAAGAGGCGTCAGAAGAATAATCACTACGTCTTGCTCTTGCACATAAAAAAAAGTCAAAATTTCCAGAAAGTCGAAGTAGCTTGGATGCTACTCTATAGAATAGCACGTCGCTCGCCTGACGAAATTGTCGTGCAAGAACGTACTGATGTTTTTCAGTTTCGACGTTAGAGTATTTTGCATGTTGCGGATGAGTGCATTCGCCAATAATTTTGAACGATAAACGTCCATTTACTGTTGGCACCCATCCGCGGTAGAATTTTTCCTGATGCATCACAAGACGTTGTCGACCACATCATCCCGTAATTTACCATTAAGTTCAATTCTATGGGCTTTGCGGTTGTAAACAATCCCTGCTCGGACACGGCCGTCTGGTAGCTCACCACGTTTTACCCGAGCTTGTCCTTTCAGCGCTGCCAAAAAAGACGGATAACGCGCTCTAGATTTTTCGTATTCGAGGCGGTCGTACTTAGCGAGCGCATATGCAAGGCGAAGCAGGGTCACTGCTACAGCTGCTAGCCCCAAAGCCCCCGCCAGCTGAACATAAGCCATGTGAGTCTCCCGATGATTCGTTCTGTATTATATGGCACTTTTCACTTGACATACAGACTAAACTGAGTCCGCCCTCGAATCGAGGTAAATGCGGATAGCAGTCTCGATGCAAGGCTATTATAAGTTGTAAAATCTAATCAAATTACAACTCATTTAAGAGTGTCAACTTAATTAGGCTAACAATCCAATAATACCTGCAGGCTGATATGGCCGTTAGAAACGGCCTCAGAGGCCTTCGAACAGCGCCGTGGAGAGGTAGCGTTCGGCAAAGGACGGGATGATCACCACGATGTTCTTGCCTTCCATACCTTCGCGCTGACCGACGCGGATGGCGGCCGTCAGCGCGGCACCGGAGGAAATGCCCACCGGCACGCCTTCCGTCTTGGCCACTTCGCGCGCCATGGCGAAGGCGTCTTCATTGGCGACCGTCTGGACTTCATCGTAGACGGAGGTGTCGAGCACGCCCGGCACGAAACCCGCGCCAATGCCCTGGATCTTGTGCGGCCCAGGCTCTCCGCCAGACAGGATCGGGCTGTCGGCCGGTTCCACGGCAACCACATGAAGACCCGGCTTGCGCTCTTTCAGCACCTGGGAAACACCGGTGATGGTGCCGCCGGTGCCGATGCCGGAGACGAACACGTCCACGCCGCCTTCGGTGTCGTTCCAGATTTCTTCCGCGGTGGTGTTGCGGTGGATTTCCGGGTTGGCGGCGTTTTCGAACTGCTGCGGCATCACCGCACCGTCGATTTCGCCGATCAGTTCCTCGGCACGGGCGATGGCGCCCTTCATGCCCTTCGGCCCTTCGGTCAGTTCCAGTTCCGCACCCAGGATCTTGAACATCTTGCGGCGCTCCACGGACATGGTTTCCGGCATCACCAGAATAAGCCGGTAGCCCTTGGCGGCGGCGACGAACGCCAGCGCAATGCCGGTGTTGCCGGAGGTCGGCTCAACAAGCGTGGTCTTGCCCGGCACGATCTGCCCGGCCTGCTCCATCGCCTCGATCATGGCAACGCCGATCCGGTCCTTGACGCTGGAAATCGGGTTGAAGAATTCAAGCTTCGCCAGGAGATTGCCCTTGACCCCGTGCGCCTTCGCCAGCCGGTCCAGCCGGACGATCGGTGTATCGCCGATGGTCTCGGTGATGGAGGAATAGATTTTTCCGCGACCACTGGTCTTGATCGTCATGGCAGGTCTCCCAGGTTGGCCGGATCTTCTTCCGCCGGCATCGTTCAACTATCGGAGCGATAAGATAGTACGGGTTCCGGCAAGTTATAAGGGGCCGAACGCGCCTTTCCGAACCTGCCGGTAAAACCTTTTTCCAGAAAAGCTTCAGCTCTTGGAAAAGAGCATGTCCGGCAGATCCGCCATTGCCTCGAACAGGATAGCCCCCGCGTCCTGCATCGCCTTGCGGTCGCAGGCCGGATCTTCGACAAAGGCATAAACGCGCATGCCGGCCGCCCGGGCCGCCAGAACGCCGGGCAGGCTGTCTTCGATCACCGTACAGGTTTCCGGTGCGTGGCCCATGGTGCGCGCCGCCAGCAGAAACACGTCCGGCGCAGGTTTGCCACGTTCGCAGTCCTGCGCGGAAAAGAGGCGTCCTTCCAGCCGGGGCAGCAGACCGGAGCTGCCCAGTGTCGTGCGCATCTTTTCGTATTTGCCGGAAGAGCCGACGCAATAGGGAACGCCGCAGCGGTCGAGGTCATCCAGCACACCGGCAACGCCTTCGATCGCCGGAACACCGGCCTTGAAGCTCTCCAGGTCGCGCAGCCGCACCTGGTCCGGCCAGTCGGCGGGCAGCACCTTGCCGGTCAGGTCCTCGATCATGGACTGGACATCTTCCAGTGTCCGGCCCATGAACCGGCGCTGGCAGTCCGGCCCGGTCATCGCAACGCCCAGTTCACTTATGATTGCGGCCATGTTGGCGTTGGCCATGCGCTCGGTGTCGACAAGCACGCCGTCGCAGTCGAAAATGACGAGATCCGACATCACGAACGGCCAGTGGAACCGAAGCCGCCGGCACCGCGCGCGGTCTCCGAAAGGTCTTCAACTTCGACGATATCGGCCTGCAGAACCGGTGCAATCACCATCTGGGCAATCCGGTCTCCGCGTGAAATCTCGAAGGGTTCCTCACCGAGATTGATCAGGATCACCTTCACCTCACCGCGGTAGTCGGCATCGATGGTGCCCGGTGTGTTCAAAACGGTCACGCCGTGTTTGGCGGCAAGACCGGAGCGTGGGCGAACCTGGGCCTCAAAGCCTGCAGGCAGAGCCATGGCGAGACCTGTCGGCACAAGAGCACGGGATCCGGGGGCAAGGGTTATCTTGCTGTCAACGGCGGCCACAAGATCAAGTCCGGCGGCCAGGTCCGACTGATAGGCGGGCAGTGGCAGATCGCGACCATGCTCCAGTCGCTTCAGTTCCAGGGTAACAGGCATCGAAAATGTCCGGCAGTGAGTGTTGCTGGCGAGTGACGATATTCGCCGGTCCCTGTCAAGGCTGGCGGGCGGACGCGAAACTTCGCATAAAAATCAGATATCTACTTGCAGTCACAATCGGCACCTGAAACACTCTAACGCATCGTAACTTGCCAGCGATTGGGAGATTGGCAACATGAGACGATTGATTTTTGCATTTACCACCGGGCTTATGCTGGTCGCTGCACCGGCAGCATTCGCACAGACGGTCGGCTATGCCGACGCCATCAAGATCCTGGCCGCAAGCTGCGGCAAGGACATCGACACCTACTGCAAATCTGCCACACTGGCCAACAATGGCATCACCCAGTGCCTTGATAAAAACCAGGCCAAGGTTTCCGAAAAATGCAACGCGGATCGTCTGACCGTCATTTCGCTCATCCAGGCGCGGCTGGCAGCCCAGGCGGAAGCACCCAAACTGTGCCAGCGTGATGCCGCGCAATACTGCAAGGGTGTCAAGGCCGGCGCCGGCCACCTTCTGCGCTGCCTGCTGAAGGCACAGCCTTCCGTCAGCGAAAAATGCAACACGGCCATTGACCTGGCCGGCTACCGCTAAACCGGCACCGGGAGATTATTTCATGAACAAGATGCTTCTGGCCGGTTTGTCGGCCGCCTTTCTTGCCGTGTCCGCCTCGGGCCTGGCCGCTCAGACCAAGCTGAGCCGCAACGAAATCATCAATTCCCTGCAAGGGGCCCAGCAGAAGGTCGACCTTACGGCCGATGAACTGCAGAAGGCAGCACTGGAAAATATCCAGAAATATCCGGGCGCAAACGCGCCCAACACGTTGCCGCTTGCTGATAAACTGGCATCGCTGCGCCAGTTCAACGTCGAAATCACCTTCGATTTCGACAGTGCTCGCATTCGCCCGGAATCCTACGAAACCGTTGGCCTGATCGCGGACGCGCTGCACACGCCTTATCTGCAGGGACAGACCTTCTTCATCGTCGGTCACACGGATGCCAAGGGCGCCCGTGAATACAATCTGGAACTGTCGCTGAAGCGGGCGCAGGCCGTGCGCGAAGCTTTGGTGACCACCTTCCGTGTTCCGGGTGACTATCTCTTTGCTGTCGGCCTGGGCGAGGAACAGTTGCGCGATCCCTCCAAACCGGATGCTGCCATCAATCGGCGGGTTCAGCTCATCAACCTGGGTTACAGGTAACCGGCCCTCACTGAGGCTTGGATAGCTGCCCGAACACGTGCATGTCGCTCCCGTAGGCGGAAGCGGCATGCCTGAACAGTTGAAACCGGAAGCGGGAATTGTTCAACTGTGTCGAACGAGCCTTCTTCCGTTTCTGGTCTAATCCTTCTGGCTGAATGGCTTATTTTCTCTGGTGGAAACAATTCTCCCGAGGAGTGGTCCCATGACGACTACGCCAAACAGCATTTCACCCGTCTTTTTCGCCCACGGCGCACCGACCCTGGCTCTGGAAGACACAGCCGCCAGCCGGTTCCTGAAGAGTTTTGCCGCAAACGAGCCGCGCCCGAAGGCGATCCTGATCCTGTCGGCGCATTGGGAAACCGATGGTTTAAAATTGTCGGCGCCCGGACCGCTGCGGACCTATCACGACTTCCGCGGCTTTCCGCTTCCGCTCTACGAGATCTCCTATCCGGCAAAGGCCGATGTGGATCACGTCGACGAAGCAGCCCGCCTTCTGGAGGCTGCCGGCTACGACGTGGAACTCGACAGTCACTGGGGTCTCGACCATGGTGCCTGGGTGCCGCTGTCGCTCGCCTACCCGGACGCGGATATTCCGGTGGTCGCCATGTCGCTGCCGCATGACAGCACCCCCGCCTCGGTCTATGCCCTTGGTCAGGTGCTTGCCCCACTCAAGGACAAGGGCGTGCTTCTGGCAGGCTCCGGCAGCACCACGCACAACCTGCGTGAGTTCGGGCCGCAGGGCTCCAAGACACCCGCCTGGGCTGCGGGTTTCGACGGTTGGCTCGATGCCGGACTGAAATCCGGCTCGATCGGATATTTTGACGATATCCAGAGCGCGCCGAATTTTCGCCGGAACCATCCAACGGACGAGCACTTGCTGCCGTTGTTCTTCGCCTTTGGCGCCGGCGGACCGGACGCAAAAGCCCAGCTTCTCCATAGAAGCTACGAATACGGCTCCATCAGCATGAGCTACTTTCGCTTCGCCGCCTGACAGACATCCACTGGCTGCCCCTGTACAGGCAGGGGCAATCATCGCGACCGGCTCAATCAGCTTCAGCCTTGGTTGAGTGCTTCGGCTGCGCGCGCAATGATGCGGCGGGCGACTTCACCCTTGTCCATTTCCGGCCAGTCCTCGACGCCGGTCCGGCTGACGACACGAATGGTGTTGGCGTCGCCGCCCATGATGCCGGTCTGCGGGCTGACGTCGTTGGCGATGATCCAGTCGGCCTTCTTGCGCTCCAGCTTGCCGCGGGCATTGTCGATCAGGTTTTGCGTCTCGGCGGCAAAGCCGATCAGCAACGTCGGCCGGAGGTCGGCATGATGGCCGACAGTTGCCAGAATGTCCGGGTTTTCCGTCAGTTCCAGCGCAGGCGGCTTGCCGCTGCCGTCCTTCTTGATCTTCTGGGTGCCCTCGCTGGCAACGCGCCAGTCGGCCACTGCGGCCGCCATGATGGCGATGTCCGCCGGCAGGTTGTCCTCCACCGCCTTCAGCATCGCGGAAGCGGATTCCACGTGGACCACATTGACGTTGGCCGGGTCCGGCAGGGTCACCGGGCCGGCCACAAGTGTCACGCGCGCTCCGGCCTCATAGGCGGCCCGGGCCAGCGCATGGCCCTGTTTACCGGAAGACCGGTTGGCGATGTAGCGGACAGGGTCGATCGGTTCGTGGGTGGGGCCTGAGGTGATCAGAACATGTTTACCGGCAAGCGGCAGACTGCCCGCCTTGATCGCCTCGTCCCGCAGCACGGCTTCTGCGGCGGCAACGATCTCCAGCGGTTCGCTCATCCGGCCGATGCCGGCTTCGCCTTTTTCCGCCATCTCGCCGGCAGCCGGGCCGCAAAAGGCAATGCCGCGCGCCTTGAGGATTGTCCGGTTGCGTTTCGTGGCCTCGTGTTGCCACATCTTCGGGTTCATGGCAGGGGCAATCAGCACGGGCTTGTCGGTTGCCAGCAGCACGGCGGTTGCCAGATCGTCAGCGATGCCGTGGGCCATCTTGGCCATCAGATCGGCGGTGCCGGGTGCAATCAGGATCAGGTCATGATCACGGGCCAGGCGGATATGGCCGACATCGTGCTCGGCCTGCCGGTCGAACAGGTCGGTGAAGACGGTCTCCGCGGCCAGCGCACCGGCGGCCAGCGGGGTGATGAACTCCTGCGCCCCCTTCGTCATCACCGGGATAACCCGGGCACCGCGATCCTTCAGCCTGCGGATCAGGTCAAGGGACTTGTAGGCGGCGATGCCGCCGCTGATGATCAGGACGATCTGTTTGCCGCTCAGCATCTTAACTCAGCACTCCTAGGGTGTGGCCCCATAAATGAGGATGAAATGGTTTGAGGCAGATTGGTCATCATCAAGGCGCGGAAGCGCAGGAAATGTGGCTCATTTTCGAGCTTTCGCAACGCTGAGGAGGACCAATCCGATCAAATCCGAAGGACATGAAAATGGCTTCACCGCGTGTCGTCAGCGTGCTTGACCGGGCAGAAAGCCCGCTCCGCGCACACTTCCTAACGCAGTTTCGCAATTTCTCATGCCATTTCGTCTTCATTTATGGGGCCACACCCTAGGTCTGTCGATGTCGGCGGTTGAGATCAGAATCCGGTGCGGAAATCCCGCGGCGCCGGAGAAATCACCTGTGTGCCCTGCCCGGTGATCTGGTAGACGGCAAGGCCCCGCTGGTTGAGGCCATTGGATTGGAAGCGGAACAATCCGTCAATGCCGATAAAGCCGTCACGGTTGGTAATGATGCTCTGCTGGAACCGCTGCTGTCCGGCAGACCGGATCAGGCCCGCGGCCAGCGTGACGCCGTCATAGACCAAGCTGGCGTTGCGCGGCGGCACGGAGCCGTATGTGCTCTGGTAGCGCTGGGCGAAAGCCAGGAAGCCCTTGTCCTCCGGCCCGGCAAACCAGGCGCCGGAGAGCACCGGGTTGTTCTTGATCTGGGGAGAGTCCCACTGTCCGGTTCCCAGCAGCTTCACATTGCCCAGATTGGCACCCTGGCTGACGAGGGTCTGCACGACGGTCGCCGGCACCCCGCCTCCGGCGGGAACGAACAGGGCGTCGGCATTGTTCAGCACCGATTTCAGCGCGGCTGCCTTGGCAACGAGGTCGGATGTATCCGAACCATTCATCGAATAGCGCTGGATCGACGCGATGCGTCCAGCACCGCGGCCGACTTCCTGGCGGAAGGCCGCCTCGACGATGGCGCCGTAGGAGCCTTCGGGGATCAGCGCCGTATAGGAATGTTTCTTCTGGCTGTTGGCATAGCCGACAACGCGTTTCACGTCACTTTCCGGCAGGAAGCTCAGCAGATAAACACCCCGGGTGGCGACGGACGTGTCGGTCGAAAACGCGATCACCGGAACGCCGGTTGCCCGCGCGGCCTGTGCGGCACCGGAAACCGCCGGCGAGAACACCGGGCCGAGGATCAGTTCCGCCCCTTCCGAAATGGCCGCCTGTGCTGCCGCGCGTCCACCTTCGGACGTCCCGCCGGTATCCTTCACCAGCAACTGCACATCCGCGCTCGGGAAGTTCTGCAGGGCCAGAGAAGCGGAATTCTTGAAAACCGTGCCGATGGAGGCATTGCCGCCGGAGCTTGCCAGCGGCAACAGCAGTCCGATGCGGACCCCGCCTGTGCCAATGATTTCGCCGGTCGGTTGCGGTTGGGCGCTGGGCTGGATCTGGTCACCCGGAAGCGAGCCGAGTGTGGACCCCATGCAGCCGCCCAGCAGCATCGTGCTGGCCCCAGCCAGCGCCGTTTTCAAGAAAACACGTCTGTGCTGTTGCACGATGTCGCCCCGTCTTGCACTTGCCATATTTGTTGGTTCACCCTTTGGGAAAGACTTACGTATTCGCTACAGGCCTGTAAAGATTTAGTGGCCTTTCAATGGCATATCGGCCGGATCAACGGTGGATTTGCCTTGCATCGGTTGTACTGAAAGGCTAGCGCAAGGGCGCAAACGGGACCGAAGCTGCACCTGGCAGCGGACAAGAGGGAAGGCGATATGGTCAAGGAAACAGCCGGGCCGGCTGCGGACAGGAACCGCTACAGCCTCTCCGAACATGTCTTCACCGCCCCCAACCTGGAACCCGCGCTCTATATCGTCTCCACGCCAATCGGCAATCTTGGTGATATAACCGTCAGGGCCCTGGAAACGCTTGCGGCGGCAAGCGTTATCGCTTGCGAGGATACGCGGGTCACGTCAACGCTGACCCAGCGGTTTTCACTGAAGACGCCGCTTCTTCCCTACCATGAGCACAATGCCGACAAGCAGCGGCCAAAGATCCTGGAAGCCCTGGCTGATGGCCGCGCCGTGGCGCTGGTATCCGACGCGGGAACGCCCCTGGTGTCCGATCCGGGTTACCGGCTGGTGCGTGATGTGGTCGCAGAAGGCCATAAAGTCATTCCGATCCCCGGCGCGTCTGCGCCGCTGGCCGGGCTGGTCGCGGCGGGTCTGCCAAGCGACACCGTGCTTTTCGCCGGTTTCCTGCCGCAAAAAGGCGGGCCGAAGATCCGGCGGCTGGAAGAGTTGGCCAAGGTGCCGTCGACGTTGATTTTCTTTGAATCGCCCCACCGAACCGCCGCCACGCTGGCACTCATGGCAGACCATTTGGGCCCCGGGCGCGAAGCCGTGGTCGCACGTGAGCTGACCAAGCGTTTTGAGACCTTCGAGCGGGGCACGCTGGAAGATCTGAGCGCTCGCTTCGAGGGCCATCAGGTCAAGGGTGAAATCGTCATTCTGGTTGGCCCACCGGAGGACAAGCCCGAGGCCGAGGCGGACGATCTGGACACCCTGCTGAGCGAAGCGCTTGCCGAGATGCCGGTCAGCGCCGCAGCCAAGAAGATCTCCAAGGCAACGGGGCTCGACCGCAACGAGGTCTATAAACGCGCGCTGGAACTGAAGGCGGACGGCACCTGATGGCACGCCGCCCAGACGGCAGCAAACGGCAGCCTGCGGAGACCGATCGCCGCCGCCGGGCCCACGCATTGGGCCTTTCTGCCGAAACCCTTGCCGCCTGGTACCTGCGCCTCACCGGCTGGCGCATTCTCAAACGCCGCTACAAGACCAGGGCCGGAGAGATCGACCTCATCGCCAAGCGGCGCAAGACGGTTGCCTTCATCGAGGTCAAGGCCCGGAAGTCACGGCAGGCCGCGCTGGAAGCCGTCACGCCCGCCAGCCAGAAACGTATCTCCCGTGCAGCGAAGATCTTCGTCGCGGAGCACCCCAAGGCGGGGTTCTTCACCCTGCGCTTCGACGTCATCGTCGTCCGGCCCCGCGCCTTGCCAGAGCGCATCGTGAATGCGTTTCAGGCCTGGGAGTAGTCCGGTGCGTTGGTCTGTCGCCTGCGACCGGGAAGATGGCGCGGCTATCGCATCCGAGCAACATCCGCATTGGCGTCACCCCGGACAAGCGCAGCGCAGATCCGGGGCCTACTCGCTGCCCCGCTTACTCTCGGCGGTGTCACTGTTCCGATCATTTGCTGCACCTTGCGAGCCCTCTGGAAATGAGTAGGCCCCGGGTCTCCCTTCGGTCGCCCGGGGTGACACCGAGTTTGGCTGAGAGACTTCACCATATGCGACTGCCCGGGGAATGACGGCGAAACGAACTCAGATCCTTCTGTGCTCCCCCTCTGGACAAAGCCGACCTCGCACCGCATATCTGGACCAATCGTTCTGAAAATCCCAAAGGCGCTGAAGCGGCGCCGCCCGCCGGGAGTTGCCTCATGGCTTTGAAAGTTGCGGTCCAGATGGACCATGTTTCGTCCATCAACATTGCCGGCGACAGCGCCTTCGCGATGATGCTGGAAGCGCAGTCTCGCGGACATGAACTCTATCACTACACGCCTGACCGCCTGGCGATGCGCGGCGACGAGGTGTTCTGCTCGCTGGAGCCGATCAAGGTGCGTGATGTGAAGGGGGATCACTTCACGCTTGGCGAAAAGCGCCGTTTCAACATGCGCGAGATGGACGTGGTGTTGATGCGCCAGGACCCGCCGTTCGATCTCTCCTACATTGCCGCGACCCACATCCTGGAAAAGATCCATCCCGACACGCTGGTGGTCAACGATCCGGCAGCCGTGCGCAACGCGCCGGAAAAGCTGTTCGTGACCGAATTCGCAGACCTGATGCCGCCGACCCTGATCACCAAGGACAAGTCGGAAATCGATCTGTTTCGCAAGGAGTATGGCGATATCGTCATGAAGCCGCTGTTCGGCCATGGCGGCGCGGCGGTCTTCCGCATCACGCAGGACGATCTCAACTACGGCTCGCTGTATGACTTCTTTGCCGCAACATTCCGCGAGCCCTGGGTCATCCAGCAGTTCCTGCCCAACGTGAAACACGGCGACAAGCGCATTCTTCTTGTCGATGGCCAGTTCGCCGGCGCAGTCAACCGTGTTCCGGCCGCCGGCGACCTGCGCTCCAACATGGTGCGCGGTGGTGCGCCGACCGACAGTGAACTGACCGAGCGCGAACGCGAAATCTGCGCCCGTCTCGGGCCGTCGCTGAAAGAAAAGGGACTGATCCTGGTCGGGATTGACGTCATCGACGGCAACCTGACGGAAATCAACGTCACCGCCCCCACCGGCATCCGCGCCATCCGCAATCTCGGCGGACCGGACGTGGCTGGCATGGTCTGGGACGTGCTGGAAGCGAAGGTGAAGGGTTGAGCAGCCCTTCCCGCCAGCCTGTCTGATTATCCGCTTGACCTCAATTTAAGTTGAGGTTGTAGAGCTTTTTCTCCTTTCAGATCCCAAGGAGAAAAAGCATGAAATCGGACACGGAATCGCGGCCTATCTACCGCGTTGACCGCTTTGAAGTGCCACTCGAGGCGCGGGACGTTCTTCTGGAACGGCTCAATGTCATTCGCGGCCTCCTGCAGAACATTGAGGGCTGTCGCCAGAACCTCGTGCTTGAACAGCCCTCCGGCAAGGGGACGGCAACATTCGTCACCTTTGTCGAATGGCAGAACGAAGAGGTTTTTCTGGAGGCAAAGGCCCGGATTGCCGAAGAATACCGCAAGGTGGCGTTCGACCCGCAGGCCTTCCTGCAGCAAATCGGCGCAAAGGCCGTGATGAGCAACATGACGGCGGTTTGACGGGCCAGGGGCACCAAAAAGATGACCTGCGGGCGGAACGCCGCCCATTGACTGCGTTCAGGCAAAAAAAACCTCCGCATGGGGGTGCGGAGGTATAAAGAGTTTGTGCTTAGACAATGCAACAGAGGGCCTACTCGGCAGCCTCTGTATGTAAAACCCCTTCCGGATGGAATCGTTCCTTGGAAAGGCGGATTTTGCTTGAATATTTTTGGCGCCACTACCTCAGGCTGTCATTATCATGTTGAAATGACATATTTAATCCGGCCCGGAACGCACAAATTTTTTTTTGAATCCTTCAGGGACATGCCACCCAAACAGCAGTTATCGCTCCGAACAACACAAAAAGCGGTGAGACCTGAACCGGGTCCGGCTTTGCTGCCTCAATGAAGCAGGCAGGGGCTGAGCGCGCATGATAAAGGCCGCTTTCCCGTGGGAAGGCGGCCTTTCCGAAGCAACCTGCAAGTGGGATTATTCGGCAGCTTCAGTCTTGATGACACCGCGGCGGATCTGGTCTTCCTCGATGGATTCGAACAGGGCGCGGAAATTACCCTCGCCGAATCCCTCGTCACCCTTGCGCTGGATGAACTCGAAGAAGATCGGACCGATCACGGTCTTGGAGAAAATCTGCAGCAGGATCTTGGTCATGCCGCCTTCGATGACACCTTCGCCGTCGATCAGGATGCCGTGACGTTTCATCCGCTCGATCGGCTCATCATGGCCGTTCACCCGGTCGTGGGACATTTCGTAGTAGGTTTCCGGTGGACCGGGCATGAATTTCAGGCCGTTGTCCGCCAGAAGATCCGTGCTCTCGTAGATGTTGTCGGTGCCGACCGCGATGTGCTGGATGCCCTCGCCGTTGTACTTCTTCAGATATTCCTCGATCTGGCTGGTGTCGTCCTTGGACTCGTTCAGCGGGATGCGGATCTTGCCGCAGGGGCTGGTGATCGCACGGCTGACGAGGCCGGTGATCCGGCCGTCGATGTCGAAGAAATGGATCTGCTTGAAGTTGAACAGGTCGCGGTAGAAATCCCACCACTTGTCCATGTTGCCGCGATAGACGTTATGGGTCAGGTGGTCGAGATAGTAGAAACCGACACCCTGTGGCTTCGGATCGAACTCGCCCAGCCAGTTGAACTCCTTCGAATAGGCGGAGCCCTTCGTTCCATAGGTGTCGATGAAATAGAGCAGCGAGCCGCCGATGCCGACAATCGCAGGAACATCCAGGGTCTTGTCGGCGCCTTCATAGGGGGTGGCGCCTTTGGCAACCGCATGGTCGAACGCCTTTTGCGCATCGACGACGCGCCAGGCCATGGCCGGCGCGCACGGGCCGTGCGTGTCGACAAACGTCATGCCGAAGCTGCCCGGTTCTGCGTTCAACACATAAGTGACGTCGCCCTGGCGGTAGAGCGTGATGTTCTTGGTCTTGTGCTTGGCGACCGGGAGGTAACCCATCTTGCGAAACAGTTCGTCCAGCTTTTCCGGTTCCGGATGGGCGAATTCGACAAATTCGAAGCCGTCGGTACCGGCTGGATTTTCAGACGTGATCTGTGCGGGTGGCGCGTCGTGCGGGAACGGTCCCATGGTTGTCCTCCTCGGTGTGATGGGTCATTGCAGACAGAATGCCGCGACGCACGCGCAGTGTGTGTGCAATCCACGTGTTTTCGCGTAAGATGATGCACGAAACATGTAAGATATGTGGGAGAGCCGCATGACGATTGCGCTGGATAGCTTTGATGTGAAGCTGCTTGCCGCCCTGCAGGACAACGCCGCGCTGACCAACGCGGAGCTGGGAGAGGTGATCGGCCTGTCCGCAAGTCAGGTGTCCAGACGGCGGCAGAAGCTGGAGGAGGCGGGCATCATCCGCCGCTACCGGGCAGCGCTGGACCCGGAAGCCCTCGGATTGATGGTCACGGCCTATGTCGGTGTGACGCTTGGCGCACATTCGAAGGAAAACGCCCGCAAGTTTCGCAACATGGTGAAAGCCATGCCGGAAGTGCAGGAAGCTCACACGCTGACAGGGGATGTCGATTACATGCTGAAAATCGTGGTGCCGGACCTGAAGGCCCTCAGCCACATCATCAACGACGAGTTACTGCCTCAGGAGGCGGTCCACCATGTGCGCTCGTCAATCGCCATGGAAACACTGAAGGATGACAATCTGTTGCCGCTGAAATAACGGCTCAAAGCCCCAGCCAGCCCAGGAGGTCGGTCCAGAAATCCTTGCGCAGGCCCTTGAGGTCCGGTGCCGCGTTGCCATAGGGGTCCGCAAGGCAGACATCGGAAAATCCGGTCTTGGCGGATAACAGACAGCGGGCCGGTTCACAGGTGATCGTGTCGGACAGATAGATGCGCTTTCCCGCAAAGGTCTTGAACGCGAGTTCCGGTTTGTCCTTCCGTGTTCCGGTGGTGAAGACATAGGTCGGAAACTCGTTGCCGCGTGGTTGGCCCCTGTCCTGGATGGCATGGATGTAGAGCAGGCTTCCGGGCGCGTCTTCGCGCGAACACCCCTTGATGTTGAAGGCATAAAGGTTGCCGGTCGTGCTTTCGCCGGCATCGGCAAGCGTGCGCGAATAGGCTTTCAGCAGGTCGTCCTGCCAGATCTTGCGGTAGGTGTCGGCCTCGTCGTTCAGCGACAGGGCGTGCGCAGTCCCGCTCCCCAGTGTCCCGGCGATGAGGCAGCATCGAAGGGAAAGTCTGCGGATTGATGTGAGGAAGTTCAAGATTGTCCTCGTTGTTGCGGGGAAGGCAAGCATTTCGGATTGGAGAAGTGTGACGGAGTGTAACGCAAACTTGCGTCCCTTGCAGAAAATCCCATTTGATAGTGCGGATAAGATTTAAGCCGCTCCAGGCGGCAATTTTAAGGAGCCGAACATGTTTGACGCAAAATCCTTGCTGGATCAGTTCCTGGGCACCCAGGGCGGTGGTCAATCCGGCCAGCGGGGCGCCGCCAGGAAAGGCGGGTCAGGTGACCTGCTGTCCCAGGGCAAGGATTTTCTGTCATCCCAGGGTGGCGGGCTGGCGCTCGGCAGCCTTGCAGGTCTCATGCTCGGCAGCAAGAGCGGCCGCAAACTGGGCAAAAAAGCCGTCACCTATGGTGGCCTCGCCCTGGTCGCCGGTCTTGCCTACAAGGCCTACCAAGGCCACAGGGCCAATCAGCAGAACGCCCCGCGCCCGCATTATCCGGCCGACGATCCGATCCCTGTGGAAGCCCCGCGCGGCACGGCCTTCGATCCGTGTGAGCATCCGGGTGGCGAACATCAGGCGGCCGTGGCGCTGCTGACGGCGATGATCTCGGCTGCAAAGGCCGACGGTCATATCGACCGCGACGAACAGGACCGGATTTTCGACAAGATCGACGAGGCGGGGCTGGACAGCGAGGCGAAGGCGTTCCTGATGGACGAACTGCGCTCGCCACTCGACCTGGACAAGGTGGTGGCAAGCGCGACTTGTCAGGAAACCGCGGCTGAGATCTATGCCGCATCGCGCCTTGCCATCGATCCCGATCATCCGGCGGAAAAGGCTTATCTGCAGATGCTTGCGGCCCGGCTTGGTCTGGAAGACGGCCTCGTTCAGGAAATCGAATACGCCGTTCGCGAAGCCCAGTTGGCGGGATAACCGGCAACAGGGGGTGAACAAAAATCGGGCGTCCTGTGACAACAGTTCACAGGACGCCCTGAATAACCGGCACATGCCGCGCGGCCGTCTATAAGGCAAGCCGCGACGGGAGTCTTGAGACACACAGCCCTGTGGGGGAGCCGCGCACCACCCCGGGCCGGCTATTTTCCGGTGTTCTCCTCGATCAGTTCGACGGCACGATTGTACAGGCCTGTGCCGTCCAAGCCCTTCTCGTCCATTTCGGCAATCCATTTTTCAATGGTCGGGGCCGAGGCTTCCTTCCAGCGGGCGACTTCTTCCGGGGAAAGTTCGATGATTGTCGCGCCCTTCTCGATTGCCTCGTCGCGGGGCTTGGCGTCATCCCGTTGCATCTGCCCGCCGGCAAATCCGGAAAGTTCAAGACCGGAGTTCTTGTCGATGATCGCTTTCAGATCGTCGGGAAGTCCGTCGTAGACAGCCTGGTTCATGCCCAGCACGAAGGCTGCCGTGTAAAGCGCGTCATCACCGAAGTCGGTGTGATTGCTGACGAGCTCGTTGATCTTGAGCGAGCCGGTGACTTCCCACGGCACCACGGTGGCGTCGATAACGCCTTTGGACAGCGCCTCGGGAACCGCCGGCACGGGCATGCCGACAGGGGTCGCCCCCAGCGAGCTGAACATCTCGTTGGTCACCCGTGTCGGTGCCCGCAGTTTCACGCCGTTCAGGTCATCGAGCGAATCGATCGGTTCCTTGGAATGGATCAGTCCTGGCCCATGCACCCAGAGACCCAGAACTTTCATGTCCTTGAAGTCCTGGTCCAGCATTGTCTCTTCGGCAAGCTGCCAGAAGGCACGCGAAACGGCTTCGGCATTTGTCATGATGAAGGGCAGTTCGAAGACTTCGGTCCTCGGAAACCGTCCGGGTGTGTAGCCGGGCAACGTCCAGACGATGTCCGCCACGCCGTCGATGGCCTGATCGACCAGTTCCGGTGGCTTGCCGCCAAGCTGCATTGCCGGGAAATGCTGGAACTCGATCCGGCCTCCCGATTCTTCCTCGATCCGCGCCATCCATGGTTCAAGGATATTCTTCGGCACGCTGGCCTGTGCCGGCAGCATCTGGTGCAGCCGCAGCGTGACCTCTGCCGCCGCGGCCGGTCCTGCAGTGAATGTCAGCGAGAGCGTCGCTGCAGCGAGTGCCCCCATGGTGACCGCTCCTGCGGCCATTGACCTTATGGTCCTGTAATTCGACATGATTTCCTCCCTTAATCGAAATCGTTCCCTCAGGCCTGCTCGTCCGGCAGGTGCACCACCAGGCCGTCAAGGGCACTGGTCAGCCTGATCTGGCAGGACAAACGGGATGTTTCGCGCAAGTCGGCCGCTGCACATTCCAGCATGACGTCCTCGTCTTCGGTGCGTTCGCCCGTCTTGTCGCTCCAGTCCTCGTCCACGTAGCAATGGCAGGTGGCGCACATCATGGCGCCGCCGCATTCGGCAAAAATGCCGTCGACCCCGTGGCTGACGGCCGTTTCCATGACGCTTGCCCCTTCGTTGGCATCTATGGTTGTCCGGCTGCCGTTCGGCTGGACGAAGGTGATCTGCACCATGCGGTTCTCCCTTTCGGCCGGCTCTGGCCGGGCCCGGTTGGTTTCTTTCTGTCAGGTCAGTTTGACGGGCAGGTTCAAGGGGCCGCGGAAGCCGAAGCCGCTCCAGATCACGTCTTCGGGTTTGTCCAGCGTCATGCCGGGAAACCGCTCGAACAGCATCGGCAGCATGATCTCCCCGACGGTCCGCCGCGAGATATGGGCCCCGGCACAATGATGTGGTCCGCTGCCGAAGGCCTGGTGCGGGGCTTTCTTTCGAAAGACGTTGAAGGCCTCGCCATCCTCGTAAAGATCCTCGTCGCGGTTGGCCGAGGCCTGGATGGTCATCAAGGTCACACCCTCGGGAATGTCGATGCCGTCGATCTCGAGATCCCGCGTTGCCCGGCGGGAGGACGCCTGGATCGGCGCGACCCAGCGAACACCTTCTTCGAACGCATCCGCCCAGGCATCCTGCCGCTTCACTTCCTCAAGCTGGTCCGGATTGGTCAGCAGTCCATAGATGATGGTTGCCAGCGCATCGCGCGGTTCATTGATCCCGCCGCCGATGGCAATCTTGATGTTGGCGTAAATCTGGCTTTTGGGGATCGGGTCCTTGGCGTTCAGCATGACGGAGAAGGCGGAATTGTTGGGTTCTGCCGTATGCCGGGCAATCAGACTGTCGAACATGGCGTCCATTTCGGCATTGGCCGCATCCGACCGGGCGAACGGTTCGTCCGCGAAGCCGAAGTTGCCGGCGCCGTCGATCAGCACCTGCGACCAGCGCTGCATATCGGCGTCGCTGACTTCGTCGAGGCCCAGAATGTGCGCCAGGATCCGCGCCGCCACCGGTCCGCACAGGTCGGTGAACAGGTCGACTGTTTCGCCTTTTGGCAACCGGTCGAGATAGTCAGCGGCAATCTTGCGATACAGGTCGGCCCAATCGGTCTTGATGACCTTGGGCGAGAAGGCCGGCTGCATGGCCATGCGCTCGCGCCGGTGTTCCTCGCCGTCCTTGCGCATCAGGGTGTGGGCAAGAAAGGCGCGCCGCATCGGCGTGACAGGGTCGTCCGAACTGTAGAGTTCGGGGTCGTCCTTCACCATCTTGGTGTGTTTCGCCTTGGTCAGAAAGATCCGGTTTGCCGCCGGAACCTGAACGATCGGCGTTTCGGCCCGCATCCGCTTGTAGATCGGATAGGGGTCGCGCGTCAGGTCCGCAAGCGTCAGCGTTTCGTCGACAGGTGCGACCGCCATCTGCCATCTCCTCCCAAATCCGGCAACTGCGCCAAGTTAATCGGTCGACTTTAAATCAAGCAATACGATTGACTTTATAGTTGCCATCGAATTTTTTGATTTTACCAAGCGCAACACGCGTCATTGCCGGATTCGGGAGGAGCTGTAGGTGCCGGGCGATCCGTTGGAAGTCGATTTTCGGGCATTGCAGGTTCTGGTCTGGGTCCACCAGCTCCGCTCTTTCACGCGTGCAGCGGAAGAGCTTGGAGTCAACCAGTCGGCTGTCAGCTACACCATCAACAAGCTGCGGGACGTGTTTCAGGATCCCTTGTTCGTTCGTCAGGCCCGGCGATTGCACCCGACGCAGCGCTGCGAGGATATCGTCCACCAGGCCAAACGGCTGACCGCGGAATTCCGGCAACTGGCGGCCCCGCCCGATTTTGATCCGCAAACGGCCTCGCAAACGTTCACCATCGCCTGCAATTTCTATGAGCGCGTGCTGATCATCCCGGAGATCGTCCATTTTCTCAAACGCGAAGCTCCGAACCTGGATCTGGAGATCATTGATGCATCGGGCATAGGTCACGAGCGCCTTTTGCGTAACGAGGCGGATCTTCTGATTGGCCCGTTCGAACGGTCGGACCCTCATTTCTACAGGCGTGATCTTTACCAGGACCGCTACGTCTGCCTGCTCGACCCCGAGCACCCGAAGGCCGGATCAGTGTTGACCCTGGAGGATTTTCTGGAGCTCGATCATGTGCTCGTCACCTATGGTGGTCAGTGGCGGTCGCGCTACATCATCGAGCTTGAGCGTATGAACAGGGACCTGAAAGTCGCCCTTCGCGTGCCGAGCCCGGCAGGACTGGAGCGGCTGGTGTCTGGATCGAACCTCGTCGCCACAGTGCCCGAACGGCTGTCCAGGTCCGTTGCGGAGGGACTTCGGGTGGTGCCCTGCCCGGTTCAGACGTCGGTGACGATCAGCCTGGTCTGGACCACGCTCAATCATCGCGCACCGCTGCACATGTGGGTGCGAGAGATGGTCTACCGACTGAATACAAAATCCCGGAAGACGGACGATCCGCCTTCCGGGCATGGCGCTTTTCAGTGAAAGATACTCTACCGGTCTCGATCAGGCGGGCATCGGCCCGACATAATGCGACGACGGCCGGATCAGCTTGCCGGTTTCCTGCTGTTCCAGAACATGGGCGCACCAACCCGGTGTCCGGCCAACGGCAAAGAGCGGCGTGAACAAGGTCCGGTCGATCCCGATCGCATCCAGCAAGACAGCGGTGTAGAACTCCACGTTCGTCTCCAGCGGACGGTCAGGCTTGGCGGCTTTCAGGGCTGCAAGCGCCGCCTGTTCGATCTCTTCGGCCAGACGGACCTTCGGATTATCGGATCCGAGCAGCCGCAGCCCCGCCTTCAGCACATCCGCACGCGGATCCCGTGTCCTGTAGATCCGGTGGCCGAACCCCATCAGCCGCTCCTTGCGTGCCAGCGCATCGCCGATCCAGGCAGCGGCATTCTCAGGGCTGCCGATGGCATCGATCATGTCCAGAACGGGGCCCGGAGCACCGCCATGCAGCGGTCCGCTGAGCGCACCCATTGCGCCAAGCACGGCCTGCTTCAGGTTTGCCTGGGTCGAACCGATGACACGGGCCGTGAAGGTGGATGCGTTCAAGCCGTGGTCCAGGATGGTCACCAGGTAGCGGTTCAGCGCGGCGGCATGGCCCGCAGGCGGCAATTCTCCGCTCAGCATGCGCAAGAGGTCGGTTGCGGTTTCCAGTGTGCTGTCCGGGGCAACCGGGGCCTGGCCATTTGCAATGCGGTGAGACGCCGCCAGGAACACGGGCAATGCACCGGCTATGGCGATCGCCTCGGGACGGCCGGTCGACAGTGGCAAGGCAGCCAGGCCAAGCTGCATGCGTTCATAGACGGTGAGGCTGGACGGGGCGGCTTCAAGAACCGGCATGACCGCAAAGGCTGCCCGCCGCGCCTCGCCGAATGCCTCGCGCAGGCAAGTGGCTTCAGGCAGGTCGAAGTCCTGCCACAGGTGGCGGACCGCTTCCTCGAAACTCAGGTGTCCGGCCAGGTCCTCGATATGACGTCCGTAAAGGATCAGGACGCCCTTCTGGCCGTCGACATGGCTGAGCATTGTGGTGGCGGCAACGACGCCCTCCAAACCGGCAATCGGGTCCGGTGTCATCCGGGCGGGGTTCGGCGCTTCGGTCATGGCTATCTCCTTTTCTATGCCGCCAGATAGAAAGAACTGATTGCATTGATCAATGTTGATAATTAAAATCAATATATGACCAAGACGATCTATCTGTCTGCCCGAGAAGCCGCCGCGGAACTCGGCGTGCAGCCGGCCACGCTCTACGCCTATGTCAGCCGCGGGCTGATCGCCTCCGTTGCCGGCCCGGGCAAACAGCGCCGCTATGACGCGGTCGATGTGCGCCGCCTGAAGGGCCGCAAGGCCGCGGATGATTATTCCGGTGCGAGGCCCCTGACCGGCGACCCGGTGCTGGAAACCGAATTGACGCTGATTTCGGAGGCCGGGCCGGTTTATCGCGGCCGGCCGGCGGTCGATCTGGCACAAACTTCCACGCTGGAAACTGTTGCGACCCTGCTCTGGGCGTCGCAGGAGGATCCATTTGCCGAAAGCGCGCCGCTGCCGCCACCGGACCTGCCGGATGGGCTGGCGCCATTGGACCGGCTGATGGTCGCGCTTGCCGCCTGGCCATTGCAGGACAAGGCAGCCTACACCCAGGCGCCCAAGCTTCTTCAGGTGAAAGGCGCTGCCTTGCTGCGCTATTCGGTTGCCGCCCTGCTCAACGCCGATCCGGTCGACGTGCCGATCCATACGCAGATTGCCAATGCCTACGGCGTATCCTCCTCGGCAAAAAACGTCATCAGGGCGGCGCTGATCCTGTGCGCCGACCATGAGCTTAACACCAGTGCTTTCGCCACCCGCTGCGCCGCATCCACCCGTGCGCCGCTTCACGCGGCACTGATTTCCGGACTGGGAGCCTTTGCCGGCCCGCGTCACGGCGCGGCATCCGACCGGGCAACGGCCTGGCTGTCCGATATCGGACCGGAGACCGACATCGAGACGATGCTGGCAGACCGGCTGAGCAGGGGGGAACCCCTGCCCGGCTTCGGCCACTCGATCTATCGCGGGCCGGACCCGCGCGCCGAATGTCTGCTCGATGTCCTCTATCGCAGCGAGCCGGCACATCCATTTGTCCAGCGCCTGCCGGGCCTGATAACGGTGGCGCGGGATCTGTTCGGCGAAGCGCCGAACATCGATCTTGCGCTGGCCGCCACCCAGAAGACCTATGGCCTGCCGAAGGACGCCGGCAAGATCATCTTCTGCGCTGCCCGCATGACCGGCTGGATTGCCCATGCGCTGGAACAATACGCCGCGCCGGAACAGATCCGCCCTCGGGCCGCCTACGTCGGCGAGCGCCCGGAATAAGCCCGGTCGTTGAGCGAAAAGGCGTTTCCGGCGGGCTGGTCATCTTGAAACGACGCCAGCTTGCGACTAGGTAAGGCGAGCGCCTCAAGAGGTGCGACCCATGGAGATTGGATGTCAGAGATTGCGTGAGCAGGCTCTCTGAAGATCAGAGAGCCTTGAATACATGAACCGGTGCCTTCACGGGCGCCCGATGACGTGTGTTTAATTCACGAGACAATCTCATGGTACGGAACTATTCCGACTTCTTTCCCGCGCACCCAAAAACCAGCGGGCCAAACACCACACCTTCAGCGCTTCAGGCACTTGGCTGGAAACCCTTTTTTGCACAACAGATCAGTTCCGACGAGTTGACGGCAACACCGCCTGTGCGGGTGGTTGAAGTTCATCGCAACGCCTTTCACGTGGTCGGGCAGGACATCGACGAAGCAATTCTGCCGGTGAAGGATGCCACCGTCGGCGACTGGCTACTGCTGGATCGCGCACACACCGCCTCAAGCCGGATCCTGGAGCGGCAGAGCCTGCTCAGGCGCCGCGCGCCGGGAACGGACCGCCAGATCCAGCTGATCGCCGCCAATATCGACACAGCCTTCGTGGTGTCATCCTGCAATCAGGACTTCAACATCGCCCGCCTGGAGCGATACATCGCACTTGCCTTCGAAGCGGGCATCAGCCCGGTCATTGTGCTGACCAAGTCCGATCTGGCAGCCGATCAGGACAGCTTTGTCGATCAGGCTGTCAAGATCTCGGCGGAGGTGCCGGTGGTGGCACTCGACGCACGAGGCAGTGAACCTGCGTTGAAACTGGCTGACTGGTGCTGGCCCGGCAAGACAGTCGCATTCCTTGGGTCGTCCGGTGTCGGCAAGTCGACGCTTACCAATGCCCTGTCAGGCACAGCAGACATCGCCACACAGGCCATTCGCGAGGACGACGCCAAGGGCCGCCATACGACGACCCATCGTCAGCTTCACGCGGTGCCGGGCGGCTGTCTCGTCCTGGATACGCCGGGCATGCGAGAGTTGCAATTGACCGATGTCGCGTCCGGGATCGATGATCTGTTCTCGGATCTCAACGATCTTGCGTCTCGCTGCCGTTTCACCGACTGCCGGCATGATACGGAGCCAGGCTGCGCCGTTCAGGAGGCACTTGAGGACGGAACCCTGGAAGCCGCCCGACTGAACAGATGGCGAAAACTGAAGGCGGAAGAAGCCTTCAACTCCGCCAGCCTGGCCGAGCGCAGGTCCAGGGATCGGGCATTCGGCAAGATGGTTCGCAATGTCATGAAGCAGAAAAAGCAGAAAACCTGGGGCCCGGAGTAGCGGGCCAGGAAGCCCAAAGCACACGAAAGCTGCTGAAATCCGGGGCAGGACTCTGCCCCGGATCAATATTATCCAGTACGCCCGGAGCTGGAATTCGGCTCGGTCACAGTGTCAGCCGCATGTGGACGATCCGCTTGTCGCCGCGCTGTTCTTCATGGGTTTCTGTGAACCCTGCCCGCTGGTACCAGGCCCGGTTCTCATGCATCAGGACGTTGGTATAGAGCCGGATATCGACCAGTTCCAGGTCCGCAGCCCGTCGCTGTGCAAAGTCCAGTACCTGCCTCCCATGACCCTTGCCCTGCTTGGCGGGATCGACGGCGATGCTCTCGATGAGGAGATGATCCGGCTGCCTGATCAGCACGAGGCTCGCGACAAGAGCATTGCCGGAGCGCAGAACCCACACCTCGTCATTCCGCACATGTGCGGCATAATCCGCGGTCATCGGCACCGGCACGGCGCCGATGACCGGGATATAGTGTTGGTAGGCGCGGCGGGCGAGTTCGCGCAAGGCTCCGGCATCCCCGGACTTTGCCCGAACGAGGCCGCTCGGGCCGGACGAGGCGTCCATATCGGGTCAGGGCCTTGCCTTCATGAAGGATTCAAAATCAGGAATGCCCTCCGGCATGGTTTCCGTTCTGTCGAAACAGCCGAACGTGCCGCCGTCCTTCATGTCTTCAGCGGCCGCAACAAAGGCGCGATAGGCAAGTCGTGCCAGGCCCGCCCCGATGGAAACCCGGGCAACGCCCATGTCGCCCAGTTCCTTGCGGGTCAGGTGAAAGTTCTTCCGTCCTGCCAGAATGTTCATCGGCGCATCGACGGCGGCCAGAACCGCGGCGATTTGCTCCTTGTCCTTCAGCTCCGGTGCATAGACGCAATCTGCACCGGCTTCGGCAAATGCGTTCAGCCGCTTGATGGTTTCGTCAAGCTCGTGCTGCGTATGCACGGGCCCTTCGCTACGGGCGGTCAGGACAAAATCCGGCGCGAGCCGGTTCTTGGCATCCACCGCCGCCTTGATCCGCTCGACCGCCAGTTCCAGATCGTAGTAGGGATGTTTCGGATCAGTGGTGTAATCCTCGATGGAGCAGCCTGCGAGGCCAACCTCGATCGCGCCTTTCACTGTTGCCACCACGTCGTCCGGACTGTCGCCGAAGCCGTTTTCCAGGTCTCCGTTCACCGGCACGCTGGTTGCAGCGATGATGTCGGCTGCGTGTCCGAGAGCATCGTCCCGCGTGATCAGCCCTTCGGCATCCTTCACACCCTGCGTCCAGGCGTAGCCCGCACTGGAAGTCGCCATGGCGTCAAACCGCAATCCGTCCAGAATCCGGGCTGTGCCGATATCGAAGGGATTCGGCATGAGAAAAGCCCGTCCTTTCTCGTGAAGGGCTTTGAAGGCGGCGCGGCGTTTGGCTGCGGTCGGCATGGCCGGATCTCCTATGAGTTGTACCTTTGCGAGGTGTGCCGTTAAAGTTTAGGTCGGCAATGCGATCCCTTTATGATGGGTTCGGTGATGCGCAGGTAAGATCCAGTTTAACCAGAAACGGGGCGCCAGTTTGGAAAAAGGGCAGGGCTTGCAAAATGCCTTGTCATCACGGACGCAGCGCCTTTTGATGGACAGGACGCCAGCGGGGCAGATCCAGGGAGGTTGCCATGCCGGAAGACCCAAAGTCATTTGCAGATTTCACTGACCTGATAACCACGGTTGACCAGCTTGAAGCCCACGCCGGAACCGCACCGGAGAAGGTGAGGGTGAAGGAGATAACGGAGTTGGACGGCCTCTGCAGGCAATTCATCAGCCGCTCGCCGTTCTGCCTGATCGCCACTGCCAATCCGGAGGGCGTGATCGATGTCAGTCCGAAGGGAGATCCGGCCGGGTTTGTTACCGTCCTGAGCGACACAATGCTGGCGATCCCCGATCGTCCGGGCAACCGTCGCCTCGACGGCTACCATAATCTCCTGAAGGACCCGCGCGTGGGGTTGATTTTCATGATCCCGGGGAAGGGCGAAACCTTGAGGATTTCCGGCGAGGCACGCATCGTCAGGGATGCCTGGCTCCTGGAACGGATGCAGGTGGACGAAAAACGACCCTCGATGGCGCTGGCTGTCCAGGTCACCCGCGCATTCATGCATTGCCCCAAGGCGATGATCCGCTCAAAGATCTGGCAACCGGAAAGCTGGCGGAACGCCGACGATCTTGGCGATATCGGCGATGCGATGATCCGCCACGGCAAGCTGAAACAAACTCCGGAGGCGCTTCTGGAAGAAGCCACCTCCGAAGGCTTGCTCAGGCTCTACTGATCAGGTCCATGCGGTGCGCGTGACCTTTGCCGCGTAACAGCCACGACGGGCGAAATGCAGGTGGATGTAATCGACTTGCGGGTTGTCGAAGAACGCTCCGATGACACCGGCAAGTTCGCGGCCTTCAACGACCTCTGCATCGATCATCTCATGGGCCCGGTTGAAGGCTCGCACGGACAGCAGGCGTTTTGCCACCACATCCGGGATCGTGTCCGGGGCCGGATGGTTTTCTGCCGCACCGTCGGCAACGAAGATCGCATGCCTGGAGCGGTAGGGCGTTTCGCCCGGCTGATGCTCGAAATTGAGCAGGTAAACACGGGCGCCCTTGGCCGCATCGACAAGCGATACGCGGCAGGGAAAAGCGCCGTCCGAAATGTGCACCTGGATTCCCTTCTCTGCGAGTTCCGCGTCGCTCAGGCCGCTCAAATAGGTAAATTCGGAAGCGGGAAGGGGTTCGATCTGAAACATAGGGCTTCTCTCCTCAACTGTTGTGAAGAAACCCTAGGAGACCGCAATATCGGAAACGACCCGATATGCGAGTGCCGTTAAAATATCCACCAGCCCCTGGTCAGGCCAGACTGCCGCGGCCAGCCCTGCGGGCCATGCCGAGAGATCCGGGAGCTGTTTCTTCAAACCCGAATTGCGCGTAGAGCGCATTTGCCGGGACATCGGCGATCAGGCTGACATAGGTCGACGGCGGAAACGTACTTTCGATATAGGTGGTCAGCGCCGCCATGATGCGTTTGCCGAGGCCTCGGCCCTGATAGTCGGGCAAAACCGCGATATCGGTGACCTGGACGAAACAGCCGCCGTCGCCGATCAAACGGCCCATGCCGATCGCTTGGTCATCGTCAAGCAGCATCACGCAGTAGAGACTGTTTTTCAGTCCGATTTCTGCCGCTTCCCGGCCATACCCGCTCAGTCCGGACTCGACCCGCAGACGCAGATAGGTATCGACATCGGGAACCTGGGTTTTCAGCGTGATTGTCATGAAATATCCTGAGAATCGGCAGGGATCGTAGTTATCCGGAAATCAACATTACCGACCATATGGGTGTTTGTACCGGAAACGAAAGTCCATTTTTCAGGTTTGACGGCCTTCGGTTTTTGGGCGGGAACATGTTTTTGTGACGCCTGAACGGAACGGCTCGGTTTCGCACCATCAACACCTGTCCCTGTCCGTAGAAGGCAAGGCTTGGCGCCATCTCCGACGCGAAACGGGCAGCGGATACCGACTATTGACCCCAAGTCTGCGGCCTTGCATCCAAGTCCGCGGGCAAAGGATATCTTGCCTTCCTGCGGTGTTCTAACCGATAACGGCAGAAGGCTGAGGAAATTCGGCCGCGTTTCGGAACGAACAGACTGAGCAGCCGTGGATTTTTTCAATCTCCAGCCCGGGGAATGGCAGGCCCTTCTTCTGACCCTCAAGGTCGCTTCTGCCGCCCTCGCCGTTGCGCTGCCGCTTGCCGTTTTGATGGCCTTTGTGCTTGCGCGCTACCGGTTTACCGGTCATGGCGCCGTCAATGCGCTGGTGCACTTGCCTCTGGTCCTGCCGCCGGTCGTCACGGGGTACGTGCTGCTGCTGACCTTTGGTCGCAAGGGGCCCGTCGGGTCGTTTCTGGACAATTTTTTCGGCGTTACCTTTGCCTTCAACTGGACCGGTGCAGCCCTCGCAGCCGGTGTCATGGCCTTTCCCCTGATGGTCCGCCCGATCCGTCTTTCCTTCGAGGCGGTTGACCCGAAGCTGGAAGAGGCGGCCAAGTCTCTCGGTGCCCATCGTCTGACAGCCTTTCTGACCGTAACCCTGCCTCTTGCCCTGCCGGGTATTCTGGGCGGCGCTATCCTGGGTTTCGCCAAGGCCATGGGCGAATTTGGCGCGACCATCACGTTCGTGTCCAACATACCAGGCGAAACCAGAACCCTGTCGCTCGCCCTTTACACCGCCACCCAGACACCGGGTGGTGAGCTTGCCGCCTTTCGTCTGACGCTGGTTGCCGCCTTCGTTGCCTTTGCTGCACTGATCGCCTCCGAGGCGCTGGCGCGCCGGTTGCGCGCGCGCATGGGGGGTGGTCATGCTTGATGTCGACATTACCGGCCGCGTCGGCCAGTTGGACCTTGAAGCCCGGTTTGAAAGCACCGGCGGGGTGACATCGCTTTTCGGTCAGTCGGGCGCCGGCAAGACAACCCTGACCAACATGATCGCCGGACTGATCAGGCCGCGCAGCGGGCACATCGCCGTCAATGGAACGGTGCTGTTCGACGCTAACAAGGGCATAGACCTGTCGGTGCAGGCCCGCAGGGTCGGTCATGTTTTTCAGGACGCGAGGCTGTTTCCGCATCTGAGCGTCGTCTCGAACCTGACCTACGCGCGCTGGGCTGGCCGCAGGCACGGAACCCGGGACCTGGCCGAAGTGGTCGATCTGCTCGGACTGGGCGGTCTTCTGGAGCGCAAGCCCGGAACGCTTTCAGGAGGCGAGAGGCAGCGGGTTGCCATCGGCCGGGCCCTTCTGTCCGACCCGCGGTTGCTGATCATGGACGAGCCGCTGGCCAATCTCGATCAGGCGCGCCGAAACGATATCCTGCCCTATCTGGACCGTCTGTGCGTGGAGGCAGGGATCCCGATCCTCTATGTCAGCCATTCCATCGAGGAAGTGGCGCGCCTGTCGAATACGCTCGTGATCCTGTCCGACGGCCGCACGCCCGCCTACGGACCGGTGGCCGACATGCTTGCCCGGACCGATCTCGGCAGGGCAACCGGCCGTCACGAGGCGAGTGCACTTCTCGAAGGCACCGTTACGAAATGCGATCCGGACTGGGGCCTGACCGATGTCGATATCGGTGGCGCGATCCTTCAGATTCCGGACATGGCGGCTGTGCCGGGCGATGCGGTGCGCCTGCGTATTCGGGCAAGAGATGTCGCCCTCGCCGTCACGCCGCCGCACGGCCTGTCCATCCGCAATGCCTTCGCGGCGACTATCCGCAGTATCTCCAGCGAAAGCGGGCCCTATGCGGAAATTCTGTGTTCCGTCAACGGACAGGTTCTGCGCGCCCGCATTACCCGGGCGTCTGTCGCCGATCTGGATCTTCACAAGGGCAGGGATGTCACGGTTCTGATCAAGAGCGTCGCTATCGACCGGCGCCAGCGCGCGCCTGCCCTGCCGGACGCCGCGACCGGGGGGCAATCCACTGGATAATGCCCCCGCTTCACGCGGCGCGCGGCTTGTTTATACTGACGCGATGTTGCGCAAGACCAAGCGCCGGACCTGGCGCAGGCTGAAGATCGGTATCGGAGCGGCGGCGATCCTGTCGACGGTTGCCTTGATGTGGCTGACAGGGCTTGCCAGCTTGCGGATTTCGCTTGCGGAAGTGGAAACCGGTGCACGGGCCAATCTTGCGGTTCAGACGGCCGTTCTGGAAAGACTTCTCGACAAGTTCCGTCTGCTGTCGCCGCTGTTGGCGCGAGGCCCGGACATCCGGCAATTGCTGATAAAAACCGGCACGCCGGAAGATCCCGGCATCGCCGCCATTGCCGCCGGCATGTCGGGAGCCGAAGAGATTTGGCTGATGGATAGGCAGGGCAACGTCGTGGTTTCCAGCCAGGATGGTGTTCCGGCTGGGTCGTTCGGCGGCGCTGAGCGGATCGAGCAGGCTTTCGAGCAGGCCTTGCAAGGCCAGCTTGGCCGGCAGCTTATCCCCGGCACGCCCGAGGCAGTCTCGAACTATGTGTTCGCTTCGCCCATGCGCAGGAACGGCTCTATTGTCGGCGTTCTCGCGGTTCGGGTCTCTCTGGAAGATGTCGAGCAGGCCTGGGCCCTCAGCAAGGAACCGCTGGTCGCGCTGGACGGTAGCGGCCGGATCGTCGTCACCAATGTTCCCGCTTGGCGCGGCAAGCAAATGGACGAACTCTCGTTCGGCCGGGATATTGCCGACATGTCTGTGGTAGAGCGCATCGAGGTGCTGCTTCCGGCAACCCACACCCCTGACTATTATTTGCAACTGACCGAGAACCTCGCCGTTCTGGGTTGGCAGGTCAGAACCCTGGTGACGGTCGAGGAGGCGCGCCTGCTATCCGGCTGGGCTATGCTGGTAGCGCTCCTGGTCTGTGTGATCGCGGCCGGTGGGGTCGCCATCCTGATTGTCCGCCGGGAAGAATTCGTGCGCCAGGAACGGCGCAACCGGGCAAGCGCGCTGCGTCTGGAGCGCCGCGTGCAATCGAGGACATCAGACCTGCGCCGCACCAACGTCCTGCTGGAACAGGAAGTGCGCGAACGTGAACAGGCCGAAGCCGACTTGCGCCTTGCCCAGGCCGAACTCGTGCAGACTGCCAAGCTGGCAACGCTCGGACGGATGTCGGCGGCGCTCAGTCACGAATACAATCAACCTCTGGCGGCAATCCGTTCCGATGCTGAAGTGGCTGGCATGCTGATCGAGCGGGGACGGGCGGACGAGGCTCTCGGCAATCTGTCCCGGATCGAAGGCATGGTCAGCCGCATGGCCGAAATCGCCAAGACGCTGAAGGGCTTCACGCGCAAATCCGGCACTGACATCAAGCCGGTCTCTCTGCGCCAGGTGATCGATGAGGCAACGCTGCTGCTTCAGCCGCACATCAAGCAGAGCAAGGTGCGCCTCGACCTGGCGCTGCCTGCCGAGGATATCATTGTGAAGGGCGGGCGCATCCGACTGGAACAGGTGGTCATCAATCTCCTGTCCAACGCTCTGGACGCCGTCAGCGGCAACGCGACCTCGCTCGCCGAACCCGAGGTGCGGCTGGAGCTGCGGCAGGAGGGCGGAGAGGCGGTGCTGACGGTCAGCGACAATGGCCCCGGCATCGATGCCGATGTCCTGCCGCAGATCTTCGATCCCTTTTTCACCACCAAGGATGTCGGCGCCGGGCTGGGACTGGGCTTGTCGATTGCCTACAAGATCGTTCATGACTTTTCCGGATCGCTGAAGGCGGCTAATCGTGACGGCGGTGGCGCGGTGTTCACCATGCGCCTGCCGGTGGCCGACGAGCACGTTCTTGCAGCAGAATGAGAAGAGATAGGCGTTTATGGATCAGGCGACCGTCCTACTGATTGACGATGAAGCGGACCTGCGCGGCTCCCTGAGCCAGGGGCTGGAACTGTCCGGCCAGGCAGTGTTTGCGACCGGCGAACCGGAAGAGGCGCTGGAACGGATCAACCGCGGGTTTTACGGTGTGCTCGTCACAGACATCCGCATGCCCGGTACGGATGGGTTCCAGGTCATGAAACGGGCGTTCGAGATCGATCCCGCTCTGCCCGTGGTGCTGATCACCGGCCATGGCGATGTGCCGCTGGCGGTCGAGGCCATGCGTGCCGGTGCTTACGATTTCATGGAAAAGCCTTTCTCCGTTTCGCGCCTTGCCTCTGTAGTGGAACGCGCGCTCGACAAGCGCCGTCTGGTGCTGGAAAACCGAAAACTGCGCGAGGAACTGGCCGACAGGACAGGTCTTGAAAGCCGTCTTGTGGGGCGCACTTCCGCCATGGAGCTGCTTCGCCGCAATGTCACCGCACTGGCCGCTACCGATGCTGATGTGCTGATCCTCGGGGAAACCGGCTCAGGCAAGGAAGTGGTTGCCCGGGCTCTTCATGACGAAGGCCCCCGCAAGGAAAAGCCTTTCGTTGCGCTCAACTGCGGGGCACTTCCTGCGGAAATCATCGAATCCGAATTGTTTGGCCACGAGAAGGGTGCCTTCACCGGCGCCAGTGGGCAGCGCATCGGCAAGCTGGAACACGCCCATGGCGGCACGGTGTTCCTCGACGAGATCGAATCCATGCCGCTGGAGCTGCAGGTCAAGCTTCTGCGTGTGATCGAGACCCGGACCATCGAGCGGCTCGGTTCCAACAAGGCGATCGAACTGGACGTGCGCTTCATTGCGGCCACCAAGGAAGACCTGGAAGCCGCCGGCAAGGAAGGCCGCTTCCGGCTGGACCTGTTTTACCGGCTCAACGTCGTCAACGTCGCCATTCCGCCGCTGCGGGACAGGCTGGAGGACATTCCCCTGCTGTTCCGGCATCTGGCGGTGGAGGCCCGGGCGCGTTACCGGCGCGAGATCCCCGACATCAATGAGGAGTATCTCGCCGAGCTGATGGCACGGGAATGGCCGGGCAATGTCCGCGAACTGCGCAATGTCGCCGACCGGTTCGTGCTTGGTGTCGAACTGGTCAAAGCGCCCAGCAACGGCGCAGGATCCACCTTGTTCGATCAGGTGGCGGCCTATGAGCGTGCGCTGATCGTCGCCGAACTCAAGCGTAACGACGGCGCCATCAAACCGACCTACGAGAACCTGGGTCTTTCCCGAAAGGCGCTCTACGAAAAGATGCGCAAATACGGGCTCGGCAAGGACGAGGCGCTTTCCGTCTGACAGGATCCTGTGGTCCCTGTCATCCTTGCGAGGACAGGGATGACAATAAAGAGAGATCGAAAAAAGTTTCGCGCCGGTGTCACAAACCGCTGCGCCTGATCGTCAACCCGGTGTCACTGCCTGAAACTTGAATGGAAGACACTCATGACGACCTCGACTGCCATCAATCACTACGAAAATGTCCCCGATATCGTGAAACGCTTCGTTGCCGCCAGTGGCGAAATCGGCAAGGCGGCGCTGGAGCCGAAACTGCGGCATCTGATCGACCTGCGCGCCTCGCAGATCAACCAGTGCGCCTATTGCGTCAAGATGCATACCAAGGAAGCGCTTGATGGAGGCGAAACCCAGGAGCGTCTGCAGCGGCTCACGGTCTGGCGGCATGTCGACGATTATACGCCGGCGGAAAAGGCGGCATTTGCCTGGACGGAAGCCTTGACCAGTCTCAAGGTCGATACGAACTATGAGGCTCTGCGAGCCGAATTGCGCCGCCATTTCGACGACACCGAGATAAGTGCGATCACTGCTGCGATCGCGATGATCAATCTGTGGAACCGGGTACAGGTATCGAACCACTGACATGAGGAAAGCGCCAGGCATCGATGTTTTCGAGACGGTACGCCCGAAGCTGCTGGGCCTGGCCTACCGAATGCTCGGGTCCATGGCGGATGCCGAGGATGCAGTTCAGGACACATACCTGAAGTGGCAAGCCACGGACGGCGCCGACATCCTGAATCCGGAAGCATTCCTCACCACTGTCTGCACCAATTGTTGCCTGGACACACTCAAGGCCGCTCACCGCAAACGGGTCGACTATGTCGGCCCGTGGATCCCCGAGCCGCTGCAGTTCGACAGTGGTTCGGACCCGGAGACCGATCTTGACCGGGCGCAATCCCTGACGACGGCCTTCCTCCTGCTGCTCGAACGCCTGAGCCCGAAGGAGCGCGCGGCCTACCTGCTGCGCGAGATCTTCGCAAAGTCATATGACGAAGTTGCCCAAACACTGGGCGTTACCGAACAGGCCTGCCGCCAGCTCGTCTCCCGGGCAAGCCGGCATGTCCAGGGACCTGTCTCCCGTTTCGTTCCCTCGGCCGATCATCAGGACCGGATCCTGTCCGCCTTTCTGACGGCGATTGAAACGGGCTCTACGGATCACCTGACAGGCCTTCTCGCCGAATCCGTACAGCTCCAGTCCGATGGCGGCGGCAAGGCAACGGCCATGAGCCGGGTGCTGGACGGCCCTGACGAAGTCAGCCGTTATGTCGTGCGCATCCTCGGCCGGCTGTGGCAGCCCTGCCAGATCGAGATACTGGATCTGAACGGCACGCGTGGCCTCGTCCTGTTCCATGGCGATGAGATTGTGACGGCCGTCATGTTCGGCTATGACGCCGATGGACGGCTGGAGCACATCTACAACATGCGCAACCCGGACAAGCTGTCGCGCCTGAAGGTGAAGCTGCGCCACGACCGGTCCTCGGGGGCAATCTGGCACTGATTTTCAGCGCTTAAAGTCTTAAAATATGATGTAGCACACTGAAAATGTGTCGGTTTCGACACATCCACTTTGGCGCCGTGTGTCTGACTCGACCCATGCTCGAAGCATTCACAGGTCAGGTTTATTTTCGAAAACTTGTAAATCCGCAGAAATCGGCGCTTCTTGAGGCGTTGGCGGCAATTGGCACGGAGATTGCCAACAGGGAGTCGACCAGCCACTGTGCTGTCCGGCCCGAATGGCCGTCATATTGAAATGTCTGGGAGGACATCCGATGAAAAAATTCGCTCTCGCCGCAGCAACCGCGGCGTCCCTGGCCCTGTCCGCAAACGCCTATGCGGCCGATGCTTGTGATGACGGTGAAATCGTCATCAAGTTCAGCCACGTGGTTGCCGCGACCGGCCACCCGAAAGGCGACGCTGCCACGCTGCTGGCGGAACGCGTCAACGACGAGATGAACGGCAAGGCCTGCATGCAGGTATTCGCGAACTCTCAACTCTTCGACGACGACAAGGTCATGGAAGCCCTGCTGCTCGGAGACGTTCAGCTTGCTGCCCCGTCGCTTTCCAAGTTCGAAGCCTACACGCTGAAATTCCGCCTGTTCGACCTGCCGTTCCTGTTCCAGGACCTGGATGCGGTCGAGCGTTTCGGCACCGGTGAACACGGCAAGGAGCTTCTGAACTCCATGACCGACTACGGTTTCCAGGGCCTCGGCTACTGGAGCTCCGGCCTGAAGCAGTTCTCCGCCAACAAGCCGCTACTGGTTCCGGACGATGCGAAGGGCCTGAAGTTCCGTGTGCAGACCTCTGACGTGGCTGTTGCCATGATCGAAGCCATGGGCGCAAACGCCCAGAAGCTGGCTTTCAAGGAAGTATACGGCGCACTGCAGACCGGTGTTGTGGACGGTCAGGAAAACTCCTGGTCCAACATCTACACCCAGAAGTTCTTCGAAGTGCAGGACGGTATCACCGAAACCAACCACCAGCTTCTGGCCTACCTGCTCGTCACCTCCGACGAGTGGCTGAACAGCCTTGATCCGGAAGTCCGTGACCAGTTCCTGACCATCGTGGAAGAAGTCACCGCAACCGCAAACGGCAATGTTGCAGCTGCGGAAGCCAAGAACCGCCAGAACATTCTGGATGCCGGTTCCACCATTCGTGAACTGACCCCGGAACAGCGCAAGGCCTGGGTCGATGCCATGAAGCCGGTTTGGGAACAGTTTGAAGGTGATATCGGCAAGGACCTCATCGACGCCGCCGTCGCTTCCAACAACGCCAGCTAAGGCTGACCTGACCTGACACCTGGAAGGGCCGGATTGTCCGGCCCTTCTGCCAAGGTCCTGCGGCCGCCCACGCAGCCATGCCGGCGGCTAAGCTGATAACCAAGAGGCCAATTCGGGGGAAACGCATGCAACGCGTCGACAATTGGGTCACGCGCTTCGAGGAAGGTGTACTCGCCTTTCTCCTGGCCGCCATGACCATAGTATCCTTCACCCAGGTGGTGGCGCGATACGGCTTTAATTCCGGCTGGACCGGTGCCCTGGAATTCACACGTATCCTGTTCGCCTGGCTGATCCTGTTCGGCATGAGCTATGGCGTCAAAATCGGTTCGCATCTGGGCGTCGATGCGGTCATCCGCCTGTTTCCCAAGCCGGTGTTCCGGGCTGTCGCCGTGTTCGGCGCGCTCTGCGGCGTCGTCTATGCGCTGACCCTGCTCTGGTCGGAATGGCTGCATGTCTTCGGGCTTGATACCAGAGGCGGAGCCATCGACTACTGGTCGAAGATGTACAAGATCGGCATCGGCCTCGATGACCTGCGCTATCCAGACTACATCATTGAAACCTTCGGCACGAAAGAGCGCGTTCAGCGCTGGATCGCCTATCTGATCCTGCCCATCGGCCTGTTTCTGTTCATGTTCCGCTGCATCCAGGCGGCCTGGCAGATCATTACCGGCGAGCGCGAGATGATGATCGCCGCGCATGAGGCGGAAGACCTCGTCGCTGAAAACAAAGACGTCTTGAAGGACTGAGGCCGGGGCAATGGAAGCAGCAATTCTCTTCATTCTCGTCCTGGGCTTCTTGTTCCTGGGCGTTCCGATCTCCATTTCGCTTGGCCTGTCCAGCGTTTTGGCGATTGCCATCTTCTCCAACGATTCCATCTCGTCGGTGGCCCTGCAGCTGTTCACGGCGTCGCAGAATTACACCCTCCTGGCGATTCCTTTCTTCATCCTGGCCTCGGCCTTCATGTCGACGGGGGGCGTTGCCAAGCGCATCATCCGCTTCTCCATTGCATCCGTCGGTGCGATCCGGGGCGGTCTGGCGATTGCCGGCGTCTTCGCCTGCATGCTTTTCGCCGCGCTGTCGGGCTCCTCGCCCGCAACCGTGGTCGCGATCGGCACCATTGCCATCGCCGGCATGCGGCAGGCGGGCTACACCAAGGAGTTTGCCGCGGGTGTCATCGCCAATGCCGGCACGCTCGGCATCCTGATCCCGCCCTCCATCGTCATGGTGGTCTATGCGGCCGCGACCAACGTTTCCGTCGGCCGCATGTTCCTGGCCGGTGTCGTGCCAGGTCTGATTGCCGGCCTGATGCTGATGATCGCGATCTACGTCATGGCGCGCGTCAAGAACCTTCCCGCACAGCCGTGGCCGGGATTCAAGGAAATCTGGCACGCCATGATGGAAGCGGCCGTTGGCCTGTTCCTGATGGTGATTATCCTCGGCGGCATCTACGGCGGTATCTTCACCCCGACGGAAGCTGCGGCCGTGGCGGCGGTTTATGCCTGCCTCGTGGCCCTGTTCGTCTATCGCGACATGGGTCCGCTCACCGGTATCCGCTGGGTGCAGGACCAGGACGGCCCGCTGGGGCTGGCCGGCTTCAAGACCATCACCTACGCGTTTGCTGCCATGTTCGCATGGTCGGGCATTGCTGTCATGGTCACCGACAGACAGGGCTTCTACGGCATCGACAGCGCCATTGTTCTGCTGGCGGCGCTGATCGGCTATCCGCTTCTGCGCGGTCGTGTCAGCCCTGCCGAACTGCCGTCGATCTATGGCGTCGGTGCGAAGATCTGGGGCCGGAATATCGGGCTGATCGCCTGGAAATTCCTCCCGGCCATGTTCCACAAGGACACCAAGAAGGTGATGGTGGATGCGGCGAAGACGACCATCATGCTGATGTTCATCATCGTCAACGCCCTGCTGTTTGCTCATGTGCTGACATCGGAGCGGATCCCGCAGGCGATCACCGACTGGATGGTCGGAGCCGGCTTCAACTGGTTCACCTTCCTGATCGCGGTCAACCTGTTGCTGCTGCTTGGCGGCCAGTTCATGGAACCGTCCGGCCTGCTCCTGATCGTGGCACCGGTGGTGTTCCCGATCGGCATGGAACTTGGTGTCGACCCGGTTCACCTCGGCATCATCATGGTCGTGAACATGGAAATCGGCATGATCACACCGCCAATCGGGCTCAACCTGTTCGTCACATCGGGGATAACGGGAATGAGTCTGGTGCAGGTGGTCAAGGCGGCAGCGCCGTTCGTGCTCATCCTGCTCCTGTTTCTCATCCTGGTCACCTATGTCCCGGCCCTTTCCACCTGGCTGCCCTACAGCCTGATGGGGCCGGAAATCATCACAAACCGGTAACGACCCGGACCATCCAGAAACTCGAACGGCGGGCCAGGCCCGCCGTTTTTTGAAGGTTTTTCCCGCGCTTTCGCTCCTTGATGAAGACCAATTCGCCTCAAACCATTTCAACTTCAATTGTGGGGGCCGGGTGTAATGCCAGCCCAGACAAACAAGAACCTATCTGACCACTGCCTGGGGCGTTTCGGGATCTTCCGCAACCCGCGCGGTTGCTCCGTCGGCCTGCCTTGCCAGCGCGAGCAAATTGTCTGCGGTCATCGGCCGATTCCAGAAATAACCCTGTCCTTCGTCGCATCCAAGTTCGGTAAGCTGCGCGGCGATTTCCTTGGTTTCAATGCCTTCCGCTACGGTTTTCAGGCCAAGGCTCTGTGCCATCGTGAGGATGGTTCGCACAAGCACTTCCTGCTTTCCGCCCTTGTCAACTTCGCGAATGAAGGACTGATCGATCTTGAGGCCGGAAATGGGAAACTTCAAAAGGTAGCTCAATGCTGAATAGCCGGTTCCGAAGTCGTCCAACGAAATCATTGTTCCAAAATCGGAAATTGTTTCCAGTGTTTTGATGATGGCCTGATCATCCGTGAGAAGGATACTTTCAGTGATCTCCAGCTCAAGCCATGAAGCCTTGCACCCCGTCTCCTCCAGGCAGACGGCCAAGGTGTTGAGGAAACCTCCATACAGCAATTGCCGGGAAGACACGTTCACCGCAATCACGAACGGGTCGCTCCTGTCCTTGTTGCATTCGACGGCAACCTGACAGGCCTGTTTCAGAACGCGGTGGCCGATTTCCAGGATCTGTCCTGTCTCTTCGGCCAGGGGAATGAATTCAGCCGGAGAAATGAAACCCTTTTCGGGGTGACGCCACCGACAAAGCGCTTCTGCGCCCTGCACCTGCAAGGTCGCCAAATTGGTTTTGGGCTGGAAATATGCGACAAACTGCTCAGTGCGCAGACCGTCGTTGATCATTGCTTCAAATTCGAAGCGTTTGTTGATCGCCCGGCTGAGCTCCTCGCTGTATCGACGATAGTGCCCCCGTCCCTGCGCCTTGGCGGCATAGAGCGCGATGTCCGAATAGCGGAACAGCGTGAGGGCGCAGGGGCTGTCATCGGGGCCGACGGTAATACCGACGCTCATGGAGACATTGAGCCTGTTGCCTTCCAGCGTCATCGGCTCGCTGGCCAGATCGACGATCTGTTCTGCGAGTTTTTCAGCGCACTCGGAGTCGTCCAGACCGGATAGGATCAGCGCGAATTCATCGCCTCCAAGCCTGCCGATCCAGCTTGCCTTCTTAGCTGCGTTCTGCAGGCGCTTGGCCATCTTTTGAAGAAGCGCGTCGCCCGTGGCATGTCCAAGCGTGTCGTTGATCGACTTGAGGCCGTCGATATCCAGGGTGAGCAGCGCAATTTTTTTTCCGGTTGAGGTGGCGTGCTCCAACTGCTCCGTCAGGGTAGCGGTGAACGTGGCCCGGTTGGACAGTCCCGTCAGGGTGTCGGTAAAGGCAAGCCTCCGCAGTTCCCGTTCCTTCGCCTTCAGCTCCCGCTCCGCGACTTTTTCCGCGGTAATATCGCGGCCGATGCCGACGACGGACGTGGTGCCGCCATTGTCGTCAAATTCCGGAAACAGCCGAATTTCATGGACAATTGTGCTGCCGTCGAGGCACTGGAATGTTTCTTCGATTTGCTGTGGCTGCCCGCTTTCCAGCGCCCTGAGTACCGCCTGATGCGCGCTTTCGAAGGCTTCCGTGTTTGGCGGAAAATCTCTTTTGCCCGTCATGATCTCCGCACCGTCAATGCCAAGTCGATCCTGCAGAGTGGTCAGGAGGGCAGTGTTCATATATGCCGGAGTTGCGTTGGCATCGTAGCGGGTCAGACAATCCGGCAAATGCTCCGCCAGGTGGCGGTACTCTTTTTCCCGGGTTCGCAGCTCATTCTCGAGATTGTACCTCTCGGTGACGTTGCGGGCCATTCCAAGCAGCCCTGTAATCTTGCCCTGGCTATCAAGAATGGCTGTCTTCTGCACCTCGTAATGGCGGGTTCCCTCTCCTTCACCGGCAGGGAGTTCCAGCTCGAATCTGACGGGTTCCTTCGAAGCAAGCGCCTGTTGGTCAGTCGCGCTGTGTATGTCGTAAATGGGGCCGCTTCCGAGGTCCGAAGCGCTCTTTCCCAGCATGCTTCCCCTCTTGATCCCGTTAAACAGATCGAATTGCTCATTGCACAGCACATATCTGCCTTCAGTATCCTTTATCCAGAAAATGTCCGGCAGGACCTTGACCGCAGCGTGCAACTGATCTTCGGCTTCAGCCACGGCAGTGTTCTTCGTGGCGGTATTGGCAATGTTCCGGCCGTACCCAAGGACAAACTTGACGAGTCCGGCCTCGTTCAGGGCCGGAACCAGATTGATGAGCTCGATACCGGCCGTGCCGTCCGCATTTTCACGGGGAATTTCCAGAACTTTCGGCTCAGCCTGCTCTGCTGTCTGCCGGATTGCCTCCGAGAGGCGGGACAAGTTTAAGGGTGTGGTGTACTCGTCCGGAAATTTTCCGAAAGTGTCCTCGGAATTCAAACCGAGACTGGCCTTGAACGCCGCGTTTGCCAGCAGGATCCGGCCACTGGTGTCGAAGACCGCAATGTTGCCTGGAGAGCAAGCGAAGACCGACCGAAAAACGTCGATGTCGTCGGTTATCGCTTTCAGCGCGTATCCTTGCCCCGTTTTCAACAATCTAGGAACCGAACATATCTCATTCCCTCCGGTCTGTTTATTTTGCAGCCGGGGAATTTGTATTTGTATCAGGAAAAGTACCTAATACTCTTCCTGTTATTATTGATAATTCGAAACTATTAAAAAAAGTTCAAAAACTACTTCGGGCTACTAAATAAATCTCTTGGCGGAAAAGCTGCCGGACAGCTTCTCCGCATTCAGGCAAGAACGGCAATCAGACGATGCTGCCCAGCTTCATGGCGACGCTCATGTCGCCTTCCACCTGCATCTTGCCGCCCATGAAGGCTGCCGTGGGGTTTAATTCGCCGGCCAGCAGGTCGCTGAGGTCTTCGGCGGACATCTTGATCGTGCAGTCGGCGTCGGTGTCCTCGTTGGAAACATCGGATCCTTGCAGGAAAATCACACCGGTCTCGCCGAGGTCGAATTTCACTGCTTCCTCGATACCGCCATCGGCCACTTTGGCCCGCACACCTTCGGTCAGTTGTTCCAAGGACATTTCTTTTCTCCCATCTGATCTGGGCCAAGGCCCGTTTGTTGTCACTTTTGAAGCATGCCGTTTACGTAATCGTCAAGTGGGAAATGGCGTCGAAAGAGTTGTGCCTGGAGCATTTCGCCAAACGCGCCCACATCACAAGGCTTGACCATGTAGCCCATGCAGGTTCGCTGGTAACGCAGCCGCAGCCGCAGCCGCTGCGGCGAGGTCACGGCACGGATTGCCGGATCAAGTCCGGCAATGACGACGAATTTCAACATTTCGCGCTGCCGTGCGCAACGCAAGTGACAAGAGTGTCAGATCAATGATTGTCCCGGGGCAGGCCCCTTGTGTGCGCCACGTCCTGGTACTTGACCGCCGGTTCCAGAACCATGCCCTTGTCGAACTGGCCGATCATCGTGCGTTGGATCTCCTGCCAGGGCGTCTGGCTCTCGGCAACCTTGAATCCGCCGGCCGCCTCAAGCGCTTCCCGGCGTTGCGCCAGTTCTTCGTCGGCAATCAGGATATTGGCCGTGCCCAGTTTCAGGTCGATGCGCACCCGGTCACCGGTCTGAAGCAAGGCCAGGCCGCCCATCGCGGCTGCTTCGGGAGATGCGTTCAGGATGGAAGGCGAACCGGACGTGCCCGATTGACGGCCGTCGCCGATGCAGGGCAACGAGGTGATGCCCCGTTTGATGAGCGCTGTCGGGGGCTGCATGTTGACCACTTCCGCACCGCCGGGATAGCCGATCGGGCCGGTACCGCGAATGAACAGCATGCAGTGTTCGTCGATCTGAAGGTCCGGATTGTCGATATTGTCGTGATAATCCTCCGGCCCTTCGAAAACCACGGCGCGGCCTTCGAAAGCCTCCGGGTCGTCCGGGTTGGACAGGTACCGGTCGCGGAACTCTTCCGAGATCACGCTGGTCTTCATGATGGCGCTGTCGAACAGATTGCCCTTCAGGTTGATGAAGCCGGCCTTTTCCTTCATCGGCGTGTTGAATGGCTTGATGACGTCCGGCAGGTCGGTGACGACACCGTCGCAATTGTCGCCGATACCCTTGCCGTTGACGGTCAATGCACCAGGATGCGGCAGCTTGCCGTTGCGCATCAGCTCCGCCACGACGGCAGGAACACCGCCTGCGTGAAAATAATCCTCGCCGAGATATTCACCGGCCGGCTGCAGGTTGACAAGTAGCGGCACGTCATGGCCGATCTCCTGCCAGTCGTCGTTGTCCAGCTCGACACCCAGATGACGGGCTATGCCGTTCAGATGGATCGGCGCGTTGGTCGAACCGCCAATGGCCGAGTTGACGACAATCGCATTCTCGAAAGCTTCTCGGGTCATGATGTCGGAGGGTTTCAGGTCCTCACGCACCATGTCGACGATACGTTTGCCGGTCTGATAGGAAATCGCGCCGCGCTCACGATAGGGCGCCGGGATGGCGGCTGCGCCCGGAAGCTGCATGCCCAGGGCTTCGGCCAGCGAATTCATGGTCGTTGCCGTGCCCATGGTGTTGCAATAGCCGACCGAGGGAGCGGAGGACGCGACAAGATCCATGAAGCCCGTGTAGTCGATCTCGCCGGCGGCAAGCATCTGGCGGGCCTTCCAGACAATTGTGCCCGAGCCCGTGCGCTCACCCTTGTGCCAGCCGTTCAGCATCGGCCCGACGGACAGCGCGATCGCCGGAATGTTCACCGTCGCTGCGGCCATCAGGCAGGCAGGCGTGGTCTTGTCGCACCCGATGGTCAGCACGACGCCGTCGATGGGATAGCCGTAGAGAAGTTCAACGAGACCGAGATAGGCCAGGTTTCTGTCCAGTGTCGCGGTCGGTCGTTTGCCGGTTTCCTGAATTGGATGAACCGGAAATTCAAAGGCGATGCCGCCGGCGTCGCGGATACCTTCGCGGACACGCTTGGCCAGCTCCAGATGGTGACGGTTGCAGGGAGACAGGTCCGAGCCGGTCTGGGCGATGCCGATGATCGGCTTGCCGGACTGCAACTCCTCCCGCGTGATGCCGAAGTTCAGGTAACGCTCGATGTAGAGTGCCGTCATGCCCGGATTGTCGGGATTGTTGAACCAGGCGGCGGACCGCAGTTTCGGTGTTTTGGTGTCGCTCATGTGGCCTCATCCCTCAATGCACTCACAAAGTGTCAAGCCGATAAACACCAGCTCCAGGAGGCTGTAAAGGCGCAGAAACCCGATTTCGGTTCCACAATTCGAGAATGCCGGGGTCACTCCTTCCTGTGCAACGTATCTGCGACGGAAAATCGGGCGAAAGTCCAAAGCACCATCAGGCAGATCCCGAACAGGACCGGTGCCGCCGACAGGGGAAGGAGGGTCGACGCGCCGCACAGGCCGGCGCACAGCCAGAGGCCCGACAGCAGCCGGCGGGCATGCACGGCCAGACTGTTGCGGCGCATGGCCAATGCCTTAAGTGCCGGAAAGGCCCCGATGTCGTCAGTGTCGCTGACAGCAAGTGGCGCGTGTTCGGCAACAGATCCATCCTTGCCGGGTTTCACGCCCTCGCGCAGCTCCAGTGACATGCGGTCCTGTGACAGGGTCAGCACCAGTGGCGCCGTTTCCGGAAAACACCGGGTGGCCGCTTCCTGGGCCGTTTCTCCCGGCTTTGGATCGTCGGTCAGCTCCAGTCCGAGCATGCCCGCCAGTGCACTGCGCGTGTTGGGATTGTCCCCGCTGAAGAGCCACGGCACAAGGCCTTCACTGCGCAGTGCCATTCCGGCGACGCCTGCGTCCTGGCGCAGTGTCCCTTCCAGGCCAAGCACGCCAACGACGCGTCCGCCGACCGCAACGCGCAGCACCGTCTTGCCATCGGCTTCCAGAGACCGGGCAATGGCATCCGCAGTGAAGCTGTCGATCTTGAGACGCTTCAGAAGATCCGTCGTGCCGATCACCACCGTTTGCCCACCAAGCAACGCAACAATGCCCAGCCCTGGTGTCGGTTCGAACCGGTCCGGAATCTTGAGGGCGACCTGCCACTGGCCGGCCAGCTCACGAAGGGCCTGGGCCACCGGATGGGATGATCCGGCTTCTGCGGAGGCAGCGACGGCCAGAAGCGTCTTCGGCTCGTTGTTGAACGCCATGACATTGGTGACCATCAGGTCCGGTCCGGACATGACGGCTGCCTTGTCGATAAGGATATCGCGGGCTTGGGCAACCTTTGTGAAGGTTCCCGGGGCGAGTTCACGGGCGCCTGCTGCAAGCGCGGCCTTGTGAAAGACCTTGTCCGCAAAGGCATTGATGCCGTCGATCAGTTGCGGCCAGGACAGCAGCAGCGCGGCGGCCAGTGCCACGGGAGCCTGCGCCCTGTCGAAGACCCACCACCAGGCGCCCGCAGCCAGAAGCGCCAGAAGCACGGACCAGCCCGCTTGCGGCACGCCGCTCTGATCGCCCCTTGGCGGCAGCAGCACCACGCCGGTCGCCCGCAGCACCATCAGGAAGGCGGCGGCAAGTGCGGGGGCATTGGCCTGAGGGGACGCCGGTCCGGTCAGGAGCAGGCCGGATGTAACGGCAAGCAATCCGGCGCCAACCAGCACCGTGAACAGTGACAGGGGCCGTCCAACAGAGGTGTTGAGCGAAAAGGAGAGGCCAAGAAGGGAAAAAATCGCAGCAAACATGCTGAAAATTAAGGCGCTGTAGGAGCCGAAGATAAGAACTGACGTTGCGGCGTCAGTGGGTTCGCTGCCGGAAGTTACCCCTGCCAGTGCAAGGCACACCACGGCACTTGCCAGGAAGAATGACCAAAGAATTGAAATCAATGATGTTTTCGGCATTGCCGGTCGGCTCTCGTATCTGGAATTCTTGTGCTGGAACCGGGTTGCGGGCCAACTGGAGATACAAACGGCACGCCCTGGGGACAGTTAGAAAATGCTGGAGCGACAGGTGACAGGCAATGCCGTGGAGCTGGCGCAGCAAGCCTGATGCCTGTCCCGGGCGCAGTGCATCGGGGTGGGTGCTGACCATTTGTGCAGGGTGGAACTTGAGCGAAACTGAATTGCGGGTAGTATATGAGGGTAATTTTTTAAACGGCCCGCAAGTATTGAGGGCCTGTATTTAATAGTCCTCCGGACGAAGATTATTTCGGGGTGTGGTATATTGACGGGAGGGTCGAAAGGCCCTCCCTTTTACGTTTCATCTGACACAGGAAAACATGGTTAACAACTGTTAACGTTCGAGTTCGGGACGGTAAGGCGACTGAATTTATTTGAACGCCGTAAGCCGTGCGGACCGGGGCGGCAAAAACTGCCCAGTCCGGACTCGACTGTGGTTATCGATTGGCCGTCACCGGAGAATCGGGGAAGGGCCGCGAGTCAAGGCAGAGACTCAGGCGAATCTGAAAAAAGACTCATCTTCAAAGGCTTGGAGAATCCGGCGGCAACGCCGCCAGACCTGTCAGGCCATTGCGAGATTGGCCCGCGACAGCAATTCCAGCGAAGGCATCAGGTCCAGCAGCTCGCGCGTATAGGCATGCTGCGGGGCTTCGAAGAGCTGGTCGCAGTCAGAAACCTCGCACAATTCGCCATGACGCATGACGCCAATGCGGTTGCACATCTGCCGGATCACGGCCAGGTCGTGGCTGATGAACAGCATGGTCAGGCCAAGTTCCTGCTGAAGATCTTTCAGAAGGTTCAGGATCTGCGCCTGGATCGACACGTCGAGTGCCGACGTCGGTTCGTCACAGATCAGGAACCTGGGCCGCGTGGCGAGCGCCCGGGCGATGGAAATGCGCTGGCGCTGACCGCCGGAGAACTCGTGCGGAAATTTCCTGCCGGCAGCCGCACCCAGACCGACATGGTCCAGCAGATCGTCGACGATCTGGCGCACTTCGGCGTTGCTTGAGGCAAGGCGGTGGAACTTGATCGGTTCGCCAATGATGTCACTGACGCGCATGCGCGCGTTCAGTGAGGAATAGGGATCCTGAAAGATCATCTGCATCTGGCGGCGCATCGCCAGTACATCCTTCCGATTTCGAAGCGACGTCAGTTCGGTCTTGCCGAACAGGATTGATCCGCCGGACGGCTGATAGAGACCGGTAATCAGCCGCGCGATGGTCGATTTGCCGGAGCCGCTTTCGCCGACAAGGCCAAAAGTCTCGCCTTCGCTGATATCGAAGCTGACCTTCTTGACCGCCTGGAAGTATTTGCGCCTGGACGGGAAGATCGAACCGCGGGTTTCGAACCGCATGTCGAGGTCCTTTACCTGGACCAGCGGTCCGGAAACCTTCTCATAGTCCCGCGCCTTGCCAAGCCAGTGCGTGGCGATGTCGATCTGCTTTTGCGGTGTTCCGGCCTTCTCGATGTAGTTTACCACCGGAAAACGTTCGACCTTGATGTCCGGTCGCGGTACGGCGGAAATCAGGCTTTGGGTATAGGGATGTTCCGGCGCGCCCAGCACCTGGGTCGTCTCGCCGTATTCCACGAGTTCGCCATGATACATCACCGCCACATGGTCCGTGATGTCGGCAATCACGCCCATGTCGTGGGTGATCACCAGCATGGCGACGTTTCGCTCCCGGCACAGCTTCCTCATCAGTTCAAGGATCTGCGCCTGGATTGAAACGTCGAGCGCGGTTGTCGGCTCGTCCGCGATCACCAACTCAGGTTCCGCACATAGCGCAAGCGCGATGACCACCCTTTGGCGCATGCCGCCGGAGAACTGATGCGGATACTGCCTGATGCGTTCGGGCGCATCTGGAATGCCTACGGCTTCGATCAGTTCGATCGCGCGCTGGCGGGCCTGCGATCCGGAAAGCGGCAAATGGGTGCGGATGGTCTCCACAAGCTGGCTTTCCACCGTCTGCAGCGGATCAAGCGACGTCAGTGGATCCTGGAAGATCATGCCGATCTTGCGGCCGCGCAAACGACGCTTTTCCTTGTAGGGCAGTTGGTCGATGCGCTTGCCGTGAAGATAAATTTCACCACCTGCAATGTGGCCGGGCTCCTGCAACAGGCCGATCACCGCATTGCCGACAGTCGACTTGCCCGCGCCCGATTCGCCGACGACGCCAAGCACCTTGCCGGCATCGACGCTCAATGTGACGTCATCAACCGCGACAAAGACCGATTTTCGGCCCGGAAACTCGACCCTCAGGCCCTTGATATCGAGAACGCTCATACCAGCCTCACCTGAGTTTCGGGTTGAGGGCGTCGCGCAGCCAATCGCCCAGAAGGTTGACGTTCAATACAAGCAGCGCCAGCGCCAGGCCGGGGAAGATCGCAATCCACCATTCCCCCGAGTAGAGGAAATCGTTGCCGATGGCGATCAGCGTGCCGAGGGACGGCTGGGTGGGCGGCATGCCGACACCCAGGAACGAGAGCGTCGCTTCGGTGACGATGGCGAGCGCCAGGTTGATGGTCGCGATCACCAGCACCGGCCCTGTGACGTTCGGCAGGATATGGCGCACCATGATGATGACCGAAGGAATGCCGATCACGCGGGCGGCCTGCACATATTCCTTGTTCTTCTCCACCATGGTGGACCCGCGCACAGTGCGCGCATATTGCACCCAGAAGGACAGCGCCAGCGAAACGATCAGGATGTAGAAGGCGAAGACCTCCCGGTCGATCGCGCCGAAAATGCCATGGGCAACACCGTCGATCAGAAGGGCGATCAGGATGGCCGGAAACGTCAGCTGAACGTCGGCGATGCGCATGATGATCGCATCCACCCGGCCGCCCATATATCCTGCGACCAGCCCCAGAGAGATGCCGATGAAGGCGGCGGCGACAACGGAGCAAAAGCCGACGATCAGCGAGATCCGCATGCCGTAGAAGATGCCCGAGAGCATATCACGGCCCTGATCATCCGTGCCCAGCAGGAATCTGGGGTCTGCATATTCCATCCAGACAGGTGGAACACGGGCGTCCATGATGGAGATCGACGCCAGGTCGAACGGATCATGTGGTGCGATCCAGGGAGCCAGGAAGGCCAGGAGGAACAGGATTGCCGTGCCTGCGGACGCGACAACGGTGACTTTCGATTTCAGGAACGAATGAAAGAGGTCACTGTCGAGGGCCTTGGCCATCCGCCCCGGTTCCTTTGCCGGCTCTGCCCGGTCCTGATTGGTTTTTGCTTCTTCGTTGGTGACGAGAGGCATGACGTCGATCTCCCTTATGGCCGGCCGACCCGCAGGCGCGGATCGATGAAGAAGTAAAGGATGTCGACGATGAAATTGATCGCCACGAACAGGAAGGCCGTCAGCAGCAGGTAGGCGGACATGATCGGGATATCCACGTTCTGCACGGCCTGCAGGAACATCAGCCCCATGCCCGGCCACTGGAAAACGGTCTCGGTGATGGTCGCGAAAGCGATGATCGCGCCAAGCTGCAGGCCGGTAATGGTGATAACCGGAACCAGCGTGTTCTTCAGGGCATGCCGGAAGTTGACCAGCCGGTCCGGCAGGCCGCGGGCCCGGGCGAACTTGATGTAGTCGGTCCGGATGACCTCCAGCATCTCCGCGCGGATCAGGCGCATGATCAGGGTCATCTGGTAAAGACCGAGCGTGATCGAAGGCAGGATCAGGGCCTTCAGGCCGGAAACGGTCAGAAAGCCGGTCGTCCACCAGGACCCGATCTGGACGGTCTCGCCGCGGCCGAAACTCGGCAGCCATTGCAGCGTGACGGAAAACAGGAAGATCAGCAGGATGCCGATAAAGAAGGTCGGCAGGGAAATGCCTATCAGGGAAACCGACAGAAACAGCTTGGATATGGGCGATTCCCGATTGAGGCCGGCGTAGATGCCCATGGGAATGCCGACAATCAGCGCAAACAGTGCCGAGGTGAAGCTGAGTTCCAGAGTGGCGGGAATCCGCTTGGCGAAAAGTTCCGAAACCGGCTGGCGGAACTGGTAGGATGTGCCGAAGTCGAACTGAGCTGCTTTGGTGACGAAGCGGAAGAACTGGACCGGAACCGGGTCGTTCAGGCCAAGGCGCTCGCGCAGGGCTTCCCGTTCCTCGATCGAGGTTTCGATGCCGACCATCTGGTTGATGGGATCGCCGACAAAGCGGAACATGGTGAACGCGAGAAGGGCGACCACCAGCATGACAATCATCGCCTGCACGATGCGGCGCGTTGCAAATCCAATCATTTCGGCTCTTTGAATGCTTTAGTCATGAAAATACGCCCCCGGCGGAGATGCCGGGAGCGTCAAATGCGGTGCCTGCGGATCAGTTCTTGGTCACGAAACGGAACTTGAACTGATTGTCGGCGCGCTGGACAAGGTCCAGCTTGTCGGAAACGCCCCATGCCAGGCTTTGCTGGTGCAGCGGGAGGTAATAGACGTTTTCGTGGCTGATGCGGAACGCCTCGGCGATCAGGTTGTCACGCTTTTCCGGATCGATCTCGACCAGGATTTCGTCGGTCAGCTGGTCGATCTTCTCGTCGCAGAAGCCGCCGTTGTTGAACGGTGATCCCTTGCCGGATTCGTCGCGGCAGTTCATCAGGTTGTCCAGAACGTTCCAGCTGTCGAAGGAGCCAGGGGTCCAGCCGAGCAGATAGAACGACGTGTCGTAACCACCCGAAGCAAGGATCTTGGCGAAGTATTTTGCCTTCGGCTGGGCGTTGAGGTTCACCTTCACACCGATACGGGCAAGCATGGCGGCAACAGCCTGGCAGATTGCCTCGTCGTTGACGTAACGGTCATTCGGGCAGTCCATGCCGATGGAAAAACCGTCCGCATAGCCGGCCTCGGCCAGCAGTGCCTTGGCGGCTTCCGGGTCATAGGGATAACGCTCGAAATCTGCCGACTTGGAGAACAGCAGCGGCGAGACCATGAGGGCAGACGGGTTCGAGAGGTCCCGCATGACCTTCTTCTTGATCCCCTCGATGTCGATCGCCTGGTAGAAGGCCTTGCGCACCCGGACATCCTTGAGCGGGTTCTTGCCCTTGACGTCGGAATAGAGCAGTTCGTCGCGCATCTGGTCCATGCCCAGGAAGATCGTGCGCAGTTCCGGACCGGTCAGGGCAACGGTGCCCGCATTGTCGTTGATGCGTTTGATATCCTGCACCGGGATCGGATAGACCATGTCCATCTCGCCGGACAAAAGCGCGGCAACACGCGTTGCATCGGACCCGATCGGCGTGAATTCCACCCTGTCGATATTGTGCTTGGCTTCGTCCCACCAGCCGTCGAATTTTTCGTAGACGGTCTTCACACCGGCTTCGTGGCTGACGATCTTGAACGGTCCGGTGCCATTGGCATTGAGCGCTGCATGGTTCGCCGAGGTGTCGGACGCCGAGGTGACTTTCACCGCGTCGTTCTCTGTCGTCCACTCCTTGTCCATGATGTAGAACGTATCCCACTCGTAATGCAGGATCGGGTTCGGACCGGTCAGAACGAAATCGACCGTATAGTCGTCAACGATCTCGACCTTGGCATCAGCCGGGACGCGGGTGGTCAGGTCGGAGCCTTCCGAGCGCACGCGGTCGACGGAAAAGGCAACGTCTTCGGCGGTGAAGTCGCTTCCGTTGTGAAACTTCACGCCCTTGCGCAGGTGGAAACGCCAGCGATTCGGCTCGACGATCTCCCAGCTTTCGGCCAGCGCCGGCTCGATTGCCAGATCCGCGCCGCGCCGGGTCAGGCCCTCATAGGTATTGCCAAGCGACGAAAGGGTGAATGTCTCGTTGAGACTGTAAGGATCAAGCGCGTTCAGCGCGCCTTGAAAGGCATATTTCAGCGTCTCAGCCTGAACAGCAGACCCCGATCCCGCCGCAAACAGCGCTGCAGCGATGACAAATGTTCTCTTGTTCATAGTCCCCTCGTTTTCCGGATTATGGCATTGCCTCACGGCCGCACACCCCCTGCCAGGACTATGCGTCCATCTTGTCAAAAACGACTATGACACCGTAAATCCCTGTGTTCAAATCCGTTTAGCTGTCAAATTGCGACATTCTGTCAATCAGCCTGTCGAGGAAGGCAGCGCAGCGGTCGAGTTCGGAGAGCTCGATAAATTCGTCCGGCTGGTGGGCCTGGTCGATGGATCCGGGGCCACAGACCACGGTGGACAGGCCGTGCTCCTGGAAGATCCCGCCTTCGGTGGCATAGACGACGACATTGCGACTGTTGTCGCCCGTCAGGCGCCGTGCGGTCGTCTCCGCCAGTCCCTCCGGCTCTTCTCCGAGCCCGGGCACATAGGCAAGTTCGCTCACGTCGATGCGGCAGTCCTGCGAGATCGCTTTCATGCCGGGCAGAACCTCGTCTGCTATGAAGGCCCGGTAGGCTGCAACCCAGTCCTGTGCACGTTCGCCCGGCAGAAGCCGGATATCGGTGACGAACTCGCAATGCTGGGCGGTGATGTTGTGCGCCTGGCCGCCGGAAATGGTGCCGCAATGCAGTGTGGTGTAAGGCGGTTCGAACGGGCAGTCCGGATCGGCCTTGGCTCGATTTTCCGCTGTCCTGGCATCCAGCCAGCCAATCAGTCTGGCGGCGGCCGAAATCGCCGATACACCTCGGTGTAGCTGGCTGGAATGGACCGGATGTCCCTGGATGCGCGTTTTGAGCACCGTAATGCCCTTGTGTCCCGTGACGACCTTCATGCTGGTCGGTTCGCCCACGATCACGACCGAAGGCCGTGGGCCATTGGCGAGCATTTCGGGGATAAGCACCCTGGCCCCGTCGCAGCCGGTTTCCTCGTCGTAGGACAGCGCAATGTGGATTGGCCGTCTGAGCGGTGCGTTCAGAAAGTCCGGCACCTTGGCAAGAACCGTGGCGGCAAAGCCCTTCATGTCCGCCGAACCGCGTCCAAACAGGCGGCCGTTTTCCTCCCAGGCGGAGAACGGATCGCGCGACCAGTTCTGGCCCGCCACCGGAACGACATCTGTGTGGGCGGACAAGACCGTCCCACCATCGATATCCGGACCGATCAGGGCATAAAGGGCAGCCTTCTGGCCGGTTTCGTCCGGCGCTCGTCCTGAAGCGACGCCCCATTGGCTGAGATAATCTTCGACAAAGGCGATCAGGTCGAGGTTGCTTCGATCGGAAACGGTATTGAAGGAGATCAGTTTCTCCAGCATTTCCCGCGGCGTATAGGTCCGGCTCACGTGGTCTCCAGGGTATCTGTGAAAGGGTAAAGTATCTCAGGCGGGGACAGCATCCGAGAGGTGGAGGCCATCCAGGCTTTTCACTGCGAGGATTTGCAGGGGAATTTCCTTGCCGCGCACCTTGATCTCGGCTTCTTCAGAGCCGTCGATCCGGGCTCCTGCCGCGTCGATGACCGCCTTGGAAACCACCAGGAAACTGCCGTGGTTCTTGTTTTCTGTCTCCAGCCGGCTGGCGGTGTTGACCACGTCGCCAAGTGCGGTCAGACCACCGCGCTTGCCTTCCGTTCCTGCAGCGCCAATCCGGCCGAGAATGGCCGACCCGAGATGCAGGCCGATGCCGAGCCGGATCGGATCGCGAAACTGCGGCCCCTTCTCCTTGTCGAGTGCCTTCATCACCTTTTCGATGCGGCGGCAGGCGGCAAGGGCCTGCCGGGCGCCGGTTGCGGCGCTGCTGTCCATGCCGAAAATGGCCATGATGCCATCGCCGATGAACTTGTCGACATAGCCGCCCTCTTCCCGGATCGCGGCCGAAGCCTGGTCCAGATAGCTGTTGAGCAGATAAACCACGTCATAGGCGAGTTGGGATTCGGTGATGCCGGTGAAATTGCGCAGATCCACGAACATGACCACCACATCCTGTTCGACACCCCAGTAGTAGGCGTCCTTCAGATGTTCACCGATGCTGGCGCTGGCCTTCACCGGCACCAGCGGCTGCACTTCCACATTGGTCTCGGGGCGAACCTGACAGGCAAGGCGGATGTCGCTTCCTGCACCGATCCGCGTCAGCACTGCCGCTTCGGCAACGCCCGGCTGCGGCAGTGTTTCACCACCTTCCAGCATTTTCACCCGGCAGGTGGAGCATCTGGCGCGCCCTCCACACACCGATGCGATCGGTATGTCGTTCATGCGGCTGATTTCCAGAAGGGTCGCGCCCGGTTGCGCCTTCACCGCAAGCCCGCCCGGATAGACGACCGTCAGGCTGCGTGCCTTCAGGCTGAGCAGGTACCGGATCACGATGGCCAGCAGGCTGACGGCAATCAGGCCGAACACCACTGCGCGGAACTGAACGACGACTTCACTTGCCCACAGTTGCTGATCCGGGGTGATCCGGAGGGTGACGTCGCGGCTGAGGGCGAGCCTGCGTGCGCCTTCGATCCAGCCCCAGATCGCCAGGACGGGCATGGCAAAGGCAAAGCCCGCCGCCAGCGGTTTCAGCCGCTGGTAAGCCGGATAAAGGCGCAGGAAGAAGTGCAGGCCGATCATGGCATGGGTCCACACCACCAGCAGCAGAACCGACTGGTTGACTGCCGCGTTCGGCCACAGCAGCGTAAGCATCTGCTCATAGAGTGGCAAAAAGCCGAACTCCTTGGCAACGCCAATGGTCGTGGTGACATGGGGGATCAGGAGCCAGGGTATGTAGAGACCGAGGGCGAGCTGCAGAAACTCCCAACGGGACATCTTCAGCGTCCGGCGCTTGCTCGTTCGCCACAAGGCCAGCAGCACATGGGTCAGCGCGGCGAGGATCAGAACGGTTTCCCCGGCCGGGCTCCGCCAGATCCAATAGTGCCAGATCGAGGCCTGGTCCATCGCCTGGAAGGAAATGATGCCGAGGGCGTGATTCGAAAAGTGGCTGAGGCAGAATGTGAACAGGATCAAGCCGCTCCACAGCCGGAGCCGCTGACGCCAGTTGCCTCCGCCAACCATGACACTGTCGGACTTCTTGCCCGGTTTTGCTGCCGAACCGGACGTTTCAGAAGATTTGGCGGCCGTCTCGGGCCGGTTTGGCCGGCGGTTGCCGGTTGCCTCTTCCTGCATGAATTCTCAATCTCCGGTCTGGCCGCATCGGCTTGCTGCCGTTCCGCCATATGAGCTGTCACTTCAAGCGCGGGGGGCAGCCGAGGTCAAGCAGGCAAAAGGGAATTGCGGTGAACTGCCCGTGAAGACGGGCGTAACGGGGAAAATTCAGGGTAAAGACGGCGATACCCGGCCAAATTTCTCAATTTTCCGGATTTTGCCCGACTGTGGCCTTGCATCCAGGGCGTCAGTCGGCACATTCCGGGCCAGACACACAACAACCGGGAAGAGGCGATGAAGGTCTACGGCATCAGGAATTGCGACACGGTCAAGAAGGCGCGAAAGTTTCTGGAAGAGGCAGGCGTGCCCTATGAATTTCATGACTACAAGAAGGACGGTGTCGATGCCGACCGGCTGGCCCGCTTTGTCGGCGAATTCGGCTGGGAAACAATCTTGAACAAGCGCGGCACGACGTGGCGGCGCCTGGATGAGGCGACCCAGGACGGCGTCGTCGATGCCAAGAGCGCCCTCGACGTGATGATCGAAAACCCTTCGGTGATCAAACGGCCGATCGTGGAAGGCGAGACCAAGAATTTTGTCGGCTTCGACCCGGTTGCCTGGGAAATGGCGCTGGAGCTGGGCGAGCTTAAATAGAGCTCGCCATCGCCAGGCCGCAAGGTGTGGCGCTTACCAGGTGCGGCGCGGGCCGGTATCGATGTGATAGTGGCCGGAAGAATAGTGCTTGTAACCCCCGACTTCCGGCTGCGCCTTCAGGTAGGCGATAACCGACGACGGGTCGCCACGAACCGAGAAATCGACCGCACGGCAGTTGAGGTGATAGGAATCCTTTGCGCCGCCCTTCCACCAGTTTTCAAGCCACCAGCGCTTGGTGGAACTGACGGTGACCTTGCCATACCGGGATGCGACCCGGTTCAGGACCTTTTTCAGCTTGCGCGGAACGCACCACGAACTGTCGTTGTAGTCGATGGAATTGTGAGATGCCGTCATCCAGCCCATGCCGGTGACACCGGCGACGGATCCGCAGCCGGCAAGTGTTGCAGTCAATCCAAGGAATACGATCCAGGCGATGAGGTGCTGACGCATGACGGGCAGCCTTCGGTTACTGATTACAATCTCGTCCCCCGCCCGCAAGCTGATCGAATTTTATTAAAAATCTAATGAAAAACGTGGTTAACGCGACTAGGAAACAAATGTTTCAGAATTGGATGTTTTCTGATACAAATGCACCAGCCCGGTTCGGGCGGTCCCGCCAGTTGTCGGATAGTTTGCCATGTCTCATGTTTTCCCCCGCCACACCAAAGCCGATCTTCCTGTCGCCGTCACGGGTGACGGCTGTTACATCCTCGATCGGTCCGGCAAGAAATATTTCGACGGGTCCGGCGGTGCCGCGGTCTCCTGCCTGGGACACAGCGATCCGGATGTGATCGCCGCAATCAAGACCCAGGTCGACAGGATCGCCTTTGCCCACACCGGGTTCTTTACCAGCGAACCGGCGGAGGAGCTGGCGGATCTCCTGATCGAACAGGCGCCGGGCAATCTGGACCGCGTCTATTTCGTCTCCGGTGGATCTGAAGCCATGGAGGCAGCGCTGAAGCTGGCGCGGCAGTATTTCCTGGAAAAGGGTGAGGTGTCCCGCCATCGTGTGATTGCCCGCCGGCAGAGCTATCACGGCAACACATTGGGCGCGCTGGCAACTGGCGGCAACCAGTGGCGGCGGGCGCCATTTGCGCCACTGATGATCGACACCACCCATATCGCTCCCTGTTACGAGTACCGGGACCGTGGCGAGGGGGAAACCGCCTTCGACTATGGTCAGCGGATTGCCAACGAACTGGAAGCCGAAATTCTTCGGCTCGGGCTGGAAAACGTCATGGCATTCGTTGCCGAACCGGTTGTCGGCGCAACTGCGGGCGCCTTGCCCCCGGTCGAGGGCTATTTCAAACGGATTCGCGAAATCTGCGACCGCTACGGCGTGCTCCTGATTCTCGATGAGGTCATGTGCGGTATGGGCCGCACGGGAACGCTGTTTGCGTGTGAACAGGACGGCATTGCGCCGGATATTCTGTGTATCGCAAAAGGGCTAGGGGCCGGTTATCAGCCGGTCGGCGCCATGTTGTGCACGTCTGCCATCTATGAAGCCATCGAAACCGGATCCGGCTTCTTCCAGCACGGCCATACCTACATCGGCCATCCGACCGCCTGTGCAGCAGCGCTGGCCGTGTTCAGAAAGCTGACCGGCGGCGTCGCCGACCGGGTAATGCCGATGGGAGAAAAACTCACGGCGGCTCTCACCGAGGCCTTCGGCCAGCATCCGCATGTCGGCGATATTCGGGGACGTGGCCTGTTTCGCGGTATCGAGCTGGTGGAGGATCGGGCAACCAAGGCTCCGTTCGATCCCAAGAGAGGTGTCAACAAGGCCTTCAAGAAGGCGGCATTCGAAGCTGGCCTCATCTGCTACCCGATGGGCGGGACCATCGATGGTGTTCAGGGCGACCATATCCTGCTGGCACCGCCCTTCATCCTGGAAGACAGCCACATCGGCGAAATCACCGACAAGCTCGACCAAGCCTTCAAGGCCGTCTTCTGAACATGGGCGCGCTCTTTGTTCCTTCGCCCCTGCCGCTGATCATGGTGGCTCCCAACGGCGCACGCCGGACCAAGGCGGACCACCCCTGCCTGCCGATGACCATTACCGAAACGGTGGCGGCCGCGGGCGCTTGTTTCAAGGCCGGTGCGGGCGCGCTCCATGCCCATGTTCGTGATCACTCCGGCGCCCATGTGCTCGATGCCGGGCTTTATCGGGAGCTCTTGTCGGAAATGCGTGTTGCGGTGCCGCAAATGCAGGTTCAAATCACCACGGAAGCTGTTGGAAAATACACTCCGGAAGAGCAACGTGAACTGGTCTACAAGGTCGAGCCTTCTGCGGTGTCCGTGGCGGTTCGAGAGATGGTTCCGAACGGCGGGGAAGATCAGGCGAAAGCCTTTTACAAATGGGCGTTAGACCATGATTGTGCGGTTCAGCATATCGTCTACAGCGCAGACGATCTGGACCGGTTTTTCGACCTGGCAGCAGCCGGCACCTTGGTAGGGGAAAGCCATCAGCTGCTGTTCGTGCTGGGGCGTTACACGGCCGGCCAGGAAAGTGCACCGGAGGATCTGGTGCCGTTTCTGGACAAGCTGACGGAGCGCGGCAGCGGAATGTCGCTGGACTGGGCTGTCTGCGCCTTCGGACACCGGGAGACGGAGTGTCTGGTAGAGGCGGTCCGGCGGGGTGGCAAGACCAGGATCGGCTTCGAAAACGGCCTGTGGAACAGGACCGGAGAACGCGCGAAAGACAATGCCGACCGGGTCAGTGACCTGGTATCGGCCCTGAAGGAATACAGTCTGATGCCTGCCTGATCGCTCGGGCCGGCATCCGGCACGAACAAAATCAGCGGGCTGAGGCCCTCAAGGTTGGAGACTGGAAAATCATGGCGGATAGCCTTTACGTTCTGACGCTGTCCTGCGCGGACAAGCCTGGCATTGTGGCGGCGGTCACGACGGAACTGGCGGATTTCGGTGCCAATATTGCCGAAAGTGACCAGTTCTGGGACCGGGTGACCAACCAGTTCTTCCTGCGCATTGCCATTCTGGCTCCTGAAGGCGTGACTCTGGAAAGTGTGCAGAAGGCGCTCGACCCGGTCATCAGCCGTTTCGACATGAAGGCGAAACTGGTCGACACGGCCAAACGGCCGAAGGTCATCGTCATGGTCTCCAAGTTCGACCATGCCATGCTGCACCTTCTCTACCAGATTCGCGTCGGCTGGATGGATGCCGAAGTGGTGGCGATCGTTTCAAACCACACCGACAGCCAGCGCACGGCTGAGCACGAGGGCATTCCCTATTATCACTGGCCGGTGAACAAGGAAAACAAGGCCGAGCAGGAAGACAAGCTGCTGAAACTGGTCAAGGAAACCGGAGCGGATCTGGTGGTTCTGGCTCGCTACATGCAGGTACTGTCCGACAGCCTTTCCAAACGGCTTTTCGGCAAGATCATCAACATCCACCACTCCTTCCTGCCGAGCTTCAAGGGAGCCAAGCCCTATCACCAGGCGCATGCCCGTGGGGTCAAGATGATCGGCGCCACCGCTCACTACGTGACGCCGGATCTCGACGAAGGCCCGATCATCGAGCAGGACGCCGAACGTGTGAGCCATGCGCTCTCTGCTGACGATTTCGTCGCCCGGGGCCGTGATATCGAATCCCGCGTCCTGGCCCGTGCCGTCAAATACCACCTGGAAAATCGGGTCATGATCGTCGGCAACAAGACCATCGTGTTCACGCCGTAAGGCAAGCCCTGTTGCCCGAAAAGCGATTGGCCCCGGCTGTCCGATGGATGGCCGGGGCTTTTTCTTGATCTGTGAGGCCGTTTGGGTGCCGGGGTGTTGTCAGGCGACGACCGCCATAGGCGCGGTGACGGGCATGCCGTCGCGTTTGAGTTCGGCGTGAACCCAGTCGCGGAACAGCCGGACCTTGCGGCTGGTGCGCAGGGCCGGTGGGTAACTCATGTACCAGCTTTCGTCATTTGCCTGGCACGTCAGCTTGAACGGCTGGATCAACTGGCCGTTTTCAAGTGCCGTCTTGCAGAAATAAGGGGTCAGGATCGCGACCCCCTGGCCCGCAATAGCCCGGTTGGCCTCAAGCGCCTGTGACCCCATGCGCGAGCTCGGGTGGCCGCTCAGATCGACATCAGGCAATCCCGCTGCCTCGAACCACATCTGCCACCACGGATCCTGCGGATCGACCAGCGGCAGTTTCAACAGGTCCTCCGGCTTGCTGATACCACCAATCGTTTCCGCCAGTTTCGGACTCAGCATCGGCGAAAAGTCCGCACGCACGATTTCATGCGCCAGCCAGCTTTTCGGCGGGGCCTTGCAGGCGGAAATCACGATGTCGGATTCGTTGAACTCAGGCTCCGCATGCGGGCCGTAGGGTATGATGCGCACGCCCACATCCGGGTTCTGCATCTGGAATTCGAACAGGCGGTTGGCCAGCCAGTTGACCGCAAACGTGGTGTTGCTGGATACAACAAGCTGGCCCGCGTTCTTTTCGGAAATATCTTCGAAGGCGCTGCGAAGCGACGAGAACGCATCGACCACCCGCGCGGCCAGTTGACCGCCGTTGTCGGTCAGTTCGATCTTGCGGGCCTTTCGCGTGAACAGTTGAAAACCGAGACGATCTTCCAGAACCTTGATCTGATAGCTGACGGCCGCCTGGGTCATGCCCAGCTCGTCTCCGGCCTTGGTAAAACTCAGGTGCCGGCTTGCAGCTTCGAAGGCGCGGATCGCGGACAGTGGTGGCAAATGCGCAGACATGCATAAATCTCCCTTATGCATATCTATCGAAATTTCGTTGGTAAGACAACCGGAACCCACCGATATGTAACTCACAGGAAACAGGAGTTACAGACGTGTTCAGGCTCTCCCAGACGAAATCAGGCTGCGCGACTCATCAACAAAACTTGGGCTTTTCATTAAGATCCCTTATCGCTTCTCTGTTTGCCAGAACGGCAACCCGCACCCGCAAGCGCCTCAACGTGGCTCATCTGCCGGAGGATCTGCGCCGGGACATCGGGTTGGACCCCAATCCGCATGAAACGTCGTTCGAGGCGCGCTGGCAGAAGGAACTGAAGGACCTGCAGCGCTAGAGCGTGGCGAGTTGCCTGACCTGTATCCGGCTGCGGTTTTCCCTTTGGCCGATCTGACAGATCCGGCAGGTGCCTTCCGCCGGATCTGTCTCGCCTCCCGCAGCGCGTTGAATCAGGTCAGCTTTTTAAGGGCCGGCAGAATTGTTTCATAGTCCAGCGTGCCGCCGGTGAAATGGCGCATCAGCAAGGTGCCCAGCAAAAGACACAGGACGCTGTCGCCCGCCTCGCTCCCCGCAAGGCTCTGCACATGACGGCGAAGATGGTCATTGGCCAGTTGCATTGCCGGATCATCGGCGATCTCCGCTGCCGTCTTTCCACGCAGATAGTCGAACAGCAGCGACATTTCGCTGGCAAATCCCGGTTCCAGGCTCCTGGCGAAATCGATCAGGGCAGTGCCCGGGTCTTGAGACATTGGGTCTTGTGACGTCGCCTCCGTGCCGCCACCTGCCGTCATCTCCATCATCACCGTTTCCGTACAGGCCAGGAACAGGCTCTTCTTGGTCGGAAAGTAGTGATAGAGCGCGCTTTTCGACAGGCCCAGGGCTTCGGCAACCCGTCGCATGCCAAGGCCGGAATAGCCAAGTTCGGAAAAAAGCGGAGCTGCCTTTCGGGCAAGTTCAAGCCGGTAGGCTTCGTGATCGATCTGTTTCGGCATTATTTCGTCCAGGTGGTCGATAAACATATTGACCACCTGGAGAAGTGTCGTCTAGAACTCTTTTTCGTCCATTTGGTCGAAAACAAATTTGCGATCTGCAAAGTCCCGGTTATCGGGTTTTCGGATCGAAGGAGTTGTCATGGCACAGTCCGGAGGCGTCAGTCGCCAGCATGATAGGTCCCTGCAGCAAAAGAGTGTCTTTGCGGCCCTTCACTTCATGTGTGTGCTCGTAAGCGTCTGGCTTCTTCTGGGTGGTGGATGGGAGCAGGTCGGCAGATGGTTCGGGCAGGAACTCACGCTGACCGACCCTCTGCGCGGTTTGCTGCTGCTTGCCTGCACCCTGCTCTATTTTGCCCGTCACCTGCTGACATTGTTCTATCTGCTAGCCCGAAAGGTGGCATTTTCAGAGGTCTTTGGACTGGGAGCATTCATCGCCTTTTTCGAAGTCGGCTTTCTTGCTCTTGGCAGCGGTGCCTTTCGGCAGGCCGCCGTGCCTTTCTCTCTTCTCGACGGCGCTGCACTGGCGATGGTGGCCGGAGGTTCGTTTCTCAACAGCTGGTCGGAGCTGCAGCGCAAGTGGTGGAAACGCGATCCTGCCAATCGTGGCCGTTGCTACACCGGCGGCCTGTTCGCCTCGTCCATGCACATCAACTATTTTGGCGACACGGTGCTGTTCACAGGTTGGGCTCTGCTGACCCACAGCCTTGCGGCACTTGCGGTGCCGGCGTTCATGGCCGTTTCCTTTGTTGTCTTTCACATCCCGGCGCTCGATGCCTATCTGTCGCAGCGCTATGGCGCGCAATTCGATGCCTATGCGGTCCGAACGCGCAAGTTCATCCCATTCATCTATTGATCCGACGACGATACCGGCGCCATCACCACGCTCAGATAAGAAGCGCCCACACCGTTGCCGCCAGCATGGCAATTGCCATGGAAACCGTGATTGCCCGCATCAGGGGACCGTCTCCGATCAGGGCAAGAATGGACACGCCCACCAGGGCCCAGAGGGAATGGAACACCATCCCTCCAAGGGTGAAACCCGCCACCAGGATCATCGCGTTCTCATGGATGCCGAGCCCGTTGCCGGCCAGAAAGGTGGAGAAGGCCACAAGGTTCATCGCCCAGGTCTTCGGGCTGAGCGGGTGAATCAGCAGTCCTTCCCAGAAACTGGGCAGGGCGACTTCACCTTTCGGTTTGACGCTGAGCGAAACAATCCGCCAGGCAAGGTAGGTCATGTAGGCCATGCTCAGCACCTTGAAGATGGTCACCACGGGGCCGCCACCGGCCATGACGTGACCCAGGCCGTAGGCAACGCTAAGCTTGAGCGGCAAGGAGCCGATCTGGGAGGCGACAATCACGGGAAAGGCGGTGCGATACCCCGCAGATGCGCCGATGGCCAGAAAGGTCAGATTGCCCGGGCCGGGCGTGCCCGTCATGACGATAACGAACACCGCGAAGGCAAGAAACGTGGCGTAGTCCATGGGTATCTCCAGGAAAAGCATCGAGTTTTTCGATACAATCGATACAAAATGGCGGAGATACTAATTGTCTTGAGGTATTGTATCAGTCAATGATAACATTGTTCTCATGACAATGTGGATCCCGAACATCGAAGCCGCCGGTGGGCCGATCTATCTGGCGATCGCCGACGCACTGGAAGCCGATATCAAGACGGGCGCGCTTGCCCAGGGGGACAGGCTGCCCCCACAGCGCGAGCTCGCCTATCAGCTTGGCGTGACGCTCGGAACCATCACACGGGCCTATGGCGAAGCAGAGCGGCGCAGGCTGGTGAAGGGAGAGACCGGACGCGGTACCTATATTGCCTCCGAGACCCAGAAGGTCTCGCCCCTTGTTCCGAAGGAAGACGAGCCGGCAACCTGCGACCTGGCGCGAAACTTCGCCTATCCGCACCTCAATCCCAGTCTTTCCGAGGGCCTGACGCGGATGGCGCGCACGGTGGGGATCGACCGGCTGAACGGGTTCGTGCCTTCCGAAGGACTGAAGGCGCATCGCGAGACTGGTGCTCTCGTCTTCAAGGATTACGGTCTGGAAGCCGACCCGGACAGGGTCGCGGTCACCTGTGGGGCCCAGCACGGTATCCAGGTCACCTGTCAGGCCCTGTTCCGCCCGGGTGACGCCGTTGCCGTCGACCGTTTCACCTACCCGTCGATCTTCAGTTCATTTGCCAGCATCGGCCTGAAGCCCGTGCCTCTGCCCGCATTGATCCGCGCCGACGGCGGGTTTGGCGCAATGGACCCGGCGGCCCTCGCCCAGGCCGCGAAGACGCACGGCGTCAAGGGCGTCTTCCTGATGCCGAACATGCAGAACCCGACCACCCACACCATGTCCGTCGAGGAACGGCAGGATCTGGTAGCGGTGGCACGGCAATTCGATTTGAAGATCGTCGAGGATGATCCCTATACGCCTTTTTTGCCTGATGCCCTGCCCGCCTTCGGCGCGCTTGCGCCGGAACGCACCGCCTCCATTGCCAGTATCTCCAAGGTCTGCTCCCCCGGCAGCCGGATTGGCTTCGTCCATGTTCCCGGGCCATTCGGCGACAGTATTCGCAACAAGATCGGCGAAAGCACCTGGATGGCGTCGCCCATCACGGCAGAGCTCATTGCCGGCTGGGTGCGGGAGGGGCATCTTTTCAAGACCCTGCGTCTGAAGCGCAAGGCCAACCGCACAAGGTTTCTGGCCGCGCGCGAATTGCTTGCACCGCATTTCCTGCAAAGCGACGTCAACAAGGTGTTCGGCTGGTTGCGGCTGCCGGAAACCGTTGACCCGGACGCGCTTCAGAATGCTCTCGGACATCAGGGCATTTCGGTGCTGTCGTCCCGCTATTTTCAGGTGAAAGACCATCAGCCCGCGCCCTATCTGCGCCTTACCTTCGGATCCGAACAATCCGACGACCGGTTCCGCTGGGCTCTCCAGCGCATCAGATCGACCATCGGCCAATTGGCCGAATTGCCCGACCTGACCCGCCCTGTAGGGTGACGTCTTGCGATGACGTGTGATTTCGCCGGACGCCTGTCATGCTTTGACAAGGCTGCAGATCCGACCGATAAGCTGCGCGCAAAGATGGACCGGCCGATGCAAGGAGTGCCGTCCGCGACGAGGTGACATGGCATTCTGGCCCAAAAACAGGAAAGCAAAGGACAGGCCCTGCGTCTGTAATCCCGACGCCAGTCCCTATGCAGTCTTCGACCGGGTTGGCCTGAGTGTCGGCAAAGAGCGTATCCTGGAAGGGATCACCCTGCAGCTTGCCGAGGACCGGATCGGCATTATCGGGCTCAACGGATCGGGCAAGAGTTCCTTTGTGCGCCTGTTGAACGGCTTGCGCAGCCCCACGAGCGGCAGTCTCACGCTGTTTGGAGCCCCCTCCGCCGAGGCGGAGCTGGAATTGCCGCGCCATGTCGGCTTCGTCTTTCAGAATCCGGATCATCAGGCCATTTTCCCCACCGTGGAAGAAGAGATAGCCTTCGGCCTCACCCAGCTGGGCGTTGGCAAGGCGGAAAGCCGCAGCCGAGCCCGCGCATTCCTTGCCCTGCATGGCTGCGCGGCCCTCGCCGACAAGCCGATCACCGAGCTTTCCGGTGGCCAGAAGCAGCTCATCTGTATTCTGGCGGTTCTGGTCATGGAGCCCCGCCTTCTGGTGCTGGATGAACCCATGGCCAGTCTGGACGCGTTGACGACGTGCCGCATCCGCCAAAAGATCATGTCGCTGCCGCAGAAGATTGTCCTGGTCAGCCACGACCTCAGCCAGTTTGACGGCTTCGACAGGCTTCTCTGGCTGGAGGACGGGCGCTTGCGCATGGATGGCGAGCCGGATGCCGTGCGGGCGTCCTTTCAGGAGGACGTCCTGTCCCGGCAGGGCATGGACGTGGAGATCGCCGAGCTATGATGTCGGTCTATCTCCAGGGCAACAGCTGGGCCCATCGTCTGCCCGCGGGGCTGAAGCTGCTGGCTGTTGCCATCGCCAGCCTGCTGTTGCTGCGGTACACATCGTTCTGGGTCCTGCTGCCAGCTCTTGCCGGTGTTCTTCTTTGCTACGCCTCCCTCGGGCGTGCCGGTCTGGCGCAATTGAAGCTTCTGCGAGCGATGTCGTTTCTGCTTGCTGTGCTGCTGGCGCTGCATTGGGTGTCCGGAACCTTCCTGGAAGGTGTCGCAATCGTCCTGCGGCTCGCGATCATGATCCTTGCGGCAAACTTCGTTTCGGTGACCACGCGCATGGACGACATGCTGGACGCTGTCCAGCCTCTGTTCAAACCGTTCGAGTTCATCGGCCTGTCTCCACGCAAACCGGCGCTTGGTGTTGCACTGGTGCTTCGGTTCGCTCCTTACATGCTTGTGGTTTTCGGTCAGCTGCGTGAAGCCTGGCAGGCCCGGACCGGCTCGCGAAATTCATGGCGTCTGCTGGCGCCCTTTGCCATTCAGTCCTTGAGCATGTCCGATCATGTCGCCGAAGCGCTCAAGGCGCGGGGCGGGTCGGACGGCTTGTCAAGATGACCGAAAAGAAGCTGGATATCGCTGGCGTTTGGTAGAAAACTGGGCTATCCCGCCCTCGATTACGTTGCACGAACCTCATGCGGTGTGTTCGGCTCGGGGTTGAGTGGCAGCATCCTTGTTAACGAGAAGAAGGTCGAATTCATCATGGCTGACAGGTCCCTTGTGCATGTTGCTTTCTACGCTGCACTGATTGCTGCCCTGGGGTTGGTCCCGCCAGTGGCAATCGCCTTTCTCGGCGGCGTACCGATCACGGCGCAAACCCTTGGTGTCATGCTGGCCGGTGTCATGCTCGGCCCGATACGCGGTGCCCTCGCCGTCCTTCTTTTCCTGTTCCTCGTCGCGCTCGGATTGCCGTTCCTGTCCGGTGGTCGCGGCGGCCTCGGTGTCTTCATGGGCCCGTCCGTCGGTTTCCTGATCGGCTGGCCGATCGGAGCGTTCGTGGCGGGCTGGATCATGCAATCGACCCGTGAGCTGAACATTCTGGTCTCTGCCGCCATCTCTGCCGCTGTTGGCGGCATTCTGGTGGTCTACGCCTTCGGCGTTCCGGGAGTTGCCATCATGGCCGGCCTTTCCCTGCCGAAAGCCGCGCTCGGCAGCGCAATCTATCTCCCCGGCGATATGGTCAAGGTTGCGCTTGCGGCAATCATCGCTCAGACCGTCGCGCGCGGTCTGCCGGGTGCCGTTCTGTCCCGTTCGTAATCCCGAACACCAAGCGAGGCCGCATCATGGCCTTCGTCGGCGACAGTCTCGACCGGTTTGCCAGAGAGAAAGCCACCGGCGCCGCACTGACATGCGGCCCGGACTGCTTGTCCTGGCGGGAATTGACAGCCCGGATCGGCCGGATTGAAAAAGCGCTTGTCACACGGACAAGCCGCGGGGGGCGTGTCGTCCTGCGTCTCAGGGATCCGGCGGCCCTTATCGTCTGTTTCCTTGCCTGCGCCCGCACCGGTCGCGTCGCCACCGTGATGGACCCGGACTGGCCCGCGTTGCACACCTCCGCCGTACTTGACGCAATCGCGCCGGACATGGTCATCGATGACGCTGCCTTTCCGGCATTGCAGTCGGGTGGCGTCTTTTCAGCCGAAGAGGAACGAGTACCGGAGGCGCCACCGGAGGAAGACGATCTCTTCTATGCGGGCTTCACGTCCGGTTCCAGCGGTGTTCCGAAGGGCTATGTGCGTTCCCATGGGTCGTGGCTCGAAAGTTTCAGGCTGTCCGCACACGCATTCGGTATTTCAGACAGCAGCCGCATCGTCCTGCCGGGCCAGCTCACGCATTCTCTTCATCTTTATGGCGCTGTTTGCGGGCTTGCCTGCGGGCAGCACGTGGTTCTGATGCCGCGCTTCGATCCGCGCGCCGTCCTGAGAGACCTTGGCGGCGCTTCCGCCGGCTCGGTTCTTTATGCAACGCCGACCCAGCTTCACTTTCTGGCCGAAACCGCCAGACGAAGTGGGCCTGTCACGGCCGTCAAGCAGGTTCTCGCCAGTGGCGCCAAGTGGCGCGAGGCTGACCGGCAGGCATTGAAGTCTGTTTTCCCCGAGGCAAGACTGTTCGAGTTCTACGGTGCCTCGGAGACCAGTTTCATCACCCTGGCCTCTCCTGAAGACAATGTTCCCTCTGGCTCGGTCGGGCGTGCCGCACAAGGGGTGGACATCGTGATCGGCGACCCGGCGGCACCGACTGGACCGGGTTCCGCCGGTCCGATCTGGGTACGGAGCGGTCTGCTGTTTTCGCACTATATCTGCGGCACCGCACCGGACACGCTCTGGCGGGACGGCTGGCTCACCGTCGGCGACCACGGCTTTCTCGACGAGCGGGGCTTCCTGTTTCTGACCGGCCGGGAAAACCGTATGGTCATAACCGCCGGTCTTAATGTCTACCCGGAAGAAGTTGAGGCCGTGCTGGTGGAACATCCTTCCGTTGCTCTTGCCGTCGTCGCAGGATTGCCGGACCGGGTGCGCGGGCACCGGCTGGAAGCGGTCGTTGAACTGAGCGCGGCCCTGGCAGACGCGGAGCAGATACTGCTGCGCCATTGCCGAGCGCATCTCGCACCCGGCAAGGTGCCAAGGCACATAAACTTCCGGACAAAGCTGCCGCTGACGCCGGGCGGAAAGCCGGATATTCAGAAAATCGTGGCCGAATTGGCGAAAGGTGGAGGCAGCGGGTGACGCAGACACGCAGGGCAGTGATTGCAGCGGCACGGCGAACGGCGGTTTGCCCGCGCGGCGGCGCACTTGCCATGCTGCAGGCGGACGAGCTTGCTGCTCCCGTTCTCGCTCAGCTGATTGTTGACGCCGGTATCGAGCCGGGAGATGTCGATTGCGTCTTTCTGGGCAACGCTCTTTACGGCGGCGGTAATCCGGCGCGGCTCGCAGCGCTGCGCGCCGGCTTGCCGCAAACCGTGCCCGCCCTGACCATCGATACGCAGTGCTGCTCGGGTCTGGACGCGATCCTCATGGGCGCGCGGATGATCGAGGCCGGTGCAGCCGACATTGTTCTGGCCGGCGGCGCAGAGAGCTTCAGCCGCTCGCCGATCCGCATGACAAGACCCGTAGGCCCGGAAGACGCACCGCTTGCCTATGACCGTCCTGCGTTCGCGCCCGTTCCCTTTGCCGATCCGGATCTGGCAGAAGCAGCCGCCGCGCTTGCCGCGGAAACAGGCACGACGCGAGAAGCCCAGGCAACCTTCGCGGTCAACTCTCATGAAAAGGCGCGGACGGCGCTGGCTCGTCTTCGCGAGCGTCTGATCGGTGCCGGAGGCACGTTGCCTCTTGAGGACAGTTTCACAAGAGACCTGTCTCTCAGGACGGCCCTCAGGGCGCCGCTACTGGCCGGTGTGGCCGAAACCGGCCTCAACGCTGCCACCATCGCCTGCGAAGCCGATGGAGCCGCCGCGGTGCTGCTTATGTCCGAAGATGTCTTTCACCGACGCAATGGTGAAGGGATGAGGACCGACACGAAGGCCGGGCTGAAAATCCTGTCAGGTAAAAGTGCCGGCGGGAACCCGGCGCAGCCGTCGCTGGTTCCGGGTAAGGTGGCGAAAGCCATGTTCGCTGACCTTTGCATCGATGCGACTGACCTGGCCGCAGTGGAACTCATGGAGGCCTACGCGGTTCAGGCAATGGTGACCGCACAAGGGCTGAACCTGGCATCTGACAGTCTCAACCAAATGGGCGGCGCTCTTGCCAGAGGCCATCCGATCGGTGCTTCGGGCGCAATTCTGGCGGTTCACCTGTTTGACCTTCTTGCACGCGAGGAAGCCCCTGCGGAAGGTGCCCGAAACCTGGGCATGGCGCTCATTGCAGCAGCCGGCGGACTAGGCTCCGGCCTGCTTGTGTCGCCGTTTGTGCAGGAAGGTGGATAACTATTAAGTTATTGTATTTATTGACTTTAACGGAACGGATGAAAGTTTTTTCGGTTTTTTTGATTTTTTTCGAAAACGGTTGTTGACGGGGTGAGTTGGTCTGCGTATAACCCGGTTCATCGACGGCGGCAACGTCGCTGGCGACAGGGTTTTGTGACCTTAATTCCAGAAAATTGGTCCTTGAGGTCGGGCTTTACGGTTCGGATGTTGGACGGTTTTTGTTGAGTTCTGGTTACGGCTTGAGAGGGTTTAGGTCCTCTGTTCTTTGACAATTTGATTATTGAAGGAAGGGAAGCGTAGGCGGCGTTGGCCTTGCGATCTCAGGCTCTTTCGGGGG